>JBGSTZ010000014.1:0-5478 GCA_041736255.1 Burkholderiaceae bacterium
CCCCATCAACCATCGCAGACAACCCTGTCGCTGTCGCCCGTCCAAATGTACTTATCAAATAATCCGTGTACAACTCAAGTTCAGCTTTTTTCATTTCAACAGATTAACAATTTATACTGAGGCCTGCGTAACATCAGTTACCTAATAACGCAATAACTGAATAGTATGCCTAAAAAAATGCTGTTTTCCGCATATATTTAGTTGTAAAAATAAAGTACGGCTGCCAGTACTACCATATCCAGAACATCAAAATCCAATTTACATCGACCAGCGCCAGCGCCAGAGCGAATACGCCCAGCGCGGCAATTCGTTGCCATGCGGTCGCAGCGTACTGGCCCGTAATACCCACTGCCAGCCAGAACGACCAGAGGCTGGCGCCGATCAGCAGCATCAGCCGCAAGTCACCGACCCAAGACACCGGAATTCCATCGTTTTTGAGTAAGTTGACGGTTAGCGCCGACAGGCCGAGAAAGACGCCGCAACCAGCCAGCGGAATTAGCGCCTGGCACAAATGATAAAAACGCTGGCGCTGCCACGGCCCCAGCAATCGGCTGGCCAAACCGACGATGACACTCAAACTGCAACCCATCAGCGCGCCCATGCCCAGAATGTAGCCCGCCACCAGCGCACCGTCGAGCCACGAAAAAACGTCGCGCAACGCCGGATAATTGGTCAGCAACCACCACGGCGCATTCTCGGCGAACGGCCACAGGATGTCGCGCTCGATCAGCCATTCGGCGATCAGTTGCTTGGCTTCGATGAAATGCGGATTGACAGTCCACTGGAATGCGCCCAGCGCAATGCCGAGCAACCCGAACAGGATCAGCACGCTGTGCCAGCCGGTTGCCAGCTTCGCGCCCAGCTTGACCACCTCGTGATTCGGCGCCCTGACGGTTAGCGTAATGGCGTCGCGATGGCCGCTGCAGCGCCCGCACATGTGGCAATCGCTTGCCCCTTGCATCTGGCGCATCGCCACCAGCGGCGCGCAATTGACCGCCGCAATCGGGATCACGCTATGGTAAGACCTGCGCCAGGCTTCGGCGTCAACCTGATTGTGCATCGGCGCCAGCTTGCTCATCAACTCGAACACGCCGTTCACCGGGCACAGGTATTTGCACCAGACTCGTTTTTCGCGCCCGTACAAATAACCGATGACGATGGCAGCCATGGTGGAGCCACCCAGCACTAGCAAGACTGCTTTCGGATACTGATACACGCTGACCAACTGACCGTACAACGTGGTCATGCTGAAAGCCACGAATGGCCAGCCGCCCCAACGCATCCAACGCGGAATGCTGCGGCCGCGACCTTTACTGCTGGCCCATTCGGTCAATGAACCTTCCGGACACAGCACGCCGCACCAGACGCGTCCGACCAGCACCATGCTCAGCAGCACGAACGGCCACCAGAGGCCCCAGAATACGAACTGGGCAAAAATGGTCAGGTTATTCACGATATGTGCGCTCTCGTCCGGCAGCGGCAACAGCGCCGGGCCCAACAGCAGCGCGACGTAAAACAGCACCACCACCCATTGCACGCGCCGGATCAGGCGGCCATTGCGTTGCAACCAGTTTCCCAGCGGCGCCAGCGTCAAGGCGTTCATACGATTGCCTTTGGATTAATCAATAACCGCCTCGTTTGCCGGTGCCGGCAAAGGTGAAATCGTAATTCAGGTCAAAAGTTTTGAACCATGGCGCAACGCCGGTTTCCTTATCGACATGACGGCCGAAATGGGCGGAGGTATTCGCCGATGGCGGCAACACGGTCAGCTTCAGCTTGTACTTTCCGGGGCCGGACAGCTTCACGTTATCGCCATAGTGCGGGCCGTCGCTGGCTTGCATCGGCATCATCTCGCCGGCCGCCTTGAAGCTGCTGCCGACCTTGCTCAACTCATATTTAACGACCAGATACGGCACCCAGTCGCCTTCGGCAAACGCGTTCGGGTTGTCCTTGACTGCATGGATATCGGCTTCGAGGTGGATGTCGGAAGTCGCGACTTTGCCCATCATGCCTTCCGGATCCATCTTGATCGGCTGCAAAAATACGGCACCGATTTCCATGCCGTGCAAAATCTGGTGCTTGCCAATCGGCGTTTCAGCCGCATAAGTTGTGCTGACGCTCAATGCCAGACCAGAGAACAACAGAATGCCGAGGGATTTTTTCATGGGATGCTTGCTTTCGTTGCTGTTGTCGAATGCAAGAATTCTATCATAACAATGATAATCATTCTCATTTGTATTGGGTGTTTGTACCTAAAACTTACCAAAAATCAAGTAATGCAGGTTTCTGTGCAGCCATTCAGCGTTGTCTTTTGGGTCGGAACACGCTGACATCAGCATAAAACGCAGCATCCTGCTCCGGCCACCAGCCCGGCACGCCTAGCACCGGCAGCGGCGTGAAATCGGCAGTGCTCAAGCCTTGATCCGTCAGTTCCTGCGCGACTTGGCGGTCTATCCATGCCCGCCGCGCTGCGGAATCCAGCGTAAAATAAGCGCCCTCCACCATCACCACACGCGTGTGGGCGGTGATCGCCTTGTACGGCGACACCAGTTTTTCCATCAATGCATGGCCGAATAACCAGACTTCCGCCACGCTGCCGAAATCGGTCCGATGTCCGATGAAAGCGTCCGTCCATTGGTGGTTGCGCAACGCTGTCACTAGCGCCCGGCCTTGTGGCACATCGCGCACTACCAGCAGCGCCGAATTTTCATCGAAAATCGTGGCTGCGTCACGCGCCGGACCGCGTTCTTTGCCGACGCCCGACTGCGTGATCTGGGCCGCTTGCAAAGCATTCAGCTGGCGCTTGATGCGCGGAAAACTGAGCCAGACCAGCGCATTGAAAAAATCGTGCAAATTAGCGCGGGTCGGCACGCAACCGGCGGCGCTGATGAAGGCTTCGTAAGCGGTGCCCACCGGCAACGCAGCCTGCGGCACAAAAGAAAGCGGCAAACCGGCATGGTTGTGCAAGCCATCCGCGACGGCACACGCATTGAGCGCCTGCCGCCAATCAGCAGCGCCCGTCACGCGCTGGGCTGCTACTTGGATTGTCGCCAACCAAGGCCGTGTCCAATCTATCGGCGCATGTACCGCAGCAAGCGCAGGCTCAATCGTCGCGTCTACAGCAAACCTGTCCATCAAAATCCTATCGGTAATTGTTTAGCTGGCTGAAAATGGCAACACTCAGATCTGCTTTTCATCAGAAACTGAACCAGCCGCCTACAGCAATTTCCAAGCAATCGTTTCGCCGCCGTTCAAAGGTACGATGCTGGCGTCGCCCAGCGGCAATTCGGCCGGCACGGTCCAATCCTGGCGCTGCAAAGTCACCGTTCCGGCATTGCGCGGCAAGTCGTAAAACGCCGGGCCGTGGAAGCTGGCAAACGCTTCCAGCTTGTCGAGCGCGCCGGCTTGATCGAAGGCGTGCGCATACAGTTCCATCGCGTGCAAAGCGGTGTAGCAACCGGCGCAACCGCAGGCGGTTTCTTTCAATCCTTTCGGATGCGGGGCCGAATCGGTGCCGAGGAAGAAGCGTTCATCGCCGCTGGTGGCCACCGTCACCAGCGCTTGCCGGTGTTGTTCGCGTTTCAGCACCGGCAGGCAAAAATAATGCGGGCGAATCCCGCCTTTGAAGATGGCGTTGCGGTTGTACAGCAAATGATGCGCGGTGATGGTGGCCGCAATCGGGCCGTCGGCCTCGCTCACGTACTGCGCGGCGTCTTTGGTGGTGATGTGCTCGAAGACGATTTTCAGCGCCGGCATCGCGCTTCGCAGCGGTTGCAGCACGCGCTCGATGAAGACCGCTTCCCGGTCGAAAATGTCGATCTCAGGATCGGTAACCTCGCCATGCAGCAGAAATGGCATGCCGATTTCCTGCATGGTTTCCAGCGTTTTATAACATTTGGTCAGATCGGTCACGCCGGCGTCTGAATTGGTGGTGGCACCGGCCGGATACAGCTTCACCGCATGGATGAAGCCGCTGTCCTTTGCCCGCAGGATTTCATCCGGCGGTGTGTTGTCGGTTAAATACAGCGTCATCAAGGGTTCGAAATCCATTCCCGCCGGCAACGCTGCCAGGATGCGCGCGCGATATTCCGCCGCTTGCGCAGTGGTGGTGACTGGAGATTTCAGATTCGGCATCACGATTGCGCGGCCGAACTGGCGTGCGCTGTGCGGCAACACGGAAGCCAGCGCTGCGCCGTCGCGCAAGTGCAAATGCCAGTCGTCGGGACGGGTGATGGTGAGTGTATTGATCGGTGTGGTGGTGGTCATGATTATGGCGGCGCCTTCTGTGGAGTGCCGCCATTTTACCTGCCTACCATTTTTAAAGAACCAGGATCACTCGATAATCGTTGACATTGGTGCGGGTCGGGCCGGTGACGAGCAAGTCGCCCAGCGCAGAAAAATAATGGTAGCTGTCATGCGCGCCCAGCATTGCTGCGGCGTTGATGTCCAGCGCTGCAGCGCGTGCTGGCGTATCCGGCATCAGCACCGCTCCGGCATTGTCTTCGGTGCCGTCGATGCCGTCGGTGTCGGCCGCCAGCGCATACACATCGGGCATGCCGCCGAGTTCCAGCGTCAATGACAATAGAAATTCGGCGCAGCGCCCGCCGCGTCCGGGTTCGTCACCCAAGCGCACGGTGACCGTGCATTCGCCACCCGAAATCAAGGCCACCGGCGCACGGAACGGTTGCTGATGATGGCGGATTTCGCGCACCAGCGCCGCATACACTTTGGCGACTTCCGATGCTTCGCCGGTGACGGTATCGCCCAGCACTACCGGCGTGATGCCGCGCTGCCGGAAAAATTCTGCCGCTGCCTGCAAGCTCTGGTGCGCGGTGGCGATTACGGTATTGCGCACATGCGCCAATGTTGCGCTGCCCGGTTTGGGCGTTTCACCGACCATACCGCGAACTCCCGCCTGCAAATGCGCCAGCACGCTGGCCGGTGCGCTGATCGCATGACGGTTGAGAATGTCGAGCGCATCCTGATACGTGCTGGCATCAAAGCAGGTTGGGCCGGACGCAATCGCGCTCGGATCGTCGCCGGTCACGTCGCTGATGATCAGGGCAGTGATCGGCGCTTTGCAGGCTGCGGCCAATCGCCCGCCCTGAATCTGCGACAGATGCTTGCGCACCACGTTCATTTCGGTAATCGGCGCGCCGGAGTGCAGCAAAGCCTGAGTCACCGCTTTCAAATCCGCCATCGGCACGGTGGCAACCGGCAGCGACAACAGGCTGGAACCACCGCCGGACACCAACGCGATCAAATGATCGGCCGGCGTCAGCGCACGCACCTGCGCCAAAATTTCCGCCGCCGCGCTCTCTCCGGCTGCATCCGGTACCGGATGGCCAGCTTCGATCACCCGAATCCGTTCGGTTGGCATGCCGTGCGCATAGCGCGTGACGACCACGCCTTCCAGCGGCGCCGCAGCCGGCCACGCCAGCTCAACCGCACGCGCCATGCTGGCGGCAGCCTTGCCGG
>JBGSTZ010000064.1:0-1748 GCA_041736255.1 Burkholderiaceae bacterium
CGCGCCTCGACTTCGGCTCTTGGCAGGCCAGCCGGGATTTCCTCGCCAACCTTGTAGGTAATCACGCCGGATTTGCGGAGCCAATGGTTACGCGGCATTAATTTGCCGCTGTCGACTGCAACTGGCACGACCGGCACGTTCAGCATCTTGTAGAGGCCGGCAAAGCCGGATTGCAGCGGAGGCGTCTCGCCATGGACCACTCGGGTACCTTCGGGGAATATGATAATCGGGCGGCCGTCTGCGAGCAATCGGCGGGAACGCGTGAGCATATCGCGTAAAGCTCCAGCGCCGCCTTCGCGGTCTACAGGGATCATGCCGTAAGCCAATGCTGCTTTGCCCCAGAACGGGATGTCGAATAGCTGCTTTTTTGCGACGACCGACGGCCGGTGGAAAACGCGCGGCATATCGATTGTCTCGTACATGCTTTCATGTTTGATTGCGTAGAGCACGGGCCGGTTGGCCATATCGCCGTCAATTATGACGTCGATCCCCAGCAGCCATCGTCCGCAAAAATGCTGATAGCGCGCCCATCCACGCACCGCCCAGTGCATTAAACTCGGCGAGGTAAGGCTACCGATAAAGGCTGTGACTGCATGGAAAATCGAACCACCGAAAAACATGACGGTGTATAGAATGGTGCGGATTGCGGGGATCACATCAAATCCCGACCAGCGCCGCCACGCCGCGCAGCCAGTATTTATTATACTCTCTGAAAAGCGCTTGCAGCGACGGCTGGGTTGCTACGGCGTCGTTGGTCACAACGATGCTAGCGGGCAACGCCCGGTCAAGTTCAAAACGTGCACGTCGCATATGCCAGTCATGTGTAACTAACCGTAGCGTCTTCACCTTGTTCCGTGCCGCCCAGCGCGCGGTTTCCAGTGCGTTGGAACGGGTATCCACCGATGCAAATCCCAAATCGATGCAGCAATCGAAATATTTCTCTGAACCTGCATATTGCGCGGCCAGTTCGGGCGGACGGACATCGCGGTCAACGCCAGAGATCAGCATTTTTTTGGACTTGCCCGCTTCCAATATTTCGAGACCGCGATCAATCCTGTTTGGCCCGCCGGTCAGGACAACTACGGCATCGGTATCGGCCATCGCGGCTGGTTGCGGCAGAAGCAGCGCAAACCAGGCAAAGCCCAGCGCCCATGCCAGCAGAATGAATGATAAAAGCCGTCTGATCATAACATTTTCTTGAGCGCTGAAATCACCGTCCAGCGTGCCATAAGCATGGCAAGGCCCATGACGGCAAGCGGAATGAGCGCCAATATCGCCCAGCCATACCATGGGAATGAGGCATCGGCGAGCAAACCGGGTTCTACCGCAGCAAAGCGTCCGCCTATCGCCAATATGACCGCCGCAGCCGCCCCTAGGCCAACAAGCCCGCCAAGTAGGGCATCGAGTGCAACCCGCCGCTGAAACAGCCGTGCCGCCTGAAGGTCGGTGCCGCCCATCATATGCATGATCTCGATCGTGCCCCGATGTGTATTGAGCGTGCTGCGTACGGCCAGAACTACGACTGCTGATGTCGCCACGAGCAGAAGCAAAAATACAGCGCCTGCAAGCAGTACCAGCGCCGACATCAACCTAAAGAAAGGTGCCATCCAGCTGCTGTGCGAATCCAGTCTTGTATTGGGTGCGACAGGCCGCAATTGCGCCTGCAATTGTTTCAGCATGGCGTCCGTGGGTACGTTGCCAAACCGGACATCGACCAGCGCAGGCACCGGAATGTCGGCGTCAATGAC
>JBGSTZ010000111.1:0-95030 GCA_041736255.1 Burkholderiaceae bacterium
ATTCGACAGTCGCGACCATTTGCTGAACGGTAGCGCACGCCCGGTGACGCATGCAAAAGAAGGCGCGCAAGTGGAAGTGTCGCGTATCAACCGTGACATCTCGTCAGGTGCCAGTTACGCAATGAAATATCTGCTCAAAACCGTGGACGCCGGAGACGCGCTGAACAAGCAAGCCGGGTTGTTTGTCGATGAGGATGCCGACACCCGAAAAAAGAAAAAACAGCACGAACACAACGCCAGACGGGTCGATGCGTACCGCAGCGTTTGGGGTCTGAATCAAGGGCAGCTATTCGGGATTGCGAAGTGCCTGACTGCCTGGGACGAATTGCGCCGGTTGACGACGGCACCGAAACACAAGCTCTTGAAGAAACTGTGGGCTTTGGCGCGGGGCGGCGACAAGCCAGGACGGATTGAAGCTGGCGTCGGTCAGCGTGGCGACGCGGTGGGGTTCGTCAAAGCCCTGGGCGGGCTGGACGCCGGCCGCACGCCTACGGCCAAAACTGCACAGCGCTTCATGCTCGGACGACTGGTTGAGGACGCGCTCAATGCGTATGGGGAAACCATCACGCGCACCAAGGGCATCACGCTCTTGATGAAGCAGAAAGTGAAAACGCCCTTGCAAAAAGTCAACGGCAAAACCGGGGAAGTCAAAACGAAGCTGTTGTGGCGTACCGCCAGCACCGTGGTGGCGTCGGTGCGCACGCGGCTGACGGAATGGATGCTGATACCGAAAAAACTGGCACAGCAGATATTGGAGCGGCCGCAAATGCTCGAGCAGCATGCAAAAGAGACGCTAGGCATCAAACAGCGCTACAGGGAAGAACAAACTATTTTGGAAGCGACACGACTGGCACAAGCAGCCAGGGTCGGCGCAGCGCTCCCCGCCTAGATTCAAACAGCAACAAAACTTCACACGCCGGCATGCCGGCTATTCCCGCTTGCCTGTCGTGATTAAAACGCCAAAAAAGACCCCTGAATGGCACAAAAACACGCCCATTCGGTCTCAAAAACACCCGCAAAAGCCAAAAAAACTCTGGAATGCAAAAAAGTCGGGCTTGTGGCCCGATTTTGTCGCGGAAAACTTTACTTAGTTATCCAAGGAGGACGCAAAAGAAACTAAATTGCATATGAAACATAATATTACTTGATCTCGCATGGAAAAAATGCTAAATTGCAACAATGGACTGGTAGGTAGAAAGACCTGCCCCTTGCGAAGAATTTTACGGTGAACCTTAAAAGTAGTGCCGGTCCATATACAATTCGTGTAATAAGCGTTCGGTAAAAGCAAGGCCCTGACGCTCCAACTGTCCCATTATGGGCAAGGAGCGTTTGTGTCTATCATTTTGCCGGTAATTCCCTGTATTAACTACTCGCTTCTATTAAGCGAACATACTCACGCGCCAACTCTCTTCGAAGCTGGCAAACTTTCTCCGCTCTCTCCAATTTCATTCACGGCCCGACCCCGTGACGTACGCGTTCGAGCTCCGCCGTCCTTGATGGTCCGATCGCATGCGTTTGTACGCCCGCGATTCCCATCCACTAGTCAACGCTGTCCGCATAAATGCGGTAATTTTTCGATATGTCGCGGTGCTAAATGGGCCTGCTCATACATCGAATTAAATCCTAAATTGATAATTGAAGAAAAACATGAAAAAACTTAACCACGATGCAGTAAATGAATCCAGCACCGAAAATCTGAACATTGACCTCGATGAGGAGTCTGATTTCGATAATGCAAATAACCCCAATTGTTCGTGGCATATTCAGCAAGCTATATTATTTTCATCGGAGTTCGCTGACGTGTATGCCACGAAACATTACTTTAAACATGCGGGAATGACGCCTGATGCAACTGCAACGGTTGCAATGGGGCGTCTGGAATATGCGCTGAGAAAAGGGCGGCAAGAGCTTGCTGGAATCATTACAGAAGAAGATTTCAATGTGTTGTGCAATACATTCCAAGGCGAAATCGCGGCACCAAGTGATTTTAAGTCCATGGCATCGGATGTTGCCAATGAATTTGGTGTCGATGGTGATACTTACAAAGGCTCAATAGTAGAGTCGTTGCTAGAAAAACTAGTGGGGTTATCGTATCTGCAGCAATTGGCGCTGCGTGATTTGACGGAGCAGTATTGGTATATGGGAAGCCATGAAACCAGTTCAATACGCGATTTTTTGCAGGTGAGCGGATTAATTATTGCAGAGCAGCAATAACGCGGCACGAAGATTAATCATTGCAGTATCATCCCGGCAAAATCATCGTGAGGAACCGGATGAAGCCCCCCTGAAATGATATATGGGGTAAAGAAAATATAGCGCTCTCACAAAAAGGCCTAATTTAGAATAAATTAGGCCTTTTTGCTTAAGCTAAAGGATGTGACCAGTTAAACATAGCCTCCTATTGCTCCGTTTGCGCACTACGGTGCCCACCGGAATATTTTATAATTGCAACGCTGATAAAATTTATCATAGTTCGCAAGGACTTCTTCTCGCGCCTTGCTAGATGCGGTCATTAATTTTATACGTACTTATTCACCTGGACCAATTACAAGCCTGGTGGATGACTTCCCCTGAGATTTCGGGATTACTTCAACGCCACGCCCGACCGCAATTTCACGTTTCTGCTTCATTGCGGAACTGCTGATATGCCGTCGGCATATTTCAAGACCAGCTTACTGTGACGTTTATGCAACCTCTGATTATTAATCTTGCACCAACAGGCATGGTTCCGACACGCGCGCAATCGCAGCACGTGCCCCTCACGCCACAGGAAATCGCGGCCGATGTCGCGCGTTGCGTTGCGCTCGGCGTATCGATGGTGCATCTCCATGCACGTGCCGAAGACGGCGTGCCAACGGAAGACCCCGCTGTTTATGCGGAGATCATCGACGCGATCCGCACCAGCAGTCCGGAGGTGGTCGTCATCACCACCACCTCGGGCCGTCTGGTAAATGAAGTCGAGCGTCGCGCGACCACGCTTTACCTGGAGGGCCGTTTCAAACCCGATATGGCTAGCTTGACATTGGGCTCGATGAACTTCGCCACCAGCGCCAGCGTCAATGACCCAAAGACAATCACGCGGCTTGCGGAAATCATGCAAGAACGTGGCATCCGGCCAGAACTAGAAGTGTTCGATACCGGCATGGTCAACTTCGCTAAAATCCTGATTGACAAGGGTCTGATCGCGCCGCCGTTCTATTTCAATATCCTGCTTGGCAACCCCGGCACCGCTCAAGCCACTTTGCTGCATCTGGCCGCCATCATCAGTGACTTGCCGCCACAGTCAATCTGGTCCTTAGCCGGCATCGGGCGCTTCCAGACCCGCGCCAATGCCCTGGGCGTGGTGATGGGGAACGGCGTGCGGGTCGGGCTGGAAGATAATTTATGGCTAGATGCGGCGCGCACGCAACTCGCCACCAACGCACAACTGGTGCAGCGGGTTGCCCACCAGGCCGAAGCGCTGGACCGGACGATTGCAACACCGCAAGCAGTGCGCGCTATGCTGGGACTGGGGCAACTGCAATGAACACTCTTTCATCACGGCTCGTCATTTTCGGCGTCAGCAATATCTTGTCCGACCTGTTCGATTGCGCCTTGGCGAATGGGCTTGCACTGGGCAAGGTGGTCATCGACCTGCCGGAAGAATGCGGCGAACGGGATATCAGCCTGACAGAGCGCCTCGCGGCACTGGAAGGCACCTGTGTGCCGCCTGCGGTCGAACATCTTGACGATTTCAAGCCAGCCCCGGGGGAGTTATACCTGCTGGGACCAACTACACCAACACGCGCTGCGCTGGCAGATACATTAAAAGAGCGCTTCGGTTTACATTTTCATACGCTGATCCATCCCAGCGCCTACGTGTCGCCGCTGGCAACGCTGGCCGAAGGCGTGTTCGTGGGTGCCAACAGCGTCATCGGTCCGGGCGCCCGATTGGCCGAGCATGTATTTGTCAATCGCGGCGTGACTATCGGGCACGACACCCACATCGGCGCATTTTCGCGCATCCAGCCCGGCAGCAATCTGGGTGGACTGTCACGCATTGGCCGTGGCGTCACGGTCGCAATCGGCGCAACCTTGATTGAACGGCTGGTGGTCGGAGATAACGCATTCATCGGTGCTGGCGCGGTGGCGACCGCCGACGTTCCCGCCAACGTGCTGGTGGTCGGCATTCCTGCCAGGTTCAAGAAATCGCTGGCGTAGTGCGTTGCGCAAACCGTTCTAGCGCGAGATAGCGAGCAGGCCAAGTCCGTTAATTCTTACTAAATTGAAATGGTGAAATATGAAAGTATGCAATACAAATCGTAACGCATTTTTCTTGGTTTTGAATGCGGCTTTCAACAGTCTCAAGTTGAAGCCAGCAATCATCGAATTAGGCGTATTGCGTGGAGAAAACGCAAGTAATATGTACGAATTCATGAAGCCATGCAAGATGGTTCTTGTCGATACATGGAGTGCGATCGCAATGCAGGGCGCGTTTCATCCATTCAAAGATGCCCCGTCGTGGATTGCTTCACCTGCTGTGCTTGATGCGTTTTACGGCGGTTCTATTGCCGAGCAAGATACTTTCGATAGAATATACGACCAGTGTTCCGCCCGATTTGAATCGTGCGACAACGTGGAAATCATTCGCGCAGATACAATTGAAGTACTGAACAGATTCAAGGGTGAAAACGGGGATGAAAAGTTCAATATTGTCTACGTTGACGCGAACCATCGGTACGAGCACGTCCTTCGTGAGCTACTGTGTTGGCATGAACATGTCGCTATAGATGGGGCACTTGTCTTAAATGATTGCTGCCATAGCGACGGTGGCATAAAAATGAATTTCGGTGTTCTCCCGGCATTAACGGAATTCATTAAGCGTACCGACTTTATCCCAGTCATGTTGACAAACACGGATTGGTCGGACGTTGTTCTTGTGCGAAAAGACTGCATGTTGGACAGGCTGCTGGACGAAATAGTGAGAAACTCTGATATTGCATTTGTTGACATTCCACACCAACTTATTGGTTCCGGCAGAATCGTGCAAGGCTCCCAGAGGTGCAATGTTAGCTTTGTATAATATGGAGCGCTTACGCCGAACTGAAACGCTGGACCGCACGGTCGCAACGCCTTCATCGGCGCCGGCGCGGTGGCGACCGCCGACGTTCCTGCGAACGTGCTGGTGGTCGGCATTCCTGCCAGGTTCAAGAAGTCACTGACGTAGTGCGCTGCGTAAACCGTTCTAGCGCGAGATCGCAGGCAGCCAGCAGGCCAGGCCCGGACTGATCGAGGTCCAGCGTGGCTGAAAACAGCGCGCGCATCGCCGCCCCTTCCTGCTGCCGCAGGTCCGCACTGGCAAGCAGTGCTGCCAGCTTTGAAAAATAGTCGGCATCGTTGCCAGCGCCTGCATTGCCGACTTTGCCCCCACCATCCGAACCTGCATGAGTGACCACGGGCAACCCTTCCGCCATCGCTTCCGCGACGCTGAAGCCACCGCCCATGCGCGGTGGATTGACATAAATATCACAACACTGGAGTACGGCAGGAATATCGCCATGCGCGTGCAATGCTCGAACTTGCGATGCAGGCGCCTGCGCCAATGCCGGCGGCATCGTGCCGGCGCCGCCGACCAGCAGCCAAGTGACATTGGGGTGGTCCTTGAGCAGTGCCATCATGCGCGCGGCCCACGCACCGTTGATTTCCGCTTCCAACCGGTAGCCGACGCTGATCAATACCAGTGCCGCATCGGGCAATCCAAGCTCCTGGCGCGACAGTGCCGCTACGGGCTGTTTGCGCCGGATTCGGTAAGGGTGATGCCAGCCGATACTATCGGGCAGCTGACTGCCCCATTCATCATGTGTTTTGCCGGCATCTTCCTGCGTTGCGCAGAGCCAGACATCGACCGGGTCCAGCGGTGCGACCGAATGGATGTTCAGCGCCAGTACCGGACGCGCTTCGAATAGCGGCGCCACTAGGGGCGAATAAAATCCCACCGACAACACGAGGTCAGGATCAAATACCGCGATATGGGTCAGCATATCAGTCCATCGCGCCATCACCGAAAAGCGTTCGACACTCTGGTATATCGCAATACCGGGCGGGCATTGCCCGCCCCACTGGGCCGCATCAAACGCAGCCATTGTGGTGGCTTCGCCGGCACCGAGCAAATGCGCCATGCCCGGGACAGCAAAATCTAGGCAGGAAAACAGCGCGACCTGCACGCCTTTTTCGATCAGAATGCGGGCCTGATGCAGCACCATTGCGGTTGGCGCATGCGGATAGTTGCTTAAATAGGGGGTGACTATTGCAATTTTTTGCAGTCGTTCAATCTTGCGGGATGGAAGACGCGCCGTAGCCAGCCGACTCAAATGCTGCCCCAGCTTCTGCAGGATTTCCGGGAAAAATGCGTCACGTACCGCCTGCGCAAATACCCCCCTGTCATTTGCATGACTCAATGTCCGGCTCCAGGCAAACACCAGAAACGCGGACATCCGGTCAGGATCATACGGCACGATGTTTTGGACAATGCGCCCCGCTTCTGCGAGATAAGCATCATCGCGCAGCATCGAAACCAGCCAGGTGGCGCGCAGAAATCCCGCAGCACCATCACCCGGCGTATGTTCCAGCAAATCCTCTACCAGCGCCTTTTTAACAAATTCGTCATCGACTTGTAAATAGCAGTCCTTCAGCCGGTGCCAGCAATGGCTCGCGCCTGGACTGGCTATGGTTTGCGCTACTGCATCGCGCAGCAACAGCGTACCGAGGTGTGCTTCACTCATAGATATCCTGCATTATTTGAAAGAAAACAGCAGTATCGCCCTTGTGGCTGGCAACAAAAAGTAATGAAAGAATATGGAACTGCAGGACGCTTACTTTGGGCTTCCAAAACGGCGCGAGTCAAGTTGGTTGTCAGCTGACCCTTTATCGGCAAAATGAGAAAACCCCGCCACTCTTGCGAGGAAACGGGGTTTTTTGCATTACTGCACCCTCGGTGTTCTGAAGGCTAGTGGGTGTGACCAATTAAACGTGAGCTGCCCCCTATTATTCGAGATCACTTTTCACCCCTTGCACCATCGGTGCCTTGCCGAATCGAGGCGACAATCTCGGTCGAAGAAATGCCATTGGTGTGCGGCGCAAAACTCACGCTAATGCCCTGCTCAGCGAGCAAGGGGGTGAGCCTTTGCCAGCGCGGCGTGCCCTCCCACTCGCCGCCGACCACCACATAATCGATGCCCCACTGGGCAATCCACGCCACAGCTACATCGGTCAATTCCAGCGAGCTGGGCATGTACGCGGCGCGGTCGACACAGCCCAGACCGTGGATGATTTCCAGGCGTTGCGCCTCGTGGATCATCGGCCACTTGCCCTTGCGCGCATGGCACAGCGCATCGGGGGTCACCGCCACCGTCAGGTGCGCCCCCTGCTGCCGGGCATACTGCAAATAACGCAAGTGACCGATGTGGAACAGATCGAACACACCGACGGTCAGAATCCGTCTCCCCGTCATGCTATCACCTTCTTTTCATGCGTTGGACGATGCTGTCGACCGTAATCACCTTCAGCTCAAATCTCCGCGCCAGCGCAAACAGCGCAACTTCCCGCGCCATGTCCCCCGCCTCATCCAGGATTTCCAGGTCAACTGCCACCGGCGGCGTGAATCCTGCCAAAGCCATCAAGGCCACACCGGCCTCGGTATGCCCGCGCCTGACAGCAAGCCCACCCGGGTGGGCCTCGATGGGCACCACATGGCCGGGACGCACAAAATCCTCCGCACGGGTCGACGCCTGGCCGAGCAGATTGACCGTCAGCGCGCGGTCTGCGGCCGAGCTGCCCGAGCCGCCCGTGCAAGCATCCACCGCCACCCGGAACTGGGTCTGGTTGAAGGAGTCGTTTTGCGCTCCCATCGGTTCGATGCCGAGTTGGTCACACCAACCGAACGGCGTAAACACCGCAACAAATGCTCCGCGGCCGTGGGTCACCATGAAATTGATGGTCTGTGGCGTCATCAGGCTTGCTGCACCAATCAAATCGCCCTCGTATTCGCGGTCGTGGTCATCGAGCACGATCACCAGCTTGCCGGCACGCAGGTCGGCCAGCGCTGTGTCAATTGAATCAAAGGTGTAGGTCATTGTTGTTTTTTCTGAGTTTAAACGGCTTGCACCGACTTTGTCGTTACCTGAACAGCCTCAAGATGCGCTGCAACTTGCTGCAGCAGCACATCGTCTGTCAGGCGGCGCAGGCTGTGGCGTGTGATGGCAAGGGCTTTCTTGAAGTGACCGCTCTGCCAGCGCTCCAAAATCCGTGAGAAAGCGTAGCACTGAGTGAGTAGCGCAAAGCCGCGCAGGTTGTGGGCGGCAATGGTGGTATCAAAATCCGGGTCGGGCACGCGCCAGTCGCCATAGAGCGTTTCCAGCCAGGCGAGTGGGCTGTCGAGCGCCCAGATCCATCCTTCCGGGCGACGCACCTGATGCAGCGATAACGGTGATGGGAACTCAGTGATGCGTTGCCAGGCCCAAGGCTGGCCGGCTTGCCAGAAGCCGCCGATGACCTTGCCGGTACCGTCCTCCAGAGCAATGCCGCACAGGTCCAGCACCATGCCGGATTCCCGATGCCGGAAGTTGCGCGGATTCACCATCCGCATCGGATTTGGTTCTTCTACCCAGCCGTGTGCCAGCAAGCAGGCGCAAGCTGCTGCCATCTCGGAAAACGGCAAGGCAAAATCCATATCCTTGTCGAAGGCCAGCAGCGTCCCTTCCCGCTCCAGTCCGAGCAGGGTGCCGGCGGTGGCAAACGCATGCACCCCGGCTTGAGCAAGCAGCGCCAGCGTGCGCCACAGCAGCGCTTCGTTATCGGGCAGGTCAAAACGCGGCACAACAGGCGGCACAGCCGCAGCCGTATTGCACTGCAGCCGTAGCGCCAGCGCACGACGGAAGTGCGCAACGGCCTCGGGTAACGCACCATGCTGCATCAACACCTGTGCCAGACCAGCCTGCGTTGTCGGTACATCCGCATCCAGGGACAGCGCCCGGCGGTAGGCTTGACCGGCTTCATCGAGCTTACCTTGGGCTTGCAGCACCGCTCCGAGTAGCGCGAACGTCTCAGCATGGTCAGGCTGGTAACGCAGTGCTTGGCGGGCGTGCGCCTCGCTGTGCCCGAACTGATTGAGCGCGCAATAACAGTCGGCCAGACCCACCCAAGCCATCGCATATTCTGGGGCCAGCGCCAGTGCTGCGTGATATTGCACCATGGCTTCCGGCAGATGTCCGGCCTGCTGCAGCACACAACCGAAGTTGCAGCGCGCTTCCACGTCGTTGGGCAGGCAGGCCACTGCGTGCTGCATTGCCGTCAGGGCTTCGACCGTCTGCCCCTGCAAGTGACGTATTGCACCGAGCACCTTCCAGCTAAAGCCGTGATCCGGCCATCTGTTAATGAGAGTACAGGCAGCGTCTGCCGCCTGTGGCAACTGCCCTGCAGAAAAATGCGCGAGGATCGCATCCATAGCAGCGGCATCCGGCGCACACAGCGTAACGGTATCGGAGTTGTTTTTATGCATGAAGCTACGCTCCTCTAATTTGGCGCGGGGCTTGTATCGTTTTTGATCTGGCAGTCTGTCAGTCTGTCATTCAGTCATTCAGTTGCCAATGCTAAAGAGATATTTTGAAATTCAATTGCGCTATTCAAACTTCAAAATCTTATTGAATGCCTTCATTTTCGATTCAAACAAGACAGGGTCGTATATTGAGTACCTGTAATGCCTGTCAAAATCCAATAAATGCAGCAGGACCTCTTTACTCCTGTCCGCCCCTGCATTCAAAAGTTTTGCCGCATGATCTGGAAAGTACTCCACCTCCCAGCAATCAATGTCATCGCAACTGACGGTGTCGCTTCCCATTGCATCGTCGGCCTCACCATCTGTCAGAAATGCCTTAAATGGAACAGCAAAATCACGTCCGAACCATCTGGCATACGGCACCCATTTATTCGGACGTGGGTCTGCCTCAAACAAAAAATAATCCCCGCTCGATGTTTCTTGGATGATAGATACATTCGCAAAGCCATGCAAAAGCGCACTTTGCCCAAGCTTTCTAAGGATATCTCCGATTTTTTCGTCGTTTGGAAGGTAGCGCCTTTGGGTTGTCGGCCCTAATGTCGGCTCTATATCCAGGGAACAGGCATATTGCAGCAATTTCCCATTTTTGAAGAGCGCCTCGACACCTAACAGTTCTCCGGCGATGAACTGCTGGACAAGGAGCGGCTCAGAATAATCGTAGTTATCCATGAATTCGTAGTAAGCCGACTCTTCCTTGAAGATCCGGACACCTGCGCCGCCATTGGAGTAATTTTCCTTGACCACGATGGGCAAACCAAGTGACTGCAAGGCTTCTGGTGCCTCGTCCTTTTGATGCACGCTTACAAATTGCGGGCTGGGGATGCCATGGTTACGGCAATGCTCGGCAAATCCTACTTTATTGAGTATCGGCAACGCTGATGCATTAAGGATTGGCAATATGTGCCATAAGGCGACAATTTTTTCTCTATAGATTTTCCATAGAATCGGGTCGTCGCCGATCAGGATATGCTGGTAGACGTTATTGCCTGCCAACTTCAGCAACACAGCGATCAACGTATCCATCGAATCGCCTGAATCAATCCACCGGTCATAAAAGCTGTTCTTTATGGCCCAGTTATCGCTCGGGTACAATACATCAACCTGGAATCCGGCTTGTTTGACCAGATAAGGCATCTCAGTTAGGGTGCTCCAGTCAAACGTCACCAGCAGCACTTTAGGGGCCGATGGCGGGGCTGTAATTATTTCAGTTGCTGGCAGCTCCAGGCCGAGTTCGCTGCCCGGCGCGATGCTCTGTACCACCTGCAGCTGCGCAGCGGCTTTGGCGAGAGTTTCTGCCAACTCCCCCAACAGCGGCAAATGCTGCATCGACAGCAACTGGCAATAGGCTAGCGACAAGGCACCAGCTTGGCGGACTTCGTGCAGGGCTTCGGGTGTCAGTTGATTCAGTGCTGTTTCGTCTACCTTGAACAACCCCGTGACCTCCTGCTGTGCACCGGCATCGGTCTTCAAATTCACCGACCACGGGCGAATCAGCCTATGTTTTTGCAGGACAGCACAGGCTGCCACCGTAGCACAACGGTTTTGTTCAATCTGACTGAGGGTGTTCAATACTTCCTGCAGCGCCGGGGATGGCTGGCCATCATTGGCGAAGAAGCGCTTTCCTGTTGGCCCGCCAGTGACGAGGCCACTTTCTTCATCCATGCACAGCACCTGTTGTCCAGGCTCTGAGTTTACCAGCCGGAACGGGTATGTCAGCAAAGCAGTCGGGATGTATTTACCAATCCAGCGACCATCCGGTGCCACGAACAGGTTCCGTCCCGGTTGCAAGCCCAGCACAGCTACGGGGACAAAGCCGTCATCCCGTTCGATGAAAGCAATCGGCAGAACCATCGCCGCTTTGGGCAGTTCGGCGGCGGCCAGCGCAACGACCGCGTCGGCAGCAGCAAACGCATAATCCGAAGAATGTTGCCAGCGCTGGTGGGCGTGGCGTTCGCGGGAGATTGCCTGGAAGTTTGACATAGACATCCTCTGGGGAATTTTTTCTGAACACACTCGTAGAATGCGCTAAGAAAAAACCCCATTGCCTTGTGAGCGATGGGGTTCTTTGGGTTATTACACCCTCAGCGAACTGAGGGCTAGGGGCTTACCGAGTAATCGGCGATGGCCCTCCCTAACTTATACTACTGTCAAGTCAGCAGCAGCGAAGGCCGTGTTACCAACCAGTTTGATGACTATGTCGCCAGCGCCGAAACCATCGGTAGAGTCATTGATCACCAAGTAAGTGCCAGCGGCTGCGCCAGTCGTGTAAACAACTTCACGTGCAACGATACCACCAGCTAATGCCGTGGAAGCAGCAAACGCATGACCGGCGGAGTTATCCAAACCGGTAGCGGTACCAAGTGCTGTAAACACAGCAGCCAAATCAGCAACTGAAGTGGCATCAGTAACTGCAGCCAGCATCGTTGCAGCTGACGAAGTACCGGCAACCAAATTCAAACCAAGTAACGAGCCAGCCAGATAAGCGCCGGTGACAACAGTTGCATCACCAGATTGCAACTGGATTGTATCAGCGCCGGAAACGAAACCAGTTATGGTATCCATGTTCGCTGCGCCACCAACGTTTGCACCAGCAGCAGCCGAAGCACCGTAGATCAGCGTATCACGCACACCGGCTACATGAGCACCCAGAGTGATGATGTCAGCACCAGCGCCACTAGTAATGATGTTGCCACCCGTACCGACAGTGATGGTGTCAACTGCTGCGCCACCTGTGATGGTGTTGTAGCCGTTACCAACCGTGATGATGTCAGCACCGCCGTTGCCGGTGATAGTGCTGTTGCCGTTACCCGATGTAATAGTATCTGCTTGCACGCTGCCGTTGAGGGTATTGTTGCCATTGCCGGCAATTATTACACCAGCCAATGTGCCCAGCGTCAGATCGGAAGCTGCTGTATCGCTGCCGACAATCTTCAGACCATTTGCAGTTGAACCGGCAGCAGTAACAGTGACCGCTCCAGTAGCCAAGTGTGCATCAATGACGGAATTAACGTTCAATGCGATGGCACCCGTGGTGATTCCAACAGTACCGGCGCCACCCAAAACATTGACGTTGGTAAATGCCAAAGCACCACCCAAGGCCAAAGTTACGTTATCGGTTGCCGTCAGATTGATGGTTTCAACACCAGTCAATGTCAAGGCACCCAGAGCAATCGTAGACATTGCTGCAACACCATCATTGGCGTCGATGCTGACCACGTCCAATTGACCAACAGTCGAAGCACCTGTCACACCGAGTGCGGTCACACCAGTATTCATCACAGTGACATGCGCCGCTTGGGTTGCGTTCAGGCCAGTGATAGACGCTGAACCGGACGTAACCACCGATGTGAAGGCCGATTTTGTGAACAGTGATGCATCCACAGCCGCGCCAGTAGTTTGCAGGACTTCAAAGCCAGTGAACAAGGCGGAAGGCGCTGTTGCTGAGTTTGCTGCATTGGTGATGACCAGCTTGTCGGCGATACCTGTACCAGCAGTCACAGCCTTAGTTTGTGCAGCAGCACCGGTTGTAATGGTGTTAACACCATTGCCGCCCGTGTATGTTTGGCCAGCAGCTATGGTCACTGTGTTGTTACCAGTTGATCCCGTTGCAGTGATTACAGCAGCAGCAGCCAAACCAGTTGCCAGACCTGCATCAGTGAAATTACCTGCGCCGCTGATATTCAGTGCGGTTGCAGCAGTAGCCGCTAACGTAACTGCGTTTGCGGTACCGTTGCTGATGACGTTCACTGTGGTAGCAGCCGCGTCCGTAATCGTGCCAGCAGTTGTGTTGGTCAGCGTCAGGTTTTCTGTATGACCAACTGTTGCATTATTGATAACTACGGCATTGACGCCATTGGACACCGAGACGTTTGTCAGCGCTTTACCAGTCAAGGTTGCAGCACCGGCATTGTCCAGCATTACTGTTGTCAGTGTGTTGGACAAAGTAGATGCATCAGTAATCCGAACGCTGAGGGCGCCAGTAGCAGTGTAATTGCCGGAGACTGTGGCGCTGGTTAGTGCGACATTGGCAATGTCGGTCACGGTGTAAGCAGCGGCACCTGTGTCAGCAGTAACGAGCGCAGCAGGGGCTACTTTGGCAGCTGTAGCAGTTGCCAGTGTCGCAGCAGTAGCTACTTCTGCAGCGGTGGCAGCGGTCAGGATTGGAGTTTCCAGTGCCAGTGCAGCAGCTTTGGCGGCAGCGAGGGCAGTAGCAGGAACAGCCGAGCTAGCCAAACCGGTTGCAAATGATGAGTCAATTGCCACTTTTTGTGCCAGAGTAATAGCTTTTGCGTTCAAAGCTACCAGCGTAGCAGCGAAAACTGTAGCAGGGTTGGCAGTGCCAGCAGCAACGGCAGTGTTCATCACGCCGAGAGCGGTTACCACAGCGGCGGCGGCTGTTTCGGCAGCGTTAGCAGCTGTTTCAGCCGCAGTTGCTGCTGTACTGGCGGCGACGTGCGCCAATTGATCAGCCTTAGTTACTGCACTAACAATCGATGCGTTTAGCGATGTGCCGCCGGCTGTGATGTTGCCTTTTGCAGCGACGGTGATATCACCAGTTGCCTTGTTGACTTGGGTCACTGTGACAGAACCACCAGCGAGGTTGCTGGTTACATTGACGGCACCGGCAGCGTCAGCGACGGTGGTGTCACCCGCCGTGCCGTGCACAACTGTCACGTTCTTACCGCCCGTGATAGAAGACGTATTGATAGATGACAATTCATTGACGTCAGTGGTTGCAGCTGCTGTAATAACTGATGCAGCGCCAGAAATGACGTTCAATGTTTGAATATCTGTAAACGCCGACATGTTGGCGGTTACAGCAAGGCTGCCAACCAGTTTGACAGTTTCAACATTCTTGATAGAAGCACCTGCTGGGACGCCAGTAATTACAGCAGCTTGTGCGATGGTCAATGTGTCGTTGCCGGCACCGCCATCAATGGCATCTACAGCCGACCAAGTCGCTGTACCTGTAGCCGTATCCGCTGCCACGATTGTATCGTTACCAGCAGTACCAACGACTGTATCCACACCAGCAGTGAGCGTGAAAGTCTGACCCGCGCCAACGCTACCATCCAGAATGGTCACGTCAGTGGTACCGACAGCCACGCCGCCAACTGTGGCCGTTACGCTATAGGTTTCGCTCAGTTCGGTGCCGTCATCGCCGATTGCCGTAACTGCATGGGTTGCAGTGGTCTCACCAGCCTTGATCACAACCTTCACAGCGTTGAACGAACCAGCGCCAAAGTCATTAAGTTGCGCCGTTCCAAGAGCCAACTGGAAAGTGACTTCCGTATCGACGGTAACTGCTTCGGAAGCAGTCACGGTGAAGGTGTTGGCTCCGCCTTCGTTAATGCTGTCCGCACCTGAAAGGGTGTACGTGATCGGAGTCACGGGCGGAACTACTACTCCACCGCCAGTAACGCTGCCGTCAGAGTTCACAACCGCGTTGGTCGCACCAGCAACTGCTGAGGCATTAGCCGCAGGAACCGTTGCGCCAAGGACTGTCGCAAAATTAGTGTAGGTTTGGTTGGGTGTCGTAGCAATGTCGTCTGCAGAGGCGTTAGCGCCCAGGTCGTATACGAAGTTGCTGGCACCGGTGATTTGAATTTTGGCGCCGTTGGAAAGTGTTAGCTGCACTGCGTTAGCATAAAACAGGCTGGAAGCAATGGTCAAGCCGTCTGCCAGCTGGATCTTGTTGGCGCCTTCGGTGTCGGTGATCGCAATTACTGCGTCAGCCGGGATCAAGGCAGAAATAAGGTAAGTGTCATCACCCTGACCACCACGGTAGTCAACGCCATTGGCGGTTGGGGCGATGAAGTCGTTGGAATTTGTTCCTGCAAATGTAGCCATTGTATTTTCCTGGTAAAAATAAAAATGAAAATGGCACTGCGGCCGGCATTAACTAGGCTGCAGCGCCATTGGCGCTAGTAATTAAGCTGTGGTTTCAACGGTGATTGTGTTCAGCGCTGCGTCAACAACACCGACCAAGGTCACGCCACCCAAAACGCCTGCAACAGCATCAAAGTAAATGCTTGTGTTGTTATCAAATGGGTTTTCAGAAATCACAACGCCGGCCAGTGCCATGAATTCTGCTTCTGTCAGAACTGTGCCGGTACCGACGTCGTTAAACACCAGTTTGTCGTTGGTAACGTCAAAGCCGGTGATGCTCACTTCGCCATCGCCAGCCTTGGTGGCACGACCCGCAACCATCTCGAAGTCATAGACAAAAGCCTCTGCCGCAGCCGTAGCTGTAACAGCGGTTGTACCCAGATCAACCGTAGTGAAGCCGGCCGCAGGAGGCACAACAGCACCAGTGGCGCCTGTCGGACCTTCAATCAGGGAGTAACCAGCAGCAGAAGCGTCGACGAAGTTGCTAGCGCCGAGCGTGAACCAATCAGTGCCAGCCAGATCGATAGTACCGGCCACCGTTGCGGTGACGTTGCCATCGGCCACGCCTGCGCCGTCGACAACCTGATAGACCGTACCAACGTTGTGTGCATTGACTGCAACATAGACGTGGGTTTGGGCCAGTGTGTTGTCGGCGGCGTACAGCTCCGTGATTTTCTCGATGGTGTTGTCAGCAGCGGCGACGACTCCGGTTGAGATCGTGATCGACTTGTCAGTTGCCAGCGATGCGAACGTTGTACCGCCAATGGCCGTGAAGTCAAGGTGGTCAATACCAAAGCCGTCTGCAGCGAAGTTGACGATGACGTCGTTGCCAAAACCTGCGCCAAACACGAGCGTTTCGTTGCTGGATTCAGCCGAAGTCAAGCCCTCTGTGGTGCCCAGAACGATGACGTCGTTGCCAGCACCTGGCGTAACGATGTTGTCGCTGGTGGAGATGCTATCTGAACCAGTGAGGTCAACAAAATTATCGTTAGCAAAAGCGGTAACGTAGTCACCGTTGTTGCCTAGCGTTACCAAAGATGCATTGATTGCAGCCAATACGCTGGCTTCAGTAGGTGATGTCAGGTTATAAACCAGACCAGCAGCAGAGATTTCAGCAGCTGAGAGTGAATCTACTGGTGGTGCTGTGAAGCTCAGGCTCAAGTCAGATGTTGACATTGCGCCGTCGATCACGGAAGTGATGACCAGTGTATTGGCTGGGCCGTCTTCTGCTAACAGCAACTTGCTCAATACTGCATCGTTTTTAATGGCAGCTTTGATAGCTTGATTGATCTGCAAGTCAGTAGTCTTGTAGCCCAGGTTGTCGATTGTAACGGTGTTTGGAACGCCCTTGAAGGTTACTGTCAAGGTGGTGTTGAACAAGTTGTAAGAATTGCTAATGTCTGAACGCAGATTAGTGATGTCGCGGGCGGATGCAACATCAGTGGTGTTAAATACCCATTGTGCCTTGGCGCCTGTGTTGTCTGTGTAGACTGTGTCGTTGCCGGCACCGCCGTTAATAACAACATCACCAGCACCGACAGTGGTGATTGTGTCGTCGCCGGCACCACCGTTGATTTCAACGTTGTTGTTCAGGTCTTGGTTGTTGTACCAAGCTTCTGTATTGTTAGCGATTGTGAGGGCAATAACATCATCGCCTGCACCGCCGTCGATATTCAACGAGAAGTCTTCACGACCAGAAACGGTGTTGCTTGCCAATACGGCGCCGTCGATCGACACCTTCATAGTGTCGCTGTTTGCACCACCGGTGTATGCAAAGTTGATGGTGTCAGCAGCAGCTGTAGCAGATGCTGTGTCAGTCAAATTCATGTACTTGGCAACAGAAGCTTCTGTGATTTCAGCGGTGAATTCAAACTTGCCTGTCATTGCGCTAGCATCGAGTACACGTACATCGGAGAAACCGAATGCATTGTGCTGATCGCTGCTACCTGGCAGTGCTGTATTAATGCCGCTAGCAGCATCAACTGTGCCATTTACTGTCAGATTGCCGCTGTCTTTAGTAGTAACTACTTTATCGTAGGCGTTGGTGATGACATCGCTCGTGGTGGCACCGTTACGGATAACGACTTCTTCGAGTGTGTTATTGGTGGAGTTGATTGTTTGCAGTTTGCTGTTGTCGCGCACTTCGATTTCAAACTTCTCAACGCCTTTTGATAAAGATGTGTCGCCAACCGACAAGCCACCGACTACCAAATCGCCACCTGTGCTACCACGGCCGACATCGTCCAGAATGATTTTGCTGGTAACTAAGTCGGTGCTGGAATCGGATGCAGTTGTCATGAACGTGTGCAAACCGGAGCTGTTTGGTACTGTGCCGTTCTGTGTCTGCCAACCGGTAGTTTCATCGATTGTCAGAGCGCCAGCGCCACTGTTATTCAACAACAGTTCTGTGCCTTGTACGCTTGCGCCGGACAAAGTATCAACGCGAGAGAAAGTAGCACCCAGACTTGCTGTGAAGTTTGCCAACGCAGGAGTAGTAGCAATAGCGGCTTGCACTGCGACCAGCAGTTCAGCGTAGGTTTGCGCTGCATCGATTGCAGTGGAAGTTACTGTTTGGGTTACACCGTCGAGTTTGAAGGTGAAGCCCCAATATGGATTGTCCAGAAGTGCGTCAGTACCAGCTGCGGCGCTACGGGTGTCGAGCAATTCGATTGTCAACGTGCTGCTGGAATTTGATTGCGCGCGCAGGGAGTACTGATCGAAGTACACACCGAAATCAACGTGGCCTGGATCTGTTTCAACCATGGCGATAGTGACGGCGCTAGTGATCTGGTTGTCTTCAATGCGTACATCTTCAATTACCAAATCAGCACGGCTGTTGTTCGATTCCCAAGTAGTAACACCTTTCATGCGTTGTGCATCGATTTGCACTTCGCTGGTTGACGATGTGTTGTTGTCAGTGGAATCTTTTGATATGGCTTGTGCGCGAATAGCAACGGTTTCAACGCCGGTGGTTTCAGGGGTAATGGCAAAAGCTTGCGAGGTGCCGATGTCGGCTTCCAGGCGGTCGTTGCCTGCGTCGCCAGCGATCTTGTCGCCAGATTGCAGCGTGTTGGCGTTGTCGATAATGCGCGCAGTGAATACGTCATCGCCAACGGTGCCGCCAAGGCTGTCTGCACCAGTGGTGAGCGTGGTGAGTACTGGAGACTGAGTTGATGTGCCCAGATTAGCAATGACAGCAGAAGCAGTTTCCGCATCCACTACGCCGTTCAATACGCCAGTTGCGTCGGCAGTGTTGCCGCCTGTCAGTGCGTAGGCAGTAGAAACTTCCACTTTGGCGTTGAACAGTGCTTTCGAAGTCAGTGCTGCTGCATCAGTGCCGGCGTATGCAGTCACTGCATTTACGATGGCAACGGCAACCGAACCCTGAGTTTGACCGTCTTGTCCCAATTGGGCGACCCAGTATGCTTTGCCTTCTGCATCTGCAGCGCGGCCTAGTACGGTGGAGTAGAACGTTTCGATGAATTGTGCGTTGGTCTGACCTTGGCTGTAATAAGGGCGTGCTGCATCTGTGTTGTAGAAGCTTTGCGCGATGTTTTCGATCGATGCGCCATCCAGCAAATTATTTGCCCAGTAACCCAGGCCAGTGCTGTCAGCTGCGCGATTGAAGAATGCAACGTACAGTTGTGATAGCGCTGTTTGCTGTGCAGAAGTGATGCTTGTAGCCATTTGAAACTCCTAAGGGATGAAATTGATGATCTTTAATATTGCAGTCAAGCGACGATGTGCTGCTTGCTGGATTGGATTATCAATGTTGACGGCAGGATACAACGTGATGCACGTCACAATAAAATTATTTGGAGTAATGTTTTTGATGGTCTGGGGTTTTTGTGTTGCACACCAGCATTTCGTGCCGGTCTGGTACAGGGTTTGCGTTGATGCGCATGGAGAGGATGAAGGTTGCCTTTCGGCGCGCCAGATGCATGGGTTTCGATCCTCTTTTACTGGATGTGTAGATACCTATGGTGTGGGAGGGGGAGCAATATGCCGGGTGTCAAAATAAGGCGCAACCTTGATTGCATTGCCATTGATGCAGCAGGAATGTTTGCTGGCACCCTCTCTCCCGGCCTCTCTCCCGCAAGCGGGCGAGAGGAGAAAAACAGTGGATACCTATGCTTTTCTATGCTTTTGCAAGCAGGAGAGAGGAGCAAAACAATGGATTACTGGTTGTGTGAGGGGCTGGGTGGGCGCATCCGGCGCCGCCATTGCTGGGCCGGGCGTTCTACGAGCCAATGCAGTAGCGCCGCCAGCGCGATGCTTGCTACCAGATAAATGCAGGTTTCTTGCAGGGTGGTAGGCGGCGGCATGAATGCGGTCTGCACCAGGAAATGGCAGAGGAACACGCCGTAAGAGAGGTCGCCCAGCCAGCTGTCCCAGCGTTGCAGGCGCAATCGCGACAGTGCCAGCAGGATGGGCAGCCCGAGTCCGACGCCGGCTAAGGTTTCCCGATTGAATCCGAGCGAAAGGCGGCCATGCTGTTGCAACAGCAGCCAGATCAGCAACGCCGCCAGTGCGCCGCCCAGCGCCAGCACCAGCCCCAAGCGCGGCCGCAGGCGCACATCGTGCAAGGCCGAACCAAGCAGGAAAAACATCATGGCCCCTGGCAGCATTCGGTAGCCGAAGGTGTCGGTATCGATCAGGCCCCAGGCTGCAATGCCGTACACTGCCAGGCCTATGGCAAAGGCTAACGCCCGCAAACGCCGGATCAGCAGCAGCGGGATCAGCAGATAGAACTGGATTTCCGCGCCGAGCGACCAGGCTGGCGGAACCAGAGTGAACGCTGCGCTATCGTTGAATTTGAAGAAATTCAGCGGAACGATCAGGGCGTTGTTCAGCAGGTCTTGCCAGCCGGGCGCGTGTTGCAGATACAGGGAGGTGCGTGCACTCCACAAAAACCAGATCAGCGTGATGCCGGCCACCGTCAGGTATAAAGGCATGATGCGCAACAGACGATCGAGGTAGAACCAGCGCACGCCGTGCCAATCGGTATCGGTTTTGCGCAGCAGCGCAGTCATTACGTAGCCGGAGGTCATATAGAACCCAATCACCGCGATTACTCCGGGATTGAGTCCGGCAATCTGTACGCCGACATGGCTGAGGGCGACGAGCGCGGCGAGCAGAAATCTGAAACTTCCGAACATGGGGGATTTTAGCTTTTGCGATGGTCTGACAGGGAGCAGCAGCTTATCGAACTAATCAACGCGCATGCAAGAATTTTTTATCGCGTGCGGGGCGTATTTATTACTTTGGTATAAGATTGCATTTTTGCAGCAGGGTGGGTGCACCTGCGCATGGCCTTTACGGCTGATGCGTGGCACAAGTTGAAGTTGAGTTTAAGGGGTTATTAAAATGATTAAAAGACAATTGCATTCATGGAGTTTGGCACTGCTATGGGCATGCGCAACACCGGCGCTGGCCGCCGAGCTTGCGGGTACGGTGTCTTTCGTGATCGGCACTGCAACTAGGACGGCAACGGCAGCGAACACCGATGCGGCAAGGCCGGTGCCGGCTGCGCCTTGGCAACTGCGCCGCGGCGATGCGGTTGAGGTCGGGCAAACTCTGGTCACCGGGCCGAATGGCCATATCCACCTGAAGATGAAAGACGGCGCTTTTATCAGCGTGCGTCCGCATTCCCGCCTCAAGATCGCGCAATATCATTATGACGCGGCAGTTCCCGCGAATAACCGGATCAAGTTTGCGCTGGAGGAAGGCACCGTGCGCTCTATCACCGGTCGCGCCGGCGAAGCCGCACGCAGCAATTACCGGCTGAATACGCCGCTGGCAGCGATTGGCATTCGTGGTACCGATTTTGTAGTGCAGGCAACTGTCGAGGCAACCCGGGTGACTGTGCAAAGCGGCGCGGTGAGCTTTTCGCCGCTCGCCGGCGATTGTCTGGCGAGCGGGTCTGGCCCATGCGCGTCGGCCGCCACCCGAGTGCTGACTGCTGCGATGCACGATGGTTATCTGGAGTTGAGCAAGCATGGCGGCATCCCGACACTGGTGCCGGCTGAACGCGCGGTAAATAACCCGAATGCCGTATCGCCGCCGCGCCCGGAAGAACCGAAAGCGGTAGATGGCAGGACAATTGGCAGCGCCGACACCAAGGACGCTATCCTGAACCAATCGGTCAATAACTTGCTGGGTGCGGTACGCGCGCCAGATGCGCCGGCAATCACCTTGCCGCCAACGCAATTTTACTGGGGGCGCTGGAGCCGTTTCATCGAGCCGGGCCAGGAAGCCAGCGGAATCGCGGCGGTATTTCTGCCCGGCCGCGAGACGCTAGCCGCTAACTCGGTGTTTGCTCTGAACCGCGAGGTGGGCTTGCCGCGCATGCCGAAAGCGGGAGTCGCCAAATTTCAGCTGGGAGGGTCCGAAGTGTATGCGATGTCGGACAACAAGACTCTGAGCGCTGCCACTATTGCAGCGCCATCGCTGACCGTCGATTTTGCCGCGCGCAGCTATGACACTGCGCTGACAGTCAATAGCGCAACGCTGGGCAATGTCGGAATTGCCTCTTCGGGGCGGATTACCGGTCAGGGGCAGTTCATCCCGGCGGTCAATTCGGCAAATACCACGATGAACGGTTTTTTGTCCAACGATGCGTCGCAGGCCGGCTATGTTTTCGAGCGCGGCGGCTTGCTGGGCGGGGCTAGCGTAGTTGGCGTAACGCGCTGGTTGCACTGATCGTTGACCGTAGCCGGGCCTGGATTTTGCGGGCGGTATTGCTCGCCGCAGCGCTATTGCTCGCGGTGGGCTTGCCTACGCTGTGGCCAGGCTGGTTCCAGCCGATAAATCATGATTGGCAGGACTGGCGCACGCGTTTCTCGGTCTCTGGTCCCGCTTTCGATCCCGCGCCCGCGCAGCACAAAAGCCGCCCAGGCGCCGAGTCTCGGGTAGTGATCGTCGATGTCGATGAACGCAGTCTGTCGGAACAGGGTGCGTGGCCGTGGCCGCGCGATAAATTGGCGCAGTTGCTGCGCATTCTTATTGACCGCTATGGCGTTAGTACGGTGGCAATTGATATGGTTTTTCCCGAGCCCAGGGCTAATGAACAGGCGCTGGCCACGCAACTGGGGCGCGAGCAGGTCACCGGAGCGGTGGTGTTCGATCTGGAGCAGCGCGGTCTGGCCGGGCTTGGCAATGCAGCATTTGCATTGGAGGCTGCGCCGCCGCTGTTGCGTGGCCCCGCCAGCCTGGATGTGGAGCGATTGCAGGGCATGCCGGTGATGGCAAATCATGCGGCCCTGATGCCGCGACATGCGGGACATATCACCCCGATTTTCGATCTTGGCCGCACGGTACGGCGTTTGCCACCGATCTTGTGCGTTGGAGCGCCAACCCCGGAAACTAGCGGCGCTTGCCTGCCGATGCTGGCGCTGAGCAGCTTTGCCAGCCTGCTACAGGCACCGCAGTTGCGGCTGCATGCGGCGCACGGCTTGTTTGCGCCATTCTGGTTTTTGGACCTGGAATCCGATGGCGTAGTGGTCGCTTCGCTGCCGCTGGCGCGCGACGGTACTTTAACGGTGCCGTACCGCCATCGGGCGGCTGACTGGATTTCGATTTCCGCTACCGATATCCTCAACAATACAGTCGAACCGGCCCTGCTCCAGGGGACCATGGTGCTCATCGGCAGTACTGCGATGGGGCTGTCGGACATCATCGCTACGCCATTAAGATCGACTAGCGGCGGTTTCGTACCGCACGCAGAAATATTGTCAGCGCTACTGGATAACGATTTTCCGTTTGTGCCACGCTGGGGCTGGCTTCTCGACAGCATGTTGTTGCTGCCGCTGGCCTTGCTGCTGGGCGGCGCTGCGACGCGGTACCGCTTGCCGGTCCAACAGATGGCGGTGTTTCCGCTCTGGCTGGCCATCAGTTGGGGCACGCTGGCGACTGTGGCACTGGGTTTGAGCCGCTTCAATCTGCTGTTGCCGCTGCTGCCGCTGCTGTTTTTTCCGCCGCTGGCGCTGTCGTTTATTGTGCTGGCCGAATTGTATCTGGCCGGACGCTCGCGTATCGGCGCCCTGGCTATTTTGTCTGCGTATTTGCCGCGCTCGGTCGCCAAACGTCTGGCGCTGATCGGCTTTGCCAGCACCACGATGGATGTGACGCGCCGCGAAATCACCGTGCTGTTTGCCGATGTGCGCGGTTTTTCGGGCATTAGCGAGATACATTCCCCGGAAGTGGTCGGCAGCCTGATGCAGCGGGTGTTTTCTGAAATGGCCGACGCTGTGGCGCTGCATGATGGCACCATCGACAAATTTATCGGCGATTCCATCATGGCTTTTTGGAATGCGCCGGACGATGATGCGCAGCACGCGCAGCACGCGCTGGCGGCGGCACAGGAAATCCTGCTGCGGATACAAGGATTGGCAAGCTATTGCGAAGCGCTGCAGATAAGCCCGTTGAAGGTCGGGATTGGAATTGAAACCGGCACTGCCTTGGTGGGCAACTTCGGTACCCGGCATCGCACTACTTATACTGCGCTGGGCGATCCGGTGATAATAGCCAGCCGCCTGGAAGGGCTGGCAACTGGAGCAAAAGACAGCGCCTTCCTATTAATTGGCGCCAACTGCGCAGCGGCATTACAGCCGTATGCGCTGCGGACGCTGGGACGAATCCAGATTCGCGGCCGCCAACGCCAGGTCGATATCTATACGGTGCCGGATCAAACGGCACACCAACATGCAGCATAATTTCAAGGTGACCATGCTGTTTTTTAGGTGCATTCAGTTTTTCCCAACGCGCGCATTGCGCCGTTTGCGCGATGGCGCGCACCGATGCGCTGCTGCCCCACTGGCGGCGCTGTTGCTGACTGCGAGCGCGCACGCACTCACTGACACCGACGATGCGGTTGATGCTGTTGCGGTTGCAGTTGCCGTAATCGCTGCAGCAGAACCCATGCAGGCGCGCGGCGATCTGAAATCCCAGTTTGCCGTCTATCCCGATGTTCTGGCGTTGCTATTGCAGGGCGATCTGAAGACGGCCCTGCTTGCCTTGCAGCGCTATCAGCAGGATGACAGGGCGTTTGGCAATAACGCGCAATACCAGCATCTGCTGGGTATTCTGGCGCTGAAAAACGGCGAGCATGCGTTAGCTGCCGCAGCTTTTGAGCGCTCGCTGCTAATCGATCCCAATAACGCGGGGGCCTGGCTTGATCTGGCGATTGCAAGCGCGAAACTGGGTGACGACGATAGTGCGCTCAATTATTTCGATTATGTCGAAAGCAAGTTTGCGCCGCCCGATGCGATCCGGATGCTGATCGGCAGTTTCCGTTCCGGGATTCTCAGCCGCAAAAAATCGCATGGCTGGCATTTTTCATTGCAGAGCATGGCTGGGTATGACACGAATGCGAATAGCGGGTTGCGTGATGGTGTGATTTTTCTGACCGTGGCCGATCAGCGTCTGGGCTTGTTGCTGGATTCCGAATTTAATGCGCGTGGCGACAGCTTTGTGCAGCTCGGCGGCAGCGCGCATTCTGTCACTACTCTGAACCGCGCATATCGGCTGGAGTTTGCTGCCAGCGCGCGGCAGCGCTCTTATCTGCATGAGCATGATTTTTCAATACTGGATATCAATGCCAGCCTGGGCCTGCATCGTCGCGTTGGCGACGGCGATGCCAGTGTCTGGATGCATGGCTCCAAAGTGATGCTGGGCAGTGCGCGTTTATTGAACAGTACGCGGTGGGTGCTGCAGTTTGAGCAACCGATGGGCGATTGCATGGCTGGAGTCAGCACAGAACTGGAAGCACGCCGTTATGCGAAGTCCGGTTCTCTCGATGGCGATCTGGTATGGGGACAAGGCGGGCTGGCATGCAAATGGAGGCTGGCCGGCAAGGAACTGCAAACCACCTTGGTTGCGCGCATTGGCGACGACCGGGCAAGGAGCGAGCGTGCCGGCGGCAATACTCTGCGTAGCGAACTGCTGCTGCAACTGGCGCTACCCGCAGACAACGGCAGCCGTACCGAATTGACCTGGCACATGGCACGCGCGCGCGACCGCGACGGCTATAGCGCACTGCTGGAACACAACGCAGTGCGCGAATTGACGCGGCATTTGTTGCGACTGGCCTGGATTATGCCGATGGCGCATGACACGGAATTGGTGCTGGCAGCGGAGAACAATCGCGTGCTATCCAATTTGCCGCTGTTTCGGCAAACTGGCAGCACTGTCTCGCTCGAGGTCAGAAAACAGTTTTGAAATTGCAGGATGCACATATTGCATCCAAAAACAGAAGTTACGTCGCTTCCCGGTGTCGATTGCGCATCATTGACTGATTTTTGCTCCTCTCTCCTGGCATAGCTTTGGGGACCGAATCGCAATGCGATTCGCTTGCGGGAGAGAAGCCGGGAGAGAGGGATTCAGCAAATATTCCGGCCGAATCAATGGCAATGCAATCCAGGTTGCGCCTTGTTTTGACACTTGGCATATTGCGACCTCCCTCCCTTGCAGGGCGCACATTCGCTTGCAAGCGAATGCCGTTCAGCAGGCGTGCAGCATGTTGCACGAAACCCCTGCCTCACCCCCCGGCCCCTCTCTCACAAGTGGGCGAGGGGAGAAATGCGCTCTTGCGATGGCGAGTCACAAGTTGTGTAGATCCCTATGCCTTGAAAGGGAGAAAATATCTAGCCTGATTGCGTGCATCGCCATAGGGGGCTGCGTAGTTACTTATATTGCACCGAAGAAAGCGATGACTTTGTCACCTATGACACTATTGCCGTAAAATCAGGCGCGCACTGATTTATAGCAACTCCATCATGGCCGAGCCGAGACGAGACTGGATGCGGTGCCGAAGGCACAAATACCATTTTTGCAATTTTAACCCTCAGTGAAATCTGAATAACCACCCACTTAATATGCAACGTGTGATCGCTAAATCGAGCAGTTTCATTCATGTGCAAACCGGTAGATTTTTGCCGCAAACGCTGATTTCATTCCTGCTGGTCGGATCGCTTGGGGTAGTGGTGCACATGGCGGTATTAAATGCGGCCTTGTTCGGCCTGACGGCTGATTTTCGTATTGCCAACGGAATAGCGATGTTGGTGGCGGCTTCTTTCAATTATGTGCTGAACAATAAATCCACTTTTGCAACTACCGCCCTTGCCGGCAGGAATATCTTGCTAGGCTATGCGATGTATCTGGGAATTACCTCGCTGGGCTTGCTGGCCAGTCTATTTATCTCGACCTGGGTGTTCGAGCAGAACCAAATGGCGATGGTCGCTGCATTGTGCGGCATCGTAATCGGCTCGCTGTGGAATTATTTTATGTCGTACACCTTTGTGTGGAAGCTGCTTTCCGGCACATTGCGCCGCAATTGATATTTTTTGAATGCTTATTTTCCGATGAAAACACTGATTTTTTTTGCTACTTATAACGAAGCCGGTAATGTTGCCTCAATGCTTGATCGGATCGCGCTGGTCGCACCACAAGCCGATATCCTGATCGTCGATGACAATAGCCAGGATGGCACGCTGGATATATTGGCGGCAATGCACCGCGATAATCTGACCGTACTGGTGCGGCCGGCCAAGCTGGGCCTGGGCACTGCACATTTGCTGGCGTGGAAGCATGCACTGCATCATGGCTATGCAGTGCTGGTGACGATGGATGGCGATCATTCGCATGATCCGGCTGACATTCCACGTCTGATTGCCCGACTGAAAGATGGCTACGAGTTGGTAATCGGCTCGCGCTATACGGCCGGCGGTTGCTGCGACTATACCGGTTATCGCAAACGGATCAGCCAACTGGGCAATATTGCCGCGCGTACCCTGCTGCGCATAAAGCTGTCGGAATTTACCACTTCGTTTCGCGCCTTTCAGGTATCCAGCCTGAACCGGATCGATTTCAATACCTTGATGGTAGGCGGCTATTCGTTTTTCTTGACGGTGATCGTGCAGGCGTATTTGCACAAGTTGCGTATTGCCGAAGTGCCGATTCATTTCCATGAGCGTAATGCCGGGACTTCAAAGATTCCGCCGCTGGAAATTTTTCGCGGGATGGGCAATCTGTTGCGGCTGGCGGCAATTTGCCACTTCAACCGCCCCGCATTGGATCAGACCAATGCAGAACAGGGTTGCACTCAGTGCAGTTCTTCTTATGCGCAAATGCAACTTGCCGGCGCTGGCTCGGTGTGCCTGTATTGCGGGCATACGCATTGAAATCGCAAGAGTTGGCGGGTGCTACGCAGGCATGCAACGATTCACGGTGCGATGTTGACCAAACCAGCCATGCCTGGCTGCTGTTATGTGCGGTATTGGCGGGGCTGCTGTTTCCGCTCACCACAAGGCTAGCGGGAATTCAAGATGGCGATGGTTTGCTGACGTCTATTATCTCGACCGATAAGCTGACCTGGTATTTTTGGGGGCAGGATCGATTCTTGAACTTGATCCCCAGCCTGGCAAGCGTATTCCAGGAATCCGACCTAAATTTGCGCGCTCAACTGTTCTTACGAGCATTTTTTGCTTATCTGGCACCATTCGGGATTCTGGTTTTTTTTGACCGATCGCCGCGTGTGCAATTGCTTGCGGTTGCCATTACTAATGTCATTTTGGTGCTGTGCCTGAGCAGTTATAGCCTGTTTAATCTATATGTGCAGCACAATCCTTTCGGCACTTCGCTAGTATTGTTCGGCGTGGCATTCCTGCTGCTGTCGGCGCAGGGCTGGCAGCGCTGTGTGCTTGTATTAATGTGTTTTTTGGTATGTTTTCTGGCATATGCAACCAATTTTGCACTGCTGCTGTTTTCGCTGCCGTTCTTGTTTTTTCTGCTGATTTTACGGCCGCAGCAACGCCGCGAATTGCGCGTTTTTGCCACCATAAATGCGCTGGCTATCGTCATGGCTTTTACCCATAGTCGCCTGTTTGGCGAGCGCAGCACCAATTTTTCGGCAGCACCCTCGCTGGACGCAGTGCTTTCTGCCGGCATGGCGGTGGCGCAGAATATCGCCCCTATGGCATTGCTGCTGATTTTGCTCGCGACCGGGTATTGCCTGCGCCATGTCCGGCTGACCTGCAAGCGGGAGTTGGCGGCGCTGGCATTGACCGCGTGCTTGATGGTGGTGGCTCTGGCCAATACCGCCTGGGTGCAGAGCAACGCATTTAATATCCGCTATTTCTTGACTGCGCTTATTCTGCCTGCAACGGCGGCTGGCCTGATAGTAGGTGCATTTTTATTGCAGCGCGGACTTACGCCGCGTCGCCTCTGCGCACTTATCCTGTTGTGCGGAGGCGTTTTGCTGGCCGGCCTGCACGGCTTTGATCGTAATTATTCGGAACTGATACATCCGCGCTGGCGCGCACCGGCCAAGGCCGTGGCTGCGGTGGCCTTGCGCGACGATGCCAGTCTGATTATTGGCGACTTCTGGGATGTCTGGCCGGTGGTGTATGAAGTACACCGGCACCGCAGTGCCTTGCAAAATCAAGCAAAACCTGTGTTCGGCGCGACCTTTCGCGGCCATCCGATGGCGGCCACAATCATTGCCGCCACCGTGGACAAGGGGCCGCAAACGACGCTGTGCCTGATGGCGACGGCCATAGAGTGTGTCGATCAGGCCAGAACCTTTACACAGATTCCGGCTGATATCAAAATCACCATCGAGCATCAGGAAACCTTGCAGATCGGCGCCCAAGCTTGGCTCAAACTTCGCCTGGCCTTGACTAGACCTGCAGCGGATTAGCCAGGCCGTCGATCAGGCCTAACAGCCGCACCGATAACTGCGGCCATTGTCTGGATGCGACCCACTGCTGCATTTGAAGGTTTTTGGCTCCGACCGCATCAGTATTGCCCAGAATCTGGGAAATCCCGTCCGCAATGGCTGCTGCATCGGTGCCGGGCAATATATGCACCGCATCGGCCACGTCTTCAAAAATTGCCAGCGGCGTGACTGCCACCGGACGCCCTGCTGCCAGCCCCATTCTGACGGCTGCGCTCGATGATTCTTTGGTAGCTTGGTACGGATAGACGATCAGGTCTGCTGCTTGCAGAAGAGACAGCGAATCGGCATCGCTAAGAAAATCGGTGTGGAAGCTGACCCGATTTTTCAGGGATAGTTTGTTGACCAAAGCGCGGCATGCCTTTTCTTCACTCACCGATTGCGGAGCCGGATACAGCGCATTGACCAGCAACAAATGCAGCGATTTATCCTTGGCCGCGAGCCGGGAGAAAGCTTCGATCAGGGTGCTGATGCCCTTGTGCGGTAACAAAAATCCGTAAGCGGCAATCACTGTGCGGCCCTGCAGCGACTGGGCCTGTTTGGCTTGTGCCAGGCTGCGCACCGGCGTTGGCAGCACGCCCTGCGGAAATAGCGTGACGTTGTGTACCAGTCCGTAGGATTTCAGGCGATTCAAATCGTCGATGCCATGCACCACGATACGATCGCACAGCGCCAGCGGCGCAGCAATTTCTTGCAGCGAATAGGGTTTGCCATCAATTTCAAATTCGGCGGTGGCGTGGAAGAAACACAATACGGCGACGTTACTTTGCTTCAGTCTTTGGATCAGCTGGCCCAAGGTGTGCAGCGAGAAGAAACCGAAATTGTATTGAATCACCACACAGCGGATGCCGCGCGTGATTATTTCGGCGTAGGCGTCGTCCATGGTTTCGGTACGCTGCTGGTCCCAGCAACGCACTACATTGATGCCATCGGGCGCGGTGCGTTCCGCGGTGCGGTTTGCCAAAACAGTAATGCGGTCGGGTGGAATTGCGACGCTCAAAAACGCTGAGTAGGCGGCGATGCCGCAACGGGTGTTGAGGCTGCTGATCCAGCCGATCTGCGGCTCGACGCGCCACAGGTCCTGTTGCTGCAGCGCCTGCACGGTGGCTTGCATGCGGCGCGCAACGCTGGCCCAAGTATGATCGCGCAGCACGCGCTGACGTGCCGGTTCGGTACGCTCGCTGCGCTGTTCTACAGTGAGCGCATGCACTTCGCGCAGTTTTTGCGCCAGATCATCCATGTCTGGGTCGGCCCAAACTGAATGTCCGGTGTCCAGATGGGTATCGGCTTTGGCGAAACGATAGTCGCACAACCATGCCGTGCTCGCGTCGCAAAAATCCAGTTGCCCGCCCCACCCAGTGGTAATTACCGGCAAGTTGAACAACATGGCCTCGGCCATCGGCAATCCTAATCCTTCGCCGCGACTCGGCGCCACGAAAGCATGGCAAGCCTGATACAGGCCCACCAATTGTTCCTGGCTGTATTCTTCATTGATGACGACCACATCGGGATAGCCGGAATCGTTGCGGCGCAGTACGGCCAACTGCTTGAGTACCTCGTTGTGCGGGTTGGGGAAGGTTTTGATGACCAAAGTAATGTCGTCGTGCGCCCGGAAAGCCCGACCATACGCGGCTAGCAAGGCATCGACTCCCTTGCGGGGGAAACACGATGACAGATGCAGCAAGCGATAGCCTTTGAACTTATTTGATGGCGCTTGTGGGGCAACTTGCAGCAGATGATCGACACCGCCGCCGGTGACGCTGATCGGAATCCGTACACCATTGTCGCGCAGCACTTTTTCAACGAATGTCGATAACACGGTGATGGCGTCAAGCTTGCGATTAAAGGCATTTACATAGCGGGTTGGAAAACCGGTTTCTTCCCATCCATACGAATGCACCAAACGGATTTCGCCAGGCATGTTGAACAGATGCGGCGGGTAGCAGAAGCGCAAGCTGATCTGCGGCTGCCATCCTGCATCCAACGATTTTTGGTGGAGCGCCGCAGCGCTTTGATCGGATGTCATAAACCTGACATCGGGTGTCGTGTCGAGGCCACTTTCGAGGCTGCGCAAAGCGACATTTGCGCCCGCCAGCGAAAAGGCTTTGGCAAGCTCGCGGTTGACTATCGCCAGGCTGTAGCTGGAATCGAACGGCCCTTCGATCTGCCAGCGCATGTCAGCTGGCAGGTCTGCATCTGGCTGTATCGGATTCGCCACTGGCTGACCCGGATTCGACCGATCTTGCGTCTGAAATTGCGCTAAATACTGCATCAGTTGCGCGCGCACATTTGCGGTTTCGAAGCGCTGCACATTGATGCGTTGCGCCTGAATCACGCGACGTTTAAGGCTGGGTTCGGAAAACAGCAAGTGTAGCAAGGCAGCCATTTGCGACGGGTTGTTTTCTGCTAGTAGCAAGCCCCCGACGCCGAGTGTGTCGGGAATGCAGCTCCCACCATGCGCCAGCACCGGCACGTCAAACAGCATGGCCTCGATGAGCGGCATGCCGAAACCCTCATGCTCGCTCAGGCAGATGAACGCGTCGGCCTGGCGATACAACCCTATCAGTTGCGCGTCAGGCACTTTGCCGGTCAACATCACGTTGTTTTCCAGACCGAGTTCCACGATGCGCGCCCGAATCTGGTTTAAGTAATCTCTGCTGGTGGTGCCGCCCGCCAAAATCAGGCGTACCGGCTGATCGGCCAGGCGCTGGTATTCATACAGTACGTCAAGCAAATCGAGTTGGTGCTTGTTTTCGCAAATGCGTCCGACAAACAGCAAATTGATCGCATCATCCAGGCTCCGTACACTCGCGCTGTCGTAGGGGGTAGCGCGTACTTTGTCGGTGTCGACCAACAGCGGGATGGTGTGCACATTGCTGTAGCCGGCTTGGCGCAATTCTTCGCTATTGTATTCCGAGTCCCCGATTGCACCGATAAAATGCGCAGGCCATTGCAGCAACTGCCGACGCCCCAGATCCGCCAAGCGGCGCAGAGCGCCTTCGGCTGGCAACAGTGCTGACGGTGTGATGTTGTGATAGACCATAATCTTTGGCATGGTCATCTGATCCAGCCATTCGACCTCGTCAAAGCCAAGGCCGAAATGAAACAACATCAATTGGTCGCTGGCCGGTTGCAGCAGATGGAATGGAATGACCTGGTGGGCCAGTCCGGCCGGAATGTCAACACTATATATTTCCGAAGCAAAGCCTAGTTCGCGCAGTAAACGTTGTGTGAAAAATATGCCATTAGTGATGCCGTCGCCTATGCAGACAGCCGCGCTGAATTGATGAATTGCTTTAATTTGCATTGGTCTTCCAGGCTAATACCGCAAAATCCTGCGGACCATAGATTAATTGATTGATACGCCGCGCCAGTTCACTATCCTCGGCCAAATGCATAGCCTCAGGGTAAGGATGCAGCCGCAGGATTTCCGAACGGGCAAAGCCACGCTGACGCGCCATAAATGCGCCCACGACAGGCACGATCGGATGCAGATGGGTTGGGTCGTAATAAAAATTACAGGAGCCGACGATCAAATTTTCGGGATTGGGCGTTTCGAAAATAATCATGCCGTCTGGGCGCAATGCCCGTAACGCAGCATCGAACAAGGCAATCAGGGTCTCGAACGGTAAATGCTCAATGATATGAAATCCGCTGACGATGGCGACGCTGCCGGGCGGCTGGCGCGCCAGATAATGCACGGCATCTTCTACTTGTGCATCGAGGCCGCGCTGGCGACAGGCTTCAACCATGTCGCTATCTAGATCAATGCCGATGGCGCTGATGCCCTGTTCCTGCATCAGTTCCAGCCATTCGCCGCGACCAGCTCCAACATCCACCGCACGCGCGGTCGGGTCGCCGACGTACGATGCTAGATAAGGCAGATAAGCACTGCTGAGGCGATCCTTGATGTCTTCCCGCGCGCCCCGAAAGCTACCTTCAAACTCGATATAAAAACTGTTCAGATTAGGTTTTGCAGTAACGATAGCCGAATCGGACCCGGATGCCGGTGCGGCAAGAAGTGCGGGGGTCTGGGATTGCGACCCCTGCTCCTGCTCAATGCGTCGCAAGGACTGGGTCAGCGCGGCAATGCGGTTATCGCGCTCTAGATCGCGCGAGGTATCTAGCTGCAAACGCGACAGCATGTCTTGTTGGCATTCTATTTGGATGCGCTGTTGTTCGATCAGTTGCGTCAGCGTCAGGGCGTGATCGTGGGTTTTTTTTGTCAGTTGCTCCAGGGTGTGCTGGATGCGTACCTCGGCCTCCTGTCGGCGCAGAAATTGCTCTGCGATGCCCTGTCGAATCCGGTTCAAAAACAGCACCGAATAACACCAGGTTGCAACTGCTCCCAGGCCGGGAACGACGCGAATGCGCTGCTTCAGACTCAGGCCCGGCTGACTTACGTAACGGACCTGGCGATAAGCCCAGATCGCCAAGCCACCCAGCACAGGAGCACGTTTGATCGCATTGCGCCATCGCTGCGCTGACATGGCAGCACTTGCTGCAAGCGATGGAGTGATTTGCGCGGGTGCGATGAATAGCGGTACATCGTGCCGGCGGTTAGCGATGATGCAACGTACTCTTTGCGCTACCTCTTCAGAATTTATATTGGGATTATTGGGCTGCAGCATAGGCTTTCAAGCAAGGGAAAATTGGGGAATCCATAAGGCCGGGAGTAGGAAGTAGGAGAAAACATATCCAGCCAAGTTGCCAGTGACCCTACGATTCAGGGTCTGCAAGAAAACTGGTGCATTGTTTCTCTGATATGTATTTTGACCGTTCAGGCCCCGCTCTCTGGCTGACTCTTTGGTACAGGGAGTAATAGCTTTGCGCCATTTTTTGCGCTGTAAACAATTCCCGGTATCTTTGGTGCGCAGCAACTCCCATGCGGGCAGCAGCCTCGGGCTGGCTCCAGCACCGCTGGAGTGCCTGCCTCCACGCATCGACATTGGGCTCAACTGTCCAACCTGTGACCTGGTTCTGATTGACATAGCTGGTTCCGGTTCCAATTTCGCTGGTAATCATGGGCTTGCCGGCCATAGCGGCTTCCAGCAGGGATATCCCGAAAGCTTCCGAGCGCAGGTGCGATGGAAATACGAAGGCGTAGCACAGCTGTAGCAGCGCAGCCTTGTCTGGTTCGCTGACCACGCCGACGAAGATCAGATTTTTTAGACCAAGAGCCTCAGCCTGCTGCTTAAGTGCCTGCTCTTCAGGGCCGCCACCGGCGATGACTACCGGATAATCCAGCCCGCGCAGGGCTTCGAGCAGGATGTGCAAACCCTTGTAATAGCGCAGCACGCCCACGAACAGAAAGAACCGCGGTGCCAGACGCTGTCGCCAGGCCTGCAGATTTTCTGGGGTGGCCTGCGGATAGCTGGCCTGGTCCAGCCCGTAGGTAATCATTTCGGTTTTCTCTGGATAGCGCTGCAGCACTTCGCTGCTGGCCAGATAGTTGGGCGATGTGGCGACAATCCTGTCGACGCTGTGCAGAAAACGGTCGCGCAGCGGACGATACAGGCGCAGCAGGTTTTTTTGACGAACGATGTCAGAGTGGTAAGTCACAATACTGGGCGTTTTGACGCGCGCCATGAAATGCGCCAGGTCCATGAACGGCCACGGAAAATGGTAATGCACCACATCTGCCTGTGCTGCCAAGCGCGCCAGAACGGGAATGACGCGTAGGGAAAAACTATTGGAGGCAATCTCGAAATCCTGTGGCAGGCGTTGCACGCGCTGGCCATCAACAACCAGCTCTCCACCTTGACCTTGCGTGGTCAACGTCAATATCTGATTGACGGCACCCAGCTTGCTGGTGCCGCTGCTCAACTGCCGGATGACCTGCGCGATGCCGCCCCAGGTGTCGGGATAGTAGGTTTTGTAAAAATGGAGGATTCGCATGCTAGCTGTTTTTGCTCAATTTATGTGTTGTAGGCGCACGGTACTAGTGTCGGCTGCAAGGCTGCCATTACACTGCGAAAGGATGCGCGCTGTCAGTTGCGCGGTGGCGCCGTTCCAGTCCGGCCATGACCAGTCCTGCAAAGCCCGGCGTGCCGGAAACAGCCCACTGCTTTCGAAGCGCTGCACCAGATCGGCTAGTGTCTGTGGCTGCGCCAAGTCGAAATAGGCTGCATAGTCCTGCCCAATTTCACGAAATACCGGAATGTCGCTGACCATCGCCGGCAAGCCGCGCTGCATGGCTTCCACCAGTGGCAGGCCAAAGCCTTCCACCATGGACGAAAACACCAGTGCACGGGCATGGCGGTAAGCGTATTCCAGGTCGCCGTCATCGGCATTGCCAAACACAAATAGCTTACGTCCCAGTTCCGCATGGCTGTCGATGCGCTGCATCAAAGCTTTGTTTTTCCAGCCACTGCGGCCGATAAAACACAGCGACACCTCCTGACCAGCGGCCCATGCCAACTCAAACGCATCGAGCAGGTACGCATGGTTTTTATGAGGGCCTATAGTGCTGACCATCAGATACACTGCTCGATCTTGAAACAGCGCGGTAATCGCAGGCCTGACAGTTGTGCTAGCAGGCGTGCGGTCGAGCTCGGTACCAAGATTGAAATAGTCGAACCAGGGCACATCCGGTCCGCCATCCGACTGGGGCGTGGGCCGACACAGAGCGACCTGTTGCCGGACCTGGTCGCGCACTGTAGCCGAAATCATCATAAAACCGTCAGCGTTGCGCGCTATCCATGCAAACCAGTCGCAGAAGATTTGACTTGAAGCACCGCGAAAGAATTGCGGATGCGTCATCGGGATCAGATCATAAATAAGCGCCACCACCTTTACGCCACGAGCGCGGCAGGATTCAACCAGCGAACGATCCATCATTAGCCAGCCGGCATCCAGCAACAACAGTATGTCTCCGCTTTGCATCTGCATCGGTACGCTGCGGCCGGGGTCAAGAAAAGGCCGCTTCAAAAATCGAGTGATTTGCTTGCCGATGGCGACCGGCGCGGACAAAATGCGGTAGCTCCACCACCACGCCTTTCGTAATAGGGGGCGCGTCGCTAACCCAAGCTTACGATCCAGACGGGCATGCAACAACTTGCACAGCGCATCGAGTCCGCGCAATATCCGCTCTAATCGGGGCAGCCAGCGCACCGGCTTACCGATGGGCGCCAACTGTATGACGTGCCGCAGTTGAGAGCCACGAATTATGACTGGCACACATTCAGCCTCGCAGGGCTGATTCAGGCGCGCCACCACATTGCGTACCACGCGTGGAATACCGGTGTTAATCTCCGGATTTTCATATACGAAGCTACATTCAATTAACAGTCGCATAACAGTTGCATAACAGTTGCATAAGAGGCCGGTTAAGAATTGATCGTAAGTTCGTCCTGATACATCCAGGTCAACGTCTCGTGCAAACTGATGGGGGTAAGTTCACCGATGGCGCCAAGCAATTTGGCGTTGCAGCCAACCAACCGCTTAACCTCATTGGCGCGCACGAATGCGGGATTGATCCTGACCTCGATTTCATAGCCGGCGATCTGCTCCAGCATGCTGATGACGTCCTGCAGCGAATAGCCGCGCCCCGAACAAACATTGAAAGTTTGGCCCGGCGCAGCGGTTTGCACCAGTTTGCGATAGACGTCAACCACGGTGCGCACATCGGAAAAATCGCGCGCAACATCCAGATTACCCAGTTCGATGACGCTGGCCTGACGCCGGAAATGCGCCACAATCTTGGGCAGCAGAAAGTTTTCCGTCTGGCCCACGCCGGTGTAGTTGAAAGGCCGAACGATGGTCAGCGGCAGTTTGTTGCGCCACAGGCGCGCCATTTTCTCCATGGCCGACTTGCTCACTGCGTAATCATTTTCCGGACGCGCCGCGACATGCTCGTCAATCGGCTCCACCGTAGCGTTGCCGTAAATGTTGGCGCTACTGGCTAACAATACTGCACGCGGGGCGTGATCGCTGGCAGCCAGCGCCTGCAACAAATTGCGGGTGCCAATCAGGTTGGTGCGATAAATTACCTCGACGTCGTCATGCGCGACATTGGCAATTGCCGCCAGGTGAAACACTACATCCGCGCGCACATCGGCAATGACTTCATTCAGGCGTTGCTGATCGCACAGGTCGACCTCAAAAATATTATTGGAGACTGCTTCGCCGCCATGCGCAGTACCGAACACTTCATAGCCGTCTGCTCGCAGTTCCTGCGCCAGATAAGAGCCGGTAAAGCCGCCCAGTCCGGTAATCAGTGCCCGCCCGCGTGCGGCCGATGGAGTGGGCGGTGCGGGATAAGTGACTCCTGCCGGAAAAGATGGTTTCATGTTTATTACAGCTCTTCAAATAGTGTTACGAATTACTCACGGAAAATGCTTCGCGGCACAACCTGCAATATTAGTAACTGTTCAGACTGCAAGGGGAAAGATTTTCTGACGCCATTACCGCCATGCACTTCCTGTTTTGCGTGGGCCATGCCCCCTGCTTTAAAATGAAATTCCGGATTTATTGCGGCGCATATCCGCTTCCACCATCATCAAACACAGTGTTTCCAGCGTGGTGCCAGGAGCCCACCCCAATTTACTTTTGGCCTTGGCTGGATTTCCGATCAGCAACTCTACTTCTGCAGGGCGATAAAAGCGAGGATTGATGCGCACCAATGTTTTGCCGGTTTTGGCACAACGGCCAATTTCATTTTCGGCACTGCCTTTCCAGTCGATGGCGATATCGACAGCCTTGAACGCCAGCGACACGAAGTCGCGCACGGTTTCCGAACGATTGGTAGCCAGCACATAGGTGTCCGGCTCATCGGCCTGCAGTATGCGCCACATGCCTTCCACATATTCCTTCGCATAACCCCAATCGCGCTTGGCGTCGATGTTGCCCAATTCCAGCACGTCCTGTTTGCCTAACGCAATCTTGGCCACAGCATCGGTTATTTTGCGGGTGACGAATTCTAGTCCACGCAGCGGCGACTCGTGATTGAACAGAATGCCACTGGCGCCGAAGATATCGTAGGATTCGCGATAGTTGACTGTGATCCAGTGCGCATACAACTTGGCAGCACCGTATGGGCTGCGTGGATAAAACGGGGTGTCTTCGTCTTGCGGCACGGCTTGCACTTTGCCGAACATTTCTGAAGTCGACGCCTGATAAAAACGAATTTTGGGATTGACGATGCGGATAGCTTCCAGCAAATGGAGCGGTCCTATGCCGGTGATTTTGGCTGTGGTTACGGGCTGCTGGAAAGATACGCCGACAAAACTTTGCGCTGCCAGATTGTAGATTTCAGTAATGGGGCTGTCCTGCAGCAAACGAATACTGGCACCCAAATCGGTAAGGTCATATTCGACCAGGCTGAGATTGGGATGTTTGATTACGCCCAGCTCTTCCAGCCGCCAAAAATTGACCGAGCTGGTGCGGCGATAGGTGCCGATGACGTCATAGCCTTTAGCCAACAATAACTCTGCCAGATAGGCACCATCCTGACCGGTGATCCCGGTGATCACTGCTGTTTTTTTGTTAGTCATACTGCCTTCTAAGACTTAAATAATTATGAAATGGACCAGGTATTAAAATACTTTGCATCGCAATTACTATTCCCAAACTACGCTGACCGGCAAATTGCACACGCCGACAAAACTGTTGGCCCGATTTGCCGGCGTTACTGCAAAAACCAGCGCCCGGTCCCACCAGTCATAGCTGTCCGCCACGTGGGCTTCGCGTTTATGCAACGCCACGGTAATGCTGTAGCTGCCCAGGCCCAGCGCCAGATCGGGAAATGCAAAGTCAACCTGAAAAGCTTCTCCTACGGCAGGATGCTGGCTGCTGCTGTCATGATAAAAAGTGTTGGTGCCGAAGATGTCATTGCCAAGCCGGTCGCGCAACAAAATGCCAACAGTCAGTTCTTCCACTACCTGATGCACGATGCCGCGTACCCGCACGGTCACCGCTGCATGACTGGAAACGGCGCGGGTAGTGACGCCGTCCAGGAGCAAATCAACATCATCGATCACAGCGCGGCGTGAGCCGGAACGGGTGATTTTTCTGCCACCTAAATGCTCGGACTGCGCAATCAGTTCACTGGTTTCCTTGCGCGCAATCATCGCATTGTAGTAATCCAGCACTTCATCCGGAGCCCCTTCCTGCGCGACCCGCCCTTGATCAATGAGTATGGCGCGATTGCACAGCGTCTTGACTGCCCCCGGATCGTGAGAAACGAATAAGAGTGTGGTGCCCTGCTCCCGAAAATTACGGATGCGATCAAAGCTTTTATGTTGAAAATAGGCATCACCCACTGACAGGGCCTCATCCACAATCAGAATTTCTGGCCGCACGGCAGTAGCGACGCTAAATGCCAAGCGCACTTGCATGCCGCTGGAATAAGTCCGCACCGGCTGATCAATATAGTCACCGATTTCTGCAAAGGCTTCTATCTCCTGCATACGCGCACCGATTTCGTTGCTGTTGAGACCATGCAACTGGGCTGCCATATAAACATTTTGACGACCTGTGAAGTCGGGATGGAAACCCATTCCCAACTCCAGCAGCGCAGCGATGCGCCCGCCAACTTCCACGCCGCCACAAGTCGGCCTGGCGGTTCCGGTGACGATTTTGAGCAGGGTGCTCTTGCCTGCGCCATTGACGCCGATCAGGCCAATGGCGTCGCCGGCATTGACTTCGAAGCTAATGTCATGCAACACCCATTTGAGCTCGTGATGCGTACCCAGACCGCACCACTCGGCGACACGTCCGATTTTATGGTGGTAGCGTTTATAGGCCTTGCCGACATTTTTTACCCGTATGTGTCCCATTACAATTCATCCACAATTTCGGCTTGGAGCCTGGTGAAGGCGCGCATCGCCATCACGACCAGAATCAACGCCATCAGCGCCGGATACAACAGGCTGCTCCAAACGGGCATCCGCTGTTCCAATAAAATATCGTGATAGGCATTGATTATTGGCCACATCGGATTCCAGACCAGAATGCGTGCAGCGAACGGCGGCAGGATGGTTGGCGCATACACTATCGGAGTAAGCCAGAACCAGAATTGCACGATTACCGTCACCGACTGACTGACGTCGCGAAAAAAAACATTAATGGTCGCTAGAAAAATACCCAAACCCAGTGTCAGTGCAATCTGGATCGCCAGTACCGGCAGCATGGCGAATATGACTGTGCCCGGAAAACTGCCAATAAGCACCAGAAAAATCAGAAACAAGCTGATGATGATACAAAATTGCAGCACGCTTGAGGTCGTCACAATGATGGGAAGACACAACTTCGGGAACTGTACTTTCTTGAGCAGGTTAGCGTTTTCCACAAAAATATTGACGCAGCGATTCAGCATTTCAACAAATAAAGTCCAGGTAAGGACGCCGGAACACAAATAAATCCCGTAAGCAAAACGCGAAGTGTGCCCAGACATGGTCGACTTCATTAATCCGGCAAATATTAAGGTATAGACCAGAATCAGTGACAGCGGATGCGCCACAATCCAGAACACTCCAAGCTGCGTACCTTGATAACGCGCCTGGAATTCGCGCTTGACGCTGCCGAGAATAAAATATCGATAGGCCCACAGGCCTCTGAGGCTGGAATAAGAAATCAATTCAGCCTCTCAGACGCGGCCGTAATTATCTTGGAAGCGCACAATGTCGTCTTCCCCCAGATAGTTGCCGCTTTGCACTTCTATCATCACCAGATCGATCAGCCCAGGATTTTCCAACCGGTGCTTGTGGCCTGCCGGAATATAGGTCGATTCATTGGTGTTGACCAGCAATTCACGCTCGCCGTTGACCACCTTGGCCATGCCGCTGACCACGACCCAGTGTTCGCTGCGATGATGATGCATTTGCAGCGACAGCGAAGCGCCAGGCTTGACTTCAATGCGCTTGATCTTGAAGCCGCTGCCTTCTTCCAGCACTTCGTAGGTGCCCCATGGCCGATCTACTTTTTTATGCAATTTGTAGCTGTCGTGCTGCTTTTCCTTGAGCTGACTGACAACTTTCTTGACATCCTGAACACTAGAACGATTCACCACCAGCAAGGCGTCGGGGGTATCGATGATGATCAGGTCTTGCACGCCGACCGCGCTGACAATACGATCATCACTTTGGATGTAGCAATTATGGGCATCGTAGAGCACGGTTTCGCCGACGGTGCGGTTGCCGTTCTCATCCGGAACAGATAACTCACTGACCGCATCCCACGAGCCAATATCGCTCCAGCCGATATCACATGCCACTACAGCGACTTTTTTGGAGCGTTCCATGAGCGCGTAATCAATCGAAATGTCCGGTGCCTGTGCAAAGGAGTCGATATCAAGCGTAATTTTGCTTTTATTTAAGTTACCTAACATGCTGAGCGCCATGCAGGGGCCGATCGCGCGCATCACTTCGGGCGCACACACCTCGAGTTCAGCCAGCACTGCGCTGACCTTGAAGCAAAAAATGCCTGCATTCCACAGATAATTTCCTGAAGCCAGATACTGTTTGGCTTTCTCGAGCGATGGCTTTTCAACAAAGCGGCTGACCTTGTGACCGTCGGCTTCTATGTAACCGTATGCAGTATCGGGATGGTCCGGGGTGATGCCGAAAGTAACCAACTGGCCATCTTGCGCCAAATGTACCGCAGCCTTAACGGCGACGCCAAAAGCCACTGGGTCGGAAATTAAATGATCAGCCGACAGCACTAGCATCAAGCTGTCGGGCCCTGCAGTTTGCGCAAGATATGTTGCCGCGGCAGCAATGGCGGGTGCAGTGTTACGGCCAACAGGTTCCAGCAGAAAAGAGGTAAGGGGCGAACTATGGAGCTTGCAATATTGTTCTTCTGTCTTGTAAAACAAATCGCTGTTGGTCACTGTCAGTATTTGCTCTACGCTGGGCAGGTCCGCAGCACGTAAAAATGTTTTTTGCAGCAGACTTTCACCGTCGGCTAATTTCATGAAAGGCTTGGGGTGACGCTCACGAGAAACAGGCCACAAACGCGATCCAGCGCCGCCTGACAGAATTACAGGGAAAAGTTTCATTCGATTAAAGATAAGGTATTTTTAAAATAAATTGGGCAAGCAAAATTACAACAACTTATATATTGGTGACAAGCATTTCAATGTCTGGACAGACATAGGCTGCTTAACTTCCTTAGATCAGATGTATGTATCGCTACCGAATACCGGACTTCGCAAGCACAGCGCCACCCCCGAAAACTCAAGCTGCGCAGGCTATCGCCCTAAAAAATTATGTATTCAGAGAACATCACAAAACCATGCCAAGTTGCGATTATGCCAGACGGAGCATGTCAGTCACGATATTGTGACCGCGCCAAACAACCCCAACAGCAGTTTCTTGACCGGCGCCGGCAGCGGTGCGTCGGCCAATTGGGTGTGCGCATACCAGACGTGACTGCCCTGCTCTGCCGGCGTCAAACGGCGCGCAAGCTTAACCCGGTATGGCGTTACCTGCAGCTTGAAGTGGGTAAAGCCATGGGAAAACGATGGCAAGGGCTCGCAAGAGGCAATGTTGCCGAATGGAGCGACGATGCGGGTCACCGATTGCGCGAACCGCGTGGCATCCGGCAACTGCTCCGGATCTAACGCGGTGTGCCCATCCACTTCGGGCAACGATAGCAGGCCACCCCAAATCCCATTATCCGGTCGCAGTTGCAACAGCACGTGATTGTTATCGGTAATGATCAGCATCGCGGTCTCTTTGTGCGGTACCGGCGGCTTCGGTTTGCGCATCGGCAATAACGCGACCCGATCGCTGGCATAGGCGACGCAGCGCGACATCAACGGACATCTGCCGCAGGCCGGTTTGCTGCGCGTGCAGAGTGTCGCCCCCATATCCATCAAGCCTTGGGTGTAAGCCTCGATGCCGCTCTGCGGCAGCAAGGCTTGCGCGCGCAGCCAGAGCGCATCTTCCACCGGCTTGGCGGTGGAATAGCCTTCGATCCCGAAGGCGCGCATCAAGACGCGCTTGACGTTGGCGTCCAGGATGGCGGCCCGCACACTGTACGAGAATGCGGCAATGGCGGCGGCGGTGGAACGACCGATGCCGGGCAATTCGGCCAGCAAAACGGGATCGGATGGAAAAATTCCGCCGTACTCCGCCACCACACGTTGCGCGCAGCTGTGCAAATTGCGGGCCCGCGAATAATAACCGAGGCCGCTCCAATGCGACATCACGGCTTCGGCAGGCGCGGCAGCCAGTGAAAACAGGTCGGGAAAACGTATCAGAAAACGATCGTAATACGGGATCACTGCAGCGACCTGGGTCTGCTGCAACATGATTTCGGAGAGCCAGATACGGTAGGCGTCGCGCGTGTTTTGCCACGGCAGCAGATGACGCCCATGCTCTTTTTGCCATGCGATGACGCAGGCGGAAAAGCTCGGATCTTTGAAGTCATCGGCCCGCTGTTTTTTGTCGCTATCAGGATTAATAGAACTGATTTTGGCACCGGCCATGGTGTCGTATTTCGCGTGTTTGACCAATTATGCGGCCTCAAGAAGTGGCACAGCTTCAGCCTCGATGGCCATCATTAATGCCTGCTGCAACTGCAGCATGGTGTCTTTATGCGCCTGCAAATCTGCCTGAAGAATCTCGATGGCCTGAATTTTTTCTTCCAGGCTATCGGTCGCCAGATGAATGCGCTCAATAGATTGCAAGCGCCGCTTCAACTGACTCTTGTGCTCGCGGATCTGGGCTTCGAGCGGTGCCATGATGACTTTCAGCCAGGCTTCGACATCGCAGTTGGCCTGCAAAAAACTGTGCTTGACGCGCGATACGATCGAATCGAAAAATTTCTGCATCAGTACGACTTGCGGCGTGGTCATGATGACTCCGGTGCCGAACTGCGTTCGATACACGGTTTCTATCTGGTCGATTTCATCACAATATTTTTGCAGAGAGAACGGCATCGGCATGGATACCGCCAGCCCGTGCTCGGTAGAAAATTTACGGTACATGACCGTCATCATTTCGGTAATTTCCTCGGTCTTCTGCCCGGATAGCGCCAGACGATGCTTGGTACGGTCAAAAAACGCACGCACAGCCTGACGCAAGCCGAAAGAAAAATTACTTTCTTGCATCGCATCGCGCGCCGAAAGGATGTCTGCCTTGATGGCGTCCATGCCGAGACTGGTAAACATTTCCATCGACAGGCGCGTAAAAACTGCACGCGTGCCTTGGAGCTTGAGCAGACTTTCATCGAATTCCTTTTTCTCGATGTCGATGCGCTGCATCATGTGTTCGATGACCCGGTGATTTTTGCCGCGCAAATTTTTAAGCTCCATCAGTTGCTCAGTGACATTGCGTGCACGCGTCGATAAGACTGTCAGGTGTTCCGTTGTCATCGACGCGATATCGTCTGTTAGTTGCGCCCGGATAATCCCTTTTTTAGTCGGAATCAGCGCATTTGCCAACGCATCTTCCAGCGCTGGCAAACGGCTTTTGGCTAGCAATCCCGGGTCGTGGTTGATCTTGCCGACCAGCCCTTTTTGGGCTGACACCGGAAATACCTGCTCTGCCGGCAACGCCAAAAGGTGCGTGACGCTGGCGACCTGCTGTTCGATTTGGCGCTCCACTTCTTCCGGACTGCGCAATTCATCCCACATGCTGTCGATCTTGTTGAGCACCACCATGCGCCCCGGACCGGAGCCGATATGGTTGCGCCAGACTTCGATATCGCTTTTGGTAACGCCCGTATCAGCGGCCAGCACAAATAGCACTGCGTGCGCGTTCGGAATCAGGTTTAGCGTCAGTTCAGGCTCGGTGCCAATCGCATTCAGGCCCGGCGTGTCGATGATGATCAAGCCCTGTTTCAGCAGCGGATGCGGAAAATTCACAATCGCATGCCGCCACTGGGAAATCTCGACTAGCCCTTGGTCATCGACCGTCATGCAGTCATCCGGATTATCGGCGTCGAACAGGCCGTATCGGGTCGCCTCCTCTACAGGGACACGCTTGGTCAGACTGACTTGCTTGAATGCTTCCAGCATGCCGTCGGAGGATGCAATATCCAGCGGCAGTACGGTCCAAGCCTGATGCTGCGACTTGAAATCGCTGGTGGAAAGCATTTCGGCGCGGGTTTCGATCGGCAACAAGCGGATCGACGGCGGAAAAGTTTCATCAAACAGCAGTTCAGTTGGACACATCGTGGTGCGGCCAGCCGAAGATGGCAGGATGCGCTGTCCGTAATTTGCAAAGAAAATTGCATTGATCAGCTCCGACTTTCCGCGCGAAAATTCTGCCACGAAAGCAATCGACAGCTTGTCGTCAGCCAGTTTGCCCAACAATTGGGCAATGCGCTGTTCACTTGCGGCATCCGATAATTGTGACTGCCCCGTCCATACCCGATAGCGTCCCAGCGCCGCCGCGACGCCGGTGCGCCACGCGCTGTATGCTTCGAATTTTCTGACCAGATTGCTCATGTTGCTCCAAATAAATCTATTTGATTGCGCTCAATCTAGCACTCGCGCTCACTTTTGACAATTTACACAGTAAAACGTCGAACGCTGCCCCTGCTTGATCTGCCGGATCGCACCGCCACACACCCGGCAAGCTGCACCTGTGCGGCCATAGACAAAATAAGATTGTTGAAAATAACCACTTTGGCCATCAGCACCCATAAAATCGCGCAAAGTGCTGCCGCCCTGAGTTATCGCGGCCGCCAGTATGTCGCAAATCGCTTGTGCCAGCTTCTCAAAGCGGGCTGGGCCGATGCGGTTGGCCGGGGTTTTAGGATTAATGCCAGCGCGAAACAGACTTTCGGACGCGTAGATATTGCCAACGCCCACCACGATATCGCCGGCAAGTAAAACTTGCTTGATCGCTGCACGTCGCAAGCGGGTCTGGCGGTACAGCAACTGACCGGAAAAACTAGCGCCGAAGGGTTCCACTCCTAAGCCGCGCAACAACAAATGCTGCTCGACATCACCGTCCTGAGCTGGGTGCCACAAGACTGCGCCAAAGCGGCGTGGATCGGTCAGGCGCAACAATTGGCTTCCAACCTGTAAATCGAAATGATCGTGTTTTTGCGGTGCGCTGTCTAAAGGCAGGATGCGCAAATGGCCGGACATGCCCAAGTGGATGATCAGGGTGCCATGTGCGAAACCGATCAGCAGGTATTTGCCGCGCCGTCCGGTCAGTCCGATGCTGCGCCCGCACAGTAGCGCGGGCAGATCGACGGGGAAAGGCCAGCGCAAACCGGCGCGGCGCAACACCACGCCCGTGACGGCATGTCCCTCCAGATGCGGTGCAACGCCGCGGCGGGTAACTTCAACTTCAGGCAGTTCTGGCATGATGGCATTCAACACAAATAAGCACGCACAATACACAATTTGCGCAGACAATGCGCAAACCACGGGGATGCGGTTGAGGGTAAAATCATCCCTCGCGTTCCAGTACCTTGCCAGGATTAATCACTTGAAAAACACCATCGCCATCGCAAGTCTTGTTCTCATGCTGTCCGCATGTGCGACTGTGCCGCCTGAAACCACCGCCTTGCCGCAGCATGCAGCAACTGAACCGCAAACGACTACTGAGCCATCCACTGATGACGTTGACCAGCCTAAGGTTGACGCACCAGACGAACACGACACACCCGACGCCGAGCCGGATTTAACTTTTCATCAAGGTGCGCTGCCATCGGTAGCACTGTCGAATGAAACTCTATTCAAGCTGTTAGCCGCCGAAATCGCCTTTCAGCGCGGCCAATGGCAAGCTGCCTACATTACTACCCTGGGCGTCGCGCAGGAAACGCGCGACCCGCGCATTGCCCGGCGCGCAGCTGAATTTGCGATGAGCGTGAGCCAGCCAGCCGAAGCGCTGACGGCGATCCGATTGTGGCGCGAACTGGCACCGCAATCGGAAGAAGCGGCCCAGTATTATCTGGGTTTGGTAATTTTGTCCGACCAAATGGCGCAAGCACAGCCCTTGCTAGCAGAGCGGCTCAGTACCGCCAGTGCGCAAGAGCGTGGCGAATTGATCGTACAGATTCAGCGTCTATTACTGCGCGCCAAAAACAAGGCAGCAGCATTTGACATGCTGGAGCAATTATTGATGCCTTATGCCGACTTGCCGCAAACGCCGCTGGCACTGGCGCAAGGCGCACTTGCCAAGGGTGATCGCGAACGCGCTTTTCAGGAAGCCAGCCGCGCAATCAAGATGCAACCGGATTCTGAATTGGCAGTACTGACGCTGGCCCAAATGAGCGTCGACCAGAACGCGTCAATTGCCGTGCTCACACAGTTTCTGGACAGTCACCCGGAAGCGCGCGAAGTGCGCATGGCGTATGCGCGCATCCTGGTCGAGCAAAAACAGTTCGACTTGGCAAGCAAGCAGTTTGAAATCCTGCTCAAGGCGCAGCCGCAGGATCTGGGCGCAATTTACGCACTGGGTATTTTGGGAATGCAGGCCCAAGATCTGGTTAGTGCCGAAAAATACCTCAGCACCTATGTTACAGAGCTGGAAAGCATGCCGCGCGAGCAGCGCGATCCGACCCAGGCGCTAATGATTCTGGCGCAGATCGCAGAGGACCGGAATGACAGCAAAGGTGCGCTGCGCTGGCTGGAAAAAATCGCCCCAAATGAAACGCAAAGCCCTGCCTACTTCAGCGCATTGCTGAAACGGGCGCAACTGATCGGCAAACAAGGCGACTTGCCGGCGGCGCAAAAACTGCTGCAGGATTACGCTAGCGAAAACGCCCAGCAACAGGCGCAGATCATCATGGCGCAAGCGCTGATCCTGCGCGAAGCAGGCTTGGACAACACTGCATCCTCGACGCTGGAAGCCGGCCTCAAGCGTTTTCCGGACAACACCGAACTGCTGTACGACGCTGCAATGGCAGCTGAAAAGCAGCAGCAATACAAGCAGATGGAAGCCGCATTGCGCCGCATCATCAAGCTTGAGCCGCAAAAACAGCATGCCTACAATGCGCTCGGTTACTCGCTGGCGGAGCGCAATCTGCGCCTGCCGGAAGCCCGTAAGCTGATCGCCCGGGCAATGGAACTGGCACCGGAAGATCCTTTCATCATGGACAGCATGGGCTGGGTCGAATTCCGGCTCGGCAATCTGAAGCAAGCTGAAGACCTGTTGCGCCGCGCCTACGCGCTGCGTCCGGACGTTGAAATTGGCACTCATCTAGGCGAAGTGCTATGGACGAATGGCAAAAAAGACGAAGCGCAACAACTGTGGCGCGCCGCATTTGCCAAGGAACCGGACAACACAATACTGAAAAGCACGCTGATGAGACTCGAAATAACGCTTTAGAATTTATGTGCAGCAGAACATGCTGCAGAATGAATTTTATAAATCGTCCTAATATAATGTGCAAAATGCATTATTAATAGCTATACCCTCTTAAAAACTATGTTGAATAAACACGGAAACACGGCGCGGCAATGGACATTGGCCTGCGGACTGGCGCTGTTGCTGTCCGGCTGCGCCAGCCCACCCAGTTTGCCGGACAGCGCTGTGGACACTACTCGTGCCGCCAGCCCCACTGCACGAAACTATCACACCGCCATTGATCTGAGCGGCAGGCTTTCAGTGCGCTATCAGCGCAATGGTCAGGATGAAGCACTGCACGGCAGTTTCGCGTGGTCGCAAACCGCCACCCATACTTTCGTCACGCTGAGTTCGCCGCTCGGACAAACTCTCGCCACCATCGAATTGACGCCGCAAGGTGCAACCCTGATCCAGCCAGGCCAAGCCCCGCGCAGCGCCGCCGACGCCGACGCATTGGCCACCGACGCTTTCGGTTGGCCGCTACCAGTGGCCAACCTGCGCAACTGGTTGCAAGGCTATACGCTCGATACAGACGGTCAGCGCATAGCTGCCGCTGGCAATGATGGCGCCATCCGCACGCCCGACAACTGGCAAATTCGCTATCCGGCGTGGGAAGCAAGCGACAACAATATCGACCATCCCAAACGTATCGACCTTGCGCGCCACACGGCTCAAGCAGGCGATATCGCAATTCGCATCGTGATCGACAACTGGCAGCCGCTGCCGTGACGCTGCCGACCGCGACGACAGCAGCGACGCGCATCCTGAAAAACTGCCCGGCCCCGGCCAAACTGAACTTGTTCTTGCACGTCACCGGACGCCGCCCGGACGGTTACCACTTGCTACAAACGGCATTCCAATTGCTTGACTTTGGCGACACGCTGCATTTTGCCCTGCGCGACGACGACCGCATCGTGCGCAGCAGCGCCCTGCCCGGCGTGCCGCAGGATGCCGATTTGACCGTACGCGCAGCCCGCCTGCTGCAAACTGCCGGCAGCAAAAAACTGGGCCAAGCGCTGGCCGGTGCCGACATCGCAATCGAGAAAAACTTGCCGATGGGCGGCGGTCTCGGTGGCGGCTCGTCCGACGCTGCCACTACTCTGATGGCCCTGAACCATCTGTGGAAAACCGGTTTCAGCCGGGCTGAACTGATGGCGCTTGGCTTGCAGCTCGGCGCCGACGTGCCTTTTTTCCTGTTCGGGCAAAATGCATTTGCCGAAGGCGTGGGCGAGGTATTAAGCCCAATCGAAACCCCTGATTGCTGGTACGTGATCATCGAACCCGGCGTATCCATTCCCACCGCAGCAATATTTAACGCAAAAGATTTGACAAGGGATACAAAATTAGTCAAAATATCGGACTTTTCAGAGACGCCAAGAAACTTTGGAAAAAATGATCTGCAAGCGGTAGCAAGCAAGCTGTTTCCTGAAGTTTTTGTTGCCATACAGTGGCTAAAAGAATTCGGAGATGCTAGAATGACCGGCTCAGGTTCATGTGTATTCTGCGCAGTAGAGCAAGAACATCTTGCCAGCGAAGTACTGAAAATAGTACCACCGCACTGGAGAGCATGGAAAGCTAAGGCAATCGCGCAAAATCCGATGGTGGATTTGCTCAGAGCGCATTAAGGGATTGGTTTGACGTTGAATATGCTGGTAAATTTTACACATACAAGACGGCAGACAAACGATCGTGTAGGGGAGTCGCCAAGTTGGTTAAGGCACTGGATTTTGATTCCAGCATTCGAAGGTTCGAGTCCTTCCTTCCCTGCCAACATATCAAGTAAGTCAAATAAGCTACAAATAGCAAAACACGCATATAGTATAAAAGCCACCGACGTAAGACTAAACCAGTCCTGCGTCCGTGGCTTTTAATTCTTTTAACGACTGCAATTCGGCATTGATAAATTAGGTATTAATACATGGCACTCGATAACTTGATGGTATTTGCCGGCAACGCTACGCCGGATCTCGCTACTGACGTATGCAAACAGCTTGGTCTCCACCTTGGAAAGGCCAGCGTCACCAAGTTTTCAGACGGTGAAGTGATGGTCGAAATTAACGAAAACGTGCGCGGCAAAGACGTCTTCGTGTTGCAATCGACCTGCGCGCCGACCAACGACAACCTGATGGAGCTGATCCTGATGGTCGACGCCTTGAAACGCGCATCGGCCGGCCGAATCACTGCCGCCATTCCGTATTTTGGCTATGCCCGCCAAGACCGTCGTCCACGTTCGGCGCGCGTTGCGATTTCGGCCAAAGTAGTTGCCAACATGCTGGAACAGGCCGGCGTCGGCCGCGTTTTGATCATGGACTTGCATGCAGACCAGATTCAAGGATTTTTCGACATCCCGGTTGACAACATTTACGCCTCGAAGATTTTACTGGGCGACTTGGTAAAGAAAAACTACGACGACCTGATGGTGGTGTCCCCAGATATCGGCGGCGTAGTGCGCGCCCGTGCGCTGGCCAAACGCCTCAATTGCGATCTCGCTATCATCGACAAGCGCCGCCCGAAAGCCAACGTGTCCGAGGTGATGAACATCATCGGCGAAGTCGAAGGCCGCAACTGCGTAATCATGGATGACATGGTCGATACCGCAGGCACTCTGACCAAAGCAGCCGAAGCGCTGAAAGAGCGCGGCGCTAAAAAAGTGTTGGCTTACTGTACTCACCCGGTACTATCCGGCCCGGCCATTGAACGCATTGTTAATTCACAGATAGATGAAGTCGTCGTAACCGACACCATTCCGCTGTCCGACGCTGCAAAAGCCTGCAGTAAAATTCGCCAGTTATCCTGCGCCGCACTGCTAGCAGAAACCTTCCGCCGCATTACCAAAGGCGATTCGGTAATGTCGTTGTTCGTGGAATAAGCATAACAACACATCTCATTCGGATGGTACTAAATACCGACTGAATACTGCATCAGGGTATGGCAAATGCCATGCCCGTACTTGAAATCCCCTGGTCGCGGGGGATTTATACCGCAAGGCACTGCCTTGCATACTCTGGAGTTTCAAAATGAAAGTTATCGCATTTAAACGTACTTTGCAGGGGACCGGAGCGAGCCGCCGCCTGCGTATTTCTGGTCAAACGCCTGGTATCGTCTACGGTGGCACCGAGCCTGCAATCAGTCTTACACTGGATCACAATGCGCTTTACCACGCATTGAAAAAAGAAGCATTTCACGCTTCGATCCTGGATCTTGAAATTGACGGTAAAGTCGAAAAAGTCTTGTTGCGCGACTTTCAGATGCACGCATTCAAACAACTCGTACTGCACATCGATTTCCAGCGCGTCGATCAGAACCAGAAGATTCACGTCAAAGTACCGCTGCATTTCATCAACGGTGATATCTCTCCTGTTGTCAAACTGTCTTCCGGTATCGTCAGCCATGTCATGACCGAATTGGAAGTTGCCTGCCTGCCAGCCGATCTGCCTGAGTCGATCACAGTTGATTTGGCCCTGTTGGAAGCCGGCGAATCGATCCACCTGTCCGCCATCGTGTTGCCAGAAGGCGTTACCGCTATCGTGCATGGCGATGATCAGACCGTTGCTGCCGGCGTTATTCCTGCCGGCACTGTTGCCAGCAAGGACGACGCAGCTGCTCCAGAAGAAAAGCCAGCAGCCTGAGTTCCTAGGCTGTTGTCTGTTGTAATCCGGCTGCTGCAGCCGGAAATTAAACCCGTCATTCATGGCGGGTTTTTTATTGCTTGAAAAGCTTATCTGCCAAGGCATGAAACTGATCCAGCCGCTGCCGGTGCAACACACTGAACGCCACGTATAATCGCTGTTTTGCTCTGACAACATACCATGTCCATCCGCCTCATCGTCGGCCTCGGCAATCCCGGGTCGGAATACGAACAAACGCGCCACAATGCAGGCTTTTGGTTAGTTGATAATTTGGCCAACGGAGTGGCGCGCTGCTGTTTGCAGCGCGAATCCCGCTTTAACGCACTGGTGGCAAAAACCAATATCGCTGGGCAGGAAGTCTGGCTACTGGAACCGCAAACCTTCATGAACCGTTCCGGACAGTCAGTCGGCGGCTTGGCGCGCTTCTACAAGATTCTGCCGGATGAAGTGCTGGTGGTGCATGACGAACTCGATATTGACCCGGGCCTGGCTAAAATCAAAAAAGGCGGCTCGTCTGGCGGCCACAACGGCTTGAAAGACATCACCGCCGCGCTGGGCAGCCAGGATTTTTGGCGTTTACGGATCGGTATCGGTCATCCGCGCGCGCTAAATTTGCAGCAAGATGTCATCGATTTCGTACTGCACCGACCGCGCAAAGAAGAGCAAATTCTGATCGATGAAGCAATTGCCAGAAGCGTCGATGTCATCCCATTGCTGTGCGAAGGGAAATTCGAAGCCGCCACGATGCAATTACACACGGTTAAATAAGCGCATTAAATATGCGCTGCGGCCGTCCTATCACTAATTCTTCGCGTCGTTTGCTGCGTCCTGAATTTGCTCACCTGCTTTTTGAATTTCTTGGCCTGCTTTCTGGGTCGTCTCATCAATGCTTTTGCCGGCGCGTTCGGCCGGACCTTCCTGCTTCTGGCAGGCTGACAGTCCAGCCAGCAAAATGATGGTGACGCATGCTGTAACAATGGATTTGGTTGCCTGATTCATTTTTTTTCCTGGAGTTGATAAAAGTGGCGAAAAGCCTGTCCGTATTCTAATGGCAGAAACCGCGCCATTACCCGAAAAAATGTAAGCAATGTAACAACATGAGCAAGATCAGCGTTCCCCGATCCGCATAATCTTCAATGCATTGGTGCCGCCGGCTTGCCCCATCGGGTCGCCCCAAGTCACGACGATCAGATCACCGTTTTGCACGATCCCTTTTGCCAGCAGCAGGGCTTCGCTCGCCTTCATAACTTCTTCACAATCGTTCGACGGCATTATGGCCAACGTACGGACATTCCGGTACAAGGCGACCTTGCGTTGTACTGCGACACTGGAAGTAATGGCAAATATCGGAATGTCGATGTTATTGCGACTCATCCAGAGCGCAGTCGCGCCAGATTCGGTCAGTGCCGCAATCGCCTTGACCCGCAGATGGTATGCAGTAAACAAGGCGCCGTACGCAATCGATTGATCAATGCGCGTGAAGGTGAGATTGAGAAAATCGGCATCGAGCTTGCAATCATCGGTTTTTTCAGCTTCAACACAAATGGCCGCCATTGTGGCGACTGTTTCAATCGGATATCTGCCCGTCGCAGTTTCTGCCGAAGTCATCACTGCATCGGTACCATCCAGCACTGCATTGGCGACGTCCGACACTTCGGCTCGCGTCGGGATCGCATTGACGATCATCGACTCCATCATTTGCGTGGCGGTAATCGTCAGCTTGTTGGATGCGCGTGCCATTTTTATCATGCGCTTTTGCAGCCCCGGTACGGTTGCGTTGCCAACCTCCACTGCCAGATCGCCACGAGCGACCATGATGCCATCGGATGCGTCGATAATTTCCTGCAAGGCAGGGATCGCTTCGGCGCGCTCGATCTTGGCAATCATCAGCGGCTTGTGCGCATACGCTTCGCCCGCGCTGTTCGCCAGTTGCCGCGCCAGTTCCATGTCGGCTGCATTTTTCGGAAACGACACCGCGACATAATCCGCCCGGAAATGCATCGCCGTCTCGATGTCCTCCTTATCCTTGAGCGTCAGCGCCGGCGCGGACAGGCCGCCACCCTGGCGATTGATGCCCTTGTTGTTCGACAGCACGCCACCGATTTTCACCGTGGTGTGGATCGCGCTGCCGACCACCTTATCCACTACCAGCACGATCAGGCCATCGTTCAGCAACAACACATCCGCAGGTTTCAAATCGTGCGGTAACTCTTTGTAGTCGAGGCCGACACGCTCCTGATTGCCCAATTCGCAGCTTGCATCAAGGATGAATGAATCCCCATCATTGAGTTCGATCTGGCCGTTCTCAAACTTGCCGACCCGGATTTTAGGTCCTTGCAGATCAGCCATGATGGCAACTTCGCGCCCGCAAGCGGCGGCTGCCTGGCGTACCAGGCTGGCACGATCAATATGATCCTGCGCATTACCATGAGAAAAATTCAGACGCACCACGTCCACCCCCGCTGCAATCATCCGGATGAGCGTGTTCAGATCGCCTGAGGCGGGGCCGATGGTGGCAACTATTTTGGTGGCACGAGTCAGAGCCATGTCGAAACCTCCTTTAAATGTAGTGAATATACGTAAAGTTTATTATTTGTAGGCGCAATAAAAAATACCAATCTAAGCCATACATCCATATCCTGAAATTTTTTGTGCCGCGCACAAATAAATACTTGACTAATACTATTCATCCTCTAGAATACAAATTGTTGCAATGCACAATTTAAGTTTCAGAATGTACCTTATCAACCTTCAATCCTAGGAGATTTCCATGTTTTCAGTTCCAGAACAGTTTTCCAACGCTACCAAAGCAAATTTTGATGCGCAAATCGCTATGATCACATCACTGACCAATAAAGCATTTGAAAATGTTGAAAAAGTTATTGAATTGAACATGAATACAGCCAAAGCCTCAATGGAAGACTCTACTGCTGCAGCCAAGCAATTGTTGTCGGCAAAAGGCGCGCAAGAATTTTTTTCGCTAAACTCTAACCAAGCCAAGCCAGCAGCTGAAAAAGTACAGGCATATAGCCGCAATCTGGCAAGCATCACATCTGGCGCGCAAGCTGAATTCAACAAGGTTGCTGAAGCACAAATAACTGAAACCAACAGTAAAATGCTGGCACTGGTAGAAGAAGTGACAAAAAACGCACCAGCGGGTTCTGAAAATGTAGTTGCCATGCTTAAATCAGCGATTGGCAACGCCAGCGCCGGTTATGACCAGTTGACCAAAACTACCAAGCAAGCAGTTGAAACACTGGAAACAAACATGAATACCGCTGCTAACAAATTTACTGATGCAACCAGCAAAGTAAGCAGCGCTGCCAAGAAATAATTACACAAGCTTGGCACCCGCAATTCTTCTTCAGCGTTGTAGGTGCGGTAACAACTGAAAGGGCGCTAGTCGCCCATAATAAAAATGCCCCGTAATTACGGGGCATTTTTATTATGGGCGATCGCTATAACTACTCTAAATTTGCAGGGGTATATGCAGAAAAACCACTATTTACACATTAGTTCAATGCCACTTAAAACATACATATATACGTATGTTTAACTGCACAAGGCCGCTGAAAATCGCTTTTCCGATTCTTTATCAGAATAATCGATGGCCAGCCTGCTGTTTGCTTGCAGTGCTGCGCGTTGCGGTCGTGGTTGAGATAGCGGTTGCTTAAGGGCTGCAATTGTTGGCACTGCTTGGGTTTCGTGACCCAGTTTGAACACGCTGACTGTCTGCGCCAGTTCCGCAGCCTGACCCTGCATGCTTTCGGCTGCAGCCGCAGCTTGCTCCACCAGCGCCGCGTTCTGTTGCGTCATTGCATCCATCTGACCGATAGCCTGATTGATTTGTTCGATGCCGGCACTTTGCTCCTGGCTGGCCGTAGTGATCTGGCCCATGATGTCAGCCACTTGTCTAACCGAGCTGAGGATGTCATCCATGGTCTGACCGGCGTTATTCACCAACGTGCTGCCCTGATCGACTTGTCTTACTGAATCGTCGATCAGTACCTTGATTTCCTTGGCCGCGAATGCCGAGCGTTGTGCCAGACTACGCACTTCGGTTGCGACCACTGCAAAGCCGCGCCCGTGTTCGCCGGCGCGCGCCGCTTCGACTGCGGCGTTCAGCGCCAGGATGTTAGTCTGGAAAGCGATGCCGTCGATGACGCTGATGATGTCAGCGATCTTGCGCGAACTGGCCTTGATCGAACCCATGGTATCGACTACCTGGGACACCACCTGACCACCCTTGCCTGCCACGCCGGAGGCTGACATTGCCAGCTGGTTGGCCTGGTGCGCATTGTCGGCATTGCGGCGTACTGCACGCGTCAATTCTTCCATCGCGCTGGCTGTCTCTTCCAGCGCGCTGGCCTGGGATTCGGTGCGCGACGACAGGTCGGCGTTGCCGGTGGCGATTTCACGCGAGGCGACGGTTATAGTATCGGTGCCACCGCGGACGTTGCCGATAACCTGATGCAACGCGGTATTCATATCGCGCAGGGCCGCCAGTAACTGCCCGGTTTCATCCTGGCCGGCCAACAGGATCTGCGTCGATAAATCGCCTGCGGCAACGCGCTGGGCAATCCGCACTGCTGCATGTAATGGCAGCGAGATCGAACGGTTGATCAGCCACGCGCACGCCAGGCCGAGCAACAGCGCGACCACACTCAACGACACCATCAGCATGCGACCATTTTGAAAATGATGCTCGGCCTGACTGGCCAGCGCCTGCGACAGGTTTTGCTGATACACAATCAGTTGGCTGGCGCTATTCAGATAGACATCGACCGCCGGCAGGAATTTCTCCTCGATCATCTGATCGGCAAGTGCATTCCTGCCAGTCCTTTTGAGTTCGAGCACGGCGTCGCCGACAGTTGCGTATATCGTGCGCTTTTCAGCGATCTCCTGCAGCAATGTTGCACCTTGCGCAGTGATTATCATCGGCTCCAGGCTTTTTTGGATCACATTGATTCTATCGCTCCCGAGTTTAATTTGATCTTTGAAAAATGTCTGAGATTCCGGCTCGTCCGTTCTGGCCACCGCAACGGTGCGCGCACTATTGACGCTTATCTCAGTAAACCATGCGGCGCTAAGGCGCTCGATCGCCATGGTTTGGGATGACATGGTATGCACCACATCACCGACCGCTTGCAACCGGGAGATACCCAGCCCGGCAATCGCCAGCATCAAGATAAGCACAGCGGCAAAACCGGTGCTCAAGCGGGTACTGATACTGAAATTATTCAGATTCATAAGTTTCCTCAAACGGTATAAGAATACATAACAGCGCGCAATAACGCGTAATAACGCTTTTAACGCTTTTGACGCTGTCGAAACACGGGTTGCGGAAGCGAGAAAAATTTCCCTTGTGCAACGCAGCAAGCGAAAATATAACGTGTAATTGTGACCGTCGAATGACAAAGGCCAGAGCTTTGCAGTTCTGTAGGCAGCCTGCAGAATTTGATTTTTCGAAAGTCTTGATCGAGAGTCAACAGCCGCTTCTTAAACACAAAAAAACCAGCCGAGCGCTGGTTTTTTTATCCTCGTTCCAAAAGTGCAGAATTACTCCGGTGCGCGCACCCTCAGGAAGCTGGCGAAGCGCGGCAAACCTTTCGGCGTGCGTTCGCGGTAGCGATACGTCACGACACTGCCGACCGACGGCGGCGCACGGCGCTGGGCATCACTCATGCCGGTGCCCAGACGGAAGCGCTGGCCATCAGGGCTTTCCACCAGCAACGCACCGCACATGCCCTTGTATTTTCCTTTCCCCGGCAAATGGGCGATCACTTTGGCCTCAGCGTCATACTGCGGCTTGAGTTTCAACAGCGTATCGGTGCGGCCGGTTTGCCACAGTGCGTCGGCGCGGTGCAGCATCAAGCCTTCGCCGCCGTCGCGCACTACCTGCAGCAATTTGGCTTGCAGCGCCTGCCGGTTTGCGATGCGCACTTGCGGCACCAATTGCAACCAGCGCAGATTGGCGCGCGCCACGCTGATCTGCAATGCCGCCACCCGCTCGCTGAAAGTGCCAGATGCTTGCGGCCACTCGAATACCTGATAACTAATCTGGCGCCAATCGGCGTCGCGCGGACTGTCGCGTCGCACTGCTCCGGATAATTGGTCGAATGTGTGCCGGCCCATCCACAATTCGCCGTCCAGCGGATGCGCCGGAAAATCTGCGATAAACCAGTCAGGCGCCTGAATCACTCTGCCACTGCGAAAGCGCAGCGTTTTGCCATCCCACAGCGCACGCACGCCGTCGAGTTTTTCGCTCACCAGATAAGCGGCAGGATTAATCGCGTCATTGAAATTTTGCGCCAGCAGCACCGCTGGAGCTGCATTATCAGTTGCATTTGCGACTGTAACCGTATAGGCCATCGGCCCAGCATGCAGCACGCCGCCCAGCATTAACAGCACGAACAAGCGCCGCAGTGGAGGCAGCTTCATCGTATGCTCCGGGATTCAACGGTACAGAAACACTGTGAGAAAAGTGAAATGTGGTAGCACACGAGAATTCTCCTGAGTGATTAATAACATTCTTGCAAGCAATAATTTACCATGCATTGCCATGCTTTCAGGCAAAAAATGTCCGGGTCGCGTGGTAGGCATTGCACGCGTTGGGGCGATAATGCAAAATCGTGGCTTCAGATTTACACGAGTACAAGGATGATTCATGTCGGAATTACCGATCGCATCACAGACACACAGCGCGACTACCACAGATTGTGCGCAGGCGGTATCGGCGACAGAAGAACTGTGCGACGTCGCGCAAGCGCTGATTCACTCGCGCCAGAATATTTCACCTAAACGGCTGGCAGCGCCCGGCCCGAGCCAGAAGCAACTCGAACAATTGCTGAGCGCGGCAGCCGCTGCGCCGGATCACGGCCAGTTGCATCCGTGGCGCTTCGTCATCATCCCGCAGGACAAGCGCACTCTGCTGGCCGAAGTATTCGCGCAAGCGCTCATCGAGCGCGATCCCGACGCCACGCCCGAGCAGATTGCCAGCGCGCGCGAAAAGGCGCACCGTGCGCCGCTGCTGCTGTTGGCGATAGCCCAACTGGGGCCAGCCGAACCGGATATTCCGGCGCTGGAACGGATGGTGTCGTTTGGCTGTGCGCTGCAAAACATGCTGCTGTCGGCGCATGCAATGGGTTTCGGCGCCGGCCTGACCAGCGGACAGGCGATGACATCGATGCACATGCAGAAATTATTTTCTCTGACCGATGGTGAACAGCCGGTATGCTTCATCAATATCGGCACCGCTAGCAAACGCAAACCGCTGCTAGCGCGGCCGGGGCCGTGGGAATTCACTTCAACTCTTTAAAATTAATTACAGGCGGAACATTGTTCATGACAGGCTTGCATCAGGTTTTCCAATGGATTGATGGAGTGCGCACATGAGCGCTGGGCACGATCACGCGCCCGCTAATTTCAATCGGGCATTTGCGATTGGCATCACACTCAATATCGCCTTCGTCGCACTGGAAGCTTTTTACGGCTGGAAGGTCAACTCGCTGGCACTGCTGGCGGACGCCGGCCACAATCTGTCCGACGTAGCCGGTCTGGTACTGGCTTGGGGCGGTGCGCTGGCCGGTAGGCTGCGGCCGGATGCGCGCCATACCTACGGCTGGAAACGCGCCTCGATTCTGGCTGCTTTTGTCAATGCATTATTGTTATTGGTGGCAATGGGCTCGCTAGCTTGGGAGGCGATCGGACGGCTGGGTGCGCCGGGGCCGGTGCAAGGCATCACCATCATGTTGGTGGCAGGTGCCGGCATTGTTGTCAATGGCGCGACAGCGCTGTTGTTCATGCAAGGCAGCAAGAACGACTTGAATATCCGCGGTGCATTTCTACACATGGCGGCCGACACGCTGGTCTCGGCCGGCGTAGTGGTGGCCGGCGCGTTGGCGCTGTGGTTTGGCTGGAATTGGCTGGACCCGGTGACGAGCCTGCTCATTACTGCCGTGATCGTGATTGGCACCTGGAGCCTGTTCCGGCAATCGTTGCACCTGTTGTTCGATGGCGTGCCGGAAGCAATCGATCTGCCCGAAGTGCGCGCCTATCTGGAATCGCTGCCCGGCGTGACTCGCGTGGATGACTTGCATGTGTGGGCGATGGGCACCTCGCAGGTTGCCCTCACCGCGCATCTGATCATGTCTGCCGGGCACCCTGACGATGCCTTTCTGCGCCAAGCCAGCAACGGACTGCACGAGCGCTTCGACATTGACCATGCCACATTACAAGTTGCAACTGCGTCCCTGATGCCGTCGTGCGATGGCCCGGCCGCACTGAATCCGCCGCACAACCACGCCCACTCTCATTAAACTTTTACTGCCGCAATCGCACGCACACTGAAAGAAAGACCAACATGGCCCGTCACCGACACCGACACCCAGAACTGCACCGCACCGACCGCATCGGCTGGCTGCGCGCCGCCGTGCTCGGAGCCAACGACGGCATCGTTTCCACAGCCAGCCTGATAATCGGCATTGCAGCAGCCAACGGCGGGCGCAGCGAACTGCTGGTAGCCGGCGTGGCGGGACTGGTGGCGGGAGCGATGTCGATGGCAGCTGGCGAATACGTTTCGGTCAGTTCGCAGTCCGACACCGAGCAAGCCGACCTGGAGCGCGAGCGGGTCGAACTGGCCGAGGAACCCGAGCACGAACAGCAAGAACTAACCGCCATCTACATGCAGCGCGGGCTCACGCACGCGCTAGCAGCGCAAGTGGCGCAGCAATTGATGCAACATGACGCGCTGGGCGCCCATGCCCGCGACGAACTCGGCATTTCGGATACCGCCAGCGCACGGCCGGTGCAAGCCGCGCTGACCTCGGCCGTCACTTTTGCGCTGGGCGCCGCCCTGCCACTATTGATGACCTTGCTGGCCCCGATGCCGCTATTGGTGCCGCTGGTAGCTGGCACCTCGCTGGCGTGTCTGATCGGGCTCGGCGCGTTGGGCGCCTACACCGGCGGCGCACCTGTGCCCAAGGCGGCGCTGCGGGTAGCTTTTTGGGGTGCGCTGGCGATGGCAATCACCGCTGGCGCGGGCAAACTATTCGGTGCGGTGGTGTAGTTGATTAGATTCATGCGATTGGTGTAATTGACACATCGCAAGCAGCATCTTTGCAACATGCGTTAATTTCAACACAGCTTGTTATGCTCTTTTAACCTCGCACGTGGAAACATGAATCCATGAAATTCAAAGATTATTACGAAAGCCTTGGCGTGCCGCGCACGGCAACCCAGGACGAAATTAAGGGCGCGTATCGCAAACTGGCGCGCAAATACCATCCCGACGTCAGCAAGGAACCGAATGCAGAAACACGCTTCAAGGAGATGGGCGAAGCGTACAAAGTGCTGAAAGATCCGGAAACACGCGCCGCCTACGATCAGGTCGGCAGCCAGCATCAGAACGGGCAGGAATTCCAGCCGCCGCCGAACTGGGATGCCGGTTTTGAATTTCGCGGCGGCGATGCCGGCGCAGGTGGAGCCGGCGACGGCGCCGATTACAGCGATTTTTTCGAATCCTTATTCGGCCGCAGGGCTGGGGCAGGAGCAGGAGCAGCGCCGCGTCAAGCCAGGCAAGCGAAAGGCCAGGATCATCATGCCAAGGTGGAAATCGACCTGAAAGACGCCTATCACGGGGCGCAGCGCAGCATTTCACTACGCATGCCGGCCATGGATGCACAGGGCCACGTCAGCACCCAAGACCGCACGCTCGACATCACGATCCCGAAAGGAATTCGCGAAGGGCAGCATTTGCGCCTGTCCGGACAGGGTGGGCCGGGAGCTAGCGGAGGGCCGGCTGGCGACCTATATCTGGAAATCGTGTTCCGCCCGCATCCGCATTATCGGGTCGACGGACGCGATGTCTATTTCGATTTGCCGCTGGCGCCGTGGGAAGCAGCGCTCGGCGGCAGTGTCACTGCACCGACGCCTGAAGGCTCGGTGCATCTGACCATTCCACCCGGTTCAAGTGCCGGACGCAAGCTGCGCTTGAAGGGCCAGGGCATTCCAGGCAACCCGGCCGGCAATCTGTACGCAGTGCTGGTAATTGCACTGCCACCCGCCAACGACGAGCGCGCCAAGGAAGCTTACCGAGCGATGGAGAAAACTTTCTCTGACTTCCACCCGCGCGCCCATTTGCAAGGACAGTTCCAATGAACCAAACGAGAACGACCTATCTCCAAGGTCAGGTGGTTGAGGAAGAAATCGAACTGACCCTGATTGAACTGTGCCAAGCTTGCGATGCGCCACAGGAACAGATTACGATCTGGGTACAGGAAGGTATGCTGGAGCCGAGTGATCCTCAGCCGCAGCCACACGAATGGCGCTTTGGCGGTGCTGCGCTGCAGCGTGCACGATTGGCACAACGCCTCACGCGCGACCTCGAAATCAATCCGGCCGGAGTCGCACTGGCGCTGGATTTACTGGATGAAATCGCCGAACTGAAAACCCAACTCAAACGCCGCAGCACGCGTTGAAACACATTTAAAGCGCTTTTAAATTTCTTTACCAGGAGACTGTCATGGAACAACCCGTACATCCGCTCGCAGAACTGTTCAAGCAACTGGGCTTGCCCGCCGAAACCGATGCAATCGACCGCTTCATCGCCACCCATACGCCGTTGGCCGCCGACGTGATGCTGGCCGACGCGCCGTTCTGGACCCCGGCCCAAGCCGCGTTCTTGCGCGAAGAGATTCTGGAAGATGCCGACTGGGCCGAGGTTGTCGATCATCTGAACGTGGCATTGCACGCAGATACTGAGGCCAAATAACCGGTTGCCGGCGGCTCTGCGTGCCGGCATCCACTCCGATTAAAAATTAAAGGAAATCCGTGAAAAATGTAATTCTTGCTTCCCTGCTCGCACTCTCTGCCACTGCCGCTTTAGCCCAAGTCGACGTTAAAGATCCTTGGGTGCGCGCCACCGTCCAACAGCAAAAAACCACCGGCGCTTTCATGCAACTGACAGCTCAACAAGATTCCCGCTTAGTCGAAGTACGCTCGCCGGCAGCCAGCACAGTCGAAATTCATGAAATGTCGATGGCCAACAACATCATGCGCATGCGCGCTATTTCTGGCTTGGACTTACCAGCCGGGAATGCTGTTGATTTAAAACCGGGCGGCTATCACATCATGCTGATCAACCTGAAACAGCAAGTCAAAAATGGCGACCTGATACCGGTGACACTCGTGATAGAAGACAAGGACAAACAACGTCAAATCATTGAGCTACAAGTCCCGGCGCGACCGCTCAATAGCGCAGCACCCGATGCCATCAAGCATTGATTTAACACCAATGCGGAAATAGCGTTGCGCGTATTCTCGCGCCGCATGCATGCCTTGACGGATCAAAAAACCGTGGCGAAGAACCAGTCGCATGCGTTGTCGTTTATCACCCATACGCCCAAGGCGGTACTGCACGATCTGAAACTGGCGATTGCCCAACTGGAAAAAGCATCACAACACTGACGCGCGAGGCGCTTGCCTTCATCAAGGCACGCCCGACGCTGCAGCAGGCTTTAGGGCTTCTGTTGGGGGTAAAAGGGATCGCCCAGACTAGTGCCATCGCGTTGCTGGGCGAACTGTTGTTGCTGCCCAGGGGGCTCACGCACGCACAGTGGGTGAAGTTCGCCGGCCTCGATCCGAAGCATTTTCGCTCCGGCACCAGTGTCGATAAAAAAACGCGTATCTCAAAGGCGGGTAACCACTATATTCGCGCCGCTCTGTATTTGCCGGCTCTCAGCGCCTAAACACACGATCCTTATCCTCCGCAAACCAGCGGTCGATGCGGTTGCATCATCTCGACCGCGGCGATATCGATGGCAACAGATACCTCGCAGTCCCGCACTTCAGCAGATGCGCGAAATTGCCCGCGCCTAGTAGCCTTATTGCTCCAGTCAGGGGTCGATTACCGCCGCACACGCATCAGTAGGTAAGGCTGCCGCATGTCCCACTACGGGCACCATCTTGATGCCGGCAGATGCTATTCGACACGGGGCCGCCAAGACACCGCAACCGGTCAATATCAGCGGAATAAGCAGAGCAACAACGGATTTTTTTATAATGACCATTATCTTCATGTGCCTTTGTAGTGTGGATTTATTGCAGGACTACGAATCTGCGAGATCAGTGGCGCACCAGTGGTTTCAATGTTCCGCAGTTAGCACCAAGCCCTCGGCCGTTGATATCGGCGTGCTCATTAATTGAATAAACCGTGTTACCCATTTTGCAATTCAGCACAACACTGAATGGGAGATGCCCATTTCAAGAAGTCTGCCAAATTGATCTGCGGCGACCGCCTGACTGAAGTAAAAGCCCTGCCCTTCGTCGCACTGCCTGACGCGCAAAAATTTACATTGCGCGGACGTTTCAATACCCTCTGCAACGACACGAAGCCTTAAATTCCTGCCCATCCCAATGACTGCAGTGACAATGATTCCATTGTCTGAGGAAGGTAGCACATCCTTGACGAACGACTGGTCAATTTTGAGGACATCGATCGGAAACTGTTTCAGATAACTTAAACTGGAATAGCCAGTGCCGAAATCATCCACAACCAGCTTGACTCCCATCTCCTTGAGTGCAGAAAGCGTGGCGCGGCTGCTCTCGGCATTGCGCATCAAAACACTCTCGGTCAATTCCAGTTCAAGCTTGTGCGGATCGAAACGGGTATCGTCGAGGACCCTGCGAACGCCTTCCAGAAACCCGGCGGTACGGAACTCCGATGCGGAGACGTTGACTGCTATCGATCCGAGCTGCAGTCCGGAATCTGTCCATTCCTTCGCCTGCTTGCAGGCTTGGCGCAAAACCCAACTCCCAATCGCCCCAATCAAGCCGCAATCTTCGGCAATCGGCACGAAATGATCAGGAAGCATCAGACCGCGGCGGGGATGGTGCCACCGAAGCAGCGCTTCACACCCGGTAATTACCCCCGTCTTCAGATTTACTTTAGGCTGATAATGCAGCACCAATTCTTGGCGGCTCAACGCGTCGCGCAGATCGGTTTCAATCGCTTGCCGTTCGATTGCCCGCGAATTCATTTCATTATCGAAAAACTGGTAATTGTTGCGTCCGCGTTTTTTCGCATGGTACATCGCTGCGTCCGCATTTTTGACCAGCGTGTCCGCCTCCTTGCCATCCTGCGGGTAGACGCTGATGCCTATGCTGGTCGTTATTTGCAGCCGGTGTCCGGCTACGAAATGCGGCAACGCCAATTCAGCAAGTATCTTCTCGGCTGCAACTGAAACGTCTTCCGCATGTTTTTCAAGCGAGATGACGATGATGAATTCATCCCCGCCCTGGCGGCAGACGGCGTCGCTGGTGCGCATGCTTGTCGTCAGCCGTTTCGCCACCGACTGCAGTAGTTTATCCCCTATCGCATGACCTAAAGAGTCATTGACGTGTTTAAAGTTGTCGAGGTCAAGGAACAACACCGCAAGCTGCGTGTGGTGACGTGCGGCAAGAGTAATCACATAACTTATGCGGTCATTGAGCAGCAGTCGGTTTGGCAGATCGGTCAGAAAATCGTGCTGGGCCAAATACGTCATTTTCGTGAGTGTCGCGGCTTGCGCTGCGCTGGCGTCGTGCAACACCACTACCCCACCGGTAAGCTGCCCGCCGCGCTCATGTATTGGGGCTGCGGACATGTCGATTGCAGTCTCATGCCCGTCTCTGCGCACCAGAACCATACCGGCGGCTTCATGGACAGGTTTGTTTTCCTGAATTGCTATTCGCAGATTCTCCCAGACAGAAGCGCGGGTCGTGCCGTCGACTATCGATGCGACTTCCGCCAATGGACGCCCGCATGCATCGTCTTTCGGCCATCCGGTCATGCGTTCGGCGACGGCGTTGAGGTACGTCACGTTGCCCGCCAGATCGCTGCTGAGCACCGCATCACCGATGGAATCCAGAATAACCTTGCTACGTTCTTTCTCAGCGAATAACGCCGACTCGACGGCCATGCGGTGAATGATATTGCGAAGCGCCTGCGGTACCAGACTGTTGAAAAAATTTTCTTTAGATAAATATCCCTGCGCGCCCCGCTGAACGGCTTCGATGGCTGCAGATTCGTCCTCTTCCGACGCCAAAGTCATAATGGGTGTATTTGGTGCTGCCAGAAATAATCGGTCAAAAGTTGCAATGCCATGGCTATCCGGCAGGAATAAATCGACCAGAATGATATCGACGCGCGTTTCGTTAAACCGAATCAGTCCTTCGGCGAGAGTCGTGGTCCATACAATATCGAATGGGCCATCCTGCGCTTCTGCAAGCACTTGCTGAAGATTTTGAGCGCCTGCGGCATCAGCGGTTATGACCAGAACCACATTGTTCATGATTTTGCATTTTCCACAAGAAAATCAGGTTGTGGATGCGACAGTCGGATATGAGTGTTTTGACAATGCACTGCGCACCGAGTTCCAGCTTGATCGTGTGTTGTCGCTTGCAACTTGATCGGCCGTAAGGATTTCACGTGCGACCTGCAGTCGTCAGGCTTTTGCTTCCGGCGCGCCGCTTTCAGCGCTTTCATTTTTCTTGCTGAGGTCTTCCTCTAGCGCCGCTTGCTTCGCCTTGATCATGCATTCGTCAGGTTGGCTCTTGGTCGTTTGGCTAGGAACTTCGGGCGCGGCGGCGGGCACCGGTTGTTTCTTGCGCGATCCGAATGTCAACGCATAAGCCCAGGTAAACTCCGCGCCCATCAGAAATATCTGGGCCGAGTAGTACACCCACACCAGCACCACGACCAGCGAACCGGCGGCGCCGAATCCCGAAGTCACCCCGCTCTTGCCGATGTAAAGTCCGATCAGGAATTTGCCGATCGTAAATAACAGAGCGGTCACGCTGGCGCCGATCCACACGTCGGCCCAGTCGACCTTCACCCGCGGCATGGTCTTGTAAATCATTGCAAACACGATGGTGATAAATACGAAGCTGACCAGAAAATCAATCGCGTTCCCGAGGATTGCCCAGCCTGCGAATAGCGGCCCCCACAATTTCCCCAGTGCGGCCAGCGCCGCACTGACCACCAGAGATACCATCAACAAGAAGCCGATACCCATGATCATGCCGAAAGACAGCAGGCGCGCGCGCAGCAAGCTCCAGAGTCCGCCCTTGTTTCTTTTAGGCGCGCGCCATATCCGGTCCAGCGCATCCTGCAATTCGCCGAACACCGTGGTTGCACCGATTATCAGCAGAACCCCGCCGGTCAGCGTGGCGGTGATGCTTGCGGCCGGCCTGCTCACACTTTCGAGCAAACCCTGCACGGCTTGTGCGCCCTGCGGCCCCATCAGCCCCCGCAACTGCCCGACAATTTCGCCGCGTGCGGCTTCAACGCCGAAGATAAGACCGGCAATAGAAATCACGATCAACAATAACGGTGCGATCGAGAACATCGTGTAATAAGCCAACGCCGCGCCCATGCTTTGTGCATAGTCGTCGACCCAGGACGACGCCGCAGCTTTAATCAGAATCCAAATATTTTTCATGCTCATGATTACTTTCTGCGACGATCGATGAGCCCTAATTTTACCTATATTCACTGCTTTCGCTTTGTGGTGCGCTTGATATCAATCTACCTCTATCATCTATAACGTGTCAGTGCTATGTTTGAATTTCCGGCTGGCATGGATAAGGCAGGAAATTCTGACAGTATCCGACAGTACGCTGGTATTAGGCCTCGAGTTGCTGGGCGGCAATGACAGAACGGATCGCGACCGGGATATGGGTATGTTCGGTGTGTGTCCGGTGTGTTGGCTGTCGCACAGAACAGCGTGTACCAAATGTATATCTTGTAAGCAGAGGCAACGCTTACGATTTCGCGTCAGCAACGCTATATATTGGATTCAACACAAATCGATTGGAGATTGGTATGAAACGTATCCTCAGCAGTGTGGCCGCAGTAATCGTTCTGAGTGCCGCCGCCTTTATCCCTACGCAAGCGGTCGCGCAGGTGGGTTTCAACATCGTCATCGGCAACGCCCCACCGCCGGTAAGGTATGAAGTCGTTCCAGCCCCGCGCCGGGGCTATGAATGGGCACCCGGTTACTGGAATTTAAATGACGGAAGGCATGTGTGGTCCAAAGGTCATTGGGAACGTGTACGCTCCGGCCACTACTATCAGCGCCCTGAATGGCGAAAGGGTAATGATGGCTGGCGCCTGAACCGTGGCGGCTGGCAGCGCGGCGAGCGCCATGACAACGGCAATCGCGGCTATGGTCGTCGCGACCGTGACCATGACGGCATTCCTAATCGCGTCGATCGTGACCGCGACGGTGATGGCGTGGCTAATCGTTTCGACCGCAATCCGAACCAGCCGGTGCGCAGCGTTAAGGGTGACCGTGACCACGATGGCATTCCTAACCGCGTCGATCGTGACCGCGACGGTGATGGCGTGGCTAATCGTTTCGACCGCAATCCGAACCAGCCGGTGCGCAGCGTTAAGGGTGACCGTGACCACGATGGCATTCTTAACCGCGTCGATCGTGACCGCGACGGCGATGGAGTGGCCAATCGCTTCGACCGCAATCCGAACCAGCCGGCGCGCAGCGTTAAGGGTGACCGTGACGGCGATGGCGTACGCAATCGTTACGACGACGCCCCGGGCAACCCGCGCCGCAACTGATGTTTTAAACGCGGTGCGTCGAAGATGCACCTAACCGCCCCACATTGGGGCGGTTTTTTATTGCTACTCCAGAATGCGTGAACTGATACCGTATGCATCGCTAGAAAAGCAGTAGGTGAAATAGCCCGCTCCATTGTCATGCTAACTATTGCAGAACGAGGAGTCCATCATGCAACCAAGATCACTGATTGCCGTTCTGTCTGTCGCGACGACGCTTGCAGCTTGGGATTTGCAAACGCGATGCCAACCTACTGAATATTATTGACGTCGAACAATTTTAGCTAGCTTGCGCCATGACATTTTTTGTATTTTTTGCCGCTGCCGCACGGACAGGGCTCGTTTCTGCCGATTTTTGGTTCGTACCGCACTGGCTGCTGCTTTGTGCTTGGCATACTGGCATTCACCGAAACCGGAACTGGGGCGTCATTAAAGCCTGACCACCAGCCCATTTCCGCTTCCACATCACGCACATAGCCTTTGTCGCGTTCCAGCGTCTGCGCCCGGACGAAGTCAAAAGAATTGCGCATCTGCTTGTGTACCCATTCTTTCTCCGAAATAGATTGATCCAGAAAATCCTCTTCGAACCAGAGGTCGATGCGGTCGATCATCTCGACAGCCGCGATGTCGATGGCAACCGATAAGACGCAGTCCAGCACTTCAAAATCGTTGAGCACCGTATCGGTGCGGCGCAGCCTGTCGGCCTCGATATCGCCGCGCGACATCAGGTATTGAAGCAGTTCGTCACGCGCACTGTCGCCTTCGATGACGCGTATTCCCCAAGCTTCGAGTGCGGCATTGCGGGCCCAGTGTGAGGCTTGCGCGTCTTCGAATAGCGCTTGCAATGGCGCAATGTCGCCGTCGCATACGGACGCCAAGCTGCGGCCGTAAGACTCGGTGATGACGTCGCCCATGACGATGTCGAGCACTTCTTCCGAATGATGACCCAGCGCCGCCAGTGGTGCGTAGGCACGCGTATCGCGCCATGTTGCCAGCAGGTGCATTGCATACAGATGCAACACATATTCGCTGTCTTCAGCGATCGAAGGATCGGCTGCCATGCGGGCCAGGGACTCGATCAAGAACGGTGCGACTTCTTCGCGATGCGCGTTGGCAAATGCGATTGCCTCGCGAGGAAAAGGTCGGGAGAAGTATTCAAGCTGCGCGCGCAGCGTATTCCAATTTTCGGACATGGTATGCATTCTGGAGTGTGGTTTTGGGAAACTTTTTGGGGAACTGTATTTGGCAACCTGGCAGGTTGGCAAGGTAAACACATACTGCCACGGAAAAATTGCGCCCACAAGTTTGAAAATAAATACGCGTCATGTTTTAACTGCTATTCCATCCATTTTGCAAAGCAATGACGGCCTGGCAGCGCAACGCGCATGCGGCGCAACTGATCTACATCTGTTTAGAGCAGTTTATTGCACCAAATCCTTGTAAGCATGCCAGGTGGCGTGCCCGAGCAGCGGCAGCAGCAACACCATGCCGATCATCATGGTGGCGAAGCCGATTGCGACGCAGGCGACGATCAGTATTGCCCAGATGAACATGGGGCCGAGGTTTTTTTCTGTGGCCCGAAAACTCGTCATCATGGCAGTGATGATGTCGACGTTGCGATCCAATATCATCGGTATGGCGACAACCGATAAGGCAAAGACTGCCACAGCCAGTGCGCTTCCGGCCAACAGATACACCGCGACAAACTGCACATGCACACCTGATAGCAACACATTTTGTACAAAATTGTTGATGTCAGTCAGGTTGCCTTTGAAGAAAAGTGCGAACAGGATGGCGGAAACGCGTTCCCAACTCAGTAAGACAAATGCGAGCAGTAAGCCGAACAGCAGCAGTGAACCAGCCTCCTCGCGCAAACCAGCGAGCGATTGGGCGAAGCTGGGGTTTTTACCTTTTTCCTGCTGCCTGGATATTTCGTACCAGCCCGATGCCGCCACCGGCCCGATCAGGAAAAAGCCTGAGACAGCAACGGTAAAAAGATACGGTATGTCCGCTGCATTACGCAGTATCAAAAAACCGACAAAAGACAGCGCCAAACCATAAGTAAGACTGGCGCCCAAGTTGCTCCGCAAATCAGACCATCCCGCCTTTAGCCAGACCAAGGGCCGGCTGCTTTCAACTGTGCGTATGGATGGCAAACTGAAATGCCGATCCAAGGGAGAGATTGACTTTGCCATGACCATTCATCCCGTTTGTTGATAACCTGTATTCGAAACAAAAATCGTTTGCAAAGTTCCATGCATTATCGATGAATTAGTGATGAATCGCAGAGGATCAGCACGCAATAAAAATGACAGGCATTGACCTCTCTTCTGTAATTTTTTCCGCCCCATAAAATCTGCGATACTTACCGCCCGCCAGCCGCTTGTACGCGCCTCCGCCCTAAATCCATCAAACAGACACTATGCCCCGCATCCAAATTGCACTCCCCGAACATTTTCCATTCTCGACCGGCATCACGCTATATCTGAGCCACATGAATTATGGCGGCCATCTCGATAATGCGCTGCTGTTGAGCGTGGTGTCGGAGGCACGCGCACGCTTTTTCAAGTCGCTCGGCTATACCGAACTGGATGTGGAGGGCGCCGGCATTATCGTCGCCGATGCCGCGCTGCAATACCGCTCCGAAGCATTCCACGGCGAGGTGATGGAAGTTGAGATGGCTGCGGCCGACTTTAATCAGTACGGCTGCGATCTGCTGTGGCGCATGCGCGAGCAGGTGTCGCAGCGCGAAGTAGCGCGCGGCAAGACCGGTATCGTATTCTTCGATTACGCCACGCACAAGAAAGTACTACTGCCACCGCGCTTCCGATTGCAAATCGACACCAGCTTCATTTAGTTAAATTTTGGCATTAGTTGCCGGACTATAATGACAGTGCAACAAAACTCAATTTTTACCTTGCAAAACAAAGGCGAAACACCATGAAAAAAATCCGTATTGGCGTCATCGGCGCCGGCGAAACTGGCACACCGCTCTTGCAGCAACTGCTCGATTCCAGCTTTGTCGATGTGGTCGGCGTGGCTGACCTGAACCAGGAAATGCCGGGCATCAAGCTGGCGCGCGAGCACGGCATCGTGACCACCACCGACTTTATGGAAATTGCGCGGCTCGGTGACGGTGTTGACATCCTGATAGACGTAACCGGCGTGACGAAAGTGCGCGAGCAGTTACGCGATTATTTCCAGCAGAGCGGCAATCACCATACGATCATCATGCATGAGCTGATCGCGGTCCTGATGATGTCGCTGTCCCAAAACGTGTTGATTTCCAGCAAGCACGACCAGCGCGATTACAACTGATCGTCCACCACAGCCCGGCAGTTCAGCGCCAGCAAACGATTAGCTTTCTTTCTTTTGCACTACATTTATCGCGCTTGCACTGGCAAGCCGATAACGCTCTGACAGCGCGTCATACAGCGGCGGTGCAAAGAATCGCGAAACGCGACTGGCGATCAATGCGGTGGCCATCAGCGAGATCACCAGTGCATGGCCGTTAATCATTTCCATCACGATCACGAAAGCGGTAATCGGCGATTGTGTGACCGCAGCCAGATAACCGACCATTGCCAGCGCAATCAGCATCTGTAGTGAAGCGTTATCTAACAGCAGATGCAACAGATTGCCAAAGCCGGCGCCAATCGACAGGGATGGCGCAAAAATTCCGCCCGGTATGCCGGGCATATACGAGCTGACCATCGACGCCATTTTTAGAAATGGATAAAACGCCGACATCTGTTCTCGGCCTTCCAACACTTCCTTGGCCTCGGTATAGCCGCTGCCGAAAGTAGCGCCGGCAGCGATGATGCCGATCACAGCCACAATCAATCCACACAGTGCGCCAAAGGCGATCGGACGGGTATTGCGCAAATGCTGCACCTTGACGGGTATCCAGCGTGCGGTATTAAGCAACAGCCAGCAAAACAAACCGCCGGCAACACCCGTTACCACGCCGGTTACCAGTACTGCCGGCACGATCATATTGTTCAGTGATGCATCAATACGAATGCTGCCAAAATAGGAATAGTTGCCGTTTAGCCCTAGAGCCACCACGCCGGCAAAAATGATCACGGTAATCACGACGCCACTAGCGCGATGTTCAAAACTGCGGGTCAGCTCCTCAATTGCAAACACGATCCCTGCCAAGGGTGTATTAAATGCAGCCGACAATCCGGCTGCTGCTCCCGCCAAAATGAGGCGTCGTTCCAGCGCTGCACTGGAACGTGGATACAGACGTCGCAAATTGAACATCAATGCCGCACCGATTTGCACAGTCGGACCTTCGCGACCAAAAGTAAAGCCGCCGACAATCGACAGGAAAGAAACTGCAATCTTGCCGATCATGATTTTGAGGGTTAATAAGGCATGACCGCGCTCGGTGGTATTTTTTTCCAACGCTGCGATGACTTGGGGAATGCCGCTACCTTCGGCCCCCGGAAAAAAACGGCGGGTGATCCAAACACAAAGAGCGCCGATGGCGGGTGTAATGAATACGGGCAACCAGAAATGCGCTTGTTGCACGGATCGGAATACGTCAAAACCGAAATCGATTAGCCATGCATACAGAACAGCAATCAAGCCCACCATGACAGCACCCAGCCATAGGATGCCGTATCTACGCCAGGCCCGACGTAAATGTCGCAGCGGTTGGCCAGGCAATCTGAGAAATTGGGGAGTCATTGATTTGGGCGCAAAGACGTGATTATACGTTTGTCGGTACACCGGGGTTGTCAATACCGACATGTTCGCCGGGAAAGCGTATCAAATCGACTGTGTTTCTAAGCCGGCAACACCTGTAAGGAATGCATCATGAAGCGCAGCATATAAACCGCCCGTTTTATCGGGATGCGGCGCTTCATTCATTGCATTACAGCACGATGGTTTGCGCTTCTTCGCCCTGGCGGGCGCGGATGATGCCGATCTGACTGACGGTTTCACCGGCGGCTTGCAACTGGGCGATGGCGGCTTCGGCGTTTTGTTGCGAGACAATCACGACCATGCCGATGCCGCAATTGAAGACGCGGTGCATTTCAGCATCAGCAACATTGCCGTGCTGTTGCAGCCAGGTGAACAGCGGCGGCATGATCCATTTGGTGCGATCGAGTTCAGCGGTCAGATGCGGTTGCAGCACGCGCGGCACGTTTTCAACCAGGCCGCCACCGGTGATGTGGGCCATGCCTTTGACTTCCATGGATTCAATCAGTGCCAGCAGCGGTTTGACGTACAAGTGCGTCGGTTCCATCAACACGTCGGCCAGTTTGCGGCCGTGGAAATCGCTGTCGAGGTCCGGCTTGGCGATGTCGATGATTTTGCGTACCAGCGAGTACCCGTTGGAATGCGCACCGGAGGAAGCCAGGCCCAGCACCACATCGCCGGGGGCGATCTTGGTGCCGTCTATGATTTTGGATTTTTCGACTACGCCGACCGCAAAACCGGCCAGATCGTATTCACCGTCTGGATACATGCTTGGCATTTCAGCGGTTTCGCCGCCGATCAGGGCGCAACCGGATAATTCACAACCCTTGGCGACACCTTTGATGACATCGGTAGCGCTGGCAACATCGAGTTTGCCGCAGGCGAAATAATCGAGGAAAAACAGCGGTTCGGCACCCTGCACCAGGATGTCGTTGACGCTCATCGCGACTAGGTCGATACCGACGGTGTCGTGCCGATTCAGGTGAAAAGCCAGCTTAAGTTTGGTACCCACGCCATCAGTACCGGACACCAGCACGGGCTCCTTAAACTTCTTGCTGATTTCAAACAGCGCGCCAAAACCGCCGATGCCGCCCATTACGCCTTCGCGCATGGTGCGTTTAGCAAATGGCTTGATGGCTTCGATCAGCGCGTCGCCCGCATCGATGTCAACACCGGCGTCGCGGTAGGAAAGGGAAACGTTTGGAGTCGAGTTCATGGTGTGAATGCCGGCAGAGGCGGTAAAATAAAGGAATGTAACCGCGTCAACAGGCGCGGCAAAGTGGTATTTTATCAAATTGACCCGAGCCAACACCCATTTAATGCCATCACTTCTCACTTCCGAGCAAAAACAATCCGCGATCTGGCTGGCACTAGGGGTATTACTCATCGTCCTGCTGATCTTGCTGGGACCGATTCTGACGCCGTTTGTTGCAGCAGCGATTCTGGCGTATGCGCTCAGCCCCGGCGTCGACTGGCTTGACCGCCAGCGCATCGGGCGCTTTTACCTGCCGCGTACGATAGCAGCGCTGTTGGTGATTGCACTGTTGTTTGCAGCATTGCTAGCGCTGATCCTGATCGTGGTGCCGGTGTTGCAGAGTCAGTTGCCGTTGTTGCGCGATAAAATCCCGGCGTTTCTGGGGCAGGCAGACGATTTCGTGACCCCGCGCCTGGCTGCACTGGGAATTAACATCAATCTGAATACCGAAAGCTTGAAAAAATTAGTGACGTCGCAGATGATCAGCAGTGGCGATATGATCTGGGGAACTCTGTTGACCTCGGTAAAACAAGGAGGTTCAGCAGTGCTGGGATGGACTCTGATGATACTGCTGATCCCATTCATCCTGTTTTACCTGTTACTGGACTGGCACCGCATTCTGGACGCTATCGTCAAGCTGATGCCGCGCCTGTGGGTCGAAAAGACCCGTGCGCTCTCGAACGAAGTCGATAGCCTGCTGGCGCAATACCTGCGTGGGCAATTGCTGGTGATGCTAATTTTGGCTGTGTATTACTCTACAGCATTGATGCTGGCTGGCTTTGATGTCGCACTGCCAGTCGGCATCATCACAGGCTTGCTGGTTTTCGTGCCCTATCTGGGCTTTGGACTGGGTCTGGTGCTGGCGCTGATTGCAGCAGTACTGCAGTTCGACGGCATGCAAGGCTTGATTTTGGTGGCGGTGATTTATGGTCTGGGTCAAGTGCTTGAAAGTTTTTATCTGACGCCGCGTTTGGTGGGCGAGCGCATCGGTCTGCATCCGCTGGCGGTGATTTTTGCATTGATGGCGTTCGGTCAGCTATTCGGTTTTGTCGGCATCCTGCTGGCGCTGCCGATGGCTGCCATCTTTTCAGTCGCGCTCAAGCATGTGCGCGCACAATATTTTCAAAGTAGCTTTTACAACCAATGATGCGGCAACTATTACTCGATTTAGGTGCGGAAAAACCCCAGACCTTCGATAACTTCTTCGTCGGACAAAATCCAGAGCTGGCCGATCGCCTGCAACAAATCGTGGCGCGCGTTTCTAGCGAGCGCTTCGTGTATGTATGGGGCCAGCCCGGCGCCGGCAAAACCCATCTGCTGCATGCGGTGGCGGAAGCGGCCGCACCCACTGCGCGGTTCATTACATCCGAAGCCAACGCGGCAGCCTTCCAGTTCGATCCTTGCGTGACGTTGTATTTGATCGACGACTGCGACCAGTTATCCCCCGTGCTGCAGATCGAAGCCTTCAACCTGTACAACCAGGTGCGTGAGCACGGCACGGCGCTGGTAGTCAGCGGCAACTTGCCGCCAGCCGTTCTGGCGGTGCGGGAAGATTTACGCACCCGACTCGGCTGGGGCTTGATTTACCGCCTGCATGAATTGACCGACGAAGAAAAAATTGACGCCTTGAGCCATTCCGCCCAGATACGCGGCCTGATTTTATCGCCCGGCGTGTTGCCGTATTTGCTGACCCACACCAAACGTGACATGCGCTCGCTATCGTTTATTCTGGATGGTTTGGATAAATATTCCCTGGAAACCCAACGCCCCATTACCTTATCGCTGCTGCGCAACCTGCTGCAACTGGGACAACTTGAACATCTGGAAAACCCACCGAAAGCACTATGAATCTAGCCCTGTTTGACCTCGATCACACCCTGATTCCGATCGATTCCGATTACGAATGGGGGCAATTTCTGGCACGCACCGGCGCGGTGGATCGCGTCGCATTCGAGCTGCGCAATGCCGCCTTCTTCGCACAGTACCAGGCCGCCACGCTGGACCCGGTCGAATATCTGGAATTTGCGCTTGGCACACTGGCCCAATTTCCACGCCGCCAACTCGACGACTGGCATGCACAATTCATGGCCGAAGTTGTGCTACCGGTGATCACGCCAGCAGCGCGCGAGCTACTGCAACGCCATCAGAATGCCGGCGATCTGGTCGCCATCATTACCGCCACCAACCGCTTCGTCGCCGCGCCGATTGCCAGAGCGCTCGGGGTGCAGCATCTGATCGCAGCCGAACCGGAAACCCTGGCCGACGGCAGCATCAGCGGCAAGCTGATCGGTATACCGACCTCCGGTGCCGGCAAGGTCAGCCACGCCCACGACTGGCTCGCTGCCATGGGAAAATCCTTGGCTGGCTTCGATCAAAGCCATTTTTACAGCGATTCGCAAAACGATATTCCGCTACTGTCGGTCGTCACCCATCCGGTGGCGACCAATCCCAATGCCATACTGGAAGCGCACGCCAAAGCGCTCGGCTGGCCCATCCTGAAGTTATTCAATGATTAAAAAATACATCCGCAAGATATTGGGCATTAATAAGACCGATGCCGCCGGCAACAACATGGAGCCGGACACGCTCGGCCCGAAACAGCACGGCATCGACCCCGGGCTATTGTCGAACAACGCGATCCGTGTCACGAAAACCTTGCAAGAAGCCGGTTTCAAGGCGTATGTGGTGGGCGGCGCAGTGCGCGACTTGCTGCTGGGCGTGAAGCCGAAGGATTTCGACATCGCCACCAACGCCACGCCGGAACAGGTCAAGCGATTATTCAGACGCGCGTTCATCATTGGCAAACGGTTCCAGATCGTGCATGTGATGTTCGGCCAGGATTTGCTGGAAGTGACCACCTTCCGCGGCCCGGCCGCAGTCGAGTCGCCCAAGGATGAACACGGCCGCGTGCTGCGCGACAACACCTTCGGCGAATTGCACGAGGATGCGGTGCGGCGCGACTTCACCATCAACGCGATGTATTACGATCCGGCGAGCCAGAGCGTGCTCGATTACCACGGCGGCATGACCGACATCCGCAAAAAAGTGCTGCGCATCATCGGTGTGCCTGAAGCGCGTTATCGTGAAGATCCGGTGCGCATGTTGCGGGTGGTGCGCTTCGCCGCCCGGCTGCAGTTTTCAATCGACCCCGCAACTGCGGCGCCGATCGCGGTGATGGCATCGCTGATCGACAACGTGCCGTCGGCCCGCGTGTTCGACGAAATGCTCAAACTGCTGCTAAGCGGCCAGGCGCTGGCCTGCCTGCAACGCTTGCGCTCGGAAGGTTTGCATCACGGCTTGCTGCCGTTGCTCGACGTAGTGCTGGAACAGCCTATGGGCGAAAAATTCATCACGCTGGCGCTGGCGGCCACCGATGAGCGGGTCAAGCTGGGCAAACCGGTATCGCCCGGCTTCCTGTTCGCGTCGCTGTTGTGGCATCAGGTGCTGGAGAAATGGACTGCCTACCAGGCCGCCGGCGAAAATCCGATTCCCGCCTTGCATCTGGCTGCAGACGACGTGCTCGATACCCAGGCGGACAAGCTGGCAATCCAGCGCAAAATCGGTTCCGACATGCGCGACATCTGGGCCATGCAGCCGCGTTTCGAGCGCCGCATCGGCAAGACGCCTTACAAGCTGCTGGAACATCCGCGGCTGCGCGCCTCTTACGACTTCCTGCTGCTACGCTGCGCTTCCGGTGAAATCGATGCTGAAATCGGCGAATGGTGGACCAGCTTCATGGCTGCCGATAACAACGAACGCGAAGTATTACTCACAGCCAAGCCACGCGCTACGGCGGCCGGCGGCGCAAAACGTGGTACCTCGCGCGGTGCATCGCGGGGCGGACGCGGCCGCAGGAAAGTCAGCGGCAGCACCGGAAGCCCGGAATGACATTGCCAACAGCGGCACAGGTAACAACATACGTCGGCCTGGGCGCCAATCTGGGCGATGCGCGCAGCCAGGTGCTGCGCGCCATCGCGCAGCTGGAAACCGTGCCAAATACCCGTGTCAGCGCGCAATCGAACCTGTTTCGCAGCGCGCCGATAGACGCCGCCGGCGACGACTTTATCAATGCGGTGGTGCAACTGCAAACCCGCTTGCCGGCGTCCGAACTGCTGCTGGCACTGCAAGCGATCGAACACGATTTCGGCCGCCAACGTCCGTATCCGAACGCACCGCGCACGCTCGATCTCGATTTACTACTGTACGGCGACCAGACCATTGCCAGCGCCACGCTGCAAGTGCCGCATCCACGCATGACGCAGCGCGCCTTTGTGCTGATTCCGTTACTGCAGATCGACCCGCTGATCCGGATTCCGGGACACGGCGCCGCACATCTTTTCGCACCGGCAGTGGCCGATCAGGCCGTTCAGCGCATCTAAAACATCTGACCCAATAAATATACAGTAAATAGTATTTTCAGAACGTCACATAAAACATGCTAAAAATTACATGTTTTAATGCATACTCCTTAAATATTTCTTGATTTAGAAGGATTCGTCATGGCTGGATACATTCAAGACCCGCAACGCAAAGCAACCACCATCCCAACTCTGGCCGCGCAGCGCGCTGCTGGCGAAAAAATCACGATGCTGACCTGTTACGACGCCAGCTTTGCAGCGCTGATGGATCGCTGCGGCGTCGATATGCTGCTGGTCGGCGATTCGCTCGGCATGGTGTGCCAGGGACACGACTCGACGCTGCCTGTGTCGGTGCAAGATATCGCGTATCACACCGCTAGCGTGGCACGCGGCAACCGCAGCGCGATGCTGGTGGCCGACATGCCGTTCGGCAGCTACGCCACGCCTGAATCTGCATTCAACAATGCGGTGCAGTTGATCCAGGCCGGCGCACAAATGGTGAAGCTCGAAGGCGGCGCCTGGCTGGCGGACACCGTGCGCTTCCTGACCGAACGCGCAATTCCGGTCTGCGCCCACCTTGGACTGACGCCGCAATCGGTGCATCAATTGGGCGGCTACAAAGTGCAGGGCAAGACGCTGGAAGCCGCCGACAAACTCAAAAATGACGCGCTGGTGCTGCAAGCTGCAGGTGCTGAGATTCTGGTGCTGGAAGCGATTCCGGCCGCGCTGGGCCGCGAAGTGACTGAATTGCTGGCGATCCCGACCATCGGCATCGGTGCCGGGCCGGATTGCTCCGGTCAGGTGCTGGTGATGCACGATTTGCTGGGCGTATTCCCGGGCCGCAAGGCGCGCTTCGTGAAGAACTTCATGGACGGCCAGACCAGCATCGACGCCGCAGTGCTGGCGTACGTGGCAGCGGTCAAGGACAAGTCGTTCCCGGCTGCCGAGCACTGTTTCTGAAGCGCTGGCAATGATGGAAGCCACCCGCGCTGCGTTCGCCTTGCTGTTTTCGGGCGATGCTGCGCTGTGGCAAATTATCTGGGTGTCGCTCAAGACTTCCCTCGTCGGGCTGGCGATTGCCACGCCCATCGCGCTGCTGGCCGGCTATGCGCTGGCCAGCAGCAACTTTCCTGGCCGCCGTATTTTGATCTGGCTGGCGCAAGTTGCGCTGTCGATCCCCACCGTGCTGATCGGCCTGCTGCTGTACATGATGCTCACGCGCCGGGGGCCGCTGGGCGATTTGCAATGGCTATTCTCACAACCCGGCGTCATCGCCGGACAAGCACTCATCGCGCTACCGGTACTGATCGCGCTGACGCTGGCGGCGGTGCAAGCAGCCGACCCGCGCCTGGCAGAAACCGCCATCACGCTCGGCGCATCAAAATTGCGCATCATGATCACCTTGCTGTATGAAGTGCGGTTCGGCGTGATGGCGGCGGTCATCAACGGCTTCGGGCGGGTGATTTCGGAAGTCGGTTGCGCGATGATGGTCGGCGGCAATATCGCCGGCGTCACCCGTACCATAACCACTGCGATTGCGTTGGAAACCAGCAAAGGCGAATTCGCCCAAGGCATCGCGCTGGGCCTCGTGCTGATCGCGATTGCGCTGGTGATCAATGCGGCGCTGATGCTGTTGCAGGGCGACGCCCAACGACAAGGACAACTCCGATGACGACGTTGCTAATGTTGCGACAGTTGCGCAAGCGCCACGGCCAGCGCATCGTGCTCGATATCGAGAATTTTTCCATCGCCAGCGCCAGCGCCTATGTGCTGACCGGCGTCAATGGCGCCGGAAAAAGCACGCTGCTGCGCATCCTGGCAGGGCTGGAATCCGCTGAATGCGGCGCGCTTGCGCAGCTCGACGCATCCCAACCGATGCCACTAACGCCCTACCCGGCCACATTGCGCGCCGCGATTATTTACGTGCACCAGCATCCGGTCATGTTCGCCGGCAGCGTCGCAGCCAACATCGGCTTCGGCCTGAAATTACGCGGCGATTCCAGAACATCGCGCGCGCAACAAACCGCACAAGCGATGGAATGGGCTGGCGTCGCGCACCTGCAGGACAACCTCGCAAGCACCTTGTCCGGCGGCGAAAAACAGCGCGTGGCGCTGGCCCGCGCCCGCATCCTGCAACCCCGGCTGCTATTGCTGGACGAACCCACCTCCAACCTCGACGGCGCCGCACGCGAACAAGTGATCGCGCTGATACCAACCCTGCTGAAAGAAGGCAGCAGCGTAATCATGGCCTGCCACGACCGCGACCTGATCGCACTGCCACAAGTGCAACGCCTGAAACTACGCGACGGCCGGCTGCAGGTGTATTCATAACCGGTACCCTCTTGTCCTGCCATGAGAAAACTGAACACATTTGGGACAGGTTTTGGTAGGTCGGGTTAGCGGCTTGTGAAGTGCGCAACATCGGTTAACGATATCAAATTATGCTATCATTTAAAGCATGAAAGCCAAACATGCGAAGGCGCTGCGATCCGTATTCACTAAGCCGACGCTGGTGAATATTTCTTTCTCTGACCTGGAATCACTCGTCATCGCCTTGGGCGGAGTAGTGCGCGAGGGAGACGGGTCTCGCGTGGTATTTGAGATCAACGGAAAGCGCTTGTACCCACATCGCCCGCACCCGGGCAAGGAAGCTAAGCGCTATCAAGTTGAGGAATTCCGTGCATTGCTAGAATCAGAAGGAATCAAACCATGAACAACACCATGACTTACAAGGGTTACGGCGCCCGCGTTGAATTCGATCCCCGCGATGCTATTTTTGTGGGTCGCGTTCTCGGCATCGCCGACATCATCAGTTTTCACGGCGAAACCGTTACAGAACTAACTGCAGATTTTCATAATGCAATCGATCATTACCTGAAAGATTGCGATGCCACCGGTCGTCAACCACAAAAACCAGCGTCCGGCAAAATAATGCTGCGCGTTCCGCCCGAGGTGCATGCCGCTGCCGCCATTGCTGCCGAGGCATCCGGCAAAAGCTTGAATCAGTGGGCTACTGAAGTGCTGGATCAGGCGGCACACGCTTAGTTCTCATTATTCAATATACAACATATTGTATTTTTATACACCGCAATTAATATATGCGGTAACAGCATGGTTTATTGCCATACTCCATGCATATCAGTGCAGTCGTACTTCTTCAACCGAGCAGGCAATTATGAGTGAAATGTTTGCGATTTTGTAGGTCGGGTAAGCGGCTTCATCGCGTAACCCGACATTCTCAGCCGACAAAGACAAGAAAAACATAGAAGTTAAGTAACCTAAGGCAAATTTCAATAATCTCAAATTGAGATACAATCAACCGATGCGAATCATCTCCAACAAGGCATTAATCCGTTTTTCTGTGAAATATCCAGAAACGTCAGGGTTGCTTCAGACTTGGCGCAAGCTGCTTGAAGCAAGTTCATTTGCCAGTTTTGCCGACATCAAGTCGGCATTCAACGCAACGGACAAGGTGGGTGATTTTTACGTATTTGACATTGGCGGCAATAAATACCGGATCATTGCCTCCATCCATTTCAATCGTCAAATGCTTTTTATCAGGCATGTTTTTACGCACAAGGAGTATGACAAATGGAAGCCGTAATGGATCGTCAAATGGTCGCTGAAATCACTGCCCATTTTCAAGCGCTTAACGCCATTATCCCTCTGCGCCCAATTCGCATGGAAGCCGAATATGACAAAGCAGTGAGCGCGCTCAATCAACTGCTGGATGTCGGCGCGGGCGATGAAACCCATCCATTGGCCGACCTGGTTGCAACGCTGGGCGAAATCATCGGCGACTATGACGACATCCATTATCCGAATGGCGACGTAACGCCCTCTGCAATGCTGCGTTTTCTGATGGAGCAACATAATCTCACGCAATCCGATTTGCCGGAGGTCGGTACGCAAGGTGTTGTATCAGAAATTTTGCGAGGTATACGCGATCTGAACATTCGACAAATAAAAGCAATTTCTGCGCGATTCAACATTAATCCTGCTGCATTTTTTTAATACAACGCCACCCGCTAAAAATATACTACAAATGGTATTTTTACATACCGCAATGAATATATGCGGTAATAGCATGGCTTATTGCCATACTCATCATAAAAATAGTGCAGGTCTGCGTGCCTGCGGCCCGCTGCAGGCACGCAGACCTGCACTACTTTGGCGGTGCGCTGCGCCAGCAATCACCTTACTTCACGGCTCCAGTACATAGCGATCAAATACCGTCGCCAGCTTGCGCGCCAGCACTTCGGCCGAATTGACTTCCATCCCGAGTTCGCGCAGCAAGCCATCGTGCAAGCCGTACACCCAGCCGTGTACCGTCACGTCCTGGCCGCGCTCCCAGGCGTCCTGCAGGATGGTGGTCTGGCATAGATTGGTGACTTGCTCGATCACGTTCAATTCGCACAGGCGATCCTGTTGCGCGCGGCTGGGCAAGACTTCGCCGAAATATTTCTCGTGTTTCTGATGCACGTCCTGCACATGGCGCAGCCAGTTGTCGGCCAGGCCGATGCGCCGCCGTGTCAGGGCTGCATGTACGCCGGAACAGCCATAGTGACCGCAAATGATCACATGTTTGACGCCCAGCACGTCAATCGCAAACTGCAGCACTGACAGGCAGTTGAGGTCGCTATGCACCACCACGTTGGCAATATTGCGATGGACAAACAATTCACCCGGCAGCAGTCCGAGCAGTTCGTTGGCCGGAACGCGGCTGTCGGAGCAACCGATCCACAGGTATTCCGGCGACTGCTGCGCTGCCAGTTTCTTGAAATAATCCGCATCTTTGGCCTTGATGGCATCAGCCCAGGCCTGATTATTTAAAAAAAGTTGCGTGGGTGGAAGGCCTGATTTTGATTCTTGCATCTTCACTGCTCCCGAGGAAATAAAGCATCCGTGCTTGCATCTGGTTGTAAGGCGCAGGCACGGAGGCCTGCGCTACTGAACGCAATTTTTTGCGTAAGCTCTGATCTTATCGGAGTTGGACAGCTTGTCGCAGAATGATTCAGCGATTGTTTTTTTCGGGTTCGGATTCGGATACAGACAGCGGCGGCGCGAAACGCCGCATGAAACGACGGTCGATTTTATCTTTCCAGCGCCACACCCAGTCGCCCTGCCACACCAGCCCGTACCAGCACGCGATGGCATGGCACGATCCGGTGCTGAGCAGCGACAAATAATCGCGCTGCGGGCGATATTCGATCAAGGGCTCGTCGAATAATTGGTGCAACAAGTTTTGCGCAAGTACCGGCCCCTGGCGCACCGCAAACACGCCGGCTTTCGGGCGCGGTTGCTGGGGATCGCTGGCAATATCGCCGGCGGCAAACAGTTGCGGATGGCTCACCGATTGCAAATGCTGGTTAATCTGCACGAAACCACCATCCACCGTCGCCACGCCAGCCTGTGCCAGCCAAGGCTGCGCCGCAGCGCCGGTAGCCCATATCAGATGATCGAACGACGCGGTGCTGCCGTTATCAAAATGAAGTCGGCCCGGTGCCACCGAACTTACACTGGTTCCAGTCAACAACGCGACTCCGGCAGTTTCCAGATGGCGCGCTATCAGGCGCGCTGCGCGGCGGGAATAGCCGGGCAGAAGAGCTCCACGCGTGACCAGCGATAATTTCACCAAACTGCGCCGGGTGCGCAAACGATGGACCATGGCCAGCGCCAGTTCAACCCCGCCGGCCCCGCCGCCGACTACCACGATATGGATCGGGTGCTGCAGCGCAGTGCTGACCTGTTCCAGCGCATGCCATTGCTGCAGAAATATATCAATCGGCTTGACTCCCAGCGCATGCTCAGCCGCGCCCGGCACCAGCGCCAATGGCGGCGTCGAACCGATGTCCAGTGACACCAGGTCGAACTGCCATTCCCGACCTTGTGCCGTGACGACATTGCGCTGCAGGTCGATCTGATCCACGCTAATTTGCACCAAATCAACGCCGGCGCTGTGCGCCAATGGCCGCAAATCGACATGACATTCCGAACTGCGGTAATGCCCGGCGATCAATCCCGGCAACATGCCGGAATACGGCGTCATCACATCGCGCGACAGCAAGGTCACTTCCAGCCGCTCACGCCACAATCCGCGTTGCAGGCGCAGCGCCTCCAGCACGAACAGATGCGCATGGCCGCCGCCCACCAACAACAATCGCTTTCGCATCGCGCCCCTGATTTTCCCAATAATGCTGTATCGCAATTACGTCCTGATGTTGCGCACAGCACACGTAAAACTGAAAAACAACATGTGGACGTTTCATTTCAGAAAAAATTTCGACATCAGGCAATCTCTTCAGCCACCTCGTCCGCAATAGCCCGATTGTCCCCATCGGCATAATCGCCGTTCGCTATGCAGGCGGCAGCCGTAAACAATACGTCGGTGGACGAGTTCAGCGCTGTTTCCGCGGAGTCTTGCACGATACTGATAACGAAGCCAATTGCCACCACCTGCATGGAAACTTCGCTCGGAATGCCGAACAGACCGCACGCTAGCGGGATCAACAACAAAGATCCGCCGGCGACGCCGGAGGTTCCGCAGGCGCTGACCGATGCGACCACGCTGAGCAGGATTGCGGTCGGAATATCCACCGGAATCCCCAGCGTATGGACTGCCGCCATGGTAAGCACCGTGATGGTAATGGCTGCACCGGCCATGTTAATGGTGGCACCGAGCGGGATCGATACCGAATACGTGTCTTCATGCAGGCCTAAACGTTTGCAAAGTTGCAGATTTACTGGAATGTTGGCGGCAGAACTGCGTGTGAAAAATGCGGTAATGCCACTCTCGCGCAAGCAAGTCAGCACCATCGGATAAGGATTGCGGCGAATCTGCCAATACACAATTGCCGGATTTATCACCAAAGCGACAAATAACATGGAGCCAACCAGTACCAGTAATAGTTGCATGTAACCCAATAGTGCACCAAAACCAGATTCGGCCAGCGACGAGGCCACCAAACCGAATATACCCAGAGGCGCAAAACGGATTACCACTTTGACGATGTGCGATACCGCGTCGGAGAAATCGCCCAGCACCGCCCGCGTCGTATTGGTGCCATGCCGAAAAGCAATACCCAGCCCGACAGCCCAGGCCAGGATGCCGATGAAGTTGCCTTTTACTAAAGCGTTGACTGGATTATCAACCACGCTGAGTAACAGCGTTTTCAATACCTCGGTAATGGTTCCCGGGGCTGCGATTGCGAGATTATCGGCAACCAGCAGCAGTGTCGTGGGAAACAGGAAGCTGGCGGTGACGGCCACCATCGCGGCGGCGAATGTGCCAAGCAGATACAGCAGCAGAATCGGCCGGATATGCGTTTTCTGGCCTTTTTTATGGCTGGCAATCGACGCCATCACCAGTACAAAAACCAGAATAGGTGCTACTGCCTTCAACGCCGAGACAAATACACTGCCGATGAAACCCACGGATACGGCCGCCGAAGGAAAGGCCAAGGCAAATACAATCCCGGCGATTAAGCCGATGACAATTTGCGTTACAAGGCTGGTACGTTTAATGAAATTCAGGAAAAATTGTTGCGCATAAAACATGGCAGGAATCACTAACTTTAAAGGTTTTTTTTAAACGGTGCGGTGGCAGCCTGGAAAAGGGAAAACGACAAGGTCACAAGCCAGGAATAATGAGAGCTAAGCGATGCTATGCGCTTGCTGTGCAGGAGGCGAAGCTTACCATACGGGCTAGCGGCGATGAAAATCATCGAAACGAAACAGTGCCGACATTGGCCCTGAACGATGTATAAAAGATGGCGCTTATTTTAGGGTAGCAGCGCAAGCCAAAATGGCGTTGCGCCGCTGAATGTGTTTGCTACGTGGACGCAGTGATGTGCCCACGTTGTTGACACGTTACTGAAGACTTAAGCAGCGGGCTTGAGGTTAGGAAATCTTTTGTCAATGACTTGATTCCATTTGGCCAGTTTCTCTTCGACTTTTTTCATCAGTTCAGAGGCATCGCCTTCAATCGTAACTTTCTTGATGAGGTCATCCTTGGCGATGCTGTCGACCACTTTCTGGTCTTCGCTGCCGACCACGGCGCCGAACACGGTGTGTTTGCCATCAAGATGCGGTGTTGGGCCGTGGGTGATGAAGAACTGGCTGCCGTTGGAAGCTGGGCCGGAGTTTGCCATCGACAAGATACCTGCCTTGTCATGACGCAATTCACGGGAAAATTCATCTTCAAAATCATAGCCAGGGCCGCCAGTTCCAGTTCCTTGCGGGCAGCCGCCCTGGATCATGAAATTGTCGATGACGCGATGAAACTTCAGGCCGTCGTAGTATCCGCGGTTAACAAGGTTGACGAAGCTGGCAACCGTGACTGGTGTCTGATCCGCAAAAAGGGTGATGTTAATGGTGCCCTTGCTGGTTTCCATGATGGCTTTTAATGTAGTCATATTTTCTCTTTCTGTATTGTGGGGTTGGGTTATTGATGAAGTTAAGAATGATAGAGACAGGTCAAGTTTCTGGCATTACATTCTGTCCTGACCTCTATTATCCTAGAAACCTCAGTTGACCGCTAATTAGCTTCGATAAGTGATTGAATATATTTAGGATTGTGCTTTTTAAGTTGCTCTCCATTTGGGTGAGAGCGCTACGGAACCGATTGCACATTTTTCCGTCCCTCTGGCGTCGTCCAACTGAGGTTTCTAGGATTATTCCTTATTTATCGATCTAGCATGGTAGCTTGGGCCGCAATGGCTGATGTAGTAGTGTCACAGTCTTATTTTTTGTTTCAAGTTCGTAAGCACCGCGCGCTAGCGCGATTACGGTATACCATAGGCGACTTGCCTTGAATCAAGTGATCTGCACCTGTCTACTTCCCACTAAAAATACAAGACTATCATGCCCAATGCCACCCCGATTCAAGCCCCCGCCGTGCGTACCATACCGTTGTTGCAGCCTTTGCAATGGCTAGTACTGGCTTGGCGCGACATCACGCGTTGCCCGCTGCTCAGCATCGCGCACGGTGTGGCAGTTGCGCTGTTCGGTGCGCTGTTGACAGCAATTGCACACGACCGTTTCTGGTTGTTAGTCGGCGCTTTTTCCGGTTTTTTGCTGGTGGCTCCGGCGCTGGCTACAGCGCTGTATGCGCTGAGCCGTGCACTGGAACGCGGCCAACCGGCCAACGCCCGATGTGTGCTCCGTACCTGGCTGCACTGGCGCACGCCTGACGGTGTGCCCGATACGAGACTGGTACGTTTTGGTTTATTGCTGGCCTTAGCGGGAACCGGCTGGGTCATGACTTCGGCTGCGCTGGTGATTTCGTTTGCGCCGCAGCCTATTTCCAGCCCGATGGATTTTGTGCGTGTGGTAATGCTGGCGCATGACAATTATGTATTTGAAGTATGGCTGGCATTGGGTGGTGTCATGGCAGCACCGGTTTTCGCTTCCAGCGTGGTGACCATGCCGCTGCTGCTGGACCGGAATATCAGCGTAATGGATGCGGTCCTCACCAGTTGGAGGGTAATCCTGGCTAACCCGGCACCGATGGCGTTATGGGGCGGTCTGATCATGGGCTTGACCTTGCTCGGGCTGGCATCGCTGCTGCTGGGACTGGTATTGATAGTTCCCCTGCTAGGCCACGCCAGTTGGCATGCTTATCGCGATCTGGTGGAAGCTGTCATCCCTAATATGAACAATGGAGAACGCACGTGAGCGGCACGGTTTTTGGCTTTACAGAATCCCAGATTGCCCACTTTGGCATGACTTTTGGCGTTGGCGCTTTTATGCTCTACATGCTGTTCGTCATCGGCCAGCTTGCATGGCACGCCAAAGCCGGACGCTTCGGCACATTCGTGTTGTTCCTCGGCCTGGCATTTGGCATGGTGGGATTTGTCGCCAAATACATCATCCAATGGGCGCTTGACATCAAATAACTGGCGTTAGTGAGATGAACTCCTCATGTCCGCAGCCAATGGGCAAACGGTTTCAAATCCACACCCGCCTTCACGTACCAAACCTTGCGTGTCGCGTCCCAATTGGCACCCAATTCTTTGACCAAACCCCTTTCTGCATACGATACTTTCAAGTCATGGCGACTCGGTGGCAGCGCGCTCGCCTGCGCTTCATTGGCACGCACTGCAGTGTTCGCACGTGTCAGCGAACGGGATAATTTCATCTGCCCGATGAATGGGCTACGTTGTTCCTCATCCACTGGAGAAATAAGGGTCAAACGCGACTTTGCCCGTGTGGCGCCAACATAAAACAGGTTCTCTTCTTCCTTACGCGCAAACATCGGATGCGGGAATTCGTCGAGTTCCAGGAACGGCATGATCACGTGATCGAATTCTTTTCCTTTGGCGTTAACCACGCACTCAAGCGTCACAAAAGTCTTATCTCTTTTTCGTCTCGTAAACGCTTCCGCGGCATTTAACGACTCGGAAAAATCGCGCAAATTCAAGCCCGAGTGCGCTGCTGCCGCAAGGAAGCCCGCAATGGATTTTGACACCACGCTGGCGTCATACTGCCGCACAAAAATGCGTTTGGCTGCTTCCTCCAGATGCATCTGCGTGCATATTTCACGCAGTACGACATCGGCCATCGTGTCCGGCGGCACACTATTGATGTAGGCAACCGTATCTTCAATTTGTTTCGATTCACCTTCACCGTCACCGCGTTTGATCCGTACGCCAAAGAAATTATTCAGGCTTTCTGGATCTTTGGCGACTGCGTATTTGGCCTGCTCAATCTGTTGCTGCGAAAGTTCAACCTCGCCAAAAATGGAAAGTGCCTCGACAATCGCGCTGCGCACTTCGTAGGACTTCACCGAAGCAAGATTCTTGAGCGCGATGGCGATCATCCCGCGCAGGAACAGGATTTCCTCGCGCTGCAGATAGCCCGCCATTTCCTGTGTACGGTAATGGATCTTCGCTTTCAGCAGTGCGTTTTCGATCGAGACAGATTGATGACGATCACGGATCAGAATGGCGCAGCCATCCAGCGGCAATTTCTCGCTCTTCCAGTGCAAAATTGCCTCGACCACGCGCGCAGCGCACGCGTCGGCCGTCACTTCATAATGGCTTTGCTTGATCTGCGTTTGCAACGGCAAGTTTGAATCGACTGTCTTCTGTTTAAACTCCGCCATCGCAAAGGCCAGGCGGGGGCCATACCGATAACTGAAAGTTAGCGGGTAGCGCGCCAGGCCAGGATAGCTCTGTGCGAAGCGCCGCTCCAGGTATTCCTGACTTGCCCCCAGCCTGGAGTGAATCACCTGATCCTTGTCACCGGCCCCGACGAAATAACTTTGCGGGCAATTGAGCAAAGCGTTCAGGATTTTGAATGCAGCTTCGTTCAAATCGTGCAGTTCGTCGCAAACGATCACCCGGTATGCCGGAAAATCTTGCACCAGTTCCGGCGTCAGGGAAAGCTTGCGCGCAAGATCGTAGGTCGCATCAAATGGCCCGCGAAACAGAGTCTCCTCCGAATTGCCGAGCCTGATGCGCTCGTATTCGCGTGTCGTCAAGTAATCCGTAAGCGGCACGTTCAGAATCTCCGCCACTTCTTCCAGGCCCATGAATTCGAAATCGCCGTCCAGCGCCAAAGTCGCTTTCAGTTCCAATTGCAGGTCAAGGAACTGGCTGATCGCGATGTTGTGCGTTCTGAGGTCGAGAAACTCGACTTTGCCAGAATAGTGCCGATTCACCTGCTCAATCGCCGCCAGCACGTATTTTTTCAAGTCCTTGGCACGCGGACAGCGCTTCGTGTCGCCATCCTCCATTTTCATCAGGGCTTTGCTGGCAAAGTCTTCGAATGTTGCTACCTCGATGCGCACTGCGGTGTCGTAGGGAATGCCGACATCCAGCAGGCGCTGGCGCATGACATCGCGTGCCTCCGGCGTAAAGACCAGCGCCAGTATCTGTTCCGGTGCCAGCTTGCGCGCGATCGCTTCGCCGATGCGGATCGCCAGGGTAGTCGTTTTCGCGGCCCCGGCATTGGCATCTATCATCACCACTTTATTCTGGGCCAACTGGATAGCAATCTGCTCCTGCGTCGGAATCAGGCCACGCGGAATAAAGCGGGGGATATTGGGCAAGTTCATGCATTCCTTTATGCGCTTTTTTGTCGGCAGCGTACGATACGTCATTGGAAATTGTACGACTTGACGGATTTTACGCACAAAATATTCGGTCCACGAAAATCATGTTCATCGGTTTAGATGAAGGATATTTGACTACAATGATTTCATCAAAGGCTGCTGCGTCAAGTTACCGGCGAAATTGCACCTCGCACACGATTGCAAAGGAATTATTTACACAATATGGATGACTTGAATACTCTTGATTCTCTGGGTCTGACGCTGCCCAGTCCGGCTTACCTGCTGGGTGCAATCATTTTTGGCATCATCGGCTTTGCCGCCTATCGCTATGGCAAAAAAACATATAACCGCAATTCCAAGTGGATCGGAGTCGGTCTGATGCTGTATCCGTACGCGGTCTCGCAGACCTGGTTGCTGTATCTGATTGGCATCGGTCTGTGTACCGGGCTGTACTTCTTTCGCGAATGAAGCTGCAGATGAAAGCGGCAATGAATGTAACAATAAGCGCCACTGAAAATCGGGCCGTGTGATGGCATTCATCGCATTAATGGCGCTGTTGCTGCTCGGGATCGGGCTGCTGTTCTGGCTACCGAAATATCGTTTGCAACTTGCACTTGCGCGCCCTTTTCCGCGTCGTTATGCAAAAATCCTGCGCGAGAATATGTCGGTGTATAACCGCATGCCGACCGATCTGCAGTTGCAGTTAAAGCGCTTGATAAAACAATTTCTGCATCAGAAAAAATTCGTCGGATGCGATGGTTTAACCATTACCAACGAGATCAAGCTGACGATTGCCGGCAGGGCTTGTCTGCTGCTGCTGAATCGTCCCACTCTGGTATATCCCGCGCTTTCTTTCGTGCTGGTGTATCCATCCGCTTTCATAGTGCAACATGCCGAGGTCGCTGTTGGTGGGCTGGTTACGCATCGCAATCAAACCCTCCTGGGCGAATCCTGGAGCGATGATCGCGTGATTCTGGCATGGGATCACATCCAGCGCAGCAACGCTGAACTTGAACCAGGCTCTGACGTGGTGCTGCATGAATTCGCACACCAGCTTGATAGCGAATCCGGCAGCACGAATGGCGCGCCGTACTTGATAAGCAAGGCCCGTTATGCGCGCTGGTCAGCGATTTTCTTGCAAGAGTTTGCACTGCTGCAAAAGTCTGCGCAGCATCATTCTGCCAGCGTACTCGATCACTATGGCGCGACCAATCCGGCAGAATTCTTTGCCGTGGCGACCGAGGCTTTTTTCAAAAAATCCGAAGCGCTGGGCCAGCAGCACCCTGCTCTGTTTGCTGCGCTCAAAGAGTATTACTGCGTTGATCCGCGTGAGTGGCAGTGAGCCCCCAATTTTCAGCCGTAGATGTCGGATTACGCGATAAAGCTGCTAATCCAACCTACGTCAAATAATATATACATTATTATGTATTTTCAGAATACGCAATTAATATATGTGTTTAATAAGGTATTTTTAGATATACCCAGTATTTTTTAATTTTAATAATTGCTCGATTCAAAATGTCAAAATCGTCAATAAATACCGGATCCGTATATTTTGTTTGCATGCGCGCTTGACTACAGGCTGCTAATGGGTGACCCTAGTTTTTAACTGGCGGCTGTATGCTGGTGTTTTTTACGGGTCAATGATCCGACCGGCAGCGTATTTACAACTGTGCTGCAATCCAAATGCGAACGCATTCGCACGCCCTCACAGCCGCTTTGGCCACCGAATATAAATAGCCCGGCAATACAGCGCATTCGCCTTAACATGCGACATGCTCATGTGGTTTTGTTCTGCGCCGAGCGGCTAGTCCGAAGGAGATTTAACATGATTATTCTGGAGCAGCAAACGCTGTTTAAACCCGCTATGGGATACCGATTAGTGCCGGCGAACCGTCTTGACAACTCATCTCTTAATGTAACAGCGGTAACAGCCGTGGCAGAGGCGACCGCGTGACCGACCTGGTCGTTGTCGGCATGGCCTATTTTGAAGTTTTCGTTCCGCCCCACAAACAGCCGGCGCCGGGCGAAGAACTGTTCGTCAAGGGCATTCAACTCGCCCTTGGCGGCGCGCTCAACACGGCGACGGTCGCCGCCGCGCTCGGCTTGCGGGTGACGCTGTGCGTACCGATGGGCCACGGCATTGTGGATCAGGCGGTGGAACTGCTGGCGCAACGTTCGGGCATCACGCTCGAACCGTTTGCCGCACCCGACAACCCCGCCATCTCGCTGGTTTTTTCTGATGCCCATGACCGCTCGTTCGTCAGCACGGCTGAACTCGATGTGCTGGCAACAGTCGAACGCCTGCCGCCCTGTGCCTGGGTGCATGTGCCGGGCCTGGAAGAAGCCGGGCGTCTTGCCGCGCCATTGGCCCGTGCACGGCGCGACGGTGCGCGCATTTCGGTCAGCGGCAGCTGGAGCCCGCGCCAACTCAGCCAGCTTGCGGGGCGCAAAGACCGAGCCTGGGATTTGCTGGTGCTCAACGAGAAAGAAGCGCTGGCTGCGTGCGGCGACGTCGCAACAGCGCCAGAGCGCTTGGCCGGAGCGGCACATTCGGTGCTGGTCACGCTGGGCGCCAATGGTGCGTTCGGGATGCTTGACGGAACAGCGGTGCGGGTTCCCGCAGTTGCCGCGCAAGTGGTCGATTCCACCGGTGCCGGCGATGCTTTTTGCGGCGGTGTTATCGCGGGCCTGATACATGGACATGGCGTCGCGCCCGAAGCCGCGCTGCAGCACGGCACGCATGCTGCGGCGCGCATTTTGAACCAAACCGGCGGTCTGGTCACAGACCCCAAAATCATGGCCGGATTAACCAAAGAGAGCTTATGAAAATCCTGACTGTATTAGGAGGTGGCAGTGCGTACACCCCCGGCCTGCTGCAGGCATTGATTGCGCATGCCGCCGAATTGCCGCTCACAACCGTGCGTTTGTATGACACCGATGCCAACCGGCTTGCCATCGTCGCACGCCTGGGCAAGGCCATGGCCCATAGCGCCGGCGCATTCGAAGTCGAGGCTGCTGATTCACTGGAGAGCGCGATACAAGGCGCCGATTTGATCCTGAACTCGACGCGTCCGGGCGGTTTGGCGGCCCGCCGCATCGATGAAACGCTGCCACTGGAATTTGGCATTCCCGGCCAGGAAACGGTGGGGCCGGGTGGCTTTTTCTTTGCGCTGCGATCGGTGCCGGAAGCGTTACGGGTCGCCGCACTGGTGCAAGAGCTGGCGCCGCGGGCGACCATTCTCAATTACACCAATCCGAGCAACATCGTCACCCAGGCGCTGGTGGACCGGGGTGGCGTCAACGTGATCGGCATGTGCGACCAGTCCGATGAAGACCTGCAGGCGATCGTTCATGCGCTGGGCCGTCAGGGAACTTACGCGTTTCGCAGCAACGGACTCAACCACGCGACCTGGTACAGCGAGATCATGATCGACGGCGCGCCGCTGGCCGCAATTTCCGAGCCGCTGACAGCGCCGCAGGAATACGACGAAGAGCATAAGTTGCGCTTTGCATTTTCGCTTGGCATGGCGCGCGAAAATCCCGGCTACTGGCCGAACTCGTACCTTCCTTATTATCTGTTCCCCGATGCTTTTGTCGAACAAGCGCGCCGCGTTGGACCGCGCAGCGATGTGGTCGCGGCTTCGCTTCCCAAGTACTACGCGCACTTCGAGGCCGAAGGAAAACGCGCGACGCCGCAGCTGCGCTGGTATCGGGGCTCGGCCGGTTTCGGCGATCTGGCCGTGACCGTGATCCGGGCGCTGGCATCGCAAACGCCGCACGAACTGGTTCTCAATTTGCCCAATCACGGCGCCACGCCGGCATTTGCAGACGATACCGTGATCGAAACGCGGGTGCGGGTTTCGCGCGCCGGGATCGAGCGCATCGCTGCGCCGCCGCTGCCCGCATCGTACGGCGCTCTTGCCGCACAACTTGAGCAATATC
>JBGSTZ010000154.1:0-5139 GCA_041736255.1 Burkholderiaceae bacterium
CTTCCTTTTGATTTAGCCACCCACATACGAGACTGATTCTCCTAACTTTTGATCGAGTCAGAAGAATCCGCCTGACCGTAGCGCTCGGTCAAACCTAGTGAGTCTCCCCGGCAAAGCCGGGGGATTACCTTATTTATTTATAGCTGATGCACGCATAATGCATAGCCGTGCAAGGACTCTGATTGGGATGGATATAATGTGGCCCCGGTTAATTTATACGGGAGAAAATTTCGCCTGCTTGCTTTCCCGGGCGATCGGCAAATCAAGGGTTTTTAATGGTTATATATACGTCTGTCGCGGTCTTTCTTTTTTTTGCTATTGCACTCGTCATTCCCAGCGGATTTTCAGTCGGTGCATTACTGCTGCTAGTAGGTAGCGTCGTTCTGCTACACAAACGTGCCATGGTCAGGCTACAACGCGAAGAAATGCTATTAATCTCAGTGTTGGCTTTTTATTTTTTGGCTAGCTGCCTTGCTAACATAGTACATGGCGCGCAGATCCGCGAATACGATAGTCCGATGCGCTTTCTGCTAGCGATCCCTGTACTACTTTTACTACGTGTCTTTCCGCTAATACCGCATTTTTTCTGGAGTGGTGTGGCTACCGGCGCAATTTCCTCCGGCCTATTTGCGACATGGCAATTTTTTTTAACGAACGGCATGCGCGCCGCAGGATTTACCAATCCAATTCAATTCGGCAACATCAGTTTGTTACTCGGAATTTTTTGCTTGACAGGCCTTAGCTGGGCAGTTACACAACGTCGACCTATATTCTGGTCGAGTTTTTTGTCAGGAGGAATCTTCTTGGGAATACTGGGCTCTTTGCTTAGCGGAAGTCGTGGTAGTTGGATCAGCCTTCCTATAGCGCTTCTGGTGACATACTTGTGTTATGGACGCATGCTAAAAAAACGTCATATCACAACTAGCCTTACTGCCCTGCTGGTGCTGTTTGGCGTTTTACAGTTTACGCCCCAACTTCCGATGGAAGGGCGTATAAAACTGGCTGTAGTAGAAACCCAGGACTATTTCAAAACTGGCAACGCTACCACTTCGGTCGGGGCACGATTGGAAATGTGGCGTACCGGGCTTATGCTTTTTCCAGAACATCCGTGGCTGGGATGGGGCAAGGAAGGCTATATGAAAGGGGCGGCAAGTCTGGTCGAGGCTGGCAAGGTTCGATTGGTTCCGGGAGAGCACAACCATCTGCATAACGAATTTCTCGATGCTCTGGTCAAGCGCGGCCTGCTAGGATTAATCGCGCTATTGGCTTTGTACCTAATTCCATTTGCACTGTTCGCAAGACGGGTGCGGGATAAAAACAAGGCGGTGCGCCCTTATGCGGTTGCGGGAGTACTGTTGAGCGTCGGCTACATAGGCTTTGGACTGACCCAGTCCTTTCTGACTCACAATAACGGCGTCATGATTTTTGCATTTACGTTGGTTATTCTCTTGTCGTTGCTACGCGTGCAGGAAGATAACGGCACTGCCCATAACTCAGCCTATAGTGTCTATCAAGGCACGCCATGACCAATTTTCGGTCGCAAATTCAATGCCTGCTAATCGTTACAACAAAAAACAATAACAAAGTATTGAAAAACTTCTTATGACACAGCCACTCATCACGCCTGACGTACTCCGCGGGTCGAACAAAATATTGTTCATTGCACATCTCGCCTTGGGAGACTTCACGTACCTCCAGAATTGTTTTCAGGCATTTTCGGAAGCCTATCCGCACCTTCAAATTGACTTGTGGGTGGACGAAGTTCGCCGCACCGGCGACGCTTCTCAATGGGAGCACCTGAAAAAATATTCGCTCTACGACTGGGTCGCCGCCTGCCCGTTTTTCCACAAGATTTATAAGCGTACCTACAGTCCGGAACTGTACAAGGAATCCATTCAGGAAGCCCGCCTGGAAGCGTATCCCATCGTGGTGTCGCTAGCGACATTACGTCCACAGCGCTACGCTGCACTAGCGCGCGCGATTGCCGGCGATGGCTTGGTGGTGGGAATGAAGGCAAAAGTGGGGCTTTTCCAACTGCATCATTTACTTGGATACCAGAAGCTGGATCGGGCTATTCCACCGTATTCGGTCGACAGACAAAATCCGCAGCATATCAGCGATGTATATGCAGACTGGTTCCGGCAGCTGTGTGGCATCGACATCGCGCCCGCAGCGCGTTTTCCGTTCGTGACGATTCCCGAGCAGTGGCTGCGCGATGCAAACGACAAGCTGGCGGCATGGGGATTCGGTGATCGCAGCGGCAAACTCATCTTCATCAATCCGTTCGCAAAATCGAAGAAACGTTGCTGGCCGCTGGAACGCGTAGCGGAGCTGATCGCGGCCATGCGGGAACAGGAGAGATTTCGCGATGCATGTTTCATTGTCAATGCAGCGCCCAATGAACTGGCCAACGCGCGCAAGGTATTCGCCGCCTATGCTCTGCTGCGCACGGAACTGTTTTGCGCCGAAGATAATTTTTTTCAGCTGCCGGCGATGTTGCAAAAATGCGATTTGATCATCTCGGTCGAAACCGCAGTCATGCATCTGGCCAATGCGGTGCATGTACCCGTGATCGCACTGATGCGCCAGAAAAATCCGGAGTGGGTACCGATCGACAGCAAAAACAGTACTCTTGTCATGACCGCGCAGCGACGCGAATGGGTCAAGGCGATCACCGTAGAACAAGTAATGCAAGTAATCGCGTAATAAAGGGCATCTGAATGAGCACTGTACCGAACACCCTATCCGAAGCACACAACCATGCGGCCGATGCATCGTTCCATATCGCATTTTGCGTCGATAACCATTATTTTCGCAGTATGGGCGCGACCATTATGTCCATTCTCGAAAACAACCCTGGCGTGTACTTCACCTTTCATGTCTTCGCATTTTCGGTATCCGATACGCACCGTGAGCGCTTGCAACAGCTGGATCAGCAAGCATATGTGCACACCCAGATTCACATTATTGATCCTGCTCTATTCGATAAATTCACCCATTTCATCGAATTTTCGTATTACTCGCTCTCGATTTTCTCGCGCCTCATTATTCCAACGGAATTGCAGGGCGTGACGGACAGAGTGCTGTACCTGGACGCAGATATTTTGTGCGTTGGCAAGATTGATGAGTTGATCGAGATGGATATCAGCGCCGATATCGCGCTCGTCGTGCCCGATGCAGAAGAAACCACCAGACGACGCTGTGCGGCGCTACAGCTCAAGCACCCGCGCTACTTCAATGGCGGCGTCATCTTCATTAATGTCGAGAACTGGATTAGCAGCAACATCACAGATGAATCGATGCAGGCACTTTTAAAATTTGGCAAGAAATTACGTTTTAACGATCAGGATGCGCTCAACATCGTGCTCGACGGACGAGCGCGATTCATCGCACCAAAGTGGAATTACATCTACGACTTAATCCATGACCTGGACCGCAACATTACCCAAATGCGAGCAGTGGACGATGCGGTTTTCATTCACTTCGCCGGTGCGGTTAAGCCGTGGACCGACTGGACTCAGCACGCATCCCGCGCCCTTTTCGTCAAATATCATGCGCTCTCGCCATGGTCCGATATGCCACTGGATCCGGCGCCGAGGAATTCGCGTGAAATGAGAATGCTGTCGCGTTTTCTACTCAAGCGGGGGAAGTTACTTGACAGTGCACGCTGGTTCCTGAAATATCTAAAGGCAAGGTCGCGCTGAGCAGCTATTCGCCAGCATTACTGTTTTACTCTGACGAGCGGCAGGTCATTCAAGTTGGCATAGACCTGATGACTTTCCCGTTAAGCGCCTTACGCTTGCCAATCTCTGCGCCAATTTTATTTTCATTTGATAACTATGGGCGCAATGTTTTGAGCGCCCACATGCAGCAGTGCGTTGATGGCGCGCTCGACTTCCTCAGCGCTAGCAGCTTGCCCCTGGTCACCCAAATTAATAATTTTGGATGACCAGTTGCCTTCAGTTTTCCAGCGCGGTGAGTCGCAATAAATTTCTATCGTCGGCGTTTCGTAGGCAGCAGCAATATGGGTTAAACCAGTATCTACCCCGATCGTCAACGCTGCGCGTTGCGCTAACACAATGGCTTCTTGCATAGATAGTTGCGGCAACACGGTAGCATTAGGCATTTGCGCTGCCATCTGTTCTGCCTCGGCCTTCTCAGATGCATTACCCCAAGGCAGTAGTATCGCCAAATCACGTTGTGCCAAGCACCTTGCTATTTGCACCCAGTTGGTTCGCGCCCATTTTTTTGACGCACCAGCCGTGCCGTGAAAGAACACAGCATAGGGCAAGCTTGGCAACCATGCAGGATCAACTTGAGGTGCACTTAGACCAAAACTGGCGGCCGTGTTGATGTGATATCCACATGCTTTGGCAGCGACTAATCGACCGCGCAAGACAGCATGAGTGCGACTATCTACCGCCACGCTTTCAGTGTGAAATACGCGAGAGACTGCTTCGTAGCCTGAACCTTCTGTGCCATTTGCCAGGCCTACCTTTTTTCCACGGGAATTAATGCGCGCCAAGCCCATGACAAGGCCTGTTTTTAGCAACCCTTGAGTGTCGAGTACAAGATCATATTGTTCGGTACGTAGTTCAGCTAGAAAGTGGCGGATTTCTTGACGAGTGCTAAATTTCAGCAAATTCTTGCGCCAGCGGCGTAGCGCAAAAGGAAAAATTTTACGCACGCCAGGATGCAGTTTGACTAAATTAACGTAGGCTTCCTCCACCACCCAGTCTATCTTGGCGCCAGGGAATTGACGTAACAGGTCATTTACGATAGGCATATTGTGGAGCACGTCGCCTAGTGACGAGACGCGAACAAGAAGAATCTTCAAAATAGGGTAACTACTCAGCTCTCTGTGAAAAATTGAAGGGATGTGGCACAAAATATAGTAAGTGCGGAAATATCCGGGTTGGCATTCGCCTGTCAAGGCAATGTTATATCGTGCTGGTACACAAAAAAGGCCGGTTCTGATTCACCAGCCATAATCTCCTTAGCATGGCGCCAATTCAGCGTGAGGCAACATAATTCTCGACAGCCGCTACCCGCGCCGCACGGATCGCCGGGGCGATGCGTTGCGGCTGGCCTGGATACGCTTGCGCAGCGTCGGCTGCAATCCGGCCGGCATCGACTGCT
>JBGSTZ010000069.1:0-13230 GCA_041736255.1 Burkholderiaceae bacterium
ACATTTTTTATCGCCGCGCCGCACCTGTTTCAACTCCCTGCGCGCCGCGTCTGTCAACCCCACTGCCCACCCATTGCCGCTCTCGCTTCCTGCCCTTGTTTCCTGCCTTACTCCCCGCTTCTCAGCGGGAGGCGAACTATATCAAACGTTGCGGAAGTTTGGCAAGCGCTTTTCTAAAAATGCAGTCATCCCCTCTTTTTGATCGGAAGTTGCGAACGTGCTGTGGAACATACGACGTTCGTATTGAATGCCGTCTGCAAGCGACGATTCATAGGCGCGATTGACGGATTCCTTGATCATCATGACAACAGGCAAAGACATTGAAGCAATCACTGTTGCTGCTGCCAATGTTTCTTCCATCAATTTATCGGCTGCGACTATGCGTGAAACCAACCCTGCCCGCTCGGCTTCAGCCGCATCCATCATGCGTGCGGTCAAGCACATATCCATCGCTTTAGACTTGGAGACTGCACGAGGCAGGCGCTGCGTGCCCCCAGCGCCAGGCATGGTACCAAGCTTGATTTCAGGCTGACCAAATTTGGCCGTATCCGCTGCAATGATGAAATCGCACATCATTGCCAACTCACATCCACCGCCTAATGCGTACCCTGCCACAGCAGCAATTACCGGCTTGCGTATTTGCCGAATTTGCTCCCAGTTGCGCGTAATGTAATTGCCTTTGTAGGCGTCCATATACGTGTAACTTGACATCGCGCCAATATCGGCGCCAGCGGCAAATGCTTTCTCGCTACCAGTTAGGACAATGCATCCTACATTTTCATCAGCATCGAACTTCGACAGTGCTTCACCCAACTCATCCATCAACTGATCATTGAGTGCGTTTAATGCTTTTGGCCTATTCAACTGAATCAAGCCTACTTTGCCATGCATTTCAACCAGTATATTTTCGTAAGACATATCACCCCTTTATGAATGTAAAATTTATCGCCCCGATAACTTGAAAGGCAGTTTCGGTAACAGCACCCACATCATGCCGCGCTGTTTCATGCTCCCTGCTTTTTCTCCTGCTTCGGCGCCGAAACCCCAGAAGAAGTCGGCCCGTACCGGGTTCTTAATTGCGCCTCCCGTATCTTGGGCTAGCATCAAACGCTGTAGAGCGACTGTACTATTAGGTTGCGTTGTTTTCAAAAAAACCGGTGCGCCCAATGGGATGTATTGCGCATCGACCGCAATCGATCGCTGCGGAGACAGTGGCAAGCCCATCGCGCCTTTTGGTCCAACGTTTGGATCAAGCAGTTTTTCTTCCCGAAAAAAAACATAGCTTGGATTGACATTAAATAACTCTGTTTTGCGGGATGGATTAGCTTTAATCCATGCTTTGATGCCTTGTGCGGAAGCGTTCTCAAGCTTCAACTCACCTATATCAACCAGATACCTGCCAATCGATTTATATGGGGAGCCATTTTGATCTGCGTAAGCAACGCGCACAGTGTCTTTTTCATCCTTTAATTGCACACGCCCAGATCCTTGCACCTGCAGAAAAAAAGCCTCAACCGCATCATCTACCCAAAATAACGCCTTGCCCGACAAGGCTGTGGAGGGTACTAGTTCGGCACGCGCCGGATATGGCATCACCTTATTGCCGACAAGGCGGCCGCGCAAACGCATCCCCTTGAGCTGCGGATACACGCCAGCCAATTCGATGGTCAGCATATCTTCTGGAACACCATGCAAAGGAGTTTGATAAGCGCCGCCGCGCTTGCGTGAGCCGTGCAATAGCGGCTCGTAATAACCGGTCACAAGACCCTGTTCGCTGCCGTCAGCATTCACAACCCGATGAGGCACGAAAAACGCCTCAAAAAATGCCCGTATTGACTTTACTTCTGAAGTATTCACGTCCCGTGCAATAGTGCATGGTTCGCGCCAGTCTTCCTTGTTTATCAACACTTGACACGAAGTCATGAACACCGGCCACGCCTGACGCAAATCATCCTGTTCCCAACCGGGCAAAGCAGCAAAAGTGGTTGGCTGGAGAACATCCGTTCCCTGCACTTTTTCTATGGGCTTGTCGGACGGGACAACAGGTTTGACGGGCGGCTTAACCTGCTGTGGTGTGGTGCAAGCAGTTATTGTGAACGCAATCAGAATTGCAGTTGCGAGTAAACTAGAGCGGGTAAATAACATTGGAAGAGTGTGTGTCATGTGGCTATTAATGGTTGAAGCAGGCTGCGCAATGCTGATATTGGTATTTATTGTCTGGTGGACGATGTTTTCAGGCCGCAAACCCCCGCCACCGCCAGCATCCGAAAAACCGGCATGCAAAAAAGATGAATCGTGCTGAAATCAATGCAAAGCGCGGGGCAAGCACAGGACGAACTCCGGTATCTTGACCTCAAACTGTTCACCATCTTCAGCCACGCAAAAGTATTCCCCGGTCATGGACCCCTGCGGAGTAGTAAGCGCAGTGCCACTGGTGTATTCGAACTGCTCTCCTGGCGCTAAAAACGGTTGATGGCCAACCACGCCAAGGCCGCGAACCTGCTCCACATGATTATTCCCGTCAGTGATAATCCAATGTCGTGAAATTAATTGCGCCGCTACCTGCCCTGTATTCTTAATGGTAATCGCATAAGCAAACACATAATTGGCGCGATCCGGCTCCGATTGTTCCGCGAGATATTGTGTATTAACTGAGACACTAAACTCATAAGCTGCCATATTAATTCCTTGAATGTAATAAATATGTGATCGATATGAAATTAATCGATATGTACTTGTACAAGTTTTGCAATTGCGCGGTTGACCATGGCGCATTCCACACCAAAACAAACTGTGACGCAAGGCATGCCAGGCGCCAAGATGTAAAATGGCAGGTCTTTTCTAAACGGTTTTTCTAAAATATATCGTCATGCCTACATACCGCATCGCTCCGAGCATCCTTTCCGCTGACTTTGCACGCTTAGGCGAAGAAGTACGCAATGTCATCGCTTCTGGTGCAGACATCATCCACTTTGACGTGATGGACAATCATTACGTTCCCAACCTGACGATCGGCCCTCTGGTCTGCCAGGCTATTCGTCCGCACGTGACAGCAATGATCGATGTGCACCTGATGGTCAAACCGGTTGACCGTATCGTGCCAGATTTTGCCAAAGCGGGTGCAAACATCATCACGTTTCATCCCGAAGCATCAGAACATATTGACCGTACCCTGCAATTGATCCGTGACAATGGTTGCAAAGCGGGGTTGGTATTCAATCCAGGAGCGCCCTTGCATTATCTGGATCATGTGATGGACAGGATCGACATTATTTTAATCATGTCGGTCAACCCCGGCTTTGGCGGCCAATCCTTCATCCCGGAATCTCTGCAGAAAATTGCCGAAGTACGCCGCCGCATTGATGCCTATATGGCTTCTCATCCCGGCCGAGAAATTTTGCTGGAAGTCGACGGTGGCATCAAGATTAACAATATCGCCGCTGCAGCCAAAGCCGGGGCGGATACTTTTGTCGCCGGTTCAGCCATCTTCAGCCAAGACGACTACAAGGCTGTAATAGATGCCATGCGTTGCGAACTGGCCGCAGTATGAAAACAGCCGCTCTGTTTGGCGATATCCGCGCTGCCATCATCGACCTCGATGGAACCATGCTGGATACGGCAGCGGATTTCCATGTCGCCATCAACCGGATGCGCGCCGAATTTGCGCTGGCGCCGCTTGGCATCGACAGCATCAAGGAATTTGTCGGCAAGGGTACGGAAAACTTGATCCGGCGCGTGCTGGCCGTCGATTACGCCCTGCATGCAATCGAGCGCCATTTCGAACCGGCAATGGCGTCGTATGAACGCCATTATCTGGCGATCAACGGCGACTACAGCAGCCTGTATCCAGGAGTTGTCGCAGGTTTGGAAAAATTTCAAAGCGATGGCATACGACTGGCTTGCGTGACGAACAAACCACTTGCATTTGCTTTGCCATTATTAAAAAAAACCGGATTGTATGATTATTTTGAAGTAATTTACGGCGGCGACTCTTTTGCCAAAAAGAAACCTGACCCTATGCCCTTGTTGCAAGTCTTCGCCGACTTCTCCCTTGCGCCACAGCAAGTAGTCGCCATCGGCGACTCTTCCAACGATATGCAGGCAGCGCGCGCAGCGGGCTGCCGCATCTTGTCTGTGCCATATGGCTACAATCACGGGCAATCTATACAGGACGCCGATACCGATGGTATAGTTGATTCGCTGCTGCAAGCAGCACAATTGATCGCAGTACAACACGAAGCTCCCCAACTTTCTACTGCAAACACTCGATAACGTCATGTTTCTCTTCCATAAACGTACCGTCAACCAAACAGGCCAGATTGAGGCTTGGCTTTGGCGACGCTGGCAATCCCGGACTGCATAATCCCTGATCTGCCGTTGTCCATCCTATCCGGGCAACCTCGTTGCATAGACAATTTATAGGCGCGCCACTCATTGTCATTAAATAATGGCGCGTCGGAGAACTCACATGACCGAACTTGAATTCAATTCACTAGCCGTCCAAGGCTACAACCGCATTCCGCTGATTGCCGAAGCACTGGCAGATCTGGAAACGCCACTCTCGCTGTATCTGAAGCTGGCGCAACAAAAGGATGTCGGCAAAAATTCCTTCCTGCTCGAATCAGTAGTCGGCGGCGAGCGTTTCGGGCGCTATTCCTTCATCGGCTTGCCCGCCAATACCCTGTTGCGCGCGACCGGCATGCACACGGAAGTGCTCAAGGATGGCGCCGTCATCGAAACGCATGACGGCAACCCGCTCGACTTCATCGCGCAATTCCAGTTCCGTTTCAAGGTTGCGCTACGACCCGGCATGCCGCGTTTTTGCGGCGGTCTGGCCGGATATTTCGGCTACGATGCGGTGCGCTACATGGAGCCGCGCCTGGCAATGAGCACGCCGAAGGACGACCTCGGCCTGCCGGACATCCAGTTACTACTGACCGAAGAATTGGCGGTGATCGACAACCTGTCCGGCAAGCTGTATCTGATCGTGTATGCAGACCCGACCAAGCCGGAAGCCTACAGTCAGGCGCGCCAGCGGCTCAAGGATTTGCGCAATCTGCTGCGGCGCCCCGTAGAAGCACCGGTCACCGGCAGCAGCGTGCGCACTGAAACTATCCGCGATTTTAAGAAAGATGACTATTTAAGGGCAGTTAATACCGCCAAAGAATACATCTTCGCCGGAGACTTGATGCAAGTGCAGATCGGCCAGAGGTTGCGGAAACCTTATGTCGATTCGCCGTTGTCGCTATATCGTGCGCTGCGCGCATTGAATCCATCGCCTTACATGTATTTCTACAATTTCGGCGACATGCAGATCATCGGTTCGTCGCCGGAAATCTTGGTGCGTAACGAAAATCTCAACGCCGATTTGCAAAAAATCACAATTCGTCCGCTGGCCGGCACCCGCCCGCGCGGCGCCACGCCGGAGCAGGATGCTGCACTGGCGAAAGAGCTGCTGGCTGATCCGAAAGAAATAGCGGAGCACGTGATGCTGATCGACCTGGCGCGCAACGATATCGGCCGCATCGCCGAAACCGGCAGCGTCAATGTCACCGACAAGCTGGTGATCGAAAAATATTCGCATGTGCAGCACATCGTCTCGAATGTCGAAGGCTTGCTCAAACCAGGCTTGTCCAATCTTGATGTACTGAAAGCGACTTTCCCCGCCGGCACGCTGTCCGGCGCACCGAAAGTGCGGGCAATGGAAATCATCGACGAACTGGAGCCAGTCAAACGCGGCATCTACGGCGGCGCCTGCGGCTACCTGAGTTTCGGCGGCGAAATGGATGTTGCGATCGCGATCCGCACCGGCATCCTGAAGGACGGCATGTTGTACGTTCAGGCGGCGGCCGGAATCGTCGCCGATTCCGTGCCGGAAATGGAATGGCAGGAAACTGAAAACAAAGCGCGCGCCGTTTTACGCGCCGCCGAGCAAGTGCAAGATGGCCTGGACGGGGAGATTTGACATGCTACTAATGATCGACAATTACGATTCATTCACCTATAACCTGGTGCAGTATTTCGGCGAACTGGGAGAAGATGTGCGCACCTTCCGCAACGACGAAATCACGCTGGACGACATCGCCGCACTGCAACCGGACCGCATCTGCATCTCGCCGGGGCCTTGCACGCCGGCAGAAGCAGGGATTTCGGTGCCATTGCTGCAACACTTTGCCGGCAAGCTACCGATTCTTGGCGTCTGCCTCGGGCACCAAAGCATCGGTGCCGCTTTCGGCGGCAAGGTGGTGCGCGCCAAACAGGTCATGCACGGCAAGACTTCGCTGATCGCGCACACTGGCGTTGGCGTGTTCCACTGCCTACCCAGCCCATATACGGTAACCCGCTATCACTCGCTGGCGATCGAACGCGCCACGCTGCCAGACTGCCTTGAAGTCACGGCTTGGACCGACGACGGTGAAATCATGGGCGTGCGTCACAAGACGTTCGACATCCAAGGCGTACAGTTTCACCCCGAATCCATTTTGTCCGAGCATGGCCACGCATTGCTGCGCAACTTCATTCAAGGAAAATCATAATGCCGCATCTGTCAGAATTCACGCCGCAGGAAGCGCTGCTGCGCTGCATCGATCACCGCGAAATTTTCCACGACGAAATGCTGTCGCTGTTCCGCCAGATCATGCGCGGCGAGATATCCCCTGTGATGATTGCAGCCCTGACCATGGGCTTGCGCGTGAAAAAGGAAAGCATCGGAGAAATCACCGCCGCCGCCCAGGTGATGCGCGAATTCTCGACCAAGGTGCCGATGGCCGACACCACCAATCTGCTCGATATCGTCGGCACTGGCGGTGATGGCGCACACACTTTCAATATCTCGACCGCCTCAATGTTCGTTGCCGCCGCTGCCGGCGCACGCGTGGCAAAACATGGCGGGCGCAGCGTATCGTCGTCTTCCGGCAGCGCCGACGTGCTGGAAGCGCTGGGCGCAAACATCAACCTGAAACCGGAGCAAATCGCGCAATCCATTGCGCAAACGGGCATCGGCTTCATGTTTGCTCCGAACCACCACGCAGCGATGAAGCATGCGGCGCCGGTGCGCCGCGAACTGGGCGTACGCACCATTTTCAACATCTTGGGACCGCTGACCAATCCGGCCGGCGCACCAAACATCCTGATGGGCGTGTTCCATCCGGATCTGGTCGGAATTCAGGTGCGGGTGCTGCAACGTCTGGGAACGCAACGCGCGATCGTGGTCTGGGGCCGCGACAATATGGATGAAGTATCGCTCGGCGCCGCCACCATGGTCGGCGAATTGATCGACGGCGAAATTCGCGAATACGAAATCCATCCGGAAGATTTCGGCCTGCAGATGATTGCCAGCCGCAACCTGAAAGTCGCCAATGCGGACGAATCGAAGCAGAAAATTTTCGAAGCGCTGGAAAATCAGCCCGGCGCAGTGACCGACATCGTCGCGCTGAACGCCGGCACCGCGCTGTATGCGGCCGGGATTAGCGCATCGATCGAGGACGGCCTGCAACAGGCGCGCATTGCGATGGCATCCGGCGCGGCACGCAAGAAGCTGGACCAGTTCGTCGCCGTAACACAGCAACTGGGCGCTGGCGCGTAATCTCTCGACCGCGCAAAATACAATATACTGCCATAGGTAATTTTACATACCGCATATAAAATATGCGGAATATGGCACGTTTTTAACTATACTCACCTTATGATTTTCAATATAAGGATGACAAACAAGCACAACCATCATGTCCGATATTCTGAACAAAATTCTGGCTGTCAAAGTCGATGAAGTGGCAGCAGCAAAAAAGTATCGCGCACTGTCCAGTCTGCGGCGCGAAGTCGAAACCGATACTGCAGCGCGCGACGATTTGCGCGGCTTTGCATCCAGCCTGCGCCACAAAATCAGCACCGGTCATGCCGCCGTGATCGCCGAAGTCAAGAAGGCGTCGCCATCCCAAGGCGTGATCCGGGCCGATTTCCATCCGGCCCAGATTGCCGCCAGTTACGCCACCCACGGCGCGGCCTGCCTGTCAGTGTTGACCGATGCGCACTTTTTCCAGGGTTCGCCTGATTATCTGAAAACCGCACGCGCCGCCTGTACATTGCCGGTTTTGCGCAAAGATTTCATGATCGACCCGTACCAGATTTACGAAGCGCGCTCGTGGGGTGCGGATGCGATTTTGCTGATCGTGGCGGCGCTCGATCACGGTTTGATGGCGGAATTGGAAGCCTGCGCGATGGAACTCGGCATGAATGTGCTGGTGGAAGTCCACAACGGCGTCGAACTGGATGCGGCGCTGAAACTTAAAACACCTCTGCTCGGCATCAACAACCGTAACCTGCGCACCTTTGAGACCTCGCTGCAAACCACGCTCGCTCTGCTGCCGCGGATTCCATCCGACAAATTGGTGATTACCGAATCCGCGATCCATACGCAAGACGACGTCAAGCGCATGCGCGATGCACAAGTTAACGCATTTCTGGTCGGTGAAGCTTTCATGCGCGCTCAGGAACCGGGGGTGGAACTAGCGCGCCTGTTTGCCTGATCAGTGGGTGCGAATTTATTCGCATTATTTCGCAGGAATAGTTGCAAATGCGAATAAATTCGCACCCACAAAAAATGGCATTCCACGGAAAATAAGCAGCACCATTTTTTATTCGTCACAGCAAGCGCCGTATCGCTTTTAAACCGCCTACGGGACCACCGCCTCCAACCACGCTGCGCGTTTGCGCGCAATCGCCAACGGTTTGGGTTCGGCTCGCAAAGACCATTGCGGGACAGAGTCGCTGGCCAGCGTGACCTCAAATGCCATCAATACATCGCCGCGGAAAGCATGCAGCACGACCGCATCGCCGACACGGTAGCGCGCCAGCAGCGCATCCAGATTGGTCGCCGTCACCCGCAAGCCGTCCAGCGCCAGCAATAAATCTCCGGCCGACACGCCACCTTGATGCGCCGCGCCGCCTTCATACACGTTGGCGACCTTGCAGAAACTGCCGTTACGCACAGTGCGCAGGCCGAGCTCCGGCTTATCTTTATGCCGTCCGTCCGACAGGCTCACGCCGAAAGGCGCCAGCAGTTTCGCCAACGGCAGATCCTCGGTACCGCGCACATAACGGTCAAAGAAGCGCTTCAGTTTGAGGCCGCTGACTTCATCAACAATCGCTTCAGCTTCCTGTTCAGTAATCCCGGTCAGCTTGCCGGCCTGTTTTCCGTGCGCATAAAAATCTTGGCCGTAACGCAACCACAGCGCGCGCATCACGTCATCTAGCGATTTTTTGCCTTTGGTTTCAGTACGGATGGTCAGGTCCAGCGCCAAGGCTATCAATGCACCCTTGGTGTAATAGCTGACGATCGCATTCGGCGCGTTTTCGTCCTGGCGGTAATATTTGCTCCATGCATCGAAACTCGATTCGGCCACGCTTTGCTTGCTGCGGCCGCTGCCGCGCAATACGTTGTTGATCGACTTCGCCACCAGCTTAAAGTACGCCGCTTGATCAATTATGCCGCTGCGCAGCAGCATCAGGTCGTCGTAATAACTGGTGAAACCCTCGAACAGCCACAGCAACGACGTGTAATTTTCCACCCGTAAATCATAGGGGGCAAAGGCAGCCGGCTTGATGCGCTTGACGTTCCAGGTATGGAAATATTCATGGCTGCACAAGCCGAGGAAAGTGCGATAGCCGTCGCTCATTGCGTGCGGCGCTGCAGTGCTCGGCAAATCGGCGCGGGAACAGATCAGCGCAGTTGATGCGCGATGCTCCAGACCGCCATAGCCATCGCCCACCGTCGTCGTCAGGAACACGTAACGCGGCATCGGTGCACGTTTACGCTCTGGATCGAACAGGGCAATTTGTGCGTTACAGATCTTTTTCAGATCGACGGCTAAGCGCGCCAGATCCAGATTCGGCACTTGCCCGCTGATGACGACATCGTGCGGCACGTCGTGCGCTTTAAAACTCGCCAACGCGAAAATCCCCATCTCGACCGGATAATCTATCAGCGCATCGTAATCGTCGGTCACATAGCTGCCGAAACCATAGTGCTGCGCCTTCAATTCCGGCAAGCTGGTGGCAATCCGCCAATCGGCATAAGCATCGCCGTCAGGACGCACAATCTCGACGATGTGCTGCGCCGCTTCCTGTCCAGCCACGCACAAAAATACGCTGCTGCCGTTGAAAAATCCGTGGGTCTGATCCAGATGCGCAGCGCGCACCGACGCATCCCACGCGTACACTTCGTAATGCACGGTCAACGGGCCGTTGCACGCGGCCACTTGCCAACTGTGCTTGTCCAGTTTGCGCAGCGCCACCTTTTTGCCGCCGGCCTCGGCCCGGATCTGCACGATGTTGCGGGCAAATTCGCGCAGCATGTAACTGCCAGGAATCCAGGCCGGCAGAGTAAGAATCTGCCCCTGCACAGCAGGTTCAGGCACCGTCAGCACAACGGAGAATAAGTGCGCGGCAGGGTCGCTCGGGATAATCCGGTAATTCAGCGAGCTCTTCCTTACAATCTTCATTTCAATCCTTCACCAGGCCGGAAATGGCTGGCAATTCGGTAGCGGCACGACCTGATATTCCGGCCGGTCGATGAACAGCGCAAATCAAGCCGGCCGGTGCTTATTTGATCGTGGCCAGCTTGGCTTCCAGTCCCTGCGCATCGATGGCGCCAGGAATGCGCGTACCGTCGGCAAAGAAAATAGTCGGCGTGCCGGTTACCTTCAGCTCCTTGCCCAGCGCAAGAATTTTTTCATGCGGAGTGGCACAGTTGGCGGCAGCTGTGGGCGCTACTTTGCCATTCAACATCCAATTATCCCAAGCCTTAGTACGATCCGCACTGCACCATATGTCGCGCGCTTTTGTGATGGAATCTTCCGACAGGATGTTGTAAAGGAAGGTGTACACCGTTATGTTGTCCACTTCCTGCAAGGTTTTATCGAAGCGCTTGCAATAGCCGCAATTGGGATCTTCGAACACCGCGATCACGCGTTTGCCATTACCCTTGACGACCTTCATCGCAGAAGCCAGCGGAAGGTCGGAGAACTTGATCTTGCTCAGTTCGTCGACCCGGGTCTTCGTATAATCCTGATAGGTCTGGGTGTCCAGAATGCGGCCGATGAAAAGATACTTAGCCTTCTCATCGGTGTACAGAATATCGCTGCCGACACGGACTTCAAATAAACCGGAATAAGGCGTCTTGGTAACCGAATCCACTTTTGCATCCTGACCCAAACGCGGCTCTATCATTTTTTTTACTGCACTTTCCTGCGCTGTCTCGGCCACAGCCCATGTCGACGACAGTGCCAGCATCGCTGCAAATACCCATTTTTTCTTCTGCATTGCATTACTCCGGATTGATTGTTACGGCAGCGATGCTGCCTGAATATCTGAATGTATTATTTGCTGCCTAAAGCATGCGATATCAAATACCGTTTTATGACAGGAAATTTGTCGATCAAGTTCAGTCCGGCATTCAGAACACTGCGCACCGGCGCAAAATCCGTCGCAAAAAGGCGCGCCAGACTATCGGTCGCCAATTGCATCAGCAGAATGTCTTCCTTGCGGGCGCGCGCATAACGCGCCAGCACCAGGGCGTCGCCGCAATCGCGGTGCGCTTCGCGCGCAGCGACCGCTTCGAGCAATCCGGCGACATCCGCGAAACCCAGATTCATCCCATGCCCGGCCAGCGGATGCACCACATGCGCGGCGTCGCCCACCAAAGCCACCCGCGGCGCGACAATCGCATGGGGCCGAATCAGGGCCAGGGGAAAAGCTTTCACATCCTCCGGCTGAACCGGGTGCAACAGCCCCAGCTTCTCGCCGCAGAACTCATGTAAGCGCACGGCGATCTGGGCCGGCGACTCGCGCATCAGGATTTGCGCTAGCGCTTCCGGCGCCGACCAGACCAACGACACGCGCTGACCCGGCAGCGGCAACAAGGCCACGATTCCCTCAGTAGCGGTAAACCACTGGTAAGCAACTCCGTGATGCGGCTTGTCACACTCAAAATTGGTCACCACGCCACGCTGTTCATACGAGCGGTAATCGATCCCGATATCACACTGGTTGCGCACCCAGGACTGACCGCCATCGGCGCCCACTATCAGCGATGCACGCAGCGTCCCGCCGTTTTCCAGCGTGATCGCGGCACCCTCGCTATCGCTGCGCATCGCTGTCGCACGCCCCTGCACGGCGCGCACTTTAGGCGCAAATTTCAGCGCAGTATCCAATGCCGCATTCAGATTGCGATCTTCGACAATCCACGCCAGCGCACCAACATGTGCGCCATACGCATCGAAGCCGAGTAAGCCGGAATGCGTGTCACCCTCGCCTTGCACCACCATTTCATCCACAGCAGCGATACGCGACGCATCCAGCGCATCCCACACTTTGAGCGAAGACAGTAACGCATGAGCAATATGGTTCAATGCATACACCCGTGCATCCCAACCCTGCGTCAAAACAGAGAAATCTCTAATTGGCGTTATTGCAGGACTAAGCAGCGTAACGCTCAAACCCGCCTGCGCAAAACCCAATGCAGTCACCTTGCCGATAACGCCATTACCAACCACACAAATGTCACTTTGCACCGGGGGCGTAGGTAAAACAGTGACTGAAAATGAAGAGGATGTATTCATGAGCGAATTATAACGGCTGCCTGAAAAAGAAAATTAGCAAAGCACTTTGCTTATTGAAAATTCTTTTGTATAATTCGCCTCCTTGGCCTGGTAGCTCAGTCGGTAGAGCAGAGGATTGAAAATCCTTGTGTCGGTGGTTCGATTCCGCCCCGGGCCACCAAGGAACAGTATAAATATCAAAGGGTTACACGCTTCGGCTGGTAATCCTTTTTTGCTTTGTGTCTCCTGCATCGCTCCGTGTAACCCGATTTGGTAAATGGTCGGCATATTCAAGGGGCGCTTTTGAAACGGCACCCTTTCACACTAATAACCAGAATGTAGCGCTTTGCCGTATTTCGTCATTGTCGCGGTTTCATTCATAGGATATTTTGTAAATGCCAATTAAGGAACGTGTACGAAATAACTTCCCGAACTCATGAACCTGCCTGCGGTGAGATCGTGGAGTTCCATTTGGGGAAGATCGCGTCAAGCATAATTTTCATGTTGGTTTTCAGATGGTCTGCCGCCTTGCGGCCGGTTTCATAAGCGCTGTTGATGATGTCAACCGTGACGCGCAGTCCGGTGCTGGTCTGGGTGCGTTCGATCAATTTCTTAACCAGCAGCACGCTTTCAA
>JBGSTZ010000073.1:0-3599 GCA_041736255.1 Burkholderiaceae bacterium
GTACGCCGGGGCGAGTGGAGATACGGTAAGGCTCGCCGGATGTGCCACAACGAGGACAGACGAAGCCATTGCCCCATCGCGCGCGCTCAAGATATGCCGCACATGCTGCCTCGTTCGGAAACAGCCGTTGAAACTCCGGCAGCGAGCGCGGAAACGCCAAATCGCCGCGGTCAAGAACATCGATCACCACGGTAGCCCCAGGTTGATGCAGTTGCTTAATATACTACCGGTAGTGGGTGTGTGTGACAACCCGATAAGCACGATTTATTCAATGCATTTTCTGGGCGCCACAACCAATCCACGCGATTTATAGAGATAAATCAAGAGACGTCCATTTCTATTCTCCAATAAAATATTCTCACCAACTGTTCAGCTACAATACATTTATTGCGGCGCACCATTTATAGTACGTATCGGGAGTTTTCGCGCTCAGATGTTGTAATGCCGATTCCGTGACAGGCCGTTATGGATGAACGCCTGGCAAGCCATTGAACAAATCGTATTTCATGCCGTCGAAGACATCAACCAGTTATCGCTGCACATGGAAAAACACCTCCCAAAAAAGCCGTAGCAAAAGTTATGTCAAGGCAGAAAACGGGCCGCAAATGCGGCCCGTTTTTATCTTCAGGTAAAACCAAACTGTAGTATCAAACCCAGAATAATGCTTGCGCTACAGGCAACACCATTTTATTCGGCCTTAATGCCGCAGCACTTAGGAGTAATGAATGAGCGACACAAACACATCTCCACAGAATCCGACACCCTCTTTTTTTCGTAGAATTCCTATTGCCTTCGGGGCCTTTTTTACCATTCTTTCCGACGCCAAGTTTGCCGCTCGGGTTGACGGCTTGCGCCAGAATGGCGTGCAACCTCCTGCTCCCACGCCAACTTCAGCCCCAGTCAGTGAAAAACCCAAACCTGCTCCGCGCCCAATGCGCGAATCGCCTACCGATGCGGCGCTGCAGTTGCTAGGGTTGTTGCAGCGGGATGCGCGCCTGATCGATTTCACCGAAGAAAACCTGACCGACTATTCCGACGCCGACATCGGTGCCGCCGCCCGCGTGGTGCATGAAGGTTGCCGCAAAGTGCTGCGCGAGCATTTCACCATCGAGCCGGTGCGCCCGGAAGCCGAAGGTAGCCGCGTCAGCCTGAACGAAGGATTTGACGCCCGTGCCATACGGCTCACCGGGAATGTGGTCGGCAAGCCGCCATTCCACGGCAGCATCAGCCATCGAGGCTGGCGCGCCACCGACGTGCGGCTGCCGAAACTGGCTGAAAGTCACGACGCAAGCGTCTGTGCGCAAGCGGAGGTGGAATTATGAGCGAGCCGCGTTTTGCCATTGGCATCGATCTCGGCACCACCCACTGCGCGCTGGCTTTCGTCGACATCGCCGCGTGTGACGTTGAAGAAACCAGCCACGGCGTTCTCGCAATTCCGCAACTCACGGCACCGGGCGCGGTCGAAGAGCCGTCTTTGCTGCCTTCTTTCCTCTACTTGCCGCACGCCGATGAACTTGCCCCAGGCGAACTGAGCCTGCCCTGGAGCAACACGGATAACGATATCGACTACGCAGTGGGCGAAATGGCGCGCAGCCGAGGCGCGACCACGCCGATACGTCTGGTGTCGAGCGCAAAAAGCTGGCTTTGTCATTCCGGGGTGGATCGCCGGGCCGCGATTCTGCCCAACGATGCGCCGCCGGAAGTGGCACGCGTGTCGCCGCTCGAAGCCTCCGTACGTTATTTGTCGCATTTGCGCGCAGCATGGGATCAGGCCCATCCCGAAGCGCCGTTCGAGCAACAGGATATTACCGTCACGATTCCTGCTTCATTCGATCCGGCGGCGCGGGAACTGACCGCCGAAGCGGCCAAAGCGGCCGGCTATGGTGCCATGACCTTGCTCGAAGAACCGCAGGCCGCGCTGTATAACTGGATACAAACCAGCACCGGACAGTGGCGCAAAGATGTCAAGACAGGCGATATCATTTTGGTGATCGACGTCGGTGGCGGCACCAGCGACTTGTCGTTGATTGCCGTTACCTCTCAAGAGGGAAATCTGGAGTTGAACCGGGTTGCCGTGGGCGACCATATCCTGTTGGGCGGCGACAATATGGACCTGGCGCTGGCCCATGTCGTGGCTAGAAAGCTGGCCGACGAGGGCACCAGTCTTGATCCTTGGCAATTGCGCGCACTGACGTATGCCTGCCGCGCCGCCAAGGAAGCGTTACTGAGCGATCCGGAACTTGATGCGTTGCCGCTGGTTGTTCCCAGTCGCGGCGCGAAACTAATCAAAGGCGCAATCCGCTCTGAATTGACACGAGATGAAGTCACCGCAACCATCCTAGAGGGATTTTTCCCGCAAGTGGACGCAGCAACGCGCCCAAACACTCGGGCGCGCGCCGCCCTCACTCGGCTCGGTCTGCCGTATGCCCAGGATGCGGCAATTACTTCTCACCTGGCCGCATTCCTCGGGCGCCAGGTGGCGGCGACCGCCGATCTGGAAGGTTTTGCTGAGCAGCAAAGTATAGATGCCAGCTTCCTGCATCCGACCGCTGTGCTATTCAACGGCGGCGTATTCAAATCCGGCTTGCTGGCCGAGCGCACGCTCAATACGATCAATGATTGGCTCGCCGCAGAAGGCGCACCGGCAGCACGCATGTTGGCAGGTGCCGACCTCGATCTGGCGGTGGCGCTCGGCGCGGCCTATTACGGCTATGTCCGGCGCGGAGCCGGCGTGCGCATCCGCGGTGGCACTGCCCGCGCCTATTATGTCGGAGTGGAATCGGCCATGCCTGCCGTACCCGGCATGGCGCCGCCGGTGCATGCGCTATGCGTGGCACCGTTCGGCATGGAAGAAGGAACGGAAGCAGAGCTGTCAACGCAGGAATTCGGCCTGGTGGTCGGCGAACCCGTGTTTCTGCGCTTCTTCGGCTCGTCGGTGCGGCGACAGGATCAGATCGGCACCATGCTCGACTTCTGGCAGCCCGGCGAACTGCACGAACTCGATGAAATCCGTGCCACGCTGCCGACCGAAGGTCGACAGCCTGGCGATATCGTCCAAGTGATACTGCACGCCAAAGCCACCGAAGCCGGTACTCTTGAACTGACGGCAGTTGCTACCAGCGGCGGCCATCGTTGGGACATGGAATTCGACGTGCGCGGCAACAATCCGTCTTGATGGCGCGTCTGATGGTGTTTATTTAATGCAGCAATCCGTTGTAAAACAATACCTCGTCGGCATAGACCTTGGCACCACCAATACGGTGGTTGCCTACGCGGAGTTGGGCGCCAAGCCGGGATCTGAGGCTATCCGGCTGTTTGAGATCGAACAACTGGTGGCACCCGGTGAACGCAAGGCATATGCCATGCTGCCATCGGTGCGCTACCATCCTGCGCCAGGCGAACTGGCAGCGGACGAGCTTGCGCTGCCTTGGTTGCAAACGGCTGCCAGCGATACAGCCGACATGCAGCACATTGTGTTCGGCAAACTGGCGCGCACATTGGGCGCGCAAGTGCCCGGCCGTCTGGTGGTCAGCGCCAAAAGCTGGCTGTCGCACGCCGGCGTCGACCGCCTGGCGCCCATCCTGCCGTGGGGCGCGGAC
>JBGSTZ010000074.1:0-1830 GCA_041736255.1 Burkholderiaceae bacterium
TGTACCGCCATGGCCTGCTGGACGCTTTTCGTTCGATCAACGCTACCTTCCTGATTGCGCTCGATGGTACGGATTTCTTTTCTTCCCAAAAGATTTCTTGCCCGTGCTGCTCGCGGTCCACGCTCGCCAATGGCAAGACACGGTGCCGTCACATCGCCCTCACGCCGGTGCTGGTGGCGCCAGGCCAGGAAAACGTCATTGCGCTGGCGCCCCAGTTTGTGCAGCCGCAGGATGGACCCGCCAAGCAAGATTGCGAACTGGCTGCCAGCGGGCGCTGGCTTGCCCAGTGGGGCGCGCACTATGCGGCGTGGGCAGCACTTTCCTGGGCGACGATCTGTATTGCCACCAGCCGTTTTGCCAGCAGATATTGGCATATAAGGCCCACTTCATTTTTACCTGCAAGCCCGATTCGCATCCTAGGATATGTTAATAAATAAGTGTAACGAATTCATATGAAATTGGGATCAATCTTGTAGTTCCATTCGCCATGGAATGCATTTCGGGTAATGCAGATTTTTTCAAATTCCGCGTCACTGACTTTAATGCCAGACGGGTACACGGAGTTGTCCAGTTCGGCATGGACTTTGAGTCCCTTGCGCGTGGTCGTCCCGGCAATGAGGTTAATGATCACCTCGTGGCTAATCAACGGCTGGCCGCGCCAACTCATGCTGATGTAGGAGAACAGGCGGTGTTTAATTTTGTTCCACTTGCTGGTGCCCGGAGGCAGGTGAGAGATATGGATCGGAAAATGGATCTCGTCGGCGAATCGCTGCAATTCCAATTTACAAAGGCGTACCCGGCTGCCGTTGCTGCCACCACCATCGGCCGTGATCATGAGTTCGGTGGCATCAGGATAGCGCTGCTTGCCCATCGAATTCCACCAACGGCGAATGGTCTCGACGGCGAAACTGGCAGTGTCGCGATCCGTTCCCATCCTGACCCAGCCGATGTTGCTGGCAATATCGTAGCCGCCATAGGGATTGGCGCGTCCGCGTTCCTTATCTACGAAGTCATGCACCTTGACTAATTCAGGCTCCCCCTCGGGGCGCCAGGTTGTGCCGTTGTTCTTGTATGCGCCCACCAGCTCTTTCTTCTTTGTGTCAACTAAAATGACGGGATTGCCTGCCACGAGTTGGCGCTTGGTCTGGTCACTGATAAATTCGAATTGGGCATTGCGGTCTGGATGATCTGTTCCTTCCAACATCTTTCGATTTGCCTGCAAGCTGTAACCCAACTTGCGCAGCAAATCTCCCACTTTCGGGTAGCTCACCGAATGGCCGTTCATGGCCAACTCACCGGCTAGCGTACGCAGACTCTTGCAGGTCCAGCGCAGAGGTGATTCGGGGTCGCCTCGTGTCGTCGGCTCGACCAATTTCTCTAAAGTCGCCATCACGCCAGAATCGGTCTCGATGACAGATTTTCTGCCCGCTCCCGCTTTGCGAATGCGCTTGTCTTGATGTTCAACAGGCATTTCCCCCGCTGCCAGCTCTCGCAGTCCGACGTGAATCGCGCGTCGTGATACCCAGTGGCCTGTGCCACCTTTGTAATGCCGCCATGACCTAGCGCAGAGGCCTCCGCAGCAGCGAACAGGCGCCTCATGCGCTCATCCAAGGTCCACGCAAGTTTCTCGAATCTGGTGCGTATGCGTTTAATTTCATCTTCAATAATCATCATCATCATCATCATCATCAGGGCCGGAGCATCAAATTTTGCCGATCGGCTGCATGCCGAGCATGTCGAATAGATAATCAGGCTTCCAGGCGGCATTCTTACGCTTGCGCGGCAAACTCAGTTTATTGCCGGTATCGAGGCGAAATATGTTGAGCGGCA
>JBGSTZ010000032.1:0-13325 GCA_041736255.1 Burkholderiaceae bacterium
CACAGCATTGGCGAGGTGGCGGCAGCCTGGAGTTGTGGCGCGCTGAGCTTGCCGGATGCGGTCACCGTCGCCTTGCACCGCAGCCAACACCAGCAGACGCTGGCCGCAACCGGCGGTGGCATGCTGGCCGTGGCCATGACGGTCGAAGGCGCTACCAATCTGCTGCGTGACTACCCGCGCGTGGACATCGCCGCGATCAATGCACCGCACAGTCTGACCCTGTCCGGTCCCTTGACTGACTTGTCCAGCATCGCCAACGAACTAGATCGCTTTGAGGTATTCCAGCGCCTGCTGCAGGTTGAAATTCCATATCACAGCCAGGCCATGGAATCCATTCGTGAGAAATTACTGTGCTCACTGGCAAACATTGCCCCGCGCCCACCGAGGCTGCCATGGTACTCGACGGTTCATGGCGAGCTCCAGAGCTTGCCTTGCGATGCCCATTATTGGTGGAAGAACGTGCGCGAACCGGTGCGTTTCCAGGCTACCGTGGAGCGCATGCTACAGGATGGATTCCAAAATTTCCTTGAAGTGGGTCCTCATCCGGTGCTGCAATCGTCCCTGCGCGAAATTTTGATGCGGCATTCAGGCACTTGGACGGCGTCGACCCTGCATCGCAAACAGCCGGAGCCGCGCTGCATGCTGGCCGCGGCCGGCGCGCTTCACGTGCGCGGTTATACGCTGAACTGGCGCGCGCTCGCACCGGCGGGCGAGCCAGTCAGATTACCTAGCTATCCCTGGCAGCGTCAGCACTATTGGAAGGAAAGCCGCCGCTCACGGGAAGATAAGCTGGGACGCCCTGGCGCCACCTGGCTGTGGAAAACCCTGTCGACACCGTTTCCGGCGTGGCAGGTCGATATCAATGTCAATTTTTTCCCCTGGCTGAACGATCACATCGTGGGTGGCCGCGTGGTCTTTCCGGGTGCAGCTTATGTTGCTGCTGCCCTAGCCCTGAAACATGAGGTCTATGGTGATGCGCCATGCAGCATTGAGGATTTGGAGTTCCGCGAGATGCTCGTCATCGAGGCCGCGCATCCGCGCAGCTTGGTGTCGACGCTCGATCGCGAAGCAGGAACCTTCCGTATTTACAGCCACGCCGGGGAAGATGACGATGGCGCGTGGCGGCTGCACGCCGAAGGCCGTTTTCGACCGGGTAGCTTGCCGCCTGAAGTCGCGATTGATCTGGATGCACTTCGTCAACGCTGCTCCCGGATACTTGACCCCGACGACTATTATCTAAGCTTGGCAAAGCTGGGGCTGGTCTACGGACCGGCATTCCGTCGGATTGCGGCGCTGAGCGCAGGGCCAGGTGAAGTCATACTCGAACTCGCCGACGCGCAAGGCACGGAAGAGGCCGATCCACTGCCGCCGGCCGTGCTGGACGCGCTGTTCCAAGGTTTGTTTGCTGCTTTGCAGGAAGCAGGTGGCCAGCAAAGTGGCATGGTTCCCGTCGCCGTCGCCAGCATGCGCATGCTGGTCCCGTTGTCGGGCCGGCTATTGGCCCGCTTAGTACTGCGCAACCGACATGCCGATGAAGCAGAGGCCGATATTTTTCTCATGGATGAGCGGGGCCGAATCCTGGTCAGCGCAACTGGCGTGCGCTGTCGGGCGCTCAGCAGGCCACGTCAGCAGTTAAATCCGGACTGGTTTCATGAACTGACATGGCAATCGCGCACGCCCTCGCCCTCGCCATTACGGGCACGTGACAACGCTGGCTGGTTGCTGTTGGGAAGTGGCGCATTGCCGACAGCCTTGGCTGAACGCCTGGACAAGCGCACACAGGCAAGGCTGAGTCTGCCATTGCCCACAGACAATGATCTTGCTCTTGTGCGTGAGACGCTGTATGCCGCCTGCCAAGCACTGCTGGTCAGTGCGCTCTCAGGGGGCAGGCCGCGACTGCTGGTCTTTCTGGATGAAGAGACCGGATCGGCACCTGATTTTGAAACCGCATGGCGCCACAGCCTGCTCGTTCTGGCGCTTGCCCAGACAGTGGCGCGAGTGATCGACGAGGGCGGCACGTCTCCAGTCTTGTGCCTGATTACCCGCATGACCCAGCGCGTGACGGGCGATGTGGCAACGCGCAATCCGGGCGGTGCCGCATCCTGGGGACTGGCGCGCGTGATCGCCAGTGAAATTCCCGGTTTGCAATGTCGCATGGTTGATCTGGGGGCGGATCCGGCTGATGTCGAGGCCGAATTTCTTGAGCAACAACTAGCAGACGACGATAGCGGCGACGAGCTTGCATTGCGTCAGGGGCAGATCTATCAATTGCAATTAACCAAGAGCGATGCGACGCTCGTGACTACCCCACCTGCGCTGGTGGACTACCCACGGCAGACCTCGCTTGTCCTCGATGGCTGGCAAGCTGGCAACGATCAACCGTTTTGGCGCGAGATTAGCTTGCCGACACCGGACGTCAATCAAGTTATGGTGGAGGTCGATTCGTGGCTGGTGGCACCTGCCGCGCTTGCGCCGCCAGCTGCCGTGGCGGGGCTGGAATGGCAGGGCAGAGTACGCTTGAAGGGGCATGACGGCCCCGAGCAACGCGTCTGGGGATTGCAATCCGCTGGCAAACCGATGCCGGTCGCAACGTGCATGGTACTCGACAGGAATGCCATGTGGCCGGTAGACAAGACCGAGAGCTTTCCAGATGCAGTCCTGCCCCTTTTGCAAGCATGGCATGGGCTAGCCGTCCAGGGGCACCTGAGAAAGGGCGAGACCATCCTGCTGCACAACGCCGCCGACTCCGTGTCGCTGGCTTGGGCCGCAGTGGCTGCACGGCTAGGCGCACGGGTTCTGGTAGGCATCCCGGAAACGGCGGCGCGTTTGGCCTGGACCGATCGGCTCGACCCGGAAGATGTGCTTGATGCATCCCGCCTCGATTATGATGAACAGTTGCAGGAACGTTGCGCCGGCGGACTCGATGTCGTGTTTATTCTGGGCAATGCTGGCGCGCCGGGGGCGGCCTTTTCGCTGGCAGCCACTTCTGTGATCTCTGCTGGCGGGCGTCTGTTGCTGATTGATGCAGCGCTTCCAGAAGGGGTGTCTGGCAAACTGCTGGCAGCGGGAGTCCAGCTTTTGCCATGGAACCTGACGTACTTCACCGGCTCCACCGCAGCGATGGCCGATGCCGTTGCATGGTTACGCCAGGAACTGGCGGCAGGCTGGCAACCTCAATCCGACTTGCCCCGCACTCTTTCGGCGGAATCGCCGCCGGACCTTGCCTCACAACTGGCCACCACGTTGGTGCACGCACGCAATGGCCGTATGGCCCATCTCGACTTGACTGCCGCGCCTTTTATTCAGGCGCTGCCCACCGACCGGACTTATTGCGGTTTGCGCCGCCAGGCCAGCTATCTGATCACAGGGGGAACCTCGGGATTCGGCTTGGCGCTGGCCGAATGGCTTGCCGCTCAGGGCATCGCTCATCTGGTCTTGGTTAGCCGGCGCGGCCATGTCGACAGTTCGGAACAGCCTAGGCTTGATCGCCTGCGAACAATGTGTCGCGTCACACTGAGCGCCGTGGACGTGACGGATCAGGGCGCAGTGTTGACACTGTTTGCGCAGCTCGCGCAGGATGTGCTTCCACTGCGTGGCGTGTTTCACTGCGCCATGGTGTTGGCCGACGCTTGGCTGCGAGATTTGGATGCTGCGGCCATGGAGCGGGTGCTTCGCCCCAAAGTGGCTGGCGCGTTGCATCTGCACCACGCCACGCGGGCAGTAGAACTAGAACTGGACTGCTTCGTCTTGTTTTCCTCAGTGTCTGCGCTGGTCGGCAATCCAGGGCAAGGGGCCTATGCTGCAGCTAACGCTTGTCTGGACGCAATATCTCACTGGCGCCGCGGACTTGGGCTCCGCGCCCTCAGCGTCAACTGGGGTGTCATTGGCGATGTCGGCGTCGCGGCCCGCGATGCCGGCGTGCTCGATCATCTGCGCCAGTCGGGTATGGGCAGCCTCGATTCCGACGAGGCGCTGGCGGCGCTCGGTGTGCTATTGCTGAACGGCGTCACCCAGGCCGGGGTGTTTGACCTGGACTGGGCCCGCTGGCGCGAGTTGGCACTGCTCTGGCCCGCGCGTTTTTATGGTCTTGTCAGTGTTGACATTACCAACGAGGCAAGTGCGCTCGACGTCCTGCGGCGCGATATCGCCGCGCTCGAACCGAATGCCCAGCGTGATCTGTTGACCGCGCGGTTGCGCCGGCAACTGGCCCGCATCCTGTGCGAGAAGGAAGATCAGGTGTCGGTGATACAAGAGGTCAGGCGGTTTGGGCTTGACTCCTTGTTGACCCTTGAATGGGTGATCGTAATCAATCAGGAATGGGGGCTGAATGTTTCTGCCGTTGAACTGCTAAAGGCGGCAAGCCTCGCCGAACTTGCTGGCAAGTTTCTGCCCCGCGTGATCCAATCCGCGTGATCCAATGACAACTCAAATTGTCCTACTGTCCAACACTGACGGGCCGACTCTGGCGGAAATGACTTTTCCTCACTATCGCTCGCTGCTGGGATCCGCCGATACCGATATGGTGGCGCTTGCGGCGATGCAAAATGGCCAAGCAGTCGCGCTGGTACTGGCCCGGCCTGGCGCGGCGACGCTGCTCTCGCTGTTCGTCACTGCTTCGCATCGACGTCAGGGGGTGGGGCGGCGCTTGCTGGCGGCAATGGAAACTGAATTGGCACGGCATGGCTGTCAAGAGGTGGGCGCGGTGTGGATGAGTAGCATGCCGGGGGCCGCCGCCTTTGCCGCCTTGCTGCGAAGACAGGCCTGGTCATTGCCACAAGCACGCATGGTGATCTACCGCGCCGAACGCGCTCGGCTCGGTGAGGCAAGCTGGCTGTTCGGTCTGGCCGGTTTACCGGACGGCCATGCCATTGTTCCCTGGTCCGATCTGGTGCCTGAACAGATGAGCAAGCTGCGTCAGGCAATCCATTTTGAAGCCTGGGTGCCACCAGACTTGGTGCCTTTCGATTTCGCTGGCATTGGAATCGATGGCGCCGCTTCCGAACAGAAGTTAAATCTCGCCTATATCGTCTGGGGCGATGTCGTGGGCTGGAATTTCGCCCATCGCATTGATGCCCAGACTGTCCGTGCCAGTTGCACCTTCGTCCGGCCCGACCTCCAGCAGCAACTGATCATGCTGGCGTTGTGGCGCGAGGCCTTTGTGCGCGCCGCAGCCCTCGAGTATCGAACTATTTCGTGGGCGGTGTCCGTGGCACGTCAGGCCATGGTGACTTTTAACGACAAATACATGGCGCCCTACATCTCTCAGCGTGTTGAAAGCTGGGAGAGCCGCAAAGTTGTGTTCGCTAGCAATGCAGGAAGATGATGCAAATAAACTCTGTAACCTTATCTGGGAAAGCGATTCGCCTTGAGCCGCTTTCGCTTGCTCATGTGGTCGGTCTTGATTATGCGTGTAGCGATTCGGCCGACGGGAAACGCAGCATCTGGCGCTATTTGCTCGACGCCCGTATTTACCACGCAACCGGCATGGTTGGCTTGGTGCGCACCTTGATCGAGCGTCGGGCTGCGGGTACGGATCTGCCATTTGCCATCATCGATGTGCAATCCGATAACGTGGTTGGCACGACCCGCTTCATGGAAATTGAAATCGACAATCGTGTGGTGGAGATCGGCACATGGATTGGCCTGGGCTACCACGGCGAAGGCATCAACCTTGAAAGCAAATACCTGATGCTCAAACATGCCTTCGACAATCTGCGCGTAGCACGTGTGCAGTTCAAGATCGACCATCGCAATGTAGCATCGCTCAATGCCGTTGAACGCCTGCGCGCTCACAAGGAAGGCGTGTTACGCAATCATATTATTCTGGCGGACGGCACGGCACGCTCTTCGGTTTGCTACAGCATGCTCGACAGCGAGTGGGCGGCAATTGAAGTTCATCTTGAGAACCTGATGGCACTTGGCAAATCGGGTAGCCGCGCCGTAGCGCCCGACTGCATCGACCATGCGTGAGCGATCTGTCCTGATGGACTGGATACGCATGAGCTCGCTTTACTGGCGCTTTCTTATTCTTGCGGTGACGATCGCTCTGTTCACGGTCGGCATGACTTTCCTTTTGATTTCTTTCAAGGTCGACCATACCCTTCGTGAACTCAGGCATGGACGCTTCGACCTCATTGCGAGTGACATCGACCGGGTGATTGAGCATAGCTTATCGCTAGGAATGCACTTTTCAGAGTTGATCATGATCGCCGCCGTGCTAGAGCGACGCGATCAGGATGACAACGCCATAGTTTCAATTGATGTCGCCGATGTCGCAGGGCGGATTGTCTACACCACTACCGCTGGGTTGGTTGGTCAGACCATGCCGGCTGCATGGTTTGACGCTATACACAAACGCACAGCATCCAACAGCAAGCCGGCTGAACAGGTTCAGTGGCGCATCCTCGGTAGCGAAGAGGCCGTCGCCGGCAGCGTCGTGCGCAACAGCTTCGGGATGGTGATGGGTTATGTGGCCGTGCGCTATTCGACCACGCAAAACAAGGTGGTGCAGGCGCGCTTCCAAGCCGGTCTGCGCCCTGTTGCTTTAGCCGTCTTCGTGGTCACGGCTGGCGCGCTGTTCTTCATAATGGCCTTGCTGGCAAATCGCTTCGAACGCGACATCGCGCGCGCCTGCGAACGCGTCGACAGCTCGCACGATATCGATCAATTGGACCATGGATGGGAAGCTTTGATCGGCCCGGTAGTCGACCATTTTGCAGGCGCGGAAACTGCTCTGGCCGATTGGCGGCAGGCACACGGCGAAATCGCCGCCAAGACGAGGCATTGATGGCTGCGCCGAAGGAAGCTCCGTACATTGTTCCCGGCAAGCGGCTCAGCACCTTGGGCATGATAGGCATGTTGCTCATCGTCGCTGCAGCAATGGCCGTAATTTCCTGGTGCGCGCTAGTGCAAGCCGACCGCGCCCTGGTCGACGAGACTGCGCGCAAGGCGAACGGCGTGGCACATTCCCTAGCTGGCACATTCGAGCGTGCCGCGCAGGTGGGTATTCCATTGAGAGCGATGCCGGGGATTGCTGCATCGCTAGAGGAGGTACGCGCGCGCCACGTCGAACTGGCACGCATTTCGGTGGTGGTCGGGGGCGTGCCGATGTACGAGGCACGTACGGCGGAAAGCAAGCGGTCGGCCCCATTGCTGGTCCAGACGATACCCATCCCACTCGCGACCGGTGGCCATGAACAGTTGGAGGTGGCGGTCGATCCCCGTTTCATCCAGAGGCTGTTTTCTGAACTGGCGCTTGATTTCGTGGTGATCTTGGTGGTGGCGGTGTTTATCATGATCGAACTGATTTACCTGCTGACGGGGGAGTTGGTCGTTTCGCCGCTGCGGGCATTTTGCCAAAGCACGGTAGCGCTGGCCAATGGTCGACTAGGCGCTGGTATTCCGGTCGACTATCCTGGCGCCTTGCGCAATTTGGCGCTCACGTTTCGGCAGCGGCAGGCGCGTCTCATGGCTGATTTTAGTGCTAGCCGGAACCGGCTTTCCGCCTTGCTTGCGACGCATCGCAGGAATGGGCGGGGACGCGAAAATAACGGCGATGTGCGCGCTGACGTGCGTGCACTGCGCCAGATACGCAGTCGCTTCGGACTTGCCCGCAGCGCGCCACACGCGCTGCCTTTCGATAACGCCAGCGCACTGGGGAGCATGCGTGCGCCTTTTTTTCTACTATTGTTGGCAGAGGATTTGTCGCGCGGTTTCTTGCCGATGTATGCGAGGGACATGGACCTGGGAGGTATCGCCATTTCAGAAAATGCGGTGGTGGGATTGCCGATTTTTCTGTTCATGTTTATTGTTGCGGTATCACAGCCGGCGCTCGGCGCCTGGAGCGAGCGGTGCGGCCGACGCAATGCATTCATGATCGGCGCGGGTATTGCCGTAGCAGCACACCTGCTATCGGCGCAGGCGACCAGCTTGGCTGGACTGCTGACTTGGCGCGCCGGTGCGGGTATCTCTTGGGCGATCGCGTTCGTGGCCGCACAAAGCATGGTACTGGACTACACCGACAAGTCCTCGCGCGCCAAGGGGCTTGCCAGCTTTGTCACAGTGATCTTGGTGTCGTTGGCCTGCGGCCCCGCCGTGGGTGGGGTACTGGCGGACGGGATCGGTTATCGCGCGACATTCCTGGTCGCGGCCTTACTGGCCGGCGGAGCGCTGATGGTTGCCTGGCGCACGCTGCCAAGACACAGGTCAGATATGCAAGCTGCCCAGTCTGCGCGTAGGGTGGCCACCATTGGTGAGTTGCCATTGCATCCATTAAAAAACTGGCGCTTCCTCGGACTGCTGTTGCTGGCAGCAGTCCCCGCGAAGTTGATTTTGGTCGCTTTTTTTTACTATCTGATGCCGTTGTACCTGACTTCCGCCGGGTACTCGGCCACGATGGCTGGGCGGGTCATCATGATCTACTCAGTCATCATGATCGTGCTCGTTCCGATTAGCGGTGATTTTTTTGATCGCCTACGACGTCAATACCGCATTGCGCCGCACGCATGGTTCGTCGGTTTTGGCATTGCGTTTTCCGGTTTGGCGAGTATCGCTATGATGGTTCCGAACGAAATCACTGCCGCTACATTGTTGGCCGGCATGTTGGGGGCCGCGCAGGCGATCAGCATCTCGGCACAAGCTGCGATGGTGCCCGAGCTGACCCGTGCCGAGATTGCGAAGCACGGCGAAGCAGTGGTCTACGGCTACTATCGGTTGGTTGAACGTATTGGCAGCGCCTTGGGTCCGATTGTGGCCGCGACCATGCTGCAGTTGTTTAGTTTTCGCCTCTCCTTCATCGTGCTGGGGATGATCGTCTTTGCTTGCGGCGTGTTGTTTGCGCTGCTTTATGCGAGGACCAGCCAACTGAGGCCGTCTGTGGAGGCAAACCCATGAGCACCCACGATCCGGAACGCCCGCGGCGGCACTTTCTGCTTGCTGCGGCCGCAGTCGCCTTTAGCGCGGCACCCTGTGTCGCCAGAGCACAAACACCAGCCCGCACCAAGAGGCGCATCTACATGGTGACGTGGCGTGGACCAACCGATGTGGAAAAGGGTTTTGTGGATTACTGGAAAACTCAGCCTGGTCAAGTGGAATTCATTTGGCAGGATGCGGCGCAAAATAGGAACCGATTGGTCGGCATCGCGGCCGACATCGAGCGCACGCTACCGGACTTGGTGTTTACTTGGGGAACGCCGGCGACGCTCGGTATAGCTGGTTCGGCAGATAAGCCGCATCGACTGATCGGCACCCGCATTCCTCTGGTGTTCGCACCTGTTGCTGACCCCATGGCCGCCAACATTATCACTTCACTTGGTGCACATGGACGCAACATCTCGGGAGTGTCGCATGTGGCGCCATTGGCCGCGCAAATCAAAGTCATGCGCGCGTATCGCGCCATTCGAGGCGTGGGCATCATCTATAACCAGCTTGAACCAAATTCCTTGGCGAATGTAATGGCGTGGCGGCGAGCAGGAAAGCTAGAGGGATTCCGGGTGGTGGCCCAGAGCTTCCCGATGAATGCCAACAATCAACTGTTGCCGGCAAATGTGGATATGATCGCCGACTTGGTCGAGCAACTCATAAAAGGCGGGGTCAACTGGCTTTACCTGGGTCCGGATACGCATCTCTTCACACAACTTGACAAGGTTGCCGACGCTGCGATGAAGCGCGCAATACCTACCTTTGCATCGGTTGAATCGCTAATTAACACCAGCGCGCCGGTGTTGGTTGGCTTGGTGTCGAAGTTCTATCAGGTTGGCCAGTTCGCGGGATACAAGGCGCACAAGATGCTACAAGGCGAACGCAATGTTCACATCGATACACTGGAGCGCTTTTCGCTCATTGTTGATTTGGCAGTGGCCAAGGCAATCAGCGCTTATCCGCCGATGGGATTGATCGACTACGCCGAGTTTCGCCCCTAAGAACCTGTTCTCTATCTTTCAGTCAAAAGCTATGGATGGGAAATAGCGTTCAACAGGAGACATGAGGAACAGGCAAAGCTATGGAAGCGATATAACGCGAGAACAATATGAAGCAATCAGGCCCTTGCTGGAGAACGCGAAGAAAAAGACGCGTCCTCGGAAAGTCGATTTATACGATGTGTTTTGCGCGATTTTATACGTGCTCAAATCCGGCTGTCCATGGCGGTTGCTGCCCCATGATTTCCCGAAATGGGGAAGAGTGTACACATACTATGTTTGACAGGCACAAGCCATCCTTGTCGGAGGTAGTCAACGTGCTGGCTGACGGCGGCTATACAGGCGCGCCCTTTGCTGAGAAGGTCATGCAACGACTCGGTGCCTCAGTTGAAATTGCCAAGCGCAACGCGCTGCACACCTTCGCAGTGATGCCGAAACGCTGGGTTGTGGAACGTTCTTTTGCCTGGTTGGAAAAGTGCAGGCTCCTGTGGAAAAATTGCGAGCGCAAGCTTAATATCAGCTTGCAATTCGTTGCCTTGGCTTTTTTGGCTTTGGTGCTTAGGAGATAGAGAACAGGTTGTGAGTCACTGTCTGCCGACTGTTTTACGCGTGCGCGTTCGAGGTTTTGCCGCGTCTGATCCTCGTCGCTAATATGTTTTTATTAATTTTTCCGCGCATGATGCGATATATCCACTTGGTGTACAAAATAATGATCTGCGGAAAGATCAATCCCTCCACAGAACATGATGCCCAGACCCTTGTGGAGGGCCACCGCATCTCAAGCCGGCACGCTTCTACTCGGATTCTGGATTATTGAAATTTTAGGGATTACTGAAGTTAAGCGTTCTGGAAAAATTCACTGGTGATGGGAATGTGACTGGAACGTGGTTTTTGGGACTCAATGCGAATTCCTAAATGGTATTTAGACAAACTCATTCTGAACCAAGTGCGACATAGTCATAAAAAATGAGTGCATTCTGAGCAGAGCCTGTTACAATCTGCGACTTGATTTGTTTTTGATGATGATTTCAAGAACAAGCAGCAATTCCCTGATAGCTCAGTTGGTAGAGCGACGGACTGTTAATCCGCAGGTCCCAGGTTCGAGTCCTGGTCGGGGAGCCAGAATACAGAAGGGCCGAGTTAATCTACTCGGCCCTTTTCAGTTTACGGTTTTACGCCATTGCGTTTTCAAACGCAGGCTGATAATTCAAAAATCCGCAAACACAAGTTATCTCTTCACCGCGCTTGTTGCTCACGATCATGACTTCATGCAGCGCTTCCAGCGGCAGAGTCCAGAAATCCCAGTTGTTACCGGCGCTACGCTATACAAAGCGAAGCCCGGCATGGGGAGCGTACCTATTCACATGTCGAGCCAAACCGCTTTCACGGTTTATTTTCCTCGCATGTTTTCACTGCTTATTGCATTACCTGGAAAAATTTGCCAGGGGACTCAACGCGTCTTCGTGATTTTCCGCAGCGATGGATGTTCGTCAGGATTGATGCCGTAACGCTTGGCGAGTTCGCTGCAGGTTAGTTGCGCTATAAAGGCCAGCAACGCGGTGCATGCCCACCGTGCTTCGGGGAACGGCAGCGGCAGTTGCGCCTCGGGCGTCTGGTCGGAGCCCAAATAAATAAACGGAACTCCACGTGCCAGGAGCGCTGCCGTGACTGCCTGTTTGCTTTCCATCGGCTCATCGGCACTGGAGAAAAGCACCACGCGGTCTTCCGGGCTCGCCGCTGCGATGGGGCCGTGCAGAAATTCCGCCATCGAATAACCGAATGCGGGAATGCCGACACTTTCCTGCAGCTTCAGCGCGGCGTCCAACGCACCACCATACGACGGGCCGCGTGCCAGCCAGGTGACGGTGCGGGCGCCGTCCAGAAATGCGGCCAGCTTGCCCGGCACTCCGTCGGCGTCGATGCGCAACATGCAGGCCGCAGTCTGCTCCGCCGCCAGTTCGATTTCATAACCGGCCAGCGCTGCGGCGACAAACAGTTGCGCGATCACGCTCTTGGTCGCCGGCACCGCGCGCTCGGGCCCGCAGCCCAGGCGAATGATGTAGTTGGCGGGTTGCAACAGGTGCGCATCGGCTGAGTCGGGTTCGGAAACTGCTACCACCAGCGCACCCCGCGCGCGCAGCCATTCGGCGGAGGCGGCGACGTCGGTCGATTTGCCTGAATAGGAAAATGCATACACGACGGCGTCGCTCCAGTCGGCTGCAGGCAGAGCCTGCGTGGTCAACCACGGTCGAAACTCGACTGGCTGGCGTCCGGTTTGCAAAGCAAACAAATACGAGGCAAAGGTGCAGACGTTACCTGAACTTCCTCTGCCGACCAGCACCGATGTTGTGCGCTCAGCGACCAGGCGCCGAATTTCGACGGCTTCGCGCTGCCAGCGCGCTGCCTCGGAACGCAGCACCAGCGGTGCCGAGCGCGCTTCATCTGCCATATAGTTATTCATCATGCAATTTCTCCTTGGGTGTATGCGCTTTAATGGCTTGGGCGCGCCAGTAAAACTCGCTGGGTAGGTTGCCATTTTGACGGCCGACGATGCGGGCGCGCATGCCGTCGTCGTCGCCGAACAAGGCCGGCACCTGCGTGGCGTAGTGCCGCAGCAGCGCCATCTTTCCTTCGACGTCAACCGGCACCGCAAAGTGCTTGGCGGGTGCCAGTTGCAGACGGGCCAGCGCCTGGTGCGGACCGTCGCAGTCGCCGCGGCCGATACTGGGATCGGCGACATAAGGAAAGTCTTCGTAGAACAGCAGCGTCGCACCGGCCGCGGCAAGCCGCAGCGCCACCTGCGCGGTGATCTGGTGATCGACGTGGTTGCCGATTCCCATTGGACTTAAAAGCAGAATGTTTCCCAAGTCGAGGCAGAGGCGTCGCAACACCAGATACAGTTCCTCGATGTGCGCCATGTCATCGACGCGGGGCGCTATCCAGCGTTCGCGCTCGTTGCGGTAGATCAGTTTTCCGGTTAGCGGACTCCGGCGGTAGATGCCGTCGGCAAAGCTGAGATGCACGAAGTCGGCGTTGACCGAGTGCATGGCCGCGATGTCTTCGCGTCGCCGATGCTGCGGACTCGCGTGGCCGCGGCGGTGCGCAAGCTTGCTGCTGCCGTCGGCTGCCAGCACGCGCAAAGTGCCGCAACAAATGCTCACCACCAAAGTCGAGACGCGCCCTTGCAGCGAATGCAGCAAACCGCCGCAGCTCAGGGCGGCGTCGTCCAGGTGCGGCGACAGGATCACCACGCGCTCGAAATCACTCCAGTCGAAACGCTCCAGCAAGGGCAGCGTCTTCATGCAGATGCCGGCAGCATATCGCCATAGGCATCCATGGCGCGGGCCAGCATCCGTGCGGCGAGCGGTTCCTGGCCAACCAGCGGATTGGCGGCCAGCGCAGCAACCA
>JBGSTZ010000127.1:0-8782 GCA_041736255.1 Burkholderiaceae bacterium
CGGGGCTGCTCCAGTCGCGCTACGCGCTCCCTGCGCAGCCCCGCCCATCGCAACATCTAAAGACAACTACAAAACCATAAAATCGATAACAAATCACGTAAAAACAGCATACAAGGGGCCGGGGGTGAGGGCGGCCATGGCGCTTTCATTCATTGAGGTGTCAAGTTCGCCATGGCCGTTAGGACCGGTGGACTGAGGGCGCACAGTCTTTACCATCGCCGGCTCCCGATCAAAGGATACACATATATTTGCCCGGCCATGGCACGCGATAAACCGAGTACGCCGAACAAAATTAAAGCAGAATGACAACAGACAAAATAAAGAATCAGCACCATCCAGGTTGCCGGGTTATCAAAGCCACCCAGAAGGACGATCACCAGCGTCACCACCATCAACAACACCCCGGACCAAATACTGGCCACAATGGTCTGACGCAGGTGGCAACGGGTCAATGCACTCGGCTTATTTGCATGGCGCCGTGCCAGCCACAGCAAACAGATGAAACCCAGCCCCGGCGCCAGCAGCAGGTTGACCAGATACAGAGCCTCGGCCTGCACCGCAATCGCGCTATCTGAGCGCACAGCATTCATCGCCCGAATGTTGCCTTGACCACTTCCAATAAAGCCGATGCAGTGTCAGCATCGTCGGTAAGTGGTTCGATCAGCGCGGCTTCGCACGCCGTCACCGGATCGCAGCCGGCCTTGATCAGGCTGGCGGCATACACCAGCAAACGGGTCGAGGCGGCCTCTTCCAGGTCGTGATCCTTCAACTGTCTGAAATGCCCAACCAGCGACACCAGACGCTGCGCCAGTAAAGCATCAATGCCGGTTTCGCTGACAATAATTTGCTGTTCCAGTTCCGCCGGCGGAAAGTCGAAACTGATCGCAACAAAACGCTGGCGTGTCGACGGCTTCAGGCTTTTGAGCAAATTCTGATAGCCGGGATTATATGAAACCACCAGCATGAAATCGTCCGGCGCATGCAACTCTTCACCGGTACGCTCAATCGGCAGAATGCGCCGGTCATCGGTCAATGGATGCAGTACCACCGTGGTGTCTTTGCGCGCCTCGACCACTTCGTCCAGATAACAGATGCCGCCTTGGCGCACAGCGCGGGTCAGCGGACCGTCGGACCAGATAGTCTGGCCGTCGCCAATCAAGTGACGACCAACCAGATCAGCTGCAGTCAGATCGTCGTGACAGGCAACAGTAATCAGCGGGCGCGCCAGTTTGGCCGCCATGTGAGCGACAAAACGGGTCTTGCCACAGCCGGTCGGACCTTTAATCAGCAGCGGCAGGCGATTTTGAAATGCATATTCGAACAATACACACTCATTGCCGACGGGTTTATAAAACGGAATCGCAATTTTAGCCAGCAGGCTCGGTGCAGTCATATCGTTCATTTTTTCTCCAGTTATTCAGGCGCGGAAGGCAACGCCAATCAGGCTCAGCACCAGCACCAGCCAGCCCAGCACAATCCAGCGCCACGGACCAGCCACACCCTGCAGCCCCATGAAACGATCAATCACAATACGGCCCTTGAGCAAGGTAATCAGCAAAATTGGGAACAATATGACGTGACCGGACAGACCGGACTCAGACACGCCAAAAGTGATGCCGGTCAGCAACAACAAGGCGACCCATTGCAAGGTAGCTTTTTTTATATTCGACATAGTTTTACTTCAATGCATCACATAAATTAGTGGAAACAAGATGATCCAGACCAGATCGACCATGTGCCAGTAGGCTGCGCCGGTTTCGACCCCGGCATGGTCAGTCGCACTGTAACCGCCTTTCCTCGCCTTGATGGCAATTGCACCCAGAATCACCATGCCAAGAATGACATGCATGAAATGAAAAAACGCCAGAAACAGGTAGAACATGAAAAAGGTATTGGTCGACATCGTGATGCCGGCCTCGTACTTGCCAACAAATTCAAGCAACTTGAGAACCACAAAAATACTACCGCAGCCTATGGCTACGGCCAGCCAGCGCGCGCTGCGCTTGCCCTGATCATGCCGGATGCACTCGACGGCCCTGACCACAAAATAGCTGCTGGTGACCAGCAAAATAGTATTGATTAAGCCGCTACTGCGATCCAATTGCATCTGTGAAGCATTGAATAACGCTACATCATTGGTGCGCGCAAAAGCGTAACCCAAAAAAAGAATGCCGAACACGAGCAGTTCGGCAAAGATGAAGAACCACATTGCAAGATCGCCAGGTAATGCGCGACCAATCTTGCTTTGCATGGGTTGTACACAGGCATTCAAAATAAAGTTCCGAACCCGCCCGGCCTGACTTGCGTGGCCGGGCGGAATGTCAGGTTCAGGCTACAACTGCAGCCTTACCTTTGATGAAAAAGCTAGCAATATACAACACCAGACCGATTAAAAATACCACACCGGATACTTCACGCATCCAGTAGAACAGCGTCAACTGATCCTGGGTTGCCATGAACGACATTGGCTGAGTAGCTATGCGTTGCAGCCAAATTTGCAAAATGCCGGCAGCGGTCAAGAACAACGTGATAAATACCATTGACACCGTCATCAGCCAGAATGCCCACATTTCCACTACCTGAGAACGATTGCTGTTGGCTTGACGACCTCGCATTAATGGCATCGCATAGCTGATCATAGTCATTACCACCATCGCATAAGCGCCATAGAAGGACAAGTGACCGTGCGCCGCAGTAATCTGGGTGCCGTGGGTGTAAAAGTTTACCGGTGCCAATGTGTGCAGAAAACCCCACACGCCAGCGCCCAGGAAAGCCATCACGCCAGTACCCAATGCCCACAATACTGCAACCTTGTTTGGATGGTCGCGGCGTCTACGATTAACCATATTGAACGCGAACAATGTCATCATGAAGAACGGAATCGGCTCCATAGCAGAGAATATGCCACCCCACCATTGCCAGTATGACGGTGTACCAATCCAATAAAAGTGATGGCCGGTACCAATGATGCCCGAGATCAGCGACATGGCGACAATCACATACAGCCACTTCTCAATGACTTCACGATCCACTCCGGTTACCTTGATCAACACAAAAGCCAGCATTGCACCGAGGATCAGTTCCCACACACCTTCGACCCACATATGTACGACCCACCACCAGAAGTATTTATCCAGTACCAGATTGCTTGGGTTGTAGAACGAGAACAGGAAGAACAGCGCCAGCCCCCACAAACCAACGATCATCACCAAATTGATGCTGGTCTTGCGGCCGCGCAAGATAGTCATCGACAGGTTATATAACATTGACAAAGCGACGATCACGATCCCGACCTTGGTCGGCAACGGCTGTTCCAAGAACTCGCGTCCCATGGTTGCCAGCAAATCGTTACCGGTCATCTCGGCCAATGTGGCATACGGCACCGTCAGATAACCGACAATCGTCAATACGCCGGCAGCCAGAAACACCCAGAATGTAACCAGCGCCAACATTGGGCTATGTAGTTCGCGCTCAGACTCTTCAGGAACCAGATAATACGCAGCACCCATGAAGCCAAACAACAACCAGACGATCAGCAGATTGGTATGCACCATCCGCGCCACGTTGAACGGGATTGCCGGAAACAGAAAATCCCCGATGATATACTGCAGCCCCATAATCAGTCCGAACAGAATTTGTCCGGTGAAAAGGGCAATTGCCGCGATGAAGTACGGCTTCGCGACAGCCTGTGATTTATATTGCATTATTTTTCTCCGCTTTCTTTATCTTGTCTTGATACCGTAATCAACCTTCGATATTCGGCGGCCAGTTGTTGGTATTAATTTCGGACGAATATTTCAAAAATTCCACCATGTCATCCAACTCTGCATCGGTCAGATGAAAATTGGGCATTTGACGACGTCCTGGGGCACCAGTCGGCTGCGTCTTGATCCAGGCCTTGATAAATTCAGGACCACGGCGTTGATATACATTACCCAGTTCCGGCGCAAAATACGCACCCTCACCCAGCAGTGTATGGCAGCCAATACAGTTGCGCGTCTCCCAAATATGCTTGCCGCGTACTGCGGAATCAGTCAGATTGGCGCGATTATCACGTTTTGGTAACGTAGATATCGTATCGAAGGTTAATGCCAGAAACAGCAAAAAGAAAAATACCGAGCCGCCATAAAAAATGTTTCTGGCAGTCGATTTTGTGAATGCTGAGCTCATGTCAAGTGCTTCCTTTCGTTGTAATCCGCAAAAAAACTTGTTTGCAGTTGTTTGTATGGCAGCAGCGTGAGCTTACTCAGCCATGGTTTTTAAAGAAGTACACATAATACATGTATTAACGCGATTGATACTAGCTTTTTTAGAACAGGGCATATGAATTTTTACATGATTTGTTTAATAAAATTCCTCCCGTAGAGTCCAAGATTTGAGCAATACAGCGAATGCTGTATTGCTTCTTTTTTAATCAAAATTTTGCGGTATGGGACGGACGAACACTGCCCGCATCACGCCCGCAATGGTAAAGGTTGGGAAACCCAGGCAGCATTGATGCCTATCAAGAAATTCCGTACGGAACTACTCGGCGGATGATACAGAGTTATCACTCTCGCGAGCCAATATTTGTTGCGCCAGATCTGTCGGCAAGGCTTCCACCGATTTGAGCTTGCGTGTCATCTGACGGGTGCGGGTTTCGGCGCTTTCGATATTTTTAGCTGCGCGCTCCAAAGTCGCTTTGGTGGCAGCCAGAACGTCGCCGAACTTGCCGAATTCGGTCTTCACAGCGCCCAATACTTGCCACACTTCGGACGAGCGTTGTTCCAGCGCCAGTGTGCGAAATCCCATTTGCAAGCTGTTGAGCAATGCCGACAAAGTCGATGGGCCAGCTATGGTGACGCGGTGCAGGCGCTGCAAAGTATCGGCCAAACCGGGGCGGCGCATCACTTCGGCATACAAGCCTTCGGTCGGCAAAAACAGGATCGCGAAGTCTGTGGTCAGGGGCGGCGATACGTATTTTTCGGCGATGGTTTTGGCTTCGCCCAGTATCGCACGTTCCAGTTCGCGCCCGGCCGTGGCCACGCCATCTGCATCGGCCCGCTCGGCAGCATCGCTTAAACGCTCGTATTGTTCCTTCGGAAATTTGGCATCGATTGGCATCCAAACCGGTGTACCGCGGTCATCATTGCCAGGCAGTTTGATGGCAAATTCCACCCGTGCGCCGGTTCCAGGAATGGTTTCCACGTTCTTGGCGTACTGCTCGGAAGTCAGCATTTGCTCCAGCAACATGCCCAGTTGCACTTCGCCCCAAGTGCCGCGCGTCTTGACGTTGTTCAAAACCCGCTTCAAGTCGCCCACGCCGATAGCCAGCGTCTGCATTTCGCCCAATCCCTGATGCACTTTTTCCAGACGGTCAGACACCAGCTTGAAAGATTCGCCCAGGCGTTGCTCCAACGTGGCGTGCAACTTTTCATCCACCGTTTTGCGCATTTCTTCGAGCCGACTCGCGTTATCGGTTTGCAAATCCTTGATCCTGGCCTCCAGCGTGGCGCGCACTTCCGCCATGCGTTGGGCATTGGATTCAGTCAGGGTCGTCAGCGACTGATGAATCGTATCGCCAAAACGTTGCAGCGAACCGGACTGCTCCTCGCGCCCGGCTTGCGCTTGCAACAGCATGGCCTGGCGCATTACTTCAAGCTGCTGACCGAAGGCGTCGATCTGCTTATTCTGCACCGTCGCCACGCTGGTCAGCTGAGTGGCGAAAGTCTGGTGGAACTGCACAAAATTATGCGTCAATTCTTCCCGCGTGCCTTGCGCGGTTTGCTGTACCTGAGAGCGTAATTCGCGCTCGGTACGCTCGCTGGTATTTTGCTGGTGTTGTTGTAAATTGTGCTGCAATTGCGCAAGCTCCGGCCCGATGTCCGCTGTGCGCCCGCGCAATAGCAGTACGATTTGCAAAATGACGATGACTGCGGCCAGCAGCAGCAAGGCGATGAATTCGGTCTGAATCATGTGCGGAAACACTTTAAAAAGTTAGAAAAATAGGAGCGCATCATGCTTCACGCAAGGTTTCCAGCGGTGGTCGGTTCAGTACGTTGCGCAGTCCGAGCCAGCCACCGATGAAAGCGCAGAGCGCGCCGAAGAAGATGCCGGCCAACCAGACCATTGGATTGAATGTCAATGCAAAATCGAACACGAAAGTAGCCAGCGCCCAGCCGACCGCTGCCGCCCCGCTGGCAGCCAGCAAGCCGGCCAGGCCGCCGACCAGCAAAAACTCGATCCATTGCGCCTGCGACAACTGCTTGCGCGTCGCGCCCAGCGCGCGCAGCAGGCTGGACTCTTGCATGCGCTGGTCCTGGGTGCCAACCAGCGCTGCATATAACACCAGCACACCGGACGCCAGCGTGAACAGAAACAGAAATTCGACTGCAGTAATCACCTGATCCAGCACCGCCTGAATCTGCCGCAGCACGCTGCCCAAATCGACCACCGTCAGATTCGGGAACTCGCGCGTCAATTCGTTGACGAAATTGCCCTGCCCCGCCGGCAGATGAAAAGCGGTGATCCAGCTTTGCGGCATATCGGCCATCAGCTTCGGATTCAGGATCACGAAGAAATTGACCCGCATCGAACTCCAGTCCAGCTTGCGGATGCTGGTCACCGGCGCGGTCACCCTTTGTCCGGCAATGTCGAATGTGAGGGTGTCGCCCAGTTGCAGGTTCAGGGTGTTGGCCAGCCCTTGCTCGACCGATGCTTCGGGCTTGCTATCGTCATACCAGCTGCCGCTTTCGATTTTATTCAAGGACGGCAAGTCTGCCATGGTGGACAGATTGAACTCGCGCTCCACCAGGCGTTTTGCGCGTTCATCCTCAAAACCGTTGCCATCAATGGCCTTGTCGTTAACTTCGACCAGACGGCCGCGAATCATCGGATACAAGGTTACATCATTGATGCCTTGCTGCGCAAAACGGGCATCGATCTGAGCTTTCTGTTCAGGCTGAATGTTAATCACAAAATGATTCGGGGCGTCCGGCGGCGTCGCATTGCGCCAGGCACCGAGCAAGTCGCCGCGCACTACCGTCAACAACAGCAACGCCATCAAACCCAGCGCCAACGCGACGATTTGCACCACGGTGGCAGATGGCCGGCGCTGCAGCGAAGTCACCGCGAAGCGCCAGCTCTGGTTGTCGATCGCACCACGCAGGCTGCGCAGCGATTTCAGGCTGAGCCAGCTAATCAGGGCGAAAGCAGCCAGCCCGAGCAAAAATGCCGCAGCCGTAATCAAACCCAGCTTGACATCGCCGGCCTGCCACAACAGCAATCCGACAAACACTGCGCCACCCAGGCCATAGGTTGCCAGCGCCATCGGTTTAGGCGCTTCCCGTTCACGCCGGATCACGCGATTGTGCGGCACATTGCGTAACTGCAAAATTGGCGGCAATGCAAAGCCGACCAGCAACAACAGTCCGGTGGCGACGCCCTGCAGCGCCGGCAAAATCGAGGCCGGCGGCAACGATTTTGAAACCAATTGACCTAGCCATTCCAGCAACACGAAGTGAGCGGCAAAGCCGGTCAGCACGCCGAGCACACTGCCCGCCAGTCCGATCAGCAAAAATTCATTTAGATACAAGCGCGTGACTTCGTTTTGCGTCAAACCCAGACAGCGCAGCATCGCGCACGCGTCCATATGGCGCAACATAAAACGCCGCGCCGCCATCGCGATTGCGACCGCCGCCAGCATCGCCGACAACAGCCCCACCAGCGACAGAAACTGGCCGGCGCGGTCGAGTGTGGTGCGCATTTCCGGACGGCCGGACTCCAGCGATTCCAGCGAAATTCCTTTGCGGTCGTCGGTCTCGATGCGTTGCTGTATCCAGCTCTGGAATTTCGTGACCGCCAGCGGCTCGCCCGCCACTTGCAAGCGATAGGTCACGCGCGAACCAGGCTGCACCAGATTGGTTGCCGCCAAATCCGTGATAGCGATCATCACGCGCGGAGAAAAACTCATGAAACCGGAACCGCGATCCGGCTCGGCCGCAATCAGTTTGGAAATTGCAAATATCTTGTCACCCAACTGTAACGAACTACCCATCGCCAGCTTCATGGTAGTCAACAGCACCGGATCAACCCACACCGTGCCGGATGCCGGAATCGCGCGCGTGACACTCTCTGACCCATCGAGTTGATCAAAAATTTTCATGCTGCCGCGCAACGGATAACCGGCCGACACCGCCTTCAGCGCCGCCAACTGCGATACTGAATCGCTATCCGTTCCGGCCGTTGCCATGCTGGGAAACGTTACCGTATCGGCCAACTTGAGGCCGCGCCGCTGCGCTTCGGCACGCCAGGATGCATCGATAGGCTGATCGGCCCGAATCAGCAGATCAGCACCGATCAATTGCAACGCATCACGTTCCAGCCCGGTACGCATGCGGTCGACAAAGAAACCGACCGAAGACAAGGCGGCCACTGCCACCACCAGTGCAATAAGCAGAAAGCGCAATTCACCGGCACGCCAGTCGCGCAAGGTCATGCGCAAGGATTGTTTGAAAATCAATTAGTCAACCTTTCGAATATCGGCAGTACATTTAAGTCCGAAAATACATCTGTATTACTTATATATACATACAATAGTACAACTAAAAACAATACATTTACTGCATATTAAATATGCGTTAAATAAAAATACTCCATGTTAATAGGCTATGTCGCAATGGCCTGTTGAAAGTGTCTTTATTTCCCTAAAGCAGCACGCAAACCCATGCTTGGGGAAAGGTTTTTGCCGAAACGCTCCAGCATTCTGCGCCATCCCAGATAGCTTGCAAGATAGTCGGTAGCA
>JBGSTZ010000142.1:0-10199 GCA_041736255.1 Burkholderiaceae bacterium
AGTCTCTGCATCTATCCAGTCAAAAAAAGTGTCTTATGTCTAGCAGATAAAGAAAATAGTGCGGTGATCGCTTGAAAATCCACTCGTTTTTGGGCAATACCTAAAATCGCTTGCAGTAGGCTGGGAGTTTTGCAACTCCCTTTTCAGTATAAGAAAGGCGGTCTTATGATGCGGAGAAAAGTACAAATTATTGAACCACTTCCATCTGCAATACCGTATAAGCGCCCTTGATGATGTTGACATGAAACAGAATTTTCTGGCCGGGCTGTACTTGGTCCAGCATTGCCGGGTCCTTAACGCGGAACATCATCGTCATCGGTTGCATGCCCAAATTCTTGATTGCCCCATGCTGAATCGTGATCTTGCTGGTGCCTTTATCCACTTTTTTTACTACCCCTTCCGTCAAAACCGGCTCGGCAGGTACGACGGCATTGGGTGCTGCGATTTCGGTAACCGGCTCATGCTCGGCGGCCCATGTAGGGAATGTCAGGGCACTAGCCAGGGCAAGGCTGAATAGAGGTTTAATCGTTACGTTCAAGGTTCTTCTCCTATTTTGAACGGCCATTGTAATGCTGGTACACGGTGTACTGGCCGTCGGCGCGGAATGCCAGCACATCGTATGGGTCGCTGCGCGGCCCTTCCATGCCAGGTGAACCTTGCACCATCGCAGGCACCGCCAGACCTTTCACTTTCGGACGCTCGGCCAGCAAACGCTTGATTTCGCGCGCAGGCACATGGCCTTCCAGCGCATAGCCGCCGACCACGCCGGTGTGGCAAGAACCCAGCGCGTCGGGCACGCCAAATTTTTTCCGGTAACCAGCAGTGTCGTCCACATCATGCGCATTCACGCTAAAGCCGTTGTCGCGCAGATGCTCAACCCACAAATGGCAACAACCACAAGTCGGGGTTTTATACGCTTCGATGGTTGGCAACGCGGCTTGGGCGTGCAAGTGCACACCCAGCGCACCCGCCAACAGGGATTTCAATACGATGCGACGCTGCATATCATGCCTTTCAATGATTTTAAAAAAGACGAGATCGCCTGTTAGTTACCCGAGCGTACTTTGCGCAACAATTGGGTCGTCGATCTGTCGTGCGCAAAATCGATCGCCACTGCCTGCCCGCCGTATGCCAGCACCGCCTGGCCCTCCGGAATTGCGGTCATGTCGTAATCGCCGCCTTTGGCGTAGATCGCGGGATGCGCCTGTTGCACCACTTTCAGCGCGGTATCTTCATCGAATGGCACCACCAGACTGACCGACTCCAGCGCCGCCAGCACTGCCATCCGGTCTTCGCAAGAGTTCAGCGGCCGCTCGTCGCCCTTGCCCAAACGTTTGACCGACGCATCGGTATTCACCGCTACTACCAGCGATGCTCCCAGCGCACGCGCCTGCGCCAGATAGGTTACATGACCGCGATGCAGGATATCGAACACGCCATTGGTCAACACTACCGGTTGCGGCAATGCTGACACGCGGGCCTGGAGTTCGGTGCTTGGACAGAGTTTGGATTCAAATAAAAGTGGTGAAAGCAGCATTAGATTTACCGGTGAAACCCAGTTTCTTATTAAAACACGGCGAGTATGGCAATAAATACATTCGTTACCGCATATTATTATTGCCACTTGAAAAATACTATAACAAGTAAAGTTGCACCTCTAATGTTACGCACGGCACATATAAGATATGAAAAACATTGTCCACGAAAGGCACGAAAAGCACCAAATCAGCAAGCAATGTCTCAGGCGTGTAGGCCTGCGTGCCTGCACACCTGACCAAGGAATGCCAAAAAATTTGGTGTCATGCAGTTTTTTCGTGGCTTTCGTGTTTTTCGTGGACAGAATTTTTTGTGCGTAACATCAGCTATTTAAGCCACTGTCGTGGTGGCGGCCAGCCGCGCTGCAATTTCTTTACGATAATGATTGAGATCCTGCACCGAGTCGAAAGTGCGTTCCAGCAGCAACGACAGATTGTGCAGGATACGCTCGACCACCTTCTTTTCCCAGGCGCTATCGAACTTGATCTGATCATCCAGCCAGTGCTCCAGCCAACTCGGATCAGGTACCCGCGATTGCACCGTGTCATTCGGGAACAGCGCATGATTGACATGCAGATTGGTCGGATGCAACGGCTTTTCGGTGCGGCGCGCCGACGCCATCAGCACGCCGATTCGGGCAAAAGCGCCGCGTGCCTGGTCGCCGTTGGCCAGCAAAGCCTTTTTCATATAACGCAAATAAGCGCCGCCGTGACGCGCTTCATCTTGGCTGATCAGTTTGTAAATCTGCTTAATGACCGGCTCGCTATGCCACTCGGCGGCGCAGCGATACCAATGGTTTAGACGGATCTCGCCGCAAAAATGCATAGTCAGCGTTTCCAGCGCCGGTGCCGGATCGAACTCGAAACGCACCCGGCCCAGTTCGGCTTCGGTCGGAACGAACTCCGGCCGAAAGCGCCGCAGATATTCCATCATCGCCAGCGAATGCTTTTGTTCCTCGAAGAACCAAATCGACATGAACGCGCAAAAATCGCTGTCATCGCGGTTATCGCGCAAAAACATCTCGGTGGCCGGCAGCGCCGACCATTCGGTAATCGCATTCATCTTGATGGTTTGCGCCTGCTCGTCGCTGAGCAGGCTGGCGTCGAAACTGTCCCACGGGATATCCGTTTCCATGTTCCAGCGCACTTGCTCGAGCGATTTAAACAGTTCCGGATACAACATACGTGCCTTCAGACTTGTGGAGTTTGTCGGCTGATTTTAGCAGAGATGCCCTTTTGCTTTTAGACCAGTCCGAATTCGGCACGCATGCAGCCAAGGTATCCGGCGGCGTCGATGGCAGCAGAAATATTTGTCAAAATAGCCACATTTAGCAAACATTGCCTACATTATTAAAATATACGATTATTAATTGATATAAACGATATATATAAAAAATCAAAAAAGTTGCTTCCAATAACTAAATTTTGGGGTAATTTACCGTTAATATGCATGGAGACAATTTAAAACTATTTGCGGATCAATCATGAATACAATAATTAACAACATTCGCAATTGGGGCATCGGGACTAAACTCGCGCTCGCAATTTTATTACTGGTAGGCACCCTGTACACCTGTTTTACGCTCGCCATCGGCTACTCGAACAAGCAGTTAATGGAAGCCCAGATGACTGCGGCGCTCAAGACGCAAGCCAGAATGGTAGTCGACATGATTGACGTTCTCGATAGCACGACCCGCAATGAAGTCGTCCGCTCCGCAAAATTATTAAAGAATTATTTTTATGGCGAATTTACGATTGGTACGGCCGCCATGGACGAGATGGGCGTAACGCCTGACACGATCCCGATGATTGATGTCGGTGGCGTCCAGGCGCCTATCCTGAAGAATAGCGACAGCCAGCTCAACCTCAATTATTCGGTAGTGGATAACTTTCTCAATCAGACCGGCGCCAATGCAACGATTTTCGTCAAATCAGCAGAAGATTTCATTCGCGTCTCGACCACAATCAAAAAAGAGGATGGCCAGCGCGCGATAGGAACGCTACTTGATAGGAATTTTTTGGGCTATAAAGATTTGATCGGGGGGAAATCCTATAGTGGCCCAGGAACACTCTTCGGGCGACAATTCATGAACCAATACGACCCGATCAAGGATGCCAGCGGCAAGGTAATTGGCATCCTGTATGTTGGCGTAGACATCACCGACGGGCTCAATGCGCTCAAAAACAAAATCAAAGGCATCAAAATAGGTCAGACCGGTTATTTCTACGTACTGAATGCAAAAGAAGGTCCAGACTACGGCACATTGACCGTCCACCCGTCGCTGGAAGGAAAAAACATGCTGGAGGCGAAAGACGCCAACGGCATCAGCTTCATTAAGGAAATGTTAACCAAGAAGCAAGGTTCCATAACGTATCCATGGATGAACAAGGGCGAGTCGTCAGCACGCGAAAAGGTGGTTGTCTATGACCATATCAAGGGCTGGGACTGGGTAGTTGGTGGCGGCGTATACACGGATGAAATCACCAATGCAGCGACGTCGCTGCGCAATCTCTACGCGATTATCGGTACCGCTCTCAACGTGGTCCTAGCCGGTCTTTTGTATCTGCTGATACGCCAGATGGTCAGTCGTCCGCTCGCCAACGCGACGCGGGCCGCGCAACAAATTGCCGCAGGCGACCTGACTACCTCGATCAAAAGCAATGGACGCGACGAACTCGGTCAACTCGCAGAGGCCATTAACGGCATCAGTCAAGGCTTGGCTCAGGTAGTCGGTAATGTCCGCATTGGCACCGACACTATTGCCGTCGCCTCGCGCGAAATCGCTTCTGGCAATGCCGACTTGTCCTCCCGCACCGAAACCCAGGCCAGTTCACTGGAAGAAACCGCCAGTTCGATGGAACAACTGACGGGCACCGTCAAGCAGAATGCAGACAACGCGCGCCAAGCCAATCAGTTGGCCGCCACCGCATCTACGGTCGCCGTCAAGGGCGGCCAAGTCGTGTCACAGGTGGTCGATACCATGGGTTCGATCAAGGCCAGTTCACGCAAGATCGCCGACATCATTAGCGTCATCGACGGCATCTCGTTCCAGACCAATATCCTGGCGCTGAATGCTGCGGTCGAAGCGGCCCGCGCCGGCGAACAGGGACGCGGCTTTGCAGTGGTCGCAACAGAAGTGCGCAACTTGGCGCAGCGTTCGGCTTCCGCCGCCAAGGAAATCAAGGCGCTTATCGACGATTCTGTACAACAAGTCGATCAAGGCAGCAAACTGGTGGACGATGCCGGCCAGACCATGGGCGAAATCGTCAACTCGGTGAAACGAGTAGCCGACATCATGAGCGAGATCACCGCTGCTAGCCAAGAGCAAAGCGCTGGCATCGAACAGGTCAATCAAGCCATCGGCCAAATGGATGAAATGACGCAACAAAATGCGGCGCTGGTAGAACAAGCTGCTGCTGCTGCCGATAGCATGCAGGGTCAGGCTACGGAACTGGCGCAGGCGGTGAGCGTGTTCAAGCTGAACCATGAAACTTCGGTGGCGCTTGCACCGCATAGGCCCCCAATAAAAATTGGGACGCCGGTCAAGGCCAAGGCCAACACAAAAAACAAAGTTATCGCGACCACAACGGCATCCAAGTCTGCACAAAAACCAGCCGACAGTGACGACTGGGAAGAGTTTTAAATAGAAGTCCCACCACCGTTACATGTACGTTGAACATAAAAAAGGAGCCTTCGGCTCCTTTTTTGTTGCTGCGCTCAAAACCACACATTAGCGCCTTCAACCGGGTGGCCGGTTGCACTTCGTATCTGAATCCGCGAATCTATTTTTATGCAACCACTGGATTAATGTGCGTGCCGGGTGAGATACAGGACGGTCGCCACGCCCAATCCAATCAACGCGATCTGCGGCACAGTGTCGCGCAGGGTGTCGCGGCGCTGCATTTGCGGCATCAGGTCGGATACCGCAATATAAATAAAGCCGGACGAGGCCAGCACCAGCACATACGGAATGGCGCCAGTGGCAGACTCCAGCGTGAAGTAGCCGAGCAAGCCGCCCAATACCGCCATCAGGCTGCTGAGCAGGTTATAGGCAAAAGCCCGGGCGCGGCTGAAGCCGGCATTGAGCAGCACGATGAAGTCGCCAATCTCTTGTGGTATTTCGTGCGCGACGATAGCCAGGCCCGTGACGATGCCAAGCTGGGGATCTGCCAGAAATGCGGCTGCAATCAAGATGCCATCGGTAAAATTGTGCATGCCGTCGCCGACCAAAATCATCAGACCCGATTTGCCGGCTTCGTGCACATCGTGGCCGTGGGCATGCGCGTGGCCATCGCCTTCATGGTGGTGCGAGTGGCGCAGGATGGCAAATTTTTCCAGCAGGAAAAACCCCATCAAACCGCAGAACAGCGTCGCAAACAAAGTGCGCGTATCAGCTTGTGACTCGAATGCTTCCGGCAGCGCATGCAATAAAGAAGTCGACAACAGGATGCCGACCGAAAAGCTGACCATTTTATCCACAAGTTTGGATAACAGGCTAAACGAAAAGATTGCCGCAGCAACAATACTTACCACGCCGGCGATCGTCGTCGCGAGCAGGATGGATACAAGGGTGGAATTAATTTTAAGCCTCAGCGCATGCAACAAGGTTGCGAATTAAAGCACGCGCAAGAGCTTTCTGTAAACAAGCAGTTAATTCAACGGTTAAATACAAACGGCCGATTTACACCACGCCGTGCGTCTTGAACCAAGCCAAACAGCGTTGCCACCCGTCCTTGGCATCGACTTCCACATAACTGGGCCGGTAATCGGCAAAAAAAGCATGGCTCGAATCCGGGTACACCACGAATTCGGAGTCGCTGCTGCCCTTGTCCAGCGCCGCTTGCATTTGTTCGATAGTATCTTGCCCGATCCCGCCATCCTTGCCGCCATACAGACCCAACACCGGCACCTTCAGGTTGGCTGCGATATCAACCGGGTGTTGCGGCGTCAGCGCCAGATTGTTGCCGCTGGTGCTGGCCACCAGCCGGCCATACCAGGCCACGCCGGCTTTGACGGTCGGATTGTGCGCCACGTATAACCAGGTGATGCGCCCGCCCCAGCAAAATCCGGTAATGCCAAGCTTGTCGGTGTTGCCGCCATGATCGCGGGCCCAATCAACACAAGCGTCCAGATCGCCCATCACTTGGGCATCCGGCACCTTATTGATCACTTTTTCGATCAATTCTCCCAGCGCCGGATATGCGCGCGGATCGCCCTGACGTACAAACAATTCAGGTGCCAGCGCCAAATAGCCTTGCTTGGCAAAGCGGCGCGCGACATCGGCGATATGCGCATGCACCCCGAAAATCTCGGATATCACCAGAATTATCGGCAAATCGGTCTTGCCGGCAGGCTGCGCCCGATACACGGGCACGCTCTGCCCATCCACTTTGATAGTGATCTGACCGGCAATTAAACCAATACTGTCGGTCTTGATAACCGTCTGCGCCATCACCGGCAATACTGCGGCTGCAAAGCCGGTACCCAAGGTGGTTTTCAGAAAATCGCGCCGCCCTAACGGCTCCGACAAGGGGGTCCTGCTTACCAGACTATCGAAATCTTCTTTCATGTGGGGCATTTCTCTTCTCCAAAAACAAGTCAATCGGAATAATCCAGAAGCAGCCCATATCATATCTACAACAGGGCTGAAGCATCGGTAGTGCAGCAAACGCTTGCACGCATTGACTTGATCGCTATCAAGCCTAATTTGCGCTGCAATCCATAAACTAAACATCATCGACACAGTGATGTTGATACACATCAGGGAAATTTGCACAATCAACGGGGATAACAGCATGACCAAAAAAATTGCAGTAGTAACTGGCGGCACCGGCGGCCTCGGCACCGCAGCCTGCCGCGCTTTATGCCAACAGGGGCGACGCGTGGTGGCAACTTACTTTGACGGAGACCAGGAAAATGCAGCCGCCTGGCAACAGAACATGCAGGAACAATCATTCGAAGTTGCCGTATATCCGGTCAATATCAGCGACTTCGCTTCCTGCCAGGAATTGATCGCACGCATTACTGCGGACATCGGTCCGGTAGATATTCTGGTCAACAATGCTGGCATCACGCGCGATAGCACACTCAAGAAAATGTCGGTCGACCAGTGGCAGGCAGTCATCAACACCGATCTGAACGGCGTCTTCAACATGACGCGCCAGGTATTTGAGGGCATGCTTGAACGCGGCTGGGGACGGGTGGTGAATATTTCATCAGTGAACGGCCAAAAAGGGCAATTCGGCCAGGTCAATTACAGCGCAGCCAAGGCAGGCGTGCATGGCTTCGCGATGGCGGCGGCGCAGGAAGGCGCGCGCAAGGGCGTCACCGTCAATACCATTTCACCGGGATACATCGGCACCGAGATGACGCTGGCGGTAGCCGAAGAAATGCGTGAGCAAATCATCGCGCAAATCCCGGTCGGACACATGGGTACCCCGGAAGACATCGGCCGCACGGTAGCGTTTCTGTGCGATGACGCGGCCGGCTTCATCACCGGAGCCGATTTCTCTATCAATGGCGGGTTGCATATGGGCTAAGGATTATGAGCGTGCGCGAAACATGAAAAGCATGGTCCACGCAAAATTTGAAAGCACGAATAATTGCATCAGCCCTCTTTCGACAGCGGAAGATACGGTTTTTTCCTGCTGGTTTTTCGTGCTGGTTTTTCGTGCTGATAGTTGACTGCATTTGATGGAGTCAGCGGTTCGCCGACAAAACTTGCAGCATCCGGCGCTCCCAAAAACCATGTTAATGTTTGTGCAATTATCACAACCGGAATTGCCAGTGACGTCCCATGTTCTCCGACAAACGTATAACTTCCCCTGATTAGCTACCAACCTCAGAACACCTTGAAAATACTACTGTTTTTACCTACAGTATTATCGATAAGGACAGTTTTTGAAGGAGGGTGCCATGAAAATGAACAAAGTGCAGTTTCAAAAAGGGCTATCGCTGGAAGAATTTTTCAAGAAATATGGAACTGAAGCGCAATGCGAAGACGCGCTCGTAGCCATGCGGTGGCCCGAAGGATATCAATGTCCTCGGTGTGCATGTAAGCGAGTGGCGATAACCCATAATGGCAGGCGGCTTTGGGAATGCCTGGGTTGTGGTTACCAATGTTCTGCGATTGCAGGCACGATAATGGAAGCGACCAAATTGCCGTTAAGGAAATGGTTTCTAGCGATGTACTTGATGACGCAAAGCAAAAATGCGATTGCTTCGCTTGAGTTAAAGCGACAATTGGGCGTGACGTACAAAACGGCGTGGTTGATGAAGCACAAACTGCTTGAAGTGATGGTGCAGCCTGAGGCCAGTCGCACCCTGAAAGGCCGCGTGGAGATTGACGACGCGTATTTGGGAGATGAGCTAACCGGGGGTAAGCAGGGACGTAGCTCCGAGAATAAAGTGTCGTTCGTGGCGGCGGTAGAAACAAACCTCGATCTAAGTAACTAAGTAACCCAGCAAAAGGAATTGGCTAATCGGAAAATTGTCTAATTTTGCTCAGTTGCTTGATAAGGAGAGACGAGATGAAACGGTTTTTGTTGAGCGAAGAAGAACGCCGCAGCCTGGTTGAAATGGGGATATGCCATATTCATCCGCGTGTACGTCGTCGGGCCCAGGCGTTGGTGCGGCTTGCACAGGGTGCCGCTCGGGCGCAGACGGCGCAAGAATTGGCGTGCATTTGAATAGCATTCGCGGCTGGATTAATCGCTGGCAAACACGAGGACTGGCGGGTCTGTACGAAGAGCATTACTCGGGTTGTCCGACGAAACTCTCGCCTCTGGTGGCCGAGCGGTTGCGACAGATAACCGAAGCACAAGGCGGCACGGCGCACCAGATCATGCAGCGCATAGAAGAGCAGCACATGCTCTTGATGGTGGTGCCGGATACGGTGGCGCGGTGGCTCAAGAAGATGGGATTCAGTTACAAGCGATACCGGACCAGTTTAAAAAAACGTGACGCACGCGAGGTCGAGCGCTTCCGGCAGCAGCTGGAAGTCTTGTGCTAGCAGGCTCAGGCGGGTCAGATAGCGCTGTGCTTTTTTGATGAATCGGGATGTAACCCGAATCCGCCGATCGAATACGGCTGGAGTGTGCTGATCCAGACCCGAACATGCACGCCGGGTTCGCGTCGGCAGCGCGTCAATGTGCTTGGCTTCCTTCAAAAAGGCGCGGGTCTAGTGTGGGAGAGTGTGACGCAACCCGTTCGGCGTGAGAATGTCATCGCGTTTCTTGATCGTCTGGTCGAGGACATTGCCTGCAAAACTGTCGTGATACTGGACAATGCATCGATCCATCGTGGCGAACCGATGCAGGAAAGCAGGAACAGTGGGCACGCAAAGGGCTGCATCTTCTCTACCTGCACGCGTATAGCCCGAAATTTAATGCTATCGAAATCCTCTGGAAGCAAGCCAAGTATTTCTGGCGCCGCTTCATCGCGCTGTCAGGTGTGGAGTTACAGGAGGAAGTCGATGCCTTGATGCGGGGATTCGGTACCGAATACACAATTGGTTTTAAATGAATACCTGATGTTACGCAGGCCTCAGTATAAATTGTTAATCTGTTGAAATGAAAAAAGCTGAACTTGAGTTGTACACGGATTATTTGATAAGTACATTTGGACGGGCGACAGCGACAGGGTTGTCTGCGATGGTTGATGGG
>JBGSTZ010000143.1:0-50329 GCA_041736255.1 Burkholderiaceae bacterium
CATCGCCGACACCATCGGCGTCGCCACCCCGCTGCACGTGCACGCGATCATGCAACGCGCGGCGCAAGAATTCCCGTTGGCGCAATTGTCCGGCCACTTCCACGACACCTACGGCCAAGGTATCGCCAACATCTACGCCAGCCTTGAAGTCGGGGTGTCAATCTTCCATTCCTCGGTGGCCGGCCTAGGCGGCTGCCCGTATGCGAAAGGCGCGACCGGCAACGTCGCCACCGAAGATGTGCTGTTTTTGATGCAGGGATTGGGAATTGCTACCGGAATCGATCTGGACGCGGTGGTCGACGCGGGACAATTCATCTCGCAGCATCTGGGACGCAAGGCGGTCAGCCGCGCCGGCAATGCGCTGGCGGCCAAGCGCGCAGGCTGATCTGAACGATACGGCCGCCGCTTGTATTTAGCTTAGGCGTGAGGCGTTTTGTGCTCGAGCAGCTGAAGCGCCACTTTGTGCGCTTCTGCTTCTGCCTGTTCCGCGCTCGTAAAAACGGCGCCCATAGAGACGCGCTGGCTAGGAAAAATACAGTTTCTGTGCATAGGACTATGAGACGGGCCATACACTGCGACCATGGCAGCCCAATGTTCGCTCTCCGGCAATCTTGCGCCTGCATACTCGATTTCATATTCACCCATTACTTCATATGACATTACAAACTCCAGCAATTAAAGCAGTAAGGTAAGCTTTGCAACTTACTCTTCCATTCCATTCAACAATTCGATATCCGCTATCGCCATGCGCAACATGAGTTCAGGGGTAGCCTCGTTGGCACTAATGGCGGCGACGATTGCATCAGGAACGGACTTTTTCAATTGTCCATCGCGCTGAATAAGATATTCTCCCTTGTCGTAGATGATGGAATATGTCAAGCGTTGCCCGTTGCGGCGCGTATATTCATGAACTAACAATGTATTCTCCCGATGTGCTTTTTATAGCATTTAAGATGCAGCTATTGAATGATTAAAAATACTTGCACTGGTACTGGCCAGAGGCCTGTTGCAAAACTGATCTATGCTTAACTGCAGATCAGTTCCCAGTTAAAATTACAAGCGAATTGTAGCTGAATATATTGGCCTGTAGTGCCTTGAAACAGCGCTTCGGCATGCGCAACTCGCACCGGAAATGGCCGCAACAAATATTGTGCATCAATCCGTTCCGTCCAAATGTAGGGAGTCACCTCAATTATGTATTCACGTTTCGTTTCGATACTTGGCATCAAGTATCCGATTATTCAGGCACCGATGGCCGGTGGCGCCACCACGCCCGAACTGGTGGCGGCGGTCAGCAATGCCGGCGCTTTGGGTTCGTTGGCGGCCGCCACGCTGTCGCCGGCAGCGATTGCCGACGGCGTGCAGCGCGTGCGTGCGCTGACCAGCCAGCCGTTCAATGTCAACCTGTTCATCCTGGACGAGCCGACTCCGGATCAGACCGAACTGGCGGCGGCGCAGGCGCGCCTGAATCCATTTCGCACCGCACTCGGCCTACCGGCAGCGCCCGTCCCTACCAAATTCTGCGAAAACAACCAGGCCCAGATCGCCGCCCTGCTGGCGCTGGCGCCGCCAATAGTCAGCTTCACTTTCGGCGTGCTCGACACCGCTACGGTGGCGCAATTCAGGCAAAAAGGTTCGTTCGTGATCGGCACCGCCACCACAACGGCTGAAGCCAAAGCCTGGGAAGCTGCCGGCGCCGACGCGATCTGCGTCCAGGGCATCGAAGCCGGCGGCCATCGCGGCACCTTTCTGGGCGACTTCGAACAAGCCGGTATCGGCCTGATGGCATTGATTCCGCAAGTCGCGCGCGCGGTCAACGTGCCGCTGATTGCGGCCGGCGGCATCATGGATGGCCGCGGCATCGCTGCCGCGTTGATTCTGGGCGCGCAAGCGGTGCAACTCGGCACCGCTTTTTTGTGCTGCGATGAAGCCGGGATTCACCCGGGCTGGAAGCAGCGCATCGCCCACACCAGCGACGACGGCACTCGCTTGACACGGGTGTTTTCAGGCAAATATGCGCGCGGTATCGTCACTGACTTCATGCAACAGTTGCGCCCGTTCGAGCATCAGATGCCGGATTACCCGATACAGAATGCGCTGACCGCAGACATCCGCAAGGCCGCAGCCAAGCAAGATCAACTGGAAATGATGTCACTCTGGGCCGGACAAGGCGCCGGGCTGGCGCGCCCGATGCCAGCCGCGCTTCTGGTGCAAACCCTGATGGATGAGCTGACCATCGCACTGCCCGGGCGCTGATGGCTTTGCGTCTATAACGGAGCGCATTTGCGGCTCGACGCAAAAATATACTGGGCAGATAAACTCGGTTCTGCTGCACTTGGATATTGAAACCGCCCGTTTTAAATACAGCGCAACCGCCGCATCTGCGTAAAATGAGCCGCTTCAATTTAACGAGGTAACAAACCATGAAAAAATCCGGCCTGGAAAAGCAGAAAGCCATGAAACTGACCGGCAAAATGAAGCAAGCCGGCACCAGCGCAACATTCGGCCAGGATGCCGCTGCACCGCTGGACCGCCGCGATCAGCGCAAGCTGGATCAGGCGCTCGGTCTGGTGCCATTCGCGGTCAAGCTGCACGGCGATCTGGTGGCGCAATTGCAAACCGCGGCACAGACGCGCGAAATGGCGATGAACGACCTGGTGGCGGAACTTCTGGCAAAAGCGCTGGCCGAGCAGCCAAAATAATCTGCATTGAGCGGACGCCTTTCCATGTGCCGCATTGCCATGGCGCCGTGCGCCCAAACGGCGCGGCGCTTTGACGGCATAATGGTTTCTTCCAAAAAAAACATATCCAGGAGACCCGATCAATGACGAAGGTAGTACAGAATTTCGATCCAGAAACAGATATCGGCCCGCTGCCCTCACCTTGCATCAATCTGTGCAAAATGGATGAAGCTACTGGCCTGTGTCTGGGCTGCCGGCGCACGATACCGGAAATCATCGCCTGGGGCCGCGCCAGCGAAAACGATAAACGCGTGATATGGCAGGCAATCAAGAGCCGCATCATCGAAAAATAGCAACTGAAGTCATTAGAAGAAATCCTGTCCACGAAAAGCACGAAGTCACGAAAAAACCTTTTCTGCTGCCGTCAAAAAATGTGTTTGCATTCTTTCGTGCTTTTCGTGTTTTTCGTGGACAGTGCTTTTTCGTATTGCATACACCCTGCGCAATATCTAATTACAAAACAATCGAGACCACACAATGAGCGCGCAGTTTTACACACACGAACTCCCCGTAACCGGTCCCGCATACAGCCAGTGGTTCAAGTACCTTGCCACCACGGTGACGATTGCGCTGGCGGCGTATGCGGTCCGGATCACCCTGCATTTCCCGCTGGCAGAGTACGGTTTCGGCATCAAGGCCTTACTGTTTTTTTCCGCCCTGATGCTGCTGATCAGCTATTACTGGTTCCTGAAATCGCGCACTACCGTCGACCGCAACGGCATAACCCAGACCTGGATGTACAACAAGCAAGTGCGCTGGGACGAGGTGCGCAGCGCCAAAATGATCGGCATCCCTTATCTGGACTGGATTTTCCCGCCGCGACTGATCGTGCGCACCGGCGTCTCTTTCACCACCTTCAACGGCGGCACCGAAACGCTGCTGGTGGAATTCGCCAAAATATCGCAGGCTTACCAGATGAAGGCATGAGATGACGCCACCAACCAATCCGCCAGTGCAAATGCCGGCCACCATGCAAGTCCTGGAACGCGGCTGGCTGTCTTCCAACAACATCCTGTTTATCGGGCGTAGCGGGAGCGGCCAGACCGCTCTGGTCGACAGCGGCTACCAGACGCATGCAGCGCAAACCCTGGCGCTGGTGCAACACGCGTTGCTGGGGCGGCCGCTGGAACGGCTGATCAACACCCATCTGCATTCCGACCACTGCGGCGGCAATGCGCTGTTGCAGCAGGCATACGGCTGCCGCACCACGATCCCAGCCTCGGAAGCACAGAAAGTCCGTATCTGGGATGAAGACGCGCTGAGCTTCAAGGCCACCGGCCAGCAATGCGAGCGCTTTTCCTTCGACGACACCATCGAAGCCGGCGCCACGCTGACGCTAGGCGACATGGAATGGCAGGTACTAGGCGCGCCCGGCCACGACCCGCATTCGCTGATCCTATTTTGCCCTGAAGAGCGGATTCTGATTTCGGCCGACGCATTGTGGCAGAACGGTTTCGGCGTGGTGTTCCCGGAACTGGAAGGCGAATCCGGCTTTGACGAAGTGCGCGCCACACTGGAACTGATCGCTACGCTCGACGCCCGCCTGGTAGTTCCGGGCCACGGTGCGCCATTTACCGACGTCCAGCAGGCGCTCGATGTCGCGTTTTCCCGCCTCGATTATCTGCGTGCGGATCCGCTGCGCAATGCGCAAAATGCCGTCAAGGTGCTGCTCAAATTCCTGCTGCTGGACCGGCAAAAGATCGCCATTGCCGAGCTGCCGCAACTGCTGTCACAAATGCAGATATTAGTTGAAGCCAATAGGCGCTTCCTACAACAACCGCTGCCGACGCTGACGCAATGGGCGATTGCCCAGTTGGTAAAGGCCGGTGCTGCCGACGTCGACGGCGCGTATTTACGCAACCGCGAATCAGCATAATCGCTGTCAGCGATGCGCCAGAAGCGCCGTTAAGGATATTCTGCTTCCTTAATCCAAATCCTCACTCTCCCTGGCTCGGTGCGGTCGCGGTGCGCTATTTCATGCCTGCGCCAGCCGTCGCAAGCATGAGCCGGTTTATAAATAAATCGCGCTATGTACGCTATCGCACGGAACGGGACCGGCAGTCCGCGTAGCCTGATCTGTAATCGTAACGCGCCGGCAGGGCAACCCGGTCAGCTGCGGATACGACTTTCAGTAGCAATGGCCTGATCCACTGAAGCGGAACCTTTCTGCCAGAAATTGATCAGTTCTGGGTACTGCTTACAATAATGTTTGTGTTTTTGTGACCCAATAAAGGAAATCACCATGAAATATTCAAAACTATTAGTCGCGCTCGGTGCTGCACTCGCGTTGGGTGGATGTATATCACTGCCTGCAGGCCCAGCCGGACCGCAAGGCGAACCTGGATACACTGGCGCCACCGGTAGCACCGGAGCAACTGGATACACGGGAGCCACCGGACGTTCCGGTGCTGCCGGCGGCACTGGTGCTACGGGCGCCACCGGATACACCGGTGCGACTGGAGATACGGGTGCTACTGGATACACTGGCGCAACGGGCGACACCGGCGCCACTGGATATACCGGAGCCACCGGCAGGACAGGCGGTACTGGCGCAACAGGCAGGACAGGCGCCCAAGGAGATGCCGGCACAGGAGGACTGCAGCCCGGTGAATCCGTTGTGATTATGCCGGCTCGCTAACGGGCTGGGGCGAATCCAGGCTTGATGCTTTACGGGTTCGCCCTAAAAATGTGCAATTGAAATATCAATGTGAATTGCATGGATAACGCAAACGCAAAAAATTCAGTCCACAATGTTTTTCATGTCTTACCTGCGCCGTATGTAACGCAAGGCCAGTGAATCTTCAACAGCATCCAATAGCAGTACAGGCTCCCCTTATTTGAGTAATATCAAAATTGTCGAAACCGGCAAGCACTAAGATCAAATCATGTAATGAGGAGACTGCGATGCGAATCGGTGGAATTTCTACGCTCGAAACGGTACATTGCAAACGCGACGCCAGTGTGCTGGAAGCCGCGTTAATGATGCGCTTGCATCATGTGGGCGACCTGGTCGTGGTGGATGAAGAGAATGGCAAATTATTGCCAGCCGGCATTCTAACTGACCGCGACATCGTGATCTCGGTTGTTGCCGAAGGGTTGGACGCCAACAGCATCGAAGCGGGCGACATCATGAGTGCGGAATTGCTGGTTGCCAGCGAAGATGCCACTGTGCACGAAACCATCGAACGGATGCGTTTCAAGGGCGTACGGCGGATGCCGATCGTCAACAGCAGCGGCGTGCTGGTCGGGATTGTCAGCTCTGACGACCTGATACAGTTTCTGGCCGATGAAATGACCGAGTTGGGGCGCATTGGGATTCAGCAGCAATCCATCGAAAAACAAATACGCAAGTAAGCGAACAACAACGCGGAGGGCAGCCGCCAATATTGCACCCGGATATACCGTGCTCATCCCGTTCATCGGTTTCATAGAAACCGCCAATGGCCGCGAATTTTATTTCAGTCGCGCCTACGTCTGCAAGCCCGCTCCGGGCATCTGAATTTAATCACAGCCTGAAAGGTGTTTTCAGCCGGATGATTCGGAAAAAGAACTATCCTGATATGTGCAAGTTACCGCAGAAAAACCTGCTCCATTGGGTCACGCGTCTGCTCGTAGCCTGCATGATGTATGCGGCCATAGGACAAGTTGCCGCCGCCGGGCCGGACATGAATCCGGCCGCAGCGCTGCGTGCCAAATACGCGGAATTGGGGCCGCAACTGCGCAACAATCAGTTCAAGCAGCCACTGTATCTCGATTCTGTCGAATCCTCCCGCCATTTGGCGGCTGACATCTACGCACTGGTTGATTATCCTTTTGCCACCGTCAACGCGGCGTTCAACGACCCGGCGCATTGGTGCGACGTGATGATCCTGCACCTGAATACAAAGTATTGCCGGGCGTCGGCCGACACGGCTGGCAACAATCTTGTGGTCAGGATTGGCAAGAAAAATTATCAGCCGCTCGCGCAAGCTTTTCAGGTCAAATTTTCCTATCGTGCTGCAACCACGACGTCCGAGTATTTCGACGTCCGACTCAATGCAGAAAATGGGCCGCTGGGCACCAGCGATTATCGGATACGGTTGGAAGCGGTGGCCGTTCAGGGTGGCAAGACCTTCCTGCATCTGACCTATTCCTACGCCTACAATTTTGCCGGACGACTCGCGATGAAAGCGTATCTGGGCACCATTGGCAGCGACAAGGTCGGGTTCACCATGACGGGCAAGCAGTCCGGCCAGCCCGATTACATTGGTGGCGTACGGGGCGTGGTGGAACGCAACACCATGCGCTATTACCTCGCCATTGACGCCTATCTCGGTGGTTTGTCCGCAGCGCCTGCGCAACAACTCGAACAACGCCTGGAAAGCTGGTTTGCATCCACCGAGCGCTATCCTCGGCAGTTGCATGAAGTTGACCGCGCTGCCTATCTCGAGATGAAACGGCGCGAGTATCTGCGCCAGCAGAATGAAAAAGACTGAAACCGTGGAAATGTAATTTCCACGAAAGACACGAAAGCACGAAAACGGTTAAGCGCATGATACGTAACGTCAGTTACTCAATAGCAATTTCAATCCGATTGCGCCCATTTTCTTTGGCGCGATACAGCGCAAGGTCGCTGCGATTTAAAGGCGCGTCAGCGCTCGCATCTGTCGCAGCCATGACCGCGATGCCGATACTCACCGTCACCAAGATTGTTTTATTACCTGCAACGAGGGGAGTTGCCGCCATTTGCTGTTGTACGCGTTGTGCAAAGGCCGTTGCCTCAGCGACACCAGCCCCTGACAAAATAACGGCAAATTCTTCGCCACCTATGCGGCCCGCGGCATCGTTCTTGCGCAGCGCATTGCCCAGAATAGTCGCGAAATGCTTGAGCACCAAGTCGCCGACGGCATGGCCGTGGCTGTCGTTGATTATTTTAAAATGGTCGAGGTCGCACATCAGAACCGCCGTATGTGTACCCTCGAAACGCTGAAAGCGCGCTAGTTCTTCTTCCATTGATGCCATGAAACAACGACGGTTAGGCAGGCGGGTTAAAAAATCAATCGTGGCGAATTCCTGCAATTCAATTTCTATGCGCTTACGTTCGGTAATATCAGTGATAAAACCATGCCACAGCGTGGTGCCGTCCGGCAAGCGACGCGGCCGTGCATCCCCGCGCCGCCAACGCAGCCCTTGTAATGGCAATATGACCCGGTACTCAAGATGCCAAGGCATCAGGCTGGCGGCTGAGGCATCCAGCGAAGCGCAGAAATTATCAAAATCATCCGGATGAATCAGTGCATGTATAAGGGCAAAATTATCGACAAGCTGCTCTGGCGTGAGCTCGTAAATATCCCTGACGCCCTCACTCACATAAGTGAAAAAACCCTCTCCATTCGGCAACAATTGATATTGATACACACATCCTGGCACTTCATTGGTAAGACTGGTTATTAAATCGACGCTTTGCTGTAGTTTGTCGGACAACGCACGCATGGCCGTTATGTCATTCGTCGTGCCTATCATGCGCAGCGGCTTGCCTCCGATGTCCCGGTTTACCACCTTGCCTCTGCTCGAGATCCATTTGTAGCTGCCATCCTTGCAATGGATTCTGTGCTCCACCGCATAACTTTCTGTTTTTTGATCAAAATGCGCTTGTATTGCCGCTTGTACATAAGCAAGGTCATCAGGATGAACACGCATGTAACTATCCTCAATGCGATTGCTCATCTTTACATCCGTACACCCGACAATCGCTTTCCAACCCGCGGAATAATGCATTTCACCGGTCAGGACGTTCCGATCCCAAATCCCGGTTCCGCTTCCTTCGATTGCCAATAACATTATTGTTTCGCTCTCACGCAGAATATTCTCTGCCTTTTTCAACTTGATTTCATTGCTATTGCGCTCGATGGCAATGGATGCCAGCGCCATCGCATCGACAAGTGCTTGTTGATACAGATCGCTTGCACCACCAGATTTATGCGCATGGGCGATGAAAACTCCCAACAAGCAATTTTTGGCAGACCAGATGGGAATTATCGAGCCCAGATATAGCCCATGTTGCAGCGCTACATCGCGCAAAATGCACCAGAACCGGCTGAACTCCATATCCTTGGCAGTGATTTCATTAAAACCATCCATTGTCAGTTGACGCAGCTCTCCTTCAACCGGAACATAGATATTTTCAAAAGCGCAGTTGTAATCTTGATGCAGACTCGGCGCCACTTCCAGATGCAGGCAATTGTCATCCTCGCTTAACAGGAAAATAGCGCCCGCTATGTCGGGATATTGCGCTTCAATCCCATTCACAATACAAGTCAGCGACTGGGCCAGAGGAGCGCTGCGCGCGATGTACGCTAGAGTCAAATTGTGCGCTGCCATTACTGTCTGATGCAGATCACAATGCTCGTCCTGGCGGGAAGTATTGAACGTCATTATGTGGTTATCATTCGTTCGTATATTTTATGCAGCTGACCTTGCACGCGCCCGCAGATAGCGAGCGTTTGCTTATTATTGCATCAAAACATCTTTTTGCTGCGGGTCGCTTTCATACCGAATTTAGGCCAGTGCCTCCTGTTCTGGGGCACTCGCAAAAATACTGCTTCGATCCGTGAGAGCCTGTTCGAGATTTTTTTGCCATATTACTGAGGCGAGAGTGGCCGATGAAAGATCTCGAACAGGTTCTAAGAATTCACGGTCTTTTGCGCGGATTCAAATATTTTCACCATACTAACTAGCACTTAGCCGGTTTATGGCTACCAGAAAGGTACGTTCCTCGCGATTGGTATCCCACGCCTTGCGGTGCTTAGCTGCATTGTCTGGGCCGCTCTTGATTCAGGCCCCTAGATGCATCAGGTGATACGGGCAGTTCCCTCCACTAAAGTGGGAACAACTTCTGTAAGCGACTTCATGTCGCACTTTTCCGTTTCCCCTGTTCTCCCGAATTAGATCTCCATATGTATCTGACCATAGGCAAGTATCGTAAACAAACCTGTTCCACCCACTATGTTGCCGATGAGGATAGGAAAAATATGATGTGCGAACGCGGTGAAGATATTCATCTCGCCAACTAGCACCAGATTGAAAATTTCGTTTGATCCTGCGACAACATGGGTAAACCCACCCGCCGCGATAAGCCAGGTAAACAGCATGATGACGACAACATCGGAGCCTTTCGCCGAAGGCAGCATCCATACCAATGCAGCAATGAAAAAACCCGCAGGAATGCCCCGCAATAGCGCAGTTGCAGGGGATAGTTCCGCTAAGTGACGCGATATTTCGAGAATTGAGGAGAGGATTTCGTCTGGCAGAATACCGCCATGAACAGCAAGAGCCGCCGTGAAAAACGTACCAAAGATGTTTGCCGCAAACACGATAGTCCACAGACGTGCAATACAGTAAAATCGATTTCGGGTTGGACTGGCCAGAACGGGAAGTATGACAGTGATCGTGTTTTCGGTGAACAGTTGGAGCCTGCACATGATCACCAACACAAACCCTAATGTGTAGCCTAAGCTTTCGATGACCGAGAGATAAGATGATTCTGCCCCCTGTCCGGTACGGATGACGCCTTCAGCCAGAACAGACGTCGAAATTCCGATACCCGCCGCCACACCTGACCACCAAAGTGACGTTTTGGGACGACGCAGTTCTTCTTCGCCTTCGCGCAAAATGATTGAATAGACAGTCAACGCTGAAAGCTTGCTGTTGTCGGCGACGACTTCACGTTCTTCCTGGGTTAGCGATTTTTCCGTCACTGTCGGTGATTTTTCCCGCGCTTCTCGCTGCTCTACTTTCGCACGAGTTTCATCATCCCGCTCCTTGTCATTGGACGACGCATCAGAGGGTAAATGATGATTTTCAATATCGTCGATCATGCTACGTCCTTTTCGCTCAAGAACTCTACCGACTTATCGATGGACATCGTCGGTTATCGAATCATGTCTTAACCGGTACTCTGTTGCGTGCATGAAAGATGCGTCATACCTTTCATTCGGGCTTGCGGGCAATTAGTACAGCATTGGTTCCGCCGAATGCAAACGAGTTCGACATCACAATTTTTGTGGAATGATCGCGCGCCTGATTCGGTACGTAGTCAAGGTCGCATTCCACATCCGGCATTGTTAGATGCATCGTCGGCGGAACAACCTGCCTGTTCAGGGCCATCATCGACGCGACAAATTCAATCGCGCCAGCAGCGCCCAACATGTGTCCGTGCATTGATTTTGTGGAGCTGATGGGGATTCTCCATGCATGCTCGCCAAAGACCTGCTTGATTGCAAGAGTCTCGATCGGATCGTTCATCACCGTGCCGGTGCCGTGCGCATTGAGGTAATCGATGGAGCCGGGTGGGACTCCCGCTGCGGCCAGCGCAAGCATCATTGCACGCGCCTGTCCCGCGACGCTGGGACGCGTTAAATGTTCGCTGTCCGTGGTCAGCCCATAGCCAATCAGTTCCGCATGAATCGGCGCGCCGCGCGCCAATGCACGTTCCCATTCCTCCAGAATGACGATGGCAGCGCCTTCGCCAAGCACGATGCCCGACCGGTTTTTTGAAAACGGTTTGCAGGACGCACCCGGATCGTCCCGGTCCTCACTCGCCATCGTGCGCAATGCTTCCCATGCTTTCATGTTGCCCAGCGTAAGCGGCGCTTCGACGCCGCCTGCGATCATAATGTCGACGGCGCCGCTTCGCATCCTCAAAGCTGCCTCCCCGATCGCAACTGCGGACGACGAACATGCAGTGCTATAGGTCAGGTTTGGCCCGCTGATCCGATGTTCAAGGCAAATCCAGGAAGCTGGCGCGTTGTTCATCGCCATGAGTACGCTGAAAGGCTTGATACGATTCGATTGATTGCCATACAAGGTCCGATAGCCGTCGTCGGTGGTCTGCGCACCACCCAATCCGGTGCCGATGAATACCCCTATGCGCGCCGGATCGCATTTCGCGATTGCAAGTTCTGCGCTATCGATTGCCTGACGTGCCGCAAACACCGCAAACTGGGTGACGCGGTCGAGCATGCGCAATTTTGGCGCATCGAAATAACGTGCGCCGTCGAATTCCACCGTTGCTGCGATTGGCGTCGCGAGGCGTGCAAACGTGTTATCCAATCGACGAATGCCGGATCGGCCCGCGATAAGGTTGTCGAACAGCGTGTCGGTAGAATTGCCGAGCGGCGATACCACACCAAATCCGGTGACGGCAATGCGTCTCACTATAGTGCTCCGGCCCCTGACGCAGCGCCGTTCTGCTCCGCAACCAGGGTGTCGATGTAGGCGACAACGTCAGCCACCGTCGACAATGGAACCTGTGTGGCAGGTATACGCAGAGGAAATTCATCCTCAATCTTGAATAACAATTCCATCAGTCCTAGCGAATCGATCTCCAGGTCTTCCAGGCGCGCGTCAGGCGTCACCTGCTCGGGTGCCAGCTTGTACTCGTCAAACAGGATTTTTTGCAAATGTTCGAAAGTATTCATCTGGTCCCCTCGTTATGCACAGTTACGTCGTATGGCGATCTATGGCGATCAACTGACCGGATTTTTGGAATCTGGCATCAAGGCTGATGCATTCGCCGGCGCATCGCGAACCTTGTCGCTCCATCGCGCAGCATGGGTCAGCAGTTGCGGATAACACGTCAGCAACGGCACTATCCGGCCGATCAGCGCGGGTCGCATCGCCACATGCGCAAACACAGCGGCCAAATGGATGCGCCACACGAAATGCGCACGCCATGCGCGCGCATATCCACGTTGCAGCGCATCCAGAAAAACCGCGTCTCTGCATTGCCCGAAATGCGGTGAGAGCATGCCAGCAAGCAGCGCAGCCGACTGGATCGCCATGCTGATTCCTTCGCCAATAATCGGATGCGCTTCGCCAGCGGCATTGCCAACGACGAACGCTCCCGACACCTGCCTGGACATGTGGATACCCGGCCGCAAGGGGCCGGCGGCAAGCCATGCGCCATGCCGCTTTGCACCTTCCATCATCGTCCGCACACCGCCGCATGATTTTGCTACATGGATGGCTGCTGCCTCGGCGGCCTTCATGCCGGGCTGGCTGCTGCGACATTTTGCGAGGCAATCGCGCCGAATGCAAAAAGCAAGAGTCGTTGTCGCGTGATCACCAATCACCATCCCGCCATATCCGCCCGGAAAAGCAATGACCGGCAGTACACCGCTGTCCAGTCCGCCATGCCTGAAATTCGCCTTGAATGCAAAAAGGTCTTCCGCACGGGCATGCCTCGTCCCGTCCTCATCCGCAGTGGTTGTCTGTTCCCACGAGCCATGCGCATCGATCAGTATAGGGGCCGCCAACACCATCGTGTCATGGGAATGTACCTTCGCTATTGTGCATCGATAGTCGCCCAGCCCACCTTGTAATTTTGTCGCTGCCCACGGCTGGAACACGCTCGCGCCGAGCTTCTTCGCATGGTTCAGCAGCAGAGTGTCGAGGTGCTCGCGGCCCAGCGCGACGCCCCAGCGATGGATACCTGCATACAGTGGAAAGTCCGCATGAATCGTCTGCTCACCGACCATCAATGCCATGCGCCGCAGTGGTGGCCCCGCCAACGATCTGACGGTTGCGCCTATCCCTAGCGCATCGAGCAAAGGTAGGTTGCTGGGCGCGATGCATTCACCACAGACTTTACGGCGAGGGAAATCGTGTTTCTCGACGACGGCGACACGCCATCCTGCCCGCGCCAGCACAATTGCGGCAGTGCTCCCCGCAGGACCCGCACCAATGATGATCGCGTCAAAATCCAGATTCTCCATCATGCGTTCCTGCGCGCGACAAACAGGTGACTGAACCAGCCTGCCTTCCGCTCGTCGAGCATCCATCCGAGGGTGGGCCACAACCCGGACAACTCTGTGTCGCGGAATCCCGCCCGCACACTCAGTACCGCATCTTTGCGCGTGACCGCATTCGCGCCGATCATGCCCACCAGCCGGCTTGCCAGCAAAGACCTGCGCGTACGTCGCGGTTCGCATGCAATAAACACATCGGTGCGTTCGCACAGCGTCCGGAAAAGCGATGCGATTTGCATCGCATCGAAGTGATGGACGAACAAGTTGGCAACCACAACGTCCCACTTCTGGCTGCCTGGTGCGCGCATCCATTCCTGCAAATCCTGGCAAATGACATCGACCGTCCAACCGACCTTCCTGAACGCGGAGCAGGTTGCATTGCTCACGAGATGCTGACGATCGAGCAGGGTTACATGTACCTGCGGCCATCTCCCTTGAAAATTCTGTGCTACCCTCAACATCGTCGTGCCGTCCCCTGCACCCAGTTCTATCACCCGCAACGGCGTTCCAGCGGCACCATAGAGCGCACCCGAAATGATTTTCGCCGACCCCATGATGCGATTGATGCGCTGCAGGTCTTGACGTGAACGCACCGCGCGCAAATCTGATTCGGGCAACTGGTCCAATGTCTCGCTTTCCAGGCAGCGAGGGAACGATGGTGCATTGAAGGTATTCACATTCTTATTCCACCGTCAGCAACGCGCCGTGGCACGAAAATCCAGCGCCAAACGACGACATCCACCAGGCACCGCCCGGCGCCTGGTCAGCCAGAGCCGCCTCAAATACAAAATAGACGAAAGCGCTGCTGAGATTGCCATATTGGCGCAGCGTCGACGCGCTATAGCGGAAGTCATTGCTCGCGACGCGCAATTTTTTCTCCAGCGCCAACAGTACGTCGCGACCGCCCGCATGCATGATCCATCCTTTGATTGCGTCTTGCCTGACGCCGGAGCGCGCCAGCACCGTCTGCAAAACTTCGGCTGCGTAACGCGAGGCAATGGCCGGCACATCCTTGGTCAGGATGTTGCGCAGCATGCCGTCTCGCTGTTCGAATTTCAATGCGTCGCGCAGTTCGGGCACAATCAGCGACTCACTGTCCTTCCACTCTATGCGCCGTACTGCGCTGTTCGGACGGCGCGACAACACCGCCGCACCTGCCCCATCGCCGAACAGGCAAGCACTGATCAGCACCCCTGGATCATCATCCAGATACATCGCGGCACTGCAGACTTCGACGCAGACCGACAGCGCATGCTCGCAGTCGTCGGAATCGAGCAATGTTTTTGCCATGCGCATGTTCGGTAGCGCAGCCGCGCAGCCTTGCCCGACCAGATCGAAGGCCCGCACGTTGCCGCGCATGCCAAGCATTTCTACGACATAACCGCTCAATCCCGGACATAGGTAGCCGGTGCAGGTGCTGACCACGATCGCGTCGATCTGTTCGCTACGCAATCCCGCTCGATCAAGCGCGCGCTGCGCGGCCTGCGATGCAAGCAAGGGCGCATGCTTCAAAAAGCGGCGATATAAGGTATCCGGGTCGATCTGGAAGACTTCTTCCAGCGTATCGACGGCAAGATGGCGCTGTTCGATGCCGTTGTTGAGCGCCAGAACGGATCTGACGATTGCGTGCGAGCGCGTATTGAGGCGTTGAAACCATACCGAATTCTGGTACGCCTCCCAGCATTCGGATTTGCGGTAACCTTTCTCCGGAACGGCGCAGCCGATGCCTGTGAAAAACATGCGAACTCCGATTGGTGGTAACGCATCAACTTTTACATGGGCCTTAACTATCGCCTTTGCGAATGCGCAATGCTTTTAGTCGATCTCTCCCATTTGATCATCTCTAAGAACCTGTTCTTTGCATTGGTTGGTATCTGTATTTTTGACGCTCTGCGCCCCACTGATTTTTTTAAAGCCTGCTCCAGCAGGTTTAATTTTTCCCCCGATGGTTTGGTATTCCACTGACAGAAATACGTGTACACCGAACACCATTTTGAAAAATCACTCGGCAACATCCGCCATTGGAAAATAATATTCAACAGGTTCTTAGAGCAGACAATCTAGCACGCTCGTACTTTTTTCACCCTATAATCGACTTTCCATTTGAAATTTTCGTGAGGTCATCATGGCATTGCCCGCCGTACTGCAAAATCTACGTCTTCCCGTCATCGGCTCTCCGCTGTTCATTGCCAGCGGCCCAGCCTTGGTAATTGCCCAATGCAAGGCTGGCATCGTCGGTGCGTTTCCTGCCCTCAATGCGCGCCCGGCGGAATTGCTCGACACTTGGCTTACGCAGATGCAGGCCGAACTGGCGACCTGGCAGGCAGCCAATCCTGACGCAATAGTGGGGCCGATCGCGGTCAACCAGATCGTGCATCAATCGAATGACCGGTTGGCGCACGATGTCGAGGTTTGCGTCAAGCACAGGATTCCGATCATCATTTCCTCGTTACGGGCACCGCCGCAAGAAATGCTGGATGCGATCCACAGTTACGGCGGCATCGTGCTGCACGACGTGATTTCGATCCGTCATGCGCAAAAGGCGCTGGAAGCTGGTGTCGATGGCTTGATTCTGGTGGCGGCCGGGGCCGGCGGTCATGCCGGTGCTTTGTCGCCGTTCGCGCTGGTGGGCGAGATCCGCAAGTTTTTCGCCGGGCCAATCGCCCTATCGGGTTCGATCGCCAGCGGCGACGCGATCCTGGCCGCGCAGGCGATGGGCGCTGATCTGGCGTACATCGGCTCTCGCTGGTTGGCCACCAAAGAGTCGAATGTGAGCGACGATTACCGCAATGCGATTGTGGAATCGGCGGCGTCCGACATCGTCTACACCAACTTATTTACCGGCGTGCATGGCAACTACCTGAAAAAGTCCATTGTCCAGGCCGGACTGGACCCGGAAAACTTGCCGCAAGCAGATAAGACGGCGATGAATTTCGGCTCCGGTGGCAGCCAGGCCAAGGCTTGGCGCGATATCTGGGGTGCCGGGCAAGGCGTCGGCTTAATGACCGATGTGCCGACAGTGGCTGAGATGGTGGCGCGCCTGAAAGACGAGTACGATGCGGCCAAACGGCGGATTTGCACCAATATGTGAGCGCTGTAGGTGCGAATTTATTCGCATCAGCTCGCATGAAAAAATGTTAAGAGTGCGAATGAATTCGCACCTACAGGCCAATTGCATCCGAATGGGGAGTATCGCCGATATTGTCACCGCTCAGATCGGCAGGACCTAAGCCGCATAGAGGTGTGCGAACCCACCCCACAAAAAAATCCGCCAATCTTGCGAGTGGCGGATTTTTTTGGACCGAATATTTTGGACTGACAAATTCTATTATTTTTTCAAAGTTGCTGCGGCTATGACTGGCTTGGCCGTTTCGCCCAGCTCCTTGGCGGTTTTTGCGACCAGGAAATCCATCACTTTCAACGCGGCAGCCTGCAACGCGGCTTCTGGCTGTCTGCCGTCCAGGCCGGCAGCAGCGATGGAAGGCGAAGTGATGTAGCGCCCGCCGATGGCGATGGTGGGTACGCCATCAATCTTGTAGGCTGCTTGCAATTGGGTAGCGATGCGGGTTTTTGCCTGCACCCCGAATGAATTGTACATATCGGTGAATTTTTTCTTGTCGACGCCCTGTTTGGCAATGAAATCGGCAATCGATGCATCCTTGTCGAGCGACTGACGTTCAACGTGAATCGCATTGAATACTTTGGAGTTCAATTGCGCACTAAGACCGAGCGCATCCAGTGCGTAATACAAGCGCTGCTGCGGTATGAAAGAGTCATTGAAAGCGACTGGCACCCGTTTGAAGACGATATTGTCGCCCTGTTTTTTGACCCAGTTCTCCAGCGCCGGCTCGAATGCATGGCAGTGCGGGCAGCTGTACCAAAAAAACTCAGTGACCTCAACTTTTTTGCCGGAGTCGGTTTTCTGCACTTTGTCCAGCGTACGGTAATCGACGCCGCTTTTTGGATTATCGGGAGCAGCGCTGACGGACAGTGCTAGCAGGCTTAAGCCAAGAGTAGCAAACAGTTTAGGTAAAAAACGCATACAACTTTCCTTTTTCGGGTTATTTAGGGCTACGCACTACAGCGACATCAACACCATTGTCTGACAGTTTTTCGCGAATACGGTTCATTGTTTCGATCTGACCAAAAGGGCCGACGCGCACCCGATACAGGGTGCCGCTATCGGACAGGCGCTCGGTCACACGCGCCTCGACCCCGAGCAAAGCCAGCTTGGCCCGGGTACTGTCGGCATCTTCCTGCTGGCGAAACGCGCCCGCTTGCAGATAATAAATGTATTTATCTTCGCTGGCGGCTGGCGGCGAGGGTAATGGTGATGCCGTCACTGGCGTGACATTTTCTGCCGGCTGGACCGGCTCGCGAGCAGCTTCCTTGGCCGCCTCCCTATTGCCATACATCGGCTTGTTAGGGTCGACCACAATGGCACCGCCACTACCCTCGACGGCTTTCGGTTGGGCGCCCTTAGTGATAAAAGGAAAGCCTGCTTTGGTAACGCTCAGTGCGACCAACAGTGCGATCCCGAGGCCGATGATCAAGCCGACAATCAGACCCAGCAAGGTGCCGCCTCGCTGTCCGCGGCTGCTTGCTTTACTTAATGTTTTGCTTGGTGTTTTACTTGGTGCATTACTGGTTTTTTTGGGTTGGGTTGCCATACTTTTCCGATTACATCGATTACATTTTTGCTGGAGCCGAAACGCCGATCAGCGCCAAGCCATTTCGCAATACTTGCCGTGTGGCACAGACTAGCGCCAGTCGCGCCATTTTCAGCGGTACATCATCGACCAGCACACGTTCTGCATTGTAGTAGCTATGCAATTCACCTGCCAGATCGCGCAGGTAAAACGCCACCTGATGCGGCCCTAATTCTTCCAGCGCATGTTCCAGCGCCTCCGGATATTCGGCCAACTTGGCCAGCAGCGAGGCTTCGCGCGGGGCCGTCAAAGGCGACAAATCGACGCCAGCCAAAGTGGCCGCATCGCCGCCCCACAGTTCCAGCATGCGGCAGATCCGCGCATGTGCGTATTGCACATAATACACAGGGTTTTCGTCCGATTGTGCCAACGCGACATCGACATCGAACACGAACTCGGTATCGGCTTTGCGCGAAATCAAGAAGAAACGCACCGCATCGCGTCCGCGCGTCAGGTCGCCGGCATTGTTCTCGCCCGCCGACCATTCGATCAGGTCGCGCACCGTTACGTACGAGCCGGCGCGCTTGGAGATTTTCACCTCTTCGCCGTCCTTCATCACGGTCACCATCTTGTGCAGCACGTAACTCGGGTAGCCTTGCGGAATCCCCATGTCGACCGCCTGCAAGCCGGCACGCACACGAGCGATGGTGCCGTGATGGTCGGAACCCTGAATGTTGATCGCCCGAGTAAAGCCGCGCTGCCATTTGGTGATGTGATAGGCGACATCCGGCACGAAATAAGTAAAGGTGCCGTCGGATTTTTGCATCACGCGGTCTTTGTCGTCGCCGTAGTCGGTGGTGCGCAGCCACAGCGCGCCATCCTGTTCATACGTTTTGCCGGCTTTCACCAGCGTATCGACCGTGCTGGCGACTTTGCCGTCACTGTATAGCGACGATTCGAGATAGTAATGGTCGAATTTGACGCCGAATGCGAGCAAATCCAGGTCTTGCTCGCGCCGCAAGTAAGCGACCGCAAAGCCGCGGATCGAATCGAGATCGTCGACCGCGCCGCTGGCTGCGACCGAAGCGCCGTCGCTACCGACCACCGTCTTGCCGGCCAGGAAATCCTGCGCGATATCGTTGATGTATTCGCCGTTGTAGGCGGATTCCGGCCAAGCCTCGTCGAGCGGCGTCCAACCCTGAGCGCGTGCCTGCACCGACAGCGCCAGATTGCCGATCTGAACCCCGGCATCGTTGTAATAAAATTCCCGCGTGACCGCGTAACCCTGCGCGTCCAACAGCGCTGCCAGCGCATCGCCCAGCGCACCTTGACGGCCATGGCCGACATGCAAGGGACCGGTCGGATTGGCGGAAACGAATTCGACCACCACTTTCTGACCAGCGCCGACTGCGCTTCTGCCGTACTGCGTGGTTTCCGTCAGCACCGTCTTGATTACCGCCTGCCGCGCCGCAGCCGACAGGCGCAAATTGATGAAGCCAGGCCCGGCGATTTCGGCTGCTTCGATCAAGTTTCCCTGCCCCGCCTGCCCCGCTTGCGCCATCAGCGCAGCAACGATGGTTTGCGCCAGTTCGCGCGGATTTTTCTTCAATTGCTTGGATAACTGCATCGCGATATTGCACGCGCAATCACCATGCGCCGGATCGCGCGGGCGCTCCAGCGAGACCTTCGCCTGCACGTCGGTGCCGGCCAGCAAAGGCGCCAGCGCCGTATTAATAAGTTCGAGAATCTGTTGTTTTTGGTCGGCAAGCATGGGGGTTGGGGCGCAGCGGCATGACCGCTTGCGATAAATGTATTGATGGGCGCAATTATACTGGCATGTCCTGGGCCTGAAGTTGGGCCGTATTTGGCCTGTCCATGCGCGGCGCTGCTGCAACCTAACGTGCAATCGCATGAAAAAAGGGCCGGAGAGCCAGAGCCTTATAGCACTGCTGCCAGCGTTGAGCGCAATGGGAGGCACGTCCGCCTCAGACCCAGCCCAAACTTTTTCAAGTTCAACACATAGTCTGATCTAGATCAGCGTTACATACTTGCCTACATGCTGTACAAGCAATTTGCATGACATGGCTATGCTAGTATCGAATGATTGTTTCGTTGCGCAGCTGCAAGCTAGCTCCGGCTGAAATGTGCTTGTTAAAAAGTTTTTGCTATGCATTAACGGCGTTTCATCGTTCGGCACCGGCCACCAGATTGCGACTAAAGATTTTGATTTAATGTTGAAGACGGAGGGTATTGCTGTGGACCGTATGATTAAAAATAATTACGCCAGCACCGCGCAGTTGAAGGAATTGATGACTGCGCCGCCAATGACTGCAGAACAACACGCCAAGCTGATGCGCAAACGCATTGCGCATCGCAGGATGCTGGAGGATGCCAGAGAAAGCCACCTGCAAAACAGCGCGGACTGGGAATTTTCCGGTTAATACACACAAGTGCCAACGGTTGACCGGTTAGCCCGCTCTGGGCTTGGACAGCAATGCTTTCAAATTCGCCAGCCGGTTCTGCGGCGTGATGATTTCGTCCTCTGTCGGTACCGCATCGCCTTCCTCTAGCTTCATTTCCTGAATGAAGCGTGAGATGTCGCAATGCACGCTTTCGCGTGCGCGCATGCGCTTCTTGCACCAGCTGATATGCAGCGTGCGCTGGGCGCGAGTGATGCCGACGTACATCAGCCGCCGCTCTTCCTCGATCCGGGCTCCTAATATTTCAATCGGCACTTCGCCCTCGCTGCCATTGCCTTTGTGCGGCAAGATGCCTTCTTCGACGCCGACCAGAAACACGTGCGGAAACTCCAGTCCTTTGGATGCGTGCAAGGTTGACATCCGCACCGCGTCGGGCTCTTCATCCTTACCCTCCAGCATCGTCATCAGCGCCACCATTTGCGTCAAATCAAGTAAGCTTTTCTCGGCCGCGCTGCCATCCCTGCCGCCAGCGCCTTTTTCTTTCAGCCAGGTGGTGAAATCGAGCGTGTTTTGCCATTTGCTCTGGGCCGCGCGGTCGTCGAAGCTGTCGTACAGATAGGCTTCGTAATTGATTTCTTTCATCATGTCGTCGAGCAATTCAGAAGCCTGCCCTTCCCGATGTGCATGCATTTCAAGTTGATTGATGAACGTGCAAAATTTCCGCAGCGGATACAGTTGGCGGTCGGCCAGTTGCGCTTCGATGCCGCCCTTGAAAACCGCTTCAAACAACGAACATTGCCACTGGCCGGCAACCCGGCCCAGCGTTTCCAGCGTCGACTGGCCGACGCCGCGCTTAGGCGTAGTGACCGCGCGGATGAAAGCCGGGTCGTCGTCCTGATTGGCGACCAGGCGCAGATAGCTGACGACATCCTTGATTTCAGCCTTGTCGAAAAAACTCTGACCGCCCGAAATCGTGTACGGAATGCGCTCCTTGCGCAGCGCCTGCTCGATCACCCGCGCCTGATGATTGCCGCGGTACAGAATCGCGTAATCTGAATATTGGGTGCGGCGCTCGAAGCGATGGGCCGACAGAATTATGGCGATTTGTTCGGCTTCCTGCTCGTTGTCTTGCATGCCGAGCACTTTGATCGGCTCGCCCAGACCGTGCTCGGACCAGAGTTCTTTCTCGAACAGTTTCGGATTGTTGGAAATCACCGCGTTGGCAGCTTGCAGGATGCGGGTAGTGGAGCGGTAATTCTGTTCCAGCTTGATGATCTTCAGATCGGGGAAATCGACTTGCAGGGTTTTCAGGTTTTCTACCGTGGCGCCGCGCCAGGCGTAAATCGCCTGATCGTCGTCGCCCACTGCGGTAAACAACGGCTTTTTGCCGGGACCGGACACCAGCAGCTTGACCAGTTCGTACTGGCAGGTATTGGTATCCTGGTATTCGTCCACCAGCAGATATCGCAGGCGGCGCTGCCATTTGTCGCGCACCGCCTCATCGGTGCGAAACAGTTCGACCGGCAAGCGAATCAGGTCGTCGAAATCGACCGCCTGATAAGCCGACAAGGTGGCCACATAATTACGGTAAATCCGCGCAGCTTGCGCTTCATCTTCGTCGATGGCCTGCTTCAGTGCGGTATCGGGGTCGATCAGATTGTTTTTCCACAGCGACATCGCACTCTGGATACGGCGGATCAGCTGCTTGTCGGTGGTGATCGCCAAATCCTGCACCAGCGAAAAGCAGTCGTCGCTGTCCATGATCGAGAAACGGTCTTTAAGCCCAAGTGATTTGGCCTCTTGCCGCAGAATTTTCACGCCCAGCGAATGGAACGTCGATACCGTCAACTGCTTGGCCTTGCGCGGCTCTTTCAACAGTCTGGCGATGCGCTCCTGCATTTCTAGCGCGGCCTTGTTGGTGAAAGTCAGCGCGGCGACGTTTTTGGCTTCATAGCCGCAATCTTCGATCAAATGCGCGATCTTTTGCGTGATCACGCGGGTCTTGCCGGAACCCGCGCCGGCCAGCACCAGACAAGGGCCGTCCATGTAATGAACCGCATCGCGTTGCGGGGTATTCAGACCGTGGGACATGGCAAGACAGACTTAGGATAAACAAGGCGAATCATTGTAGCAGCGCAGGACGAGAGCTAACGCACAGCGCAAACAACAAAGCCGGCACCAGGGCCGGCTTTGTTTTTACAGCAGCAACTTCTTAGAACTTGTAGCGCAGACCAATCGAGACCAGATCCGCTTTTATGTTACCGCCATCTTCATCCAGCACTTTACCGAAGTTTTCGTATTCGGCCACCATGGACATGTTTGGCGCAAATTTATATGCGGCGCCGATACCGAGCAAAGCAGTGGTGTTTCTTTCGGTGTCGCTAAAGCCAGGTGCTCTGATTTTCGTGCGGTTTACCGATACGCCGACTTTCCCAAACAGCGAGATCTGTTCGCTCAATGGCAGCGTACCGGTGCCGGCCAGATACAACGACTGTGGCTTGGAGCTAGCATTTACAGGGCCAAAAGACTTATCAGCTTCACCAAAATTCACATAACCGAGCTCAACACCCAGATTCGGAGTGAATTCGTGTCCACCGTACAGCTTGAAGCTGGCGTCGTTATCCTTGAATGAGCCAAACCCATCAACCCTTGCTTTTTGCTCAGCGCGACCGACATTGGCGCCAAGGTACGAAACTTGCGCTTGGGCGATCAGCGGGAGTGCCAGAGCAGCCCCGAGGATGGTTGCGATTACTTGTTTTTTCATGAGTAAGTTTCCTTTGATTAAGTTGCTTTAAAAAGGAGGTGCGACGTTGTGACGTCCTGCCTGTTGCGTCGACTCGATGCTAACATCCGCATTTAAAATTACAAATAAAACAACATAATATGGTAATTAAAAGTCATTAATGTTGCAAAAATGTAGCATCGAATTGCTGCACGAAAAAAACAACAGTCTTCCTTTAAGTCGCGACACGTAATTAAAAAATCAATTTTCCATCCAAGCCTTTCATCCACCCAGCTTTACAAGCTGTGATGTGACAAGCTATAAACTACACAAAAACTACGCATGAACTGGCCTTGTTTAAATTAATCTAAAACAATAAATTTTTCCTCATAACAGGATATAGTTTGCGGTCAATATTTTGCCGTACAGAAAAAATATTTGAAAAGCAATTAATATATTCCTTGACCAACCTGGCTGGCCGCCAAAAATCAATGCTGCCGTTGCGCAATTAACCACACATATTTAGAAAAGTCTCACATTATGAATGCGCTATTAAACCGACTCCAACTCTGGAAAAAATTTGCCGTTCTGGCTCTGTTCGGCGTGATCCTGGTGGCCGCGCCATTCATTCTGTATCTCAATGAATCCGGAAAAGTTATCAACACAACCGGACAGGAAATACAGGGTCTGGCTCCGATGCGACTGGTTCTGAAGACGCTGCAAAAGGCGCAAGAGCATCGTGGCATGTCAGCGATGGTTCTGAGCGGGAATGCGGCTGCCGCGCCGAAACGGGCTGGTAAAATGGCAGAAGCCGACCTGGCTTTCGCCGCACTTGACGCCGAACTGCAAAAAAATATTTCTCCACCCGCACTCGCCAGCGTTTGGCTGGAAACCACTAATGCCTGGAGCACGCTTAAAGGCAAAGTCACGCAAAGTGCGATTTCAGCGCCGGATAGCTTTGCCGCGCATAACGCAATGATTGATCGGCTATTCCGCATCAAATCGCTGCTGATGGAATATTCCCGACTCAGCCTTGACCCTGAAGCGCAGAGTTATTACCTGATCGACGCGGTGCTGGGGCAAGCGCCGATGCTGGCCGAAATATTTGGAAAAATACGCGGCAAGGGCGCCGGCTTGTTGGCTGCGCAAAACGCGACAGTGGAAGACCGCATGAGTATTAGCGCCTTGATCGACAAGGCCAATGATCATTACCAGGGCTTGAACGATTCACTTGAAAGGGCCTTTTCACATAGCCCGCAACTCAAGGAAAAATTAGCCGTATCCAGCCAAGCTGCGCTTGCCAGCGCCAATCAGGTGATTCAACTGGCGCGACATGAGATCGTCAAGGCAGAACTGTTGCAGTTTTCTCCCCCAGAATATTTTGGCCAATTCACCACCGCGATTGATGCCCAGTACAAACTCAACGAAGTCGCCCTGGTGGAATTGGAAGCCGTACTTGCAGGCCGCGTCACACAACTGACCACGACCCAATATCTGCTCAGCGCCGGCATCGTATTACTCAGCCTGCTGGCGGCCTTCATCAACTTCATCATCACGCGCGGCCTGCTGCGCCAACTCGGCGGCGAACCGGCTTATGCTGCCGCGATTGTCGAAAAAATCGCTTCCGGCGATCTTTCCGCTCCTATCAAAATCAAGTCAGGTGACCAGTCCAGCCTGCTGTTTGCGATGCGATCCATGCGCGATCATCTGGCAACCATTGTCGGCAACGTGCGCAGCGGCACCGACTCGATAGCCACCGCCTCCGGCCAGATTGCCGCGGGCAACCTGGACCTGTCGTCGCGCACCGAAGAACAGGCCAGCACGCTGGAGCAGACCGCCGCCTCGATGGAAGAGTTGACCGGCACCGTCAAGCAAAATGCAGACAATGCGCGCCAGGCCAACCAATTGGCGGGATCTGCCTCAGAGGTTGCGGTCAAAGGCGGCGCGGTGGTAGCGCAGGTGGTCGATACCATGCATGACATCAATACTTCGGCCAGAAAAATCGCCGACATCATCAGCGTCATCGACGGCATCGCTTTTCAGACCAACATTCTGGCGCTAAACGCTGCAGTCGAAGCAGCGCGTGCCGGCGAACAGGGACGCGGCTTTGCCGTGGTTGCCACCGAAGTGCGCAATCTGGCGCAACGCTCAGCTACCGCCGCCAAGGAAATCAAAGCCCTGATCGACGACTCGGCGCAAAAAGTCAATGTCGGCAGCACGCTGGTAGAGCAAGCCGGCGCCACCATGGAAGAAATCGTCACCAGCGTGAAAAAAGTGGCTGACATCATGGCCGAGATCACGCATGCCAGCCTGGAGCAAAGCCAGGGCATCGAGCAAGTCAACCAGGCGGTGGCGCAAATGGATGAAGTCACGCAGCAAAATGCCGCGCTGGTGGAAGAAGCGGCTGCCGCCTCCGAAGCACTGCAACAGCAAGCGACGCAGCTGGCCGATGTCGTAAGCACCTTCAAACTCGCCGGAGTGTCGAATGCAGTGCAGACCGGGCCCGCTCGGCAAGCCACAGCGTTGCCTGCCAGACAGCCGATTGCACCCCGATTGTCCCAAGTGCCCGCCAAGAAAAACGTGCTTGCGCATCCTAAAACAACTTCGGACAGCGACTGGGAAGAATTCTAAACCACCATTCTCTCCCACAAGTGGGAGCATAGTTATAGACACACCCAGCTCCCCCCTGTTTTGCACTTCTCTCCCGGCATGGCTTTTCCTGGCGCCCGAATCGCCATGCAATCCGCTTGCGGAAGAGGGCAGGAGAGAGCAACTGTGTTCAACGTCAAGGGGGAATTGAGGGACTCCATGCAAAACCTCATGTCATGTTGCTCACTTAAAAAAGCTGATCGTTTTCCACTAACGTTTCACTAACGCAAGCATCTTAAAGTGTAGGAACTTATCCTCCTATCGAGCTCAATATGAAACGAACAGTCAAACACACCCATGTTTTGGCGTTATCGACGCTGATCCTGACCATCTTTTCTCTGGCCAGCTGCGGAGGTGGCGACACATCCACAGCCTCCGATACATCCACAGCCGCCAAGTACAGCTACGCACGCAAGGCCCAGTCGGTGGCCATGGAGGCTGACCTGCAAGCAGATGCCACTCTGACGCTGAGTACGGACCGCAATGTCGCCCTGTTCCTTGGCGATCCGGACGCAGAAGTAGTCACACGCAACTGGACCAATTTACTGGAAGAAAAAACCCGGCAAGCCATGAAGCAAGTCCCGCTGGACATCGGCGCCGCTGGTACTTACCAGTTGTGCAACGAACACCCTGAGCTCAAAGAGCAGCGGCTACACACCCTGCTTACCGGTGCAGACGGCAACGAACTCCTGAGCGTGATGGACGAAGGTTGCAAGCCCATCGACCTGCCCGCAGGGCGCTTTCATGTTCAAGTGGGAACGGTGGCCGACGAGATCAATGAATCAGGCGAGTGGCCCGTCTTCCTTTCCTTTGACGGGCAGCGCATCCGGGTTATGTTCAACGGCTGCCCGAACTGCGACCTAAAAGGCATAGACCTGCGTAACCGCACCCTCATCGGCACTGACCTGAATCACGCCAACCTCGAAAACCGTCTGGTGTCTCAGACTCAGCTAATTCACGTAATCGGCGACGGCTCCAACCTGTTGACAGGCCGCAATTTCGATGAAATCGCCAAGGACGCGTTCAATCGTTCAGCATCTGTAGCCGCTCATGCGACAAAGGGGCCGATCACCCGCCATTGGTGGAACAAGGCTGCCCACGCGGTAACTCACCCGGTGGATACGGCAAAAAAGGTGGTGCATAAGGGTGCGGATGTAGTGCACCGTGTGATCGAGGATGTTGACAGTGCGGAAATCAAAGAGCTAATCGTCGTGCTAGGAATGGACAACAAGGAAGTCGACACTGACAGTAAATTAGTGTTCGAACATCGATGGGCCCGCTCGATCAATGCCATGACGGTGAAAATTGTGAAACCTCCATTGGCCTCGGTTATCGATCACACCTACGTAGAACTCGACACCTACACCAACGAGACGATGGCTTTCGGCGCGTTCGGCGACAATACAGGTGGCAAGCCGTTGGATGAAACCGAGAGCCACTGCGACGGGAACCAAAAATGCATTGATGTCAAGACCGTCTCTTACATGATGCTCTCGAAACCCTGCAAATGGCCAGCCGCCTCCGGCTACGGCCGCGTAGGTGTGTGCTGGAACCTGGTCAACCGCGGCCTGTACTACACCGGCCAAACAGTCCACAAAGTGCCTTACTGGACGATCATCGAATCCTTCTTCGGCACTTATGGTGCAGAGGGTAGCTATGGAGGAATCATGTGGAAAGATTTGACAGCCCCTTACACCATGTCTGCCTGCCTCACCGCACAACAAAAAAATGCCCCATGGGAAGGCCAGGACTTCGGGGTGCCCCGCTTCGGCAACCCGGACAACCTACGCAGCGTGGCCATATCCACCGCTACTGTGCCCAAAATTGACCCGCGGGTGCAACTGTTCAACGCCTACCACGGTGAGGAAAACAGCAACCTGCGCAGCAGCGCCGGCAATAATCAGGATCAGGCGTACCTGCAGGAACTGCTCAAGCTCAACATCCAGGAAAAACTGGGCACCTTGGACGCCGTCGCGCTGGACGCCATACTGGCGATCCACGCCAGGTACTATCCAAAGATCGCGACGTTACGTGGCGCGGATAGCAAAACATTTTCCATCAAGGCCCTCAATGCGCTTATGAACGAGGAGTTGGCCGAATACCGCCAAGTGCTGGGCGACCAACGTTACATGACACTGATGGGGCTGACATCGATGGAGCCGTTCGATGTGGAGAAGCATGGCCGCACCAGTAGCCAAACGACTGACTAGGCAAGTCAGCCATGGGCAGCATGGATTGAGTCCGCTCGGCCCGACGGGCTTTAACCTTCCACATGGAGTTCGCGCATGCGATCAATAATCGCTCTGTTCTTTGTACTGGCTGCAGTCGGGGCCTGGGCCGAGAACCTCCTCATCAAACCGGGTGAGCCCCCTGTAGTGCTGACACCAGCGCCACGAGCCGACCAGCCTGGAGTGGCGCTGACCCACTACCGTACGCCCGACGGCGCTCTGGTGGGGGTAAGCAACCGCATCCTCCTGCGTATAGATACGTCATTGGACCTGCCAACCCTGCTGCAACGCCACGCACTGGTGCAGCGCAAAGTGTTTGATCAAGGTCTGGTACTGGTTGAGGTCACCGATCGCTCCCGCACTTTGGATACGGTTAATCGGCTGATCCAGGAGCACGGCGTGATCTATGCTCACCCCGACTTCGTGAGAAAGGCACAGCCACGATGACACCGCGTTCACCTTGGGTTTGGACACTTGTTGCCGCGTTGTTGACCGCCTGTGGCGGTGGAGGTGGCGGTGGAACGGCAGAACCGCCGTTCCAACCGGCTCCGGTGCCGATCAGCCGTAGCATTCTTGACCCCTACTACGATCAGCAATGGCCACTGAACCCGATCGCCCACGTGCCGGGCCATTGGATCGATCCCAATGCGAACATCCATGGCGTCGACGAGCTTGCTCGCTACCGGGGCCAAGGCGTTCGCATTGCCATCATCGACGACGGACTGGACCTCGCACATGAAGACCTGCAAGGTGCCGTGGTCGCTACCTACAACTTGAACACTGGGTCCAGTCAGTTGGCGCCCGTCGTCAGCTTCGGGGCCTCGCATGGCACTGCGGTAACAGGCGTTCTCGCCGCCCGCGAAAACGCCTTGGGCATCAAGGGCGTAGCGTCGCAGGCTGAGATCATTTTTATCGAATACCACAACCGCATGAGCGACAGTGAAACACTCGAAGCCTTTGATCGGGCCGATGCGTTGGGGGCCGACATCATCAGTTGCAGCTGGGGCACCTACGACGTCTCACCCAGCGTCAAGGAAAAAATCCAGTATCTGGCCAGACACGGCCGCGGCGGCAAGGGTACCCCAATCGTCTTTGCCGTGGGTAATGACATGCGTAGCATGGGCAATGACGAATCCGCCATCCCGGAGGTGATTGCAGTGGGCTCCACCAACGAAAGCAACCTGCGCGCAATCTACAGCGACTATGGTCCCGAACTTGACTTGATGGCCCCAGGCGGCGAAGCACTCGGAATTCCGACCCTCGATGCCATGGGCAATGCAGGCGTGGCCCCCGCTTGGCCGGCTCCCAACTACCTGCTGGCGCAAGACGACTGGGCTTTCGGCGGAACGTCGGCTGCGGCCCCCATTGTCAGCGGCGTGATCGCCATTCTGTTGGAAATCAATCCCCGACTCACTCGGGCGGAAATCGTCGACATTCTGCACCGCAGCGCCGACTCAATCGGGAACCTGCCCTACGTCGACGGCCGAAACGACAACTACGGTCATGGCAAAGTCAATCTGGCTGAGGCAGTTCGGCTGGCGCGTGGTGAGTGAAGGCCCGGCACTCAACTGAGCTTTACCATTGCTGGAATAGGCGCTTTCCATGGATTTTTGCCAATCGGCGTTGACTGAGGCAATGTGTCAGCACTGATCTGCAAGCGCAAGCTGCGCCAGCAACTTCTCAGCCTGCTGCAAGTCAGGCGTTTTGAAGCCTTCGGTGAAGCCTGTGTAGGCATGCATCAATAGCTGGTGGGCCTGTTCCGTGCGCCCCTGCGCGTGCCACAGTCGGGCCATGCTCAGGCTGGCCCGCAACTCGGCCAGCCGCGCCTGCTGTGCGCGAGCGATATCGATCGCCTGTTGGAAGCAGGACTCGGCTTGCGCATCGTTTCCGGTCGCAATCCCCTGCAGACATTCACCCTTAAGACGGTGCAACTCGGCCTCGACATGGCGGTCGCCCAGCGTGCCTCCAGCGGCTTGCGCCTCTTCAATGATGGTCAGTGCCTGATCGTATTGCCCCAGCTGGCGCAGGCTGTCGGCCAGGGTTTCCAGAAAAATAACGAGGATGCTGCTCATCACGGTGCGCATCGACTCGACACTGCGCCGCATCAGCTCGACCCCTTCGGGTTTTCCCAGCATGACCAGTGCCCAGCCTTGTTTGAGCGTTGCCCCGGCCTCCCACAGAGGGAAGCCATGAAGGACGGCTAAACTGATGGTTTCCTCGGCAAGCTTTAGGCATTGGGTGGGTTGCCTCAACATGCGATGCAACACTGTGGCGAAGGTCAGGCCATAGCCCAGGCTGAAAGGGTGCTTGATGCGCCTTGCCGTGGCTACCGTACGCCGACTGACTGCCCTGGCCTGATCTGGCAAGCCCAGATAACACAGGGTCCAGGAAAGAAAGGAGCCACTGGTCACAAAGGCGTTTTCGCCAAAACCGGTAATCAGGCGTTCATGATGCCTCGGTAGGTAAAGCGACATAGCTCTTTCCAGATGCACGCGCGCTTGCTGGAATTCACCCCGCCAGAACTGGATATTGCCGGCAGCGAAATGGGCCTGTTGTTGCTCAACCGGGTCATTACTCAAGTCTGACATGCGGAGCAAGCGCTGGGTCAGTGCCAGCGAATCCTGGTAATTGGTACGGGAGCTGGTGCTCGCCCACAGCCCCCAAAGGGCTTGAAACAGCGCCTGGGCATTGGGCTGGCCTTCACCCAAGGTGACCGCTCGGCAATAGGCTGCCACGCCCGCGGTTGAGCCATAGCCCACGTTGGCATAACAGGCCGCTCCGATTCCGATCTGGAGTTCGAACTCCAGCCGAATTTTGGTCTGCTCGTCGTTAAGATCATCAACCAGCTTCAACCCTGATTTAAGGTGGCTGATGACCTCCTGGTGGGCGTAATGACGACTCGCCAATCGCGCCGCCTTGATCCAGAACTCTATGGCTGTTTCTGCCACCCCTGCGGAGGTCCAGTGTCGCGCCAGCATTTCGGGCCGTCTCTCGGCAAGATCGGAAAATCGTGAGTGCAACACCTCGGCAATGCGCCGGTGCATCGTCTGGCGGTCGGCTTTGGTTTGGGACTGGTAGGCCGCATCCTGAAACAGCGCATGCCTGAATTGATAACCGGATTCGATATCGCCCGACACCAGTCCGACATCGCACAACCAGCTGAGTGAGCGCAGCAGGGCCTGACGATCAACTTGGGCAAGCTCGTACAACAAGTCGAAATGAAACTCGCGTCCGATGGTTGCCGCTAGCTGGGCCGTGAACTTGGCCTCGCCGAGATTGTCAAGCCGTGCCGCAAGCAGGTCCTGCAAGGTTGTCGGAATGGAATGACATCGGTCATCAGGAGCGCTTGACAGGGCGCGTGCCAGCTCTTCGGCGAACAGCGGTATGCCATCAGAACGATCGACAATATACTGAACGGTGGCCACTGGGTGACCAAGCGCCATAGCCGTGACCAGTACCTCCATGTCTTCCTCCGCAAGCGGTGGGATGGTCAGCGTGAGGGTCTGATCTGTTGGCCACGATGGTTTGAAATCTGGTCTGGCCGTGAGTAGTACAAGCATGGGGACAGGCCTTTGACCGGCCAGAAATCGGGTCAATAGTTCCAGCGTGGTTGGATCGATCCAGTGCAGGTCTTCCACGATCAGCAACCCGCCGTTCCCGTTTGTCGACGCATACAGATGCTCGACCAGAAAGTCCATGGTTAGATTGCGCAACTGTTGCGGCAACAGGGGCCTTGTCTTGTACGGTGGCTCTGTTGACAGCGAAAGGAGGCTGGCAAGCAGCCGCACGTGCATGCTTCGGTTGGTGTGGTGATGCTTTTCAACAAAGGTAAGCAGTTTGTCGAATTTCACACCCGCTGCATCATCATGCGCAAACCGGAGCAACTGTTCGAACATGCTAACAAAGGGGTGGAAAGGTGATTCAGCAAACTCGGCAAAGCAGCGCAGTTCGAGAACCTTCACGCGCGACCCGGCGAGTTGGCGTTTGAACTGCCAGATCAGACGCGACTTGCCAATGCCGGGATCACCGCTGAGCAGCAGCGCCTGACGCTCGCCGCTGCGTGCCTTTTGCCACAACCCCGTCAAGAAATCGCTCTCGGCGTTCCGGCCAATCAGCGGGGTCAGTGCGGTGGACGCGGCCAAGCGATGACAGGCACCACTTTCCTGTATCACTCGAAATACATTTCGGACCAATGTCTCACCTTGCAGGACCGGTTGATCGACCGCTGCCACATCGAAATAGCCACCCACTAGGCGGTGGGTGGCCGCGCTAATATTGACCGTACTGGGTGCTGCCAATGTCAGTAGCCGCATCGCGGTCCCTGATGTTTTTCCGATGGGGTCGGGCAACCCCGGCACACTGCTGGTAATAATGAGACCGGTGTGAACGCCGACACGCAGTTCTTGCCGACAAAGTGCCAAAGCAGCCCGTACAGCCAGCAGAGCTGCGTTTTCATGCGCACGGGGATAGCCAAAATAGGCCAGCAGACCGCCATCGTTGGTTCTGACAACATGTCCAGAGAAGTGCTGAATGATTTCAATACAGCGCTTTATTGGCTGGTTCAGAAGTTCCATTTCTTCGTCAGGATCATCGCGCTCGGCGCTTGCGAGCCGGCCAAAGAGTACGGTTACCTGGCGCCGTTCCAGCGCCAGCGGCACCGCTGCGGCCGGTGGCGATTGCCGGCTGTCATCGCCGCTTTTTGTGACCTGCTCTCCGTCGCGGACCCGTTGTATCAGTTTTTTGGTTGCCACTTCCGGTTGCACGTCAAGTTCCTGCTTCAACGTGCGACGGCAGGACTCGTAGAAGTCAATGGCCGTGGCTCTCTGTCCGTTCAATGCCAACAATCGTATGCACCGGCGCTGCCCCTCTTCGTTCCATGGCTCGAGTTCTGTATAGCGCAGGGCTGCAGAAAGGGCCTTGGCGGTCGCTCCAAAAGTTTCATAGCAGTTTGACAAGCGATCAAGCAAGACAAGGGCGTGTCGCCTTAACCTCTCGCGTTGAATTTCGAGCCATTCTTCGAAATCCGGGCAATCAGCGAGACAGATGCCCGCCATAAATTCACCTTGGTACAGCGCGGCTACCGCATCCATCTGTCCGAGACAGCTTTCACAACCAGACGGGCTCAAGTTAGCCGTGCATTGCGAGGCGTCCCTGATAAACTCAAGTACGTCAAATCGGTGGCGGCAGTCAGGATTGAAATGGATCGAATTTCTATCAGCTATCAGACAAGGGTGGGGTGCTTCCTGTTCACAAAGTGCACGCTGTAGAATCAGCAACACCTGTCTAAGATTATTTCGCGCAGCATCAGCCGGGTGATTCGGCCAAAAGGTCTTGGCCAGGCGCTCTCTGGTTTGAGGCGTGCCTGGTTCCATGATCAGATACGCCAGTAAAGCCCATCCCTTTGCGGGAATGGCAGGGTCAAATCTCTTGTTCGTACATGCCAGGCCGCCCAGCATTTGAATGCTGAGCGTATTTGACATCAACCTCGGTAACGTTGCGGGTTCATCGGGTAGCTTTTGAATCAATCTATTAATTTCCATGGGCCTCAGACGTTGAATCTATTTGATGGACCTCAACTGCACATCACGGGAAGGACGTCACTTGTTTGACATGGCTTGGGCGCCCTGACTCTGGAATTTTTGAGGCTAAACATGACTTTGAATGAAATCAAATGACAGTTGAAGCCCGGCTTCCGGGTATTAATCATAGATTACCAAAATAAACAGCTCGAAATCATCGCGGGCGATTCTATTGATAAATCGGAAAATATTACTTATCGTAAACTATACGATATCAATGGGGAAATATTTGGTGCGAGTACGTATCGGGGGAGTCAACTATAAACCGATACTGACTGCCTTTCATTGGCCAAATTCTGTGTCTCGTAAAACAAGTATTTTCCAATACGGGCGGCAATAGCCGGGAATGAAAATTTCGCCCGTACCGCGAAAGTGACGTAAATTTCCAGCAAGCGCTGGCCGGCAGTGGTGCCGGCACATCCATCGCAAATTCGGGCCGATCTCCGGTCAAGCGCCGGAACCATTGGTTCTTGGCGGCGCACTTTGGAGCCCATTTTGCCCCACATTCAGGTACATATTGGGTGCTGGAACGGAACCGACTCTAGAGTCTTGGCCTCGGTAACAAAGAGGCGGCCAGCCACAAAATGGTTCGCACCGACTAAATATTTTCTGGCGAGCGAATCATTTCGTTACTTCAATCCCCACAGCCCAAGCTGAAATTCCGGGACTGCTTTACCATTCTGCTATTGCGACCACACCGGCTCGCCGACCTTTGCCAGAAAACCCCATGAAATTTAGCCATAGCATCGACATAAATGACCCGCAAAATCCGTCCATCACGCGATTGACGCGTCAGCAATTATGGCTGGGGCTGGTGTTGCGGGCGGAAGCGCCCAAGTTGTTCATGCCGCATCTGGATCTGTGCACCGTGTTTGACCCGATCGACAACACGGTACTTCGCGAATTGCATTTTGGGAATCTGATCATTCGCGACTGCGTGACTTTTCATACTTTGCAGCATGTCCACTACGCTATTCCGGAGCAGGGCGATATTGCCGCGTCCAGCCTCATCATGTGCATCGAAGAAGCGCAGTCGGGCGCTCTGTCGGTGCTGTTTGAGTATGACGATGGCCATGACGAAGCCACCGATGCCGCCAATGCGATGTACGACGATTACCGCCGTTCAGCCTACTTTGCCGCCGACACCGATACCATCGAAATCATCCGGGAACTGGCTGCGCAAGGTGAGCTGGACAGACCAGCTCCTTGATAATACAACATGTTGTATATTTAAAGGCGCTTGTTTAATATGCTGCAATGCGGTGTTTTTCAGGCATACTGCCGTATATTAAATACTGCAATAGTCGGTTATTGCCCCAACATGGCACTCGGCAAAGTTATTCAAAGTTATTTATCCAATACAATTGGTCGCACCGGAACACTCTGCATGCTATTGCGCTGCAGGCGGTCGTCGATCTCGCCCAGGGTAGCCATCATGGTATTGCCGGTTTGCTCCACGGACGTGCGCAGTTCTTGCCCGGTTTGACGCAGCCGGTCTTCCATGTTCGCTACGGTGCTGGCGTTTTGTTGTGCCAACTGTCCCAATTCGACTTCCAGATAATTGCGCAGCTCGGTAAAGCGCGAAGCTTCAGCCTGATCGGCTAATTTGCGCTGGTTTTCCACTTCTTTGTGCAAGCGCCGGGTCTCCATCATCACCGAAGTTTGCATGGTGACGATGAAAGCCAGAAACAGCACTGCCAGCACAGCAGTTGCCGCCAGTAGTATCAAACCGAGCGGGGCCTGCACGGTGGCAAAAATGAATGACAGAGTGGTCGGCGCCATGATCGCGCTCCAGTTAACTGCCGCAAACAAGGCAACGCAGCCTAATACCAGCAGCAATAAGATATTTCGTAAGTGCATACAGCCTCCATGAATACGTTTAATAAGTATCTGGTGCCTTTGGACAGAAATGTGCGGCAGAGATTGGAGTTAATTGTATTGTAATAAGCGATGCAAAAGTACTGCTGCTGTTGCGTACCACGATGCTAACGCCCGACCGTCTGGTGGGCGCGCTTGGTACGATACATTGCCTCATCGGCAAAGCGCAACAGAGCCTCGGTATCGCTGGCGTCATCGGGGAATAGCGCCAGGCCAATACTAGCGGCGACAACGGAATCCATGCCATTGATGACGTGCGGCCGCAATAGCGCCTGTGCAATACGCGCAACTGCTTCCTGCGCCTCTTCTCTGCCGCACAGGTCTTCCGCAATCAACAGGAATTCGTCGCCGCCGATGCGGGCCACGGTATCGGCGGCGCGCAATGTTTGCTTCAGGCGGTTGGCTACCTCGCACAACACCGCATCGCCGGCAGCGTGACCGTACACATCGTTGATTTGCTTGAATTTATCCAAGTCGACAAAAATCAGCGCCAGATGGGTGCCGCGCCGAGGCACCTGGAGCATTGCATGCTTGAGCCGCTCCAGCGCCAGTTCGCGATTGCCCACCGCGGTGAGCGCATCGTTGAAAGCCAGATATTTCAAACGCTGCTCGGCATCGATGCGCGCAGTAACATCGCGATTGATGCTGATGACACCAATCACTTTGTGCTTGCTGGCCTCCAATGGCACCAATATCGACTCGGTATAACCGATCCGACCATTCTTGCGCCGCATCCGGATTTCGCCCGCCCAATGGCCTTGCAACAGCACCGCTTCCATCATGTCCTGTTTAAAACAGGCGATATCCTCCGGCTGATACAGCGTGCTGACAGGCTTGCCGATGATTTCCTGACGCGTCCAGCCGTACAGCCTTTCCGCACCGGCATTCCATTCAAGCACATGGCCGTTCAAATCGAATACCACCACCGCATCGAACAGGAAATCAAACGCCTTTGCACGTTGCTCAAGCATGCTGTCCTCGCTGAATAACCTTTCGCCCGATTTTTTGAATATCAGACAATATGTGCGGCACCCTCGGCGCTCGATCAGATTGCCCTGCCCTATTGCCCGCCCGACAGCCAATAGCTGGCACACAAAAACCGAAAGACTGGCGCGAAAGCCAATCTTTCATGATTTTTGCCATACCTCTCCCTGTACCAATGACACCACAACTAAAAACCCGTTGATTGATTCGCATCATGGAATGGCAGGAATCCAGAGGGCCGCTGCCAACACTTCTGCATAATTAACAAGAATGTATTTTGCATACAACATTATTTTTAATCTTGCTGGTAATAAAGATGTAAAGACTATGCAAGCAACACGATTACTGGCATATTATTAAAAACAAAAAGCACGACCGTTCGTTTGTAATAAAAAATCCAATAGGAGACAGCAACATGAAAACAAAATTACTGGCAGGTTTGGTAGCATCCTGCTTCGCCGCGCCAGTTTTGGCACAATCCAATATCACCATCTACGGCATCATGGACGCCGGTATCCACGTGTCCAGCAATGGCGAAGGCACCAAAACCAAACTAGTCAGCGGCATCGCCGACGGTTCGCGCCTGGGCTTCAAAGGCACCGAAGATTTGGGCGGCGGTTACAAGGCCATTTTCAATATCGAATCGCGTATTGAGCTGGATACCGGTGGAAATCAGGCGGGGAATATTAGCGATAACGAAGGGTTTGCGCTGGGTCGGGGCATGGATTTTACGCCGACCTTGATAGGGGCGGTGAGGTCTGGCGTTGCAGCTCAGGTGGCAGCGCAAGCGCAGGCTGGTGGTGCAACTGCGGCCCAAGCGGCAGCAATAAGCGCTGGTTTTGTCGCCAGTCCTGCCGGCATTAATGCCGTAAACACGGCCGCCAACAGCGCCGGCGTTCCGGCAACTGCAGCAAGACTTCTGGCCGGTTCGCAATCTGCATTGAGACAGGCTGGTGCAATCAAAATCGTCAACTTCAACGGCGCGCTGTTCGACCGGACTTCGATGGTCGGCCTGATTACGCCGGTCGGCGCTGTTCTGGCGGGACGCATGTACACGCCAGGTTATGAAGTGCTTGCTGGAGCGGACACTTTTGAAACCGGCACCGCTGGTTCCTGGGGCGGAATCGCTAACGGTAACGCCGGCTTGTTGACCGCAGGAATTGCGATCCGATCCTCCAAGTCGCTGCAATATCGGATGGAGCTACCGAGCGGCATCTCCGCCGCACTGATGTATGGCTTCAGGAATTCCGGTTATATTGACCGCGACAAGCGTTTCTATGCCGCCAACGTGATGTACAAAGCTAATGGACTTAAAGTTGGAGTCGGCTACAACAACGGCCAAGATCAAGACGGCAAGAGTGGCCTGATCTCCACGGTTATCGGCGGCTCGTATGAAACTGGCCCGTTCAAGTTCTTCGGTGGTTACCTGAAGCAGAGGAACGAGAACTCGGTGGTGGTGCCGCTGCTGACAGGTCTGACTTGGGACGCCCGCATTGCCCCTGCGCTGGCGAATCCACCGGAACCACAGGAACCACCATCTGCAGCATTGCAAGCGGCGTTGCGCCAGTCATACGTAGACACCTTGAAGAGAAACTTCAAACTTGATGCCGACAGCTATAGCGTCGGTATGCACTACAAGGTTGGCAACGGCCGCGTGATGGGTTCGGTCAGTCACCAAAACGACAAAACGGCACTTGATAACGATGCCACGCAATACGCGATTGGTTACGATTACAACTTGTCCAAGCGCACTGACATTTACACTGTGTTGGCGTATATCAAAAATAATAACGAAGCACAATATGCACCCGGCGCAGCCAGTGCTTCAGGCGGCTTCACCAGCGATGGCGGTGTTTCCGGCAAGGCGCTTCAGATCGGCATGCGCCACCGGTTTTAAGGTGGAAATGCTGTAAGCGCTTGCAATCCGGCTGTCATCTGGCCGGACGAATACAAAAGAGGGCACCGTTCAGGCGCCCTCGTTTATGTTTTATGCAGTGTTCGATGATTTAAATATACACCAACATGTATTTTAATTATTATCAATTATAATATGCGTAAAAGCAGTATTTTTAAACATACTCCGAACTAAAATCAAATATCCACCGGATCGACTTCGAGCGACCATTTGGCGCGGGTTTTGATTTTGCGTAGCGTTGCCAGCCATATTTTAAGGAAGGCTTGCAGCGCCGGGCGCGACGGGCATTCAATCAGCAGCTGAGCGCGATCGACATTGGCGACGCGGGTCATCGTCATCGGGACCGGATCGTTGATGGTGATGCCGGCATGATCGACTGCGCTTGCAGCCTGCGTCAGAAAATCAATCGCGATTTCCAGTTCTCGCGCTTCGGCCCGCAGCAGCGCCTGATACAGATATGGCGGCAGATGCGCCTGCTGGCGCTCGGCCAGCAGTTCGGTGGCGAAGTGATCGTAATCGTGATGCACCACTGCCGCAAACAACGGATGTTGCGGATAACGGGTCTGGATCAGCACTTCGCTGACGCTGCCGCCATCCTTTTGCGCCGCACGACCGGCGCGACCGGCGACTTGCATCAGTTGCGCGAACAGTCGTTCGCTGGCTCGGTAATCTTGCGAGAACAGCGCGGCATCGGGATTCAGGATGCCGACCAAGGTCAGATTTTTGAAATCATGGCCCTTGGCCACCATTTGCGTGCCAATCAGGATATCGACCTCGCCCCGGTGCACCGCGTCGAATGCGGCTTGCGCGCTGCCTTTGCGACGGGTCGAATCGGCATCGATGCGGCTGATGCGCGCTTCGGGGAAAATCGCCTGCAAGCCTTCCTCTGCCCGTTGCGTGCCGCGCCCCAGCGGTTGCAGGTCGACATTGCCGCAGGTCGGGCACGATCTCGGGATGCGCAGCTCCAGGCTACAGTGGTGACAACGCAGCCGGTGCTCCGGTTTATGCAACACCATGAAGGCGGTACACCGCGTGCAATTACTGATCCAGCCGCAGGCATCGCAGGCCAGCACCGGTGCATAACCGCGCCGGTTCAGGAACAAGAGTGACTGCTCACCGCGCTCCAGCCGCTGCTTCAGCGCAGCAATCAGGACGGGCGTCAGGCCTTCGACCGGCTTGTTATGCTCCAGGTCGATCAGGCGCACGGTTGGTAAGACCGCCGCCTTGACCGCACGCTCGCGCAATTCCAGCTTGCAATAGCGACCGGTTTGCGCGTGCTGCCAGCTCTCCAGCGATGGTGTCGCAGAACCCAGCACGATCGGAATTTCCAGTTGGTGCGCCCGCCAGACGGCCAGGTCACGCGCCGAATAACGCAATCCTTCCTGCTGCTTGTAAGACGGGTCATGCTCTTCGTCGATGACGATCAGTTGCAGGTTCGGCAGCGATGCCAGGATCGCCAGCCGGGTGCCGAGAATAATGCGGGCGCTCCCCAGATGCGCGGCCAACCAGTGCGTCAAGCGCTCGCCTTCAGCCAGACTGCTATGCAAAGTGGCGACCGCAACGCCCGGAAAACGGGTCCGTATGCTGCCTTCAAGTTGCGGCGTGAGGTTGATTTCAGGCACCAGAATCAGGATTTGCGCATCGTCAAAGCGCGCCAGAATCTGTGCCGCCGCTTGCAGATACACCTCGGTCTTGCCGCTGCCGGTCACGCCGTACAGCAAATGCGGAATGAATCCTTGCGCGCTGGCAATCGCGTCAACCGCTTGCTGCTGTTCCGGATTCAGAACCGGCACTGCGGCCGGCGTGGCGTCATGCACAGTAGTGCCGATTTTTTCCCGTTTTTTTAATGCGCGATCGAGCGAGATGGTTGTCAGCGCGCGCAGATTGCGAGGTAAGCCCGGAAGCCCCACTTCACCCAAAGAGCGCTGGTAGTAATCGGCAGCAAAAACACACAACGCACGCCACTGTTCTGACAGTGGCAGCAACTGGCTGTAGATCGCCAGCGCATCTTTGAGCTTATCAGGCGCAACCGCGGTGTCAACATCCACTTCGACGATCAAGCCGACCACTTCACGCCGGCCAAACGGCACCAACGCCAACTGCCCTGCCAAAGGTGTTGCTGCCGCCGGATCTTCTGGGTGCCAACGATAATCGAAGCAAAAGTCGAGCGGAGTGTCGAGCGCGACTCGGATGATTGTCACGAAATAAAACCTATTTTGAGAGGATGCACTTCAGTCGCGCATTTTTTCAACTTGTCCACAAAGCCTGTGGATAACTTTGTGGATAGATGTCTGTCAAGTTGAATAAATAACATATTTTGATCTGCTGCAAGCTTGCTAAGACTACCTAAATAATTTAATAAATACTTTAGAATCAATGACTTGAATATTTATCTGGCAAATAGTGATCACCTTGATCTAAATCTGCTGATTGTTATTATTTTTGTGCATAAGTAAGCAATTTTGAATCTGCCTACAGGTCTGAAGTGCTGGTTTCATGTGGCTTTGCGGACAAAATGCCGCTGCAAGCCGCAGCCGACAACAGGCTGCGGCAGCAATTCCAATCAGGCTCTTTGTTTCCGGCTGTAGTCGTGCACTGTTTCGACCATCGCGGTCACTGCATCCGGCGGCGTGAATTGCGAGATGCCGTGACCCAGGTTGAAGACGTGACCGTTGCCGGCGCAAGGCGTGCCGTACGCATCGAGCACCTTGATCACTTCAGCGCGGATCTGTTCCGGATTGGCGAACAATACGTTCGGATCGAGGTTCCCTTGCAGCGCGACCTTGTCGCCAACCAGCGCGCGTGCCTTGGTCAGATTCGTGGTCCAGTCTAGGCTCACTGCATCGGCACCGATGTCGGCGATCTGATCCAGCCACTGGCCGCCGCCCTTGGTGAAGACGATAGATGGAATGCGCACGCCATCTTTGTTGCGCTTCAAGAGTTGCATCACTTCACGCATATAAAACAAGGAAAATTGTTGATAGACGCCATCGGCCAGTGCGCCGCCCCAAGTGTCGTACATCATCACCGACTGCGCACCGGCATCAATTTGTGCATTCAAATAATCAGCCACGGTGGCGGCATTGACCTTCAGGATGTGGTGCATCAGATCCGGGCGCTGGTACAGCATTGTCTTGACCCGACGAAAGTCACTCGAACTGCCGCCTTCGATCATGTAACAGGCCAGAGTCCATGGGCTGCCGGAGAAGCCGATCAGCGGTACCCGGCCGTTCAATTCGGTGCGAATCTGCGTCACCGCATCGAACACATATTGCAACGAACCCATGTCCGGCACTTGCAGCGCCAGCACGTCTTTTTCATTGTGCAGCGGACGTTCGAACTTCGGCCCCTCGCCTTCAACGAAATACAAGCCCAAGCCCATTGCATCGGGCACCGTCAGAATGTCGGAAAACAGGATCGCCGCATCCAGCGCGTAGCGATCCAATGGTTGCAACGTGACTTCGGTGGCGAAATCCGGATTCTTGGCCAGACCCAGAAATGAACCGGCTTTCTCACGCGAAGCACGGTATTCCGGCAAGTATCGACCGGCTTGGCGCATCATCCAGACTGGCGTGTAATCGGTAGGCTGACGCAGCAAGGCGCGCATGAAAGTGTCATTCTGGAGCGGAGCAAATTGGGTCATGGCATGCTTCTGATAGAGAAAATAGTCTGTCATTATCGCCGATAACGACGGACAATCCAGCATCCATCAGCAAGCGGATGTCAGAAATAAGAAAGCAACGGGATAGTTAGCTTGCTAATGCAGCATAAGTATCGCAACGGCAGATTACGTAGGCACCAATCGCTTGCTGGCTGCATCGGCATCTTGCAAATCCAATTTGTCCTTGACGCGAAACAATGCACAGGCATTCATTGCGTTCTCCGATTCACGTAATTGGCCGCGTCAATTTTGATGCAGCGATCCATCACCACCTGCAGTCCGGCCGCACGCGCCTTGACCGCTGCCGGCTCGTTAGTAACCCCCATTTGCATCCATAACACCTTGGCGCCGATAGCGATAGCGGCATCGGCGATCGGTGGAATATCGGCCGATTTACGGAAACAGTCAACGATATCAATGCCGATTCCTTTTGCGTGCAAAGCTGAGGCAGCTTCAGAAAGCGACACATAACAAAGCTCACCAAGTATGTAAGTATCCGCTAACATTGGATTGACTGGAATGATGCGATAACCGTAAGCCTGCATTGCGGCGGCTACTTCGTGACTGGGTCGAGTAATTTTGGCTGACAAACCAACCACGGCGATGGTGCGATTCTGAGCAAACAAATTCTGGAAATTGATCTCTGATTCCGGTTTGTCGGGTGCGTGCATGGCGGCTAATCCTGTGTGGGCGAATGGGTTTGGTTTGGCGTGCCTGTCGGTAAAAATTATTTGAAAAAAAAGCAGCCGAGGCTGCTTTTAATTGTACTGCTAGTGTTAGAGAAAACAATTAACGCTTTTTACGCAATCTCTCGATTGTTGCCAACTGCGCAATCGCAACGGCGAGTTCGATCTGCGCCTTTGCATAGTCAATTTTGGATTCTCTATTGACCATCGCTTCTTCAGCTAGTTTTTTCGCTTCTATTGCCTGTGCTTCATCCAGGTCGGCACCACGAATCGCGGTATCGGCCAGTACGGTAACCACATTCGGCTGCACTTCCAGGATGCCACCGGCGACGAAGACGCATTCTTCTTCAGCCCGGTCAACCAGTTTGATGCGCACCGTACCCGGTTTGATGCGGGTAATAAGGGGCGTGTGTTTGGGATAAATCCCCAACTCACCCGATTCACCCGGCAACGCGACGAATTCGGCTTCGCCAGAAAAGATAGACTCTTCTGCGGAAACAACGTCGACGTGAATTGTGTTTGCCATGTTAGAACTTTCTCATTCATCAAAGAGCGAAAGAAATCAGGCGGTCTGTGCGCGTAAAAAACTTTGGCACAGATGCCGCACCGACGCGATTAGTTCATCTTTTTCGCTTTTTCGATCGCTTCTTCGATTGTGCCAACCATATAGAACGCTTGTTCCGGCAGGTGATCGAGTTCACCGGATGCGATCATTTTGAAGCCTTTGATCGTATCCTTGAGCGAAACGTACTTGCCTGGTGAACCGGTAAATACTTCAGCGACATGGAATGGCTGCGACAGGAAACGCTGCATTTTACGTGCCCGTGCCACCAACTGCTTGTCTTCCGGTGCCAATTCGTCCATCCCCAGAATCGCGATAATGTCGCGCAATTCTTTGTAGCGCTGCAAGATACCCTGCACTGCACGGGCGGTTTCATAATGCTCTTGACCAACTACTTGGGGATCGAGTTGACGTGAAGTCGAATCCAGTGGATCAACCGCTGGATAAATACCCAAAGAAGCGATATCGCGCGACAGCACTACAGTTGAATCCAAGTGGGCAAAAGTAGTCGCAGGAGAAGGATCGGTCAAATCATCTGCAGGTACATACACGGCCTGGATCGAAGTAATCGAACCTGTTTTCGTTGATGTAATACGCTCTTGCAAGCGGCCCATTTCTTCTGCCAGCGTAGGCTGATAACCCACGGCGGAAGGCATACGACCCAACAGCGCGGATACTTCAGTACCGGCCAACGTGTAACGATAGATGTTATCGACAAAGAACAGTACGTCCTTACCTTCATCGCGGAAACCTTCAGCGATAGTCAGTCCAGTCAGCGCGACGCGCAGACGGTTACCCGGTGGCTCATTCATCTGACCGTACACCATCGCAACCTTGTCGAGAACGTTGGAATCTTTCATCTCGTGGTAGAAGTCATTACCCTCGCGAGTACGCTCTCCGACGCCGGCAAACACCGACAAACCTTCATGCTGTTTGGCGATGTTGTTGATCAATTCCATCATGTTGACTGTCTTGCCCACACCAGCGCCGCCGAACAGGCCGACTTTACCGCCCTTGGCGAACGGGCAGATCAGATCGATCACCTTGATGCCGGTTTCGAGCAAATCCTGCGATGGGGACAAATCATCGTAAAGCGGAGCTTTACGATGGATCGATGCACGCAATTCGCATGGGACTGGGCCCGCCTCGTCAATCGGTTCGCCGAGCACATTCATAATGCGGCCCAATGTTCCAACACCCACTGGCACCATAATCGGCTTGCCGGTATTTTGCACCATCATGCCGCGGCGCAAGCCATCGGAAGTTCCCATTGCAATGGTACGTACAATGCCGTCGCCAAGCTGTTGCTGTACTTCCAAAGTCAGGGCAGCGCCCTCCATCGTCAGCGCGTCATAAATCTTGGGCATCGCGTCGCGTGGAAATTCTACGTCTACCACTGCGCCGATACACTGAACGATTTTGCCATCAGCCATTTTCGTTCCTTCAAATAGTTAAATTCGTTTCACGCTTGCGCGCTTTTAAACCGCAGCCGCACCGGCGACGATCTCGGAGAGTTCTTTGGTAATTGCAGCTTGGCGGGTCTTGTTGTAGATCAGCTTGAGCTCATTAATGACACTACCTGCATTGTCGCTAGCCGACTTCATCGCCACCATACGGGCCGACTGTTCTGAAGCAATGTTTTCAGCCACGGCCTGATAAATCAGCGCCTCGACATAACGCACCAGCAATTCATCAATCACAGCAGCGGCTTCCGGTTCATAGATGTAATCCCACGAATGGGCATCTTTATCGCCTTCTAGCTTGTCAGCCGACAATGGCAGTAATTGCTCGATCGTCGGCTCCTGCCTCATCGTATTGATGAACTTGGTATAACACAGGTAAACCGCATCCAGACTGCCGTCCTGGTACATATCCAACAACACCTTCACCGGACCGATCAGTTTTTCCAGATGCGGCTTATCGCCTATCTGAATTGCGTGCGACACCACTTTAGTGCCGATACGATTCAGAAAACCAAAGCCCTTGTTGCCGATCGCCGTAGCCACAATACCGACACCCTGCGACTCAAACTCTTTGAGTTTGGCGGTAACCGCGCGCAGCACGTTGGTATTCATACCGCCACACAATCCTTTGTCGGTGCTCACTACGATGAAGCCAACCTTGCGGGCGGCATCAGTCTTGACCAAAAATGGGTGCGTGTATTCCGGATTAGCTTGCGATAAATTAGCTGCGATATTACGAATCTTGTCACTGTAGGGACGAGCTGACCGCATCCGTTCTTGCGCTTTGCGCATTTTGGAAGCGGCGACCATCTCCATCGCCTTAGTGATTTTCTTCGTATTTTCTACGCTATTAATCTTGCCACGTATCTCTTTACCTGAGGCCATGAGTATTCAGCTCCAGTTAGGTTTAATACGCGCCGGATTTTTTGAAATCAGCAACTGCGGCATTCAATTCAGCTTCGCTGTCTTTGTCGAGTTGTTTGGTTTCTTCAATCTTTGCAAGCAGAGCTGCATGACTTGTCTTCATGAAGCTATGCAGTCCGGACTCAAAAGGCAACACTTTCTTGACTTCGATATCGTCAAGAAAGCCTTTATTGACTGCGAACAAAGTCGCTGCCATCAAGGAAATCGGTTGCGGCGAATACTGCGCTTGCTTCAACAGTTCGGTCACACGTGCACCGCGATCGAGTTGTTTGCGCGTAGTCTCATCAAGGTCGGAAGCAAACTGCGCAAACGCGGCCAATTCACGATACTGCGCCAGATCGGTACGAATACCGCCAGACAAGCTTTTGATGACTTTAGTCTGCGCTGCACCACCAACCCGCGACACCGAAATACCGGCGTTAATCGCTGGCCGGACACCCGAGTTAAACAACGAAGTTTCCAGGAAGATTTGACCATCGGTGATTGAAATCACGTTGGTTGGCACGAACGCAGAAACGTCACCGGCCTGAGTTTCGATGATCGGCAATGCTGTCAGTGAACCGGTTTTGCCAGTAACTGCACCATTGGTGAACTTCTCAACATAATCGATATTGACGCGTGCTGCACGTTCGAGCAAACGAGAGTGCAAATAAAACACGTCGCCAGGATAGGCTTCACGACCTGGCGGACGGCGCAATAGCAAGGCTACTTGACGGTACGCGACGGCTTGCTTGGAGAGATCATCGTAGACGATCAGCGCATCTTCGCCACGATCGCGGAAATATTCACCCATTGCGCAACCGGAATAGGCTGACACATATTGCAATGCGGCAGATTCAGACGCAGCAGCGGCAACCACGATGGTGTAATCCATCGCGCCATGCGCTTCAAGCGAACGTACGATATTTTTGATCGAAGAAGCTTTTTGGCCAATGGCAACGTAGATACAGGTAACGCCCTGACCTTTTTGATTGATGATGGCATCAATCGCGACTGCGGTTTTACCCGTTTGTCGATCGCCAATGATCAACTCGCGCTGACCACGGCCGATTGGTACCATCGAGTCAATCGACTTCAGGCCAGTTTGCATTGGCTGAGAAACGGATTGACGTGCAATAACGCCCGGTGCGATTTTTTCAATCGGAGCGGTAAGCTTGGCGTTGATCGGACCTTTGCCATCAATCGGCTGGCCCAGCGAGTTAACAACACGGCCAAGCAGTTCAGGGCCAACTGGAACTTCCAGAATACGACCCGTGCATTTGACGATGTCGCCTTCGGAAATGTGTTCGTAGTCGCCCAGGATTACTGAGCCAACTGAGTCACGTTCCAGGTTCAGCGCAAGGCCGAAGGTATTGCCGGGAAATTCCAGCATCTCGCCTTGCATCGCGTCTGACAGACCGTGAATGCGGCAGATACCGTCGGTAACGGAAATAACCGTACCTTGATTGCGAACTTCAGCGCTGTCGGTAAGCCCTTGAATCTGGCTCTTGATCAGTTCGCTGATTTCAGACGGGTTGAGTTGCATACTAACTCCTAATTATGTACTTGCGGCTTACTTCCGGCTTATTCTCTGGCTCAAGTCGCGCTTACGCGGTCAAGGCGACTTGCATCTGCTGCAATTTTGCGCGTACTGACGTATCCAAGACTTGATCTCCGACCATCACCCGCACACCACCGATCAACGATGAATCCACCGTGACAGTAGGGCGCAGCTTACAGCCAAACTTCTTCTCCAGCACCGAAGTCAATTCCTGTACCTGCGCATCCGTCAATTCAAATGCACTGGTGATTTCGACATCGGCCGTGTCTTCATTGGTGTTTCTGAGGTCGTGGAATTGCGCTGCGATTTCTGGTAACAACATCAGGCGGCCGTTATCGGTCAATACACCGATGAAATTTCTAGCCTCCTCGTTGATGGGAGATTTCAACACAGACAAGAAGGTGGCAGCAATTTTTTTAGCTGAAACATTCGGGTTGTGTGCAAGAGCCTGGACATCCGCGAGAGCTGCAACTTGCGCCATCTCGGAAAGACATTCCGACCAGACCGACAAATTACCGCCTTTCGCGACGCGAAACAGCGCTACTGCATAGGGACGAGCGATGGTTGCAAGTTCAGCCATGATTACAACTCGGCTTTCAATTGATCCAACAAATCAGCGTGTGCTGAAGCATTCACCTCGCGCCTGAGGATCTGCTCGGCACCTTGGACCGCAAGGGTCGCAACTTGTCCGCGCAATTCTTCACGTGCTTTTGCAGCTTGCTGTTCAGCATCTGCCTTGGCTGCCGCGACAATCCGTACAGCTTCGTCGGTGGCAGTTTTTTTGGCTTCTTCGATGATCAGTTGACCACGTTTTTCTGCTTCTGTAATACGCTTTTGGCCCTCGTCACGTGCAGCAGCAAGTGCTACTTCCACATGTTTTTCTGCCGCTTGCATATCAGCTTTGCCACGTTCCGCAGCTGCCAGGCCGTCCGCGATTTTCTTTGCGCGCTCATCGAGCGCTTTCATCAGTGGCGGCCACACGAATTTCATCGTGAAGAACGACAAGATGAAGAAAACCACGAACTGAGCAAACAATGTTGCATTAATGTTCACGGTTAATCCCTTTCTAAATGATTCTTTCCGGCAGCATTGTGCTGCCGGCAGGAAAAGGACGTCGCTTATTGAACGAACGGATTTGCGAAAGCGAACAACATGGCGATACCAACACCGATCAGGAACGCAGCATCGATAAGACCGGCCAGCAGGAACATTTTGGTTTGCAGAGTATTCATCAACTCAGGTTGGCGAGCGGAAGCTTCCAGATATTTACCACCCATGATTGCAATACCGATACAGGCGCCGATAGCACCCAAACCAATGATAATACCGCAAGCCAGTGCAACGAAAGCGACGTCAGTCATAACAATTCCTTCTAAGTTAAAGTTAATTCAAAATTTTCAAAGCGAAAACGGACCTACTCTACAACAATATTAATGCCCTTCATGCGCCTGACCGATATACACCAGCGTTAGCATCATGAAAATGAAAGCCTGCAACAGGACAATCAGAATATGGAAAATAGCCCACATCGAACCGGCAATCACGTGTCCAACGAAACCGAATGTAGTCGCCATCGAACCCAGCAGGGCAATCAAAAGAAACAGCAATTCGCCAGCATACATGTTACCGAACAGCCGCATGCCCAGTGATACGGTTTTTGCAGCGAACTCGATCAGGTTCAGCAGCAGATTGAACGGCGCCAGCCAGATACCGAACGGCGCAGTAAATAATTCATGAATGAAGCCACCTAGGCCTTTGATTTTCACACCGTAGAAAATCATCAACACCAGCACGCCCAGCGCAATACCCATGGTGCCGTTCAGGTCGGCGGTTGGCACTACACGATGATAAGGAATCACGCTGTCGAGGCCGACTAGCTTGAATAAACTGGAAAACAAGTCAACAGGTAGAAAATCGAGCGAATTCATCAAGAAGACCCAGACGAATACCGTCAATGCCAAAGGCGCGATGAAAGACCGGTCGCCATGAACAATGCCCTTGGCTTGATCGTCGACCATCTCAACTACCATTTCGACAAATGCTTGAAAACGTCCAGGCACACCAGAGTGCGCCTTGCGCGCCGCCATGTACATAAAAAAGCTACCAACCACACCCGCAAATACGGACCAGAATATGGTATCCAAATTAATGATCGAAAAATCTACGATCTTGTCTTGATGTTGGGTCGAAAAATGGCCCAAATGGTGAACGATGTACTCTGATGCAGTAGGCGCATGCCCTGCTTGTTCTGCTACGCTCATAGTTGATGTCTAAATAGTAGGATAAAGTAACTTTTAAGTACCACGATGAAGCCACCTATAAAGGCGGGCCAATTAACATCGCGGTATAACCAGGCGATGGCGCCAAACAGCGCCAACGTTGAAGCAATTTTGATAAACTCGCCGATGAAGAGCGCCGTCGGATCTGCCCCGCCAGATCTGCGTGCTGCCATGAACAGGCGCACTGCAAACAAGCCATTTGGAACAACACAACAGAAGCCGCCCAAAAACGCGGAAAAAGCTGCATTTACACCACAGAACAAACCTGTCACGAATGTTATCAGGGCCGTTGCTACCATTTGCAGCATTACAATTCGCGCCATGCTTACCTCAATTCTGCCTTCATATTACGCATTTCCGTAATGCCAGGGCAGTGAAACGGTGTGGCGCAATTGCTTTCGACGTCATGCATTTCAAAACCTCGAAATTATAAGTGCTACTACGTAGCGCGTCAAACCTTGATGGTACTAATTTGCGAATTATCACTATATTATATTTGCGAATAATACTTTATTCACAAGAGGGAGTTGCAAAACTCCCAGCCTACTGCAAGCGATTTTAGGTATTGCCCAAAAACGAGTGGATTTTCAAGCGATCACCGCACTATTTTCTTTATCTGCTAGACATAAGACACTTTTTTTGACTGGATAGATGCAGAGACT
>JBGSTZ010000092.1:0-17031 GCA_041736255.1 Burkholderiaceae bacterium
GCGTCGGTCCGGTTGCGGTCGGCGCGCATCTGGCCCGGTTCCTGCCGAATCTGCGCAGCGCCGGCTACCAGCGCGAGGAAACTGACATCGGCGCAGGTATAGGAGCTATTGCGGCCGCGCCGTTCGGCTCGGCCGGCATCCTGCCGGTTTCGTGGATGTACATCGCGATGATGGGCGCGGCAGGTCTCACCGCAGCCACCGAGGTCGCGATCCTGGCCGCCAATTACATCGCCCGCCGCTTGTCGCCGCACTATCCGGTGCTGTATTCGGGCCACGACGGGCTGGTCGCGCACGAATGCATCCTCGATCTGCGCCCGCTGACCGCCGCCACCGGCATCAGCAACGAAGACGTCGCCAAGCGCCTGATGGATTTCGGCTTCCACGCGCCGACCATGAGCTTTCCGGTGCCCGGCACGCTGATGATCGAGCCGACCGAAAGCGAATCGCAAGCCGAGATGGACCGCTTCATCGACGCCATGATCGCGATCCGGCAAGAAATCGCGAAGGTCGCAAGCGGCGAATTCGACCGCGCCGACAACCCCTTGAAACACGCACCGCATACCGCGCAAGTGGTCTGCGCTGACGTCTGGGAACATGCGTACAGCCGTGAAATTGCAGCCTATCCGCTGCCATCGCTGCTCCGGCAGAAATACTGGCCGACGGTCGGGCGCGCCGACAACGTGTATGGCGACCGCAATCTGTTCTGCGGCTGCGTGCCGGTGGGCGAGTATGAGTAAGGATGAGCGGTAGCCAAGATCGGCCGCCGCAACTTGCTGATCTTGCTGCAGCGTTCCGCTAATATTCAACCGAACATTGGGGCATGCATAAAAATTATGCAATGTAAATAAGCGAGATACAGAAATACAGAAATACAACATGTGTATTTTTATACTCTGCAACTGACGGCAAAATTAACAGAGAGCGAGAGAGCACATTGGAGAGAAAAAAGCTAATCCTGTCCAGTTGATAGTTGCCGCACATCAAATACATGTGTCAAGATAACCACGCTTCGATTAGACTCTTATGCTATGCACAAATCACACGGATTTACTTTGATTGAATTGATGGTTGTGCTGACAATCGTCGCCATCCTCAGTGCAATTGCTGCGCCATCACTCAAGCGGATGATTCAATCGACTACGATATCGGGCAACGTAAACACCTTTCTGGCCGACATGCGCTATGCGCGCAGCGAATCCATTCGGCGGGGCGGAGGAGTTGTCATGTGCCGCAGCGACGCTCCTGAGGCGGCCAATCCAACTTGCGACAGCAGTAACGATACTAAAGCAAGTGGATGGGTTAGCGGCTGGATTATTTTTCACGCTTTGGAAAGGGATGATGTGCAAGCGTCTTCCGAAACATTGCTGCGTGTGCAGTCGCCTATCACCTCGATAGATTCTATTGCGACCACCGTTAGCAAATTCCGATTTACCGCCACCGGACGAAGCTCTTCTTCGGCCGGGTCGCTCGTGTTTGGCGGAGGCAACTATGCTGCTGATATCCGACGACGCGTATGCATCTCTTCTAGTGGCCGCCCCCGAATAGCCTCCAATTCAGACGAATGCTGAACCAGGAACCATGAAAACACCATCTATGTATCGCCACCATCAAACCGGGGCCTCGCTCATTGAAGTGCTGGTCGCGCTACTGTTGCTGTCATTGGGGATGCTGTCTCTGGCTGCAACGCTGTCTTTCGCCATACAGATGCCCAAGTTATCGGGCTACCGTGCGACCGCCACCAACCTGGCCTCCGGTTATGTCGAGCGCATGCGGGCCAACTCCGGAGTGGATGGCTTCGGCGGGTTCAACAACGGCGCCTACGACAAGCCCAGCAGTTACGGACAGGAAGCACCAGACCCGGCAACCACCTGCGAATACCCTGAATGTACTGCTGCCAAACTGGCCAAAATGGACTTTGAAGAAATGCAGGTCGCAGTGCGCGCAGGGCTGCCTGCTGGCGGTCTTTTGATGAAGCGTGACAACAACAGCGGCATCATCAGCAGCACCACCGGCAACTTGTGGATTGTGTGGCTGGAACCTGACACGAACGCTGCAATCGACCCGTCATCCTCTGACAATTGCCCGCCCGAAGTAACGGATACCGACACCGACTCCAGGCCGCGCTGTCTCTATGTGAGATTCAAGATATGACCCGCCATCGGCTCTCGCCAGGCCCGCGGTGCCTTAAAGGATTTTCGTTGATCGAACTAATGATCTCCCTGACCATAGGGTTGATCATTACGGTCGCGGTTTTTTCCGCATATATGGGCGTAGCGGGAGCCAGCAAAATGGCTGAAGCGCAAGGGCGCATGAACGAAGATGCCCAGGCGGCACTGACCATTCTGAGCCAACAGCTGCGAATGGCGGGGAACAATCCCGATCAGGCCAACCGTTTCGACGATGCCGATCCCACGCTCTCCAGCCGCCGAAATCCGGTCTATCTTCCGGAGCCGACATATGATGAATATGCACTGCTACCGCCCACGTTCGAGCTCTCTGCATTCCGTATCCGGGGCTGCGATGGACCGTTCAGCAACATCACTACAGCAACCGACCTCGACCGCCTCACCTGCGCGGCAGGGGCCAGCACGGCACCGGATTCGATTGCGCTCAGTTACGAAGCGGATAGGTTCAATACCGTGCCTACCGCCGGCGGCTTGCCGACCGACTGCCTCGGGAGTGCGCTGAATCCGATTACGGCCACATTCCCGGCCAGCACTCCCGCTACCGCAGTGAGCAGCGGGCCATACTACGTGGCAGACAACCGATTTTATGTTGGCACCGTATCCTCCATCCCCAGCCTGTATTGCAAAGGCAATGGCGGCAACAGCACGCCCCAACCGCTGGTTGAGAACATTGAAGATATGCAGTTTCTCTACGGCGCGACAAACACCACGGCGATGGTAGCCGGCTATTTGCGCGCCGATGCAGTCATCAGTCAGGCCGACATGGCGGCCTTGCCCGACGATGCCGCGCGCTGGGTAAAAGTCAGAACGGTTCGCATCTGCGTGCTGGTGCGTAGCGAGGCTCCGGTTGTATCCGACGTAGCGTCAGCAGCTTACCGCGACTGTAACGGCACTCTGGAAACCAACCCACCGGACCTCCGACTGCGGCACGCTTACTCCACCACAGTGGTATTGCGAAATCCGCAGCTGGAAATCCCTCCCTTGCCATGAAAATATTAGCACAATCTGCACACCACCCAACGACGAGAAGAGGCTTGCCACTCACTCGATTGCCGCGCCCTCAGGACGGCGTAGTGCTGATCATTGCACTGATTTTGCTGGTCGTGATCTCGCTGCTTGCCGTCACCAGTGTCCGCAATGCCGGTTCCACGGCGAGCGTGTCCGGCAATGTGCGAACCACTGAGCTGGCTACCCAGGCCGCTGAAATCGCGTTGCGTTATTGTGAGGATTCAATCCTCCAAGTACCAGACTCCGACGGAGGCCAACCCACCTACACTTTGAATGGCCGGAATATTGAGCAAGTAAGTATCTCGCCGGATACCCCGCCGAAATGGCAAGACACAGCGAACAATTGGGATAGCGCTTCCACTAAGGCTTTTGCACTTTCACTGGATCTGGTCAACCAGGCCGGGATGTCCGATAAAACCTACAAACGGCCGCCCGAATGCATGGTTGAGCGGCTAAGCACTACTGGCGATACAACTTCCTCCTTTGTAGTTACTGCACGCGGTTTCGGCCCTGAAGTAGTGGAAGCTGATGCGAGCCGCAGCCGCCCCGTTGGCAGCGAAGTCTGGCTGCAATCCCACATTCGATCACAATAAAATCAAAAAATATAACTAGGAATTTCTGCCATTTACGAGTTGTGGACACGTGCGCTAAATTATTAATAGTTGTAAATGCCAGATAGGAATTCACATGATTAAGCTCTTCCGCGCCATATTGCCCATCGCCCGATTCGGCCATCGCACACCATGGGTGCTACTGCGTCCGGGATCTTTTTGTCATGCCTCGTCTTCGGGTGTCAACGCACGCCGATGGAGATTTCGGCTTGTCGCGCTGCTGCTAATCTGGCTACCGGTGCAGGCGGCGGAAAGCTACAATTTTCCAAACAATCTGCCCCCAGGCTGCAGCGGTAACAACGGCACCTACAATTGCGGGGCGCTGACGCTCGCGGCCCACGATGTGATAACCGTCAACTCGCCAATCACCATCACAGTCGGCGGTAATTTCACAACCGGCACCGGCAGCAAAATCAATGAAGGGGGTTCCGCCGCCGACCTTACCCTTGTAGTCAACGGGATGACCGACCTGGGCGACGGCACCTTTCTGAGCGCGAACTTGAGGGGTATCGGCACCGTCACCACCGGTGCTCGAAGCGACATCCGAGGCAATATCACTACGATCGCCGGCGTCGTCAACATCGGCAACATCAACACAGTCTTCGGCAAGATCACCACGGACTCCGCCGCCATCAACGTCGGCGATCACAGCAGCGTCACCGGCGCGATCACCACCACGGTCGCTGGCGTCGTCACCGTCGGCGCTAACAGCACCATCGTTGGCAATATTAAAACTGCTTCCGGTGCCGTCAACATCGGTTCCAGCAGCACGGTCGATGGATCGATCATCAGCGGTATCGCCGGCGCTATCACGATAGGAAACCACGTAAAAGTCACCGGCGATGTCGCCACCACCTACCACGGCAGCGAAGTCGGCGCCGGCGCCATCACCATCGGATCAAATAGCGAGGTCGGCGGCAATATCACCACCAAAGCCGGCGCCATCACAGTAGGGAATACAACCAAGGTCAGCGGCGGTATCGGCACCGACGAAGGCGCCATCACAGTGGGGAATCACGCAAAGGTCAATGATTCGGTTTGCACCGGTACAGCCGGCGCCATCACAGTGGGGAGCAATACAGACGTTGGCGGCAATCTGGCGACCCTTGCTGGCGCCATCACCGTCGGCAGTGCGAGCAACATCGACGGCGCACTCATCTTCAATGGCGCCGGAGCCAGAACAGTGGCACCTAATGCAACGGTCGGCGCAACGCCGAATAGCTCGGAGTGTCCTGCTTCACCTGACGAAGATCCCCCAACAGAACCAGAACCTCTCAAAATAGACAACAAATCGCGCCAGTGGCGTCAACTTTTCATGCGCTAGCATGAAATGTCAGCAGGAATTCAATCAGGAGCACGCTGCATGCGTTTTTATTTTCTCTCCCATACACCACCATCCCGGAACTCCGGGTTTACGTTGATCGAGCTGATGATCGTTGTGGCAATCGTGGCAATTTTGGCCAGCATAGCCCTGCCTTCGTATACCAGTTACGTCGCCAGAGCAAAGCGGGCAGATGCCCGGACCCAGCTTGTGCAGGCAGCCCAGTTCATGCAGCGCTTTTATGCTGCCAATGACACTTTTGAAAAAGATCGCGCCGAAAATCCTGTGATCGATAAAATTCCCGGGAATTTAAAGCAGTCTCCCGCAGACAGCATCGCAATCTACAAACTTGAGATTCCAACTGCTACATCAACTTCGTATGAAATCCAAATGGTTCCCGTGAGCGGAGGGTCGATGGCCGCGGATTCGTGTGGAACCTTTACCTTGACCTCAACTGGAATACGCGGAGTGTCAGGCACAACCGCGCGCGACACTTGCTGGAAATAACGCAATGCATCGTGGTTCCGTCGCATTCACCGGCACACGTAAATTCGGCAGCATCGGACCGCATCACCCATGACGGAAATGCTCGCGAGACGGCCGTCTTACTCTGAATAAACATAGGAGTATATGTAATAACAATGCACTTTGCGCATTAAAAAATTGGGTATTAAAAAATACAGTGTTCTGTATATATATCCTGCCCACGCAGCGCTTTACATGCAAAAACGCCCGCAAGCTGCGATAGCTTGCGGGCGTTTTTGATGCGGTAATCGTGCAGATTGCTTACACTTTACGCCACGCCCTGATCGATCATCGCGTCTGCCACCTTGCGGAAACCGGCGATATTCGCGCCTAGCACCAGGTTGCCGTTCTGGCCAAACTCGGCCGCAGTGGTGCTGACGGTCTCGTAAATGTTGTTCATGATGACGTGTAGGCGGCGATCCAATTCTTCGAAAGTCCACAGCTGCATGCTGGCGTTTTGCACCATTTCCAGTTGGCTGGTGGCAACACCGCCGGCGTTGGCTGCTTTGCCCGGGCCGTAGCTGATACCGGCAGCCAGGAACTTGTCGATTGCGCCCTGGGTCGATGGCATGTTGGCACCTTCGGAAATGCAAGTGCAACCGTTCTTCAACAATGCTACCGCATCGGCTTCGTTCAGCTCGTTTTGGGTGGCGCTCGGGAATGCGGCGTCGCACGGCACCGACCAGAGCGGATTGCGGCCGGCCGGATAGTCTGCTAGCGCCGTATAACGGGCCTCAGGGTGATGCTAGACATAGACTGCCAGCGAAGCGCCATCGACCTCCTTGAGTTGCTTCAGGGTTTCCAGGTTGATGCCTTCTGCATGGTGAATAATGCCGTGCGAGTCGCTGACGGTGACCGGTTTGGCGCCGACCTGCTGCAATTTTTCGACCGTGTATCCAGGCAAACGCGCGCAGGAGTGCGGCCTTCATGTATTGATGACCTTGCGCGTGAATAAATCCAAGGCATCCATTAGTGCTTCTGCGCCACTAATGGCTGCATCGGGCGTCGGCTTCGATATCGCCCTTCATGTCTTTCGTGATCTTCGTGGACCGAGTGTTTTGTGCGTAATGTCATTGCTTATCAAAACTGCGCTGCCGCTTGAACTGCTCGGTGGCGGCAACCAGCGCGCTGGCAATGCCTGGCTCAAACGCTGCATGGCCGGCGTCTTCGACCATGTTGATGCGCGCTTCCGGCCATGCCTGATGCAGACGATACGCCGACAACGGCGGGCATACGATGTCGTAGCGGCCCTGGATGATGATGGCTGGGAGGTGGCGGATGCGCCCGACGTTGCGGATCAACTGATCGTCGCTCAGAAAGGCGTCATGCAGGAAATAGTGCGCTTCTAGTCGCCCGATGCTGATACCGACCGCTTCCGAACCGAATTCCTCCGCGATTTGCGGATGCGGCAGCAAGTGCAGGCAACTGCCTTCATAACGGCCCCAGGTGCGCGCCGCTTCCGAGTACACAGCCGGGTCGTCGCAGAACAGGCGTTTTTCAAAAGCCTGCAGCAGATCGCCGCGTTCGGATTCGGGAATCTGCGCTGTGAACTGCGCATGCGCTTCCGGAAAGAACCATTTGATGCCATTCAGGAACCAGTCGATTTCAGGCTTGGTACACAGGAAAATACCGCGCAACACGAAGCCGGTGCAGCACTGCGGATGCGCTTCGCCATACGCCAGCGCCAGCGTCGAGCCCCAAGAACCGCCAAACACCAGCCATTGTTCGATTTCCAGCATCTGCCGCAGGCGTTCGATGTCGGCGATCAGCAGTTGGGTCGTGTTGTTGCGGTATTCGCCCAGCGGAGTCGATTTGCCGGCGCCGCGCTGGTCGAACAGGACGATGCGGTAATGCGCAGGATCGAAGAATTGGCGATGCTTGGCAGACAAGCCGGCACCCGGCCCGCCGTGCAGGAATAGCACCGGCACGCCGTCGGGATTGCCGCATTCTTCCCAGTACAAAGTATGCAATGGGTCAACCGCCAGCATGCCGCTGCGATACGGTTCGATCGGCGGATAGAGCATGGAGAGAGAACTTGATTCGGTCATAGAACGTACCCCGTAAATAGGCTGGCAGAAGACGCTACCGGCGATCAAATTAGACAATCGAAAAAAAATGGAGCAATTCGCATCGCTCCATTTTTCATTGAAGGCTGTTAAAACGAGATTGGATTAATAACTGGCCAGAGCAACCGGCAGGCTATTTTTGAAAGCAAAAACGGTAACCGGCGCCTGTTTCATATTCCCTTTTTCGTCATACGAATAGGTGCCGGCAACGCCCTTGTAGCTGGATTTATACATCTCTGCGCCGACTTTACCCGGATCCAACGAGTTCGTTTTTTGCATTGCCTGGCCTATGAACATGGTCTGGTCATAGAACGAAGCGGCATACACATCGGCGTCCTGGTTGAAGCGTTGCTTGTACTTGGCCTTGAACGATGGGCCATCGGCGACCTTGTCCAGAATCGCACCGCCTTGCGCGCACAGCACGACATCATTCACCGCGTCGCCGCCCAGTTTTCCCATTTCCGGGCTGCATAAGGTGTCGCCGCCCAGCAATTGTGCCGTAATCCCAAGCTGCTTCATCTGGCGCACCATCGGAGCGGCTTGCGGCGCATAGCCACCGAAGAAGATCACATCGGCTTTCTTGGCTTTCATGTTGGTCAGGATGGTGGCAAAGTCGCTTGCCTTGTCGGTAGTGTATTCCTGCCCGACCACTTTAAGGCCCGATTTCTTCGCTTCCTTGATGAATTCCTGTGACAGACCTTGGCCGAACGCGGTGCGATCGTCAATCACGCCAACGGTTTTGACCTTGAGTATTTTGGCCGCATAGACCGCCATGCTGGAGCCGATTTGCGAATCGCTGGCGACGATGCGAAACACATTCTTGTAGCCGCCTTCGGTGACCTTGGGATTGGTGCCTACGGTCGACATCATGACGCCAGCTTCGTTATAAATGCGCGAAGCGGGAATGGCGACGCCCGAACAATACGGGCCCAGCACAAATTTGACACCGCTATCGACCAGCTTCTGGGCCGCGTTCACACCGGATTTTGGATCGCACTGATCATCTTCGGATTGCAGCTCGAACTTGATTTGCTTGCCGCCTATCGTCAGTTTTTTGGCGTTCAATTCTTCCACCGCCAGCCGCACCCCGTTTTCATCGTCCTTGCCGGCAAAAGCATTTGAGCCCGAGAGCGGACCGCTATGACCGATTTTAACTACTTGCTCCTCGGCGTAAGCGCTGCCAGCCAGAGCCAAAGCAATCGCGCCTGCGATTGGAATCATTTTTAATGTGAATTGCATATTGTCATCCCCTTGAGAATTGAACAGCCGGGACTATCCGACTGACTTGCCATACGTTACGGTCTGCGCCGTTTCTGGTTCCAGATGAAAACGGCTGCATATTTATACCAGATGCCCGGTTTTTCTGAAAAACGAGAATACCATTCAGCTAATATATCTACAATATCTGCGTCGCATGTCGCGCAGGCCCGTAACCCGACCATGCATTTCCGCGAAAAGGATGCCGAATAACCCGCAGCAAGCTTCTCGAATGATCCAGCGCAAGCATCAAGCTGACGATACCCCTAACGTGCCGAAACGCGGCACAATTAATCTTGTTAATTCTTTGGAGGATGTTTTGATGAATCAGCCCATCATGAAAGGGGTAGCCGCAATAAATGCGCCTGCTTTTGTTCGCCAGCAAAAACTCATAAACTGGGTAGCCGAAATCGCCGCCCTGACCAAACCCGACAATGTCGTCTGGTGCGACGGTTCGCAAGACGAGTATGACCATCTTTGCGCCGCCATGGTCGCCGCCGGCACCCTGAAAAAACTCAATCCGGACAAACGTCCAAACAGCTTTCTGGCGTGTTCCGATCCTTCCGACGTGGCGCGGGTGGAAGACCGCACTTTCATTTGTTCTGCCGAGAAGGACGATGCCGGCCCGACCAATAATTGGATGGAACCGGCCGAGATGCGCAATACACTGTCCGGCCTGTTCGACGGCTGCATGCAGGGCCGCACCCTGTATGTGGTGCCGTTCTCGATGGGCCCGCTGGGCTCGCCGATCGCGCATATCGGCGTCGAATTGACTGATTCACCGTATGTGGTAATCAACATGCGCATCATGACTCGCATGGGTCGCGCGGTATATGACGTGCTCGGCACCGATGGCGCGTTCGTGCCTTGCGTGCATAGCGTCGGCGCACCGCTGGCTTCTGGCCAACAGGATGTCGCCTGGCCCTGCAACAAGACCAAATACATCGTCCATTTTCCGGAAAGTCACGAAATCTGGTCCTACGGTTCCGGCTATGGCGGCAATGCGCTCTTGGGTAAGAAATGTTTTGCGCTGCGCATCGCGTCCAACATGGGCCGCGAGGCAGCGCAGGAGCCCTCTGCTGGCGCGGGCTGGCTGGCCGAACACATGTTGATCCTGGGTGTGGAATCGCCCGAAGGCAAGAAGCATTACGTGGCGGCGGCGTTCCCGTCGGCCTGTGGCAAAACCAACTTCGCGATGATGATCCCGCCAGCCAATTTCGTAGGCTGGAAAGTGACTACTATTGGTGACGATATCGCCTGGATCAAACCTCAGGTTGACGAAAAAACCGGCGCCGTCCGCCTGTATGCGATCAATCCGGAAGCCGGCTATTTTGGCGTGGCACCCGGCACCAACGAAAAAACCAATTACAACTGCATGGCGTCGATGCGCGAAAATACCATTTTCACCAACGTTGCATTAACCGACGATGGCGATGTCTGGTGGGAAGGCTTGAGCAAGGAAGCGCCGGCGCATCTGATCGACTGGCAGGGCCGCGACTGGACGCCCGCCGTCGCCAAAGAAACCGGCGCCAATGCAGCACATCCAAACTCGCGTTTCACCGTCCCAGCAACGCAAAATCCGGTCATAGACGCAGCCTGGGACGATCCGGCCGGGGTGCCGATTTCCGCCTTCATCTTCGGCGGTCGCCGCTCCACCACGGTGCCGTTGGTGACCGAAGCGCGCAACTGGGTTGAAGGCGTGTACATGGCGGCCACCATGGGTTCCGAGACTACCGCTGCTGCTGCCGGCCAGATGGGCGTGGTGCGACGCGATCCGTTCGCGATGCTGCCGTTCGTGGGTTACAACATGAGTGACTACTTCCAGCACTGGCTCGACATGGGCAAGATGGTTGCCTCAGCATCTGGCAACGGCGCGGCGCAAATGCCGAAGATCTACTGCGTCAACTGGTTCCGCACCGACGCCGATGGCAAATTCGTCTGGCCCGGATTTGGTGACAACATGCGCGTGTTGAAATGGATGCTGGACCGCATCGAGGGCAAGGATAGCGTCGCCAGCGGCGTCGAACACCTGTTCGGCATCAGCCCGCGTTTTGCCGATCTGCAATGGGATGGACTCGACTTCACGCAGGCCCAGTTCGATAACATTATCTCGATCGACAAAGATGCGTGGCAGGAGGAACTCAAGCTGCACGCGGAACTATTCGAAAAACTTCACGACCATTTGCCGCAAGAACTGGTGGCAAACAAGATTGCGCTGGAAAATGCACTGTCAAGCTGATTTCGATTTAATCCAATGCACAACGGCCATTGATGCGGCCGTTTTTTGCGCTGCAGCAAACAAAAAAAACCCCGTTGGCAGCGCCTGACGGGGTTGAATCCTTCCTGAAAAGGAAAGAGGAGACATACAATTAAAGGCTGTGCTTCAGATGACGCGGGACTGGCGCTGCACGAAAAGGCCGTTTTTCGCAGTGGCCTGCGCTGAGGCATCGGCAATCTTTGCCAGCGACAGACTGGCGTCGCGACCGGCCTCAAGCGTCACAGCCGGAGCGGCGATCAGCGCGGCCAATCGAGAAACCGGTGCACTCAACAAATACGCAAATGGAAATGCTATCGGCCAGGAAGTCAGCCAGGCTTCCATCCAGGCAGCCGTGAAATCCGTCGTAAAACCAACCCAGAACAGGCGCAGAACCGCCGACATCACGAAAGTAATCAGACCCGTCATCAACAAGGATGGCAACATAGACGCCAGACTGTTTGAACGCCGTGGCGCTTTGTGCGCGGCTTGCGCATGGCGATAAGTCGCCACTGGCGTACAGCTCAGATAATACGCTGACGCAGGTACCATAGGGTCGTTGATGCTATTGCTATGGTTATAGTTATTGGTGTACATGTTGCTCATTCTTGGTTGCGAAAATACTTATTATTTTTTAATTAAATTGGATTGAATTAACCGCGGCCTGAAAGGGCGCGTAATTCAGCCGCCAGATTAGGCGATAGTGCTTCGCTTGCACTGGTCAACGAATGCAAAGTCATTGCATTGCGATAATAAGCACGTGCAAGACGTTGCTCCCGGCTCATGTTAGGCTTAACTATCATTTTCAGCGCACGATAAGTGCCTGTTAATAAAGGCTTGAACATGATTGCAAAAGCACATAAAAGAGCAATGCTGCTGATAATTTTGAATATATAAACTAGGGACATGTTTTGTTCCAAATCAATGTATATGATTATTTTTGTGAAACGAACTATATTGCGCTGCAATATATAAATCAAATTTCAAATCCTCATATCAGTTATACTTATTATGAATACTTTATCTTCGTCTTATATATTTATTTAATGACCAGATGCAACACTGCGATGAGAAGATGTCTGCAGACTTCCTCGATAACAAGACGCCGGATTTTTATCCGGCGCCGATTCACTTACGGTACATTTGAAAAATCATGCGTTTTCTCTCCCTGGACTTGAATTTGTTACGCGTTTTCGATGTGGTAATGACCGAGCAGAACCTGACCCGCGCCGCCAACCGGCTATCGGTCACGCAGCCTGCAGTGTCGAACGCCCTCAAGCGCCTGCGCGAAACCGTCGGCGACGATTTGCTGATCCGAACTGCGTACGGCGTCAAGCCGACGCCGCGCGCCGAAGCTCTGTGGCCGGCGGTGCGACGCTCCTTGTCCGACTTGGAAGCAGCCCTGATTCCGGAAGCATTCGACGTCAAGACCGCGCAGCAGACTTTCCACATGGCGATGGCCGATGCAACTGCGGCGCTCTGGTTGCCGTCGCTGGTGCGCTCTTTCGAGCGCGAAGCGCCTGGCTTGAGCGCACGCATGGTGCCGCTGACGACGCGGGAACCGCGCCCGATGTTGATGCGCGGCGATATCGATCTGGCGGTGGGATTTTTTCCGGGTGTGGTGGCGCAAATGGAAGGCGGGCAGGGCGGAGATTCGCCAATTCTGCACCAGCGTCTGCATTCTGGTAGCTATGTATGCGTGATGCGGCGCGACCATCCGCTGGCAAAATCCGAATTGACGTTGGACGCATACTGCGCGGCCAACCACTTGCTGGTAAGTTTTTCAGGCCGTGCGCATGGCTTGATTGATGAAGAGCTCGTCAAAATAGGACGCGAGCGGCATATTTTGCTGACGGTGAATCAGTTCTTCACGGCTGGAAGAATCGTGACCAATTCCGACCTGATCACGGTGCTGCCGCGCCATCTGGTCACATCGACCGGCATGGGCAACGAACTAATTACCAAGGATTTACCGCTAGAAACCCCGGCTGTACATATCGATATGCTGTGGCACGAACGCGATGCGCGCAATCTGGCGCATAAATGGTTGCGCGAACACTTGGTTACCGTGAGTCGGCATGAGTTCAATTAGGGCAAGCTGAAATAGCAGTGATGCCAGCCTGTGTGCCGGCATTAAATTAATACGCAATACCAGTATGTTTTAATAACCATGTTTTTACGCAGTAATTTATTACAACTTAAAAAATACTCCACTTATTTTATCGAAAACCTGGTGGAGTTCTTGATTTCTTCCATGACTGCGTAAGTATGGGTTTCGCGCACGCCCTTGCGCTGCAATAGCGATTTGCCGAGAAATTCGCAATAGATAATTTTGATAGTGACGCCAATTTCCAGAATAAATCCGTGTCGATCCAACCTACAATCAAATTATCTTCAGTTGTCGCCACTTCTGGCTGACGGCTATCATTTTTCCTGTTCGATTGCGCCAGAATATGACTAATTTAATCACCTCCGGTGCCAAGGCTGTTGCCAATACTGTGCCATTTTCTGCGTTGCAAAATGAAATCCTGCACAACCCGATCCCGCTGCGCGCGGCCATTACGGCCGCCTATCGTCAGGACGAAAGCACCGCGGTGCGATGGCTGTTGTCGCAAGTCAGCATCGGCAGTGCGGCCCAGGCCGAAGTGCAGACGCTGGCGCGCAAACTGGTGCAATCGGTGCGCGAAAAACGTACCCGCGCCTCCGGCGTGGATGCGCTGATGCATGAATTTTCGCTGTCGTCGGAAGAGGGCGTGGCGCTGATGTGCCTGGCCGAAGCGCTGCTGCGGATTCCCGACAGCCAGACTGCCGACCACCTGATCGCCGATAAGATTAGCAAGGGTGACTGGCGCCGTCACCTGGGCCAATCGCCGTCGCTGTTCGTCAATGCCGCCACCTGGGGTTTGCTGGTGACTGGCAAGCTGGTCGGCACCAGCAGCGAGCAGGGCCTCGGTTCGGCGCTGACTAAGCTGATTGCCAAGGGCGGCGAACCGCTAATCCGCAAAGGTGTTGATCTGGCGATGCGGATGCTGGGCAACCAGTTCGTCACCGGCCAGACCATCGCCGAAGCGCTGAAAAACAGCCGCGACAATGAAAAGCGCGGCTATCGCTATTCCTACGACATGCTGGGCGAAGCGGCTCTAACCGAAAAAGACGCGGCCGATTATTACGTTTCCTACGAAAACGCGATCCACGCCATCGGCCGCGCCTCCAACGGGCGCGGCATCAAGGACGGCCCCGGCATCTCGGTCAAGCTGTCGGCGCTGCATCCGCGCTACATGCGTGCGCAGCGCGAACGGGTAATGAGCGAATTGTTGCCGCGCCTGAAAAGCTTGCTGCTGCTGGCCTGGCAATACGACATCGGCCTGAACATCGACGCCGAAGAAGCGGACCGGCTGGAACTGTCGCTGGACTTGATGGAAGCGCTCGCTTTTGATCCTGAGCTGGCCGGTTTCGACGGCCTCGGCTTTGTGGTGCAGGCATACCAGAAGCGCTGCCCGTTCGTGATCGATTATCTGATCGATCTGGCGCGCCGCAGCGGTCGCAAATTCATGGTGCGGCTGGTCAAGGGCGCGTATTGGGATGCCGAAATAAAGCGCGCCCAAGTCGATGGCATGCCCGGCTATCCGGTCTACACCCGCAAGGTCTACACCGACGTCTGTTTCCTGGCGTGCGCGCAGCGCTTGCTGGCGGCAACCGACGTGATTTATCCGCAATTCGCGACCCACAATGCGCTGTCGCTGGCGACCATTTACACTTGGGCGCGAGAACAGAACATCACCGATTACGAATTCCAGTGCCTGCACGGCATGGGCGAAACGCTGTACGACCAGGTGGTCGGCAAGGACAATCTGGACAAGCCGTGCCGCATCTACGCGCCGGTCGGCTCGCACGAAACTCTGCTCGCGTATCTGGTGCGCCGGCTGCTCGAAAACGGCGCAAATTCATCGTTCGTCAATCAGATCATGGATGAAAACGTGTCGATAGATTCGCTGATTGCCGATCCGCTGGCGCTGGCGCAGCAATTGGCAGGCGCGCCGCATCCGAAGATCGTGTTGCCGCTGGAGCTGTTCGGCTCCGAGCGCAAGAATTCCGCCGGCGTCGATTTCAGCGATGAAAACGTGCTGCTCGAGATCGGCGCCACACTGGGCCGATTCAGCAACTATCAATGGCAAGCGGCGCCGCTGCTGGCTGGCGCCACGGTTACGGCCACTGCCATTGCAACGCAAGCGCAGGTAATCCTGAATCCGGCCGATCACAGGGACGTGGTCGGCAGCGTGATCGAGGCCACTGTGCTTGACGTCGAAACCGCATTGGCGACTGCGACTGCCTTTGCCATGGACTGGCAAACCGTGCCACCGTCGGAACGCGCCGCCGTATTGTGGCGCGCCGCCGATCTGCTGGAAACCCATCATCTGGAACTGATGGCGCTGGCAATCCGCGAAGCCGGAAAATCGCTACCGAACGCGATTGCCGAAGTGCGCGAAGCGGTCGATTTCCTGCGCTATTACGGCACCCAAGTTGCCGCCAGCGCCAACAGCCTGGCGCTCGGGCCGGTGGTCTGCATCAGCCCGTGGAATTTTCCATTGGCGATATTTGTCGGCCAAGTCAGCGCCTCCCTGGCGGCCGGCAATGTGGTGCTGGCCAAGCCGGCCGAACAAACGCCGCTGATCGCGCAGCGCGCGGTGCAACTGCTACATGAAGCCGGTGTTCCACGTGGAGCATTGCAATTCCTGCCGGGCCGCGGCGAAATCGTCGGTGCCGCGCTGAGCGCCGATGCGCGCAGCCGCGGCGTGATTTTTACCGGTTCCACCAACGTGGCGCAACTGATCAACCGCACGCTGGCGCAGCGCTCGGTAACCGAATCCTGCGATATTCCATTGATTGCGGAAACCGGCGGCCAGAATGCCTTGATCATCGATTCTTCGGCACTGCCGGAACAGGTAGTGCAGGATGCGCTCGCGTCGGCCTTCGACAGTGCCGGTCAGCGCTGTTCGGCGCTGCGCGTACTGTGCCTGCAAGCCGACATCGCCGACAAGACGATCGCGATGCTGAAAGGCGCGATGCAGGAATTGTGCGTCGGAAATCCGGATCGGCTGGCAACTGACATCGGCCCGGTAATCGATGCCGAAGCGCAGCAAAACCTGCTGGCGCATATTGCGAAAATGAAGCCGGGCGCAAAAGATTTTTACCAATTGCCGTTGCCTTCGGAATGCCAGTACGGCACTTTTGTCGCCCCGACCGTGATCGAAATTGCTGCGCTGTCCGAATTGGAAAATGAAGTGTTCGGGCCGGTATTGCACGTGCTGCGTTACCAGCGCAGCGCGCTGCCGCAATTGATCGACGCGATCAATGCCAGCGGCTATGGTTTGACTCTGGGGGTGCATTCGCGTATCGATGAAACCATCGACTTCATCGCCAACCGGACCCATGCCGGCAATATTTACGTCAACCGCAACATCGTCGGTGCAGTGGTCGGCGTGCAGCCGTTCGGAGGCGAAGGCAAGTCCGGCACCGGCCCCAAGGCTGGCGGACCGTTGTACATCCAGCGCTTGCAGCGCAACCCGAATGGCGCGCTAAGTGGCACGCTAAATTCGCACACCATTCATGAACCGGCCAACAAGGTCGCTACCGAAGCTTTCAACAGCTTACTGAGCTGGGCCAAAACCCACGGCCACCAACGTATTGCGGCATTGGGCGAGCAATATGCGCACAGCACGCCGCTAGGCACCACGCTGGTGCTGCCGGGCCCGACCGGCGAACGCAATACGCTGCGCTTTGCGCCGCGCGGTGGCGTTCTGTG
>JBGSTZ010000164.1:0-58026 GCA_041736255.1 Burkholderiaceae bacterium
TCTTCCTTTTGATTTAGCCACCCACATACGAGACTGATTCTCCTAACTTTTGATCGAGTCAGAAGAATCCGCCTGACCGTAGCGCTCGGTCAAACCTAGTGAGTCTCCCCGGCAAAGCCGGGGGATTACCTTATTTATTTACTGCCGCCACGCCGACGCTCAAGGCACGCCACGCGCGCAAGTATTTTGGCAAGGATCGCGGGGTTGTCGCCTACACCTTGCTAGCCAACCATGTGGCATTGCAAACCGAGCTGTTGGGCGCCAACCAGCATGAGAGCTATTGGGTATTCGACATCTGCTACAACAACACGTCCGACATCAGGCCAACCACGATCACAGGCGACATGCACTGCATCAACATGGCCAACTTCGGCATCCTGCATTGGTTCGGCATGAATTTGGCACCGCGCTTCACCAATTTGCAGGCGCAGCTGAAGCACCTCTATTGCGGCCCTGGCCAGGCTTACTCTGATTTTCTGATTCAACCTGTCGGTCAAATTGACCGCAGCCTGATTGCATCGGAGAAAGCCAATATGGATCACATTGCCGCCACGCTGGGTCTCAAGGAGATGAGCCAAAGCGTCATTATGCGCAAAATCTGTACCTTGTCCGGGCATCATCGAACGCGCAAGGCCATTTTCGAATTCGACAAGCTGATTCGCAGCATCTACACGCTCCGTTACTTGCGCGACCCGCAATTGCAGCGCGACGTCCACCGCTCGGAAAATCGCATCGAGTCCTACCACCAGTTGCGCTCCACCATCGCCCAGGTGAACGGGAAAAAGGAACTGACAGGGCGCACCGACCTGGACGTGGCGGTCAGCAACCATTGTGGTCGATTGATTGCCAACGTCGTGATCGCCTACAACTCCATGTTGCTGTCCGGGCTGCTGAGCCGATATTTGGCAGACAGCAACGAAAAAGCGATTGACTTGCTCAGGCGAATTTCGCCCGCAGCATGGCAACACCTGCATTTCCTTGGGCATTACGCATTTCGTGACAAGCGGAAACCGATTGATTTGGAAACCATTTTGGCTGGGATTGACTGGGAGTAGTCGCTGATTTTGGCTAACTGGACAAATTCCGCCGGTTTGGGCTTACAACCCCTACAACAAAGCGCATTCCATCGGCCGACGCCACTTCCCCACCGCCCCAGGCATGGGCCAACGCAACGCGGTTCTGTGCCGCGACCAGGACGGCATTGGCGCCGACCAGGGTGTCGTCGCGCAAGTAATTCTGGTTGACCCAGGCCAGTCGTTCGCGTCGCAGTGCTTGCACGTCGTGCCGAATCAACGGTTCAGGGCCAGTGTTGCAAGCCTCGGCCAGCAACACCGCGCACAGGCTGGTGGTGAGATCCTGTGCCCTTGCAGTACGCTCGGTGAGATGGGTAAAGGCGTCGGTAAAACTTGTGCGAGCCGATATCTCCAGCAGGATTTCTGGTAGATCCACTTCGGGTAGTCTGGCGATGACCGCTGCCCGCAGTGTCACCAGTGACGCTGGCTCCGCCAATTTGTCCAAGGGACTCAAAACCAGTTCCTGCTTGTCCCCCACGGTTTCGAACCGAACCGCCGGGTTGTTTGGCAGGCGCGCGGCAACCGCCCGGTACGTCTGATCCAACTCTGTGGTCAGTGCTGCCAAGGCAGGAGCCGGGTCTGCCGACAGCCCGAGGCTGCGGCAAATAATGGGGCGTGTGGTTTCCCATTCCGCGCCAGTGAGCAATCCGGCCCGCGGATCGGCATAGCGCCAACTCGGGCTGACGAAGACATCTCGGCGACGCAGCGCTTTACGCAGTCCATCGAGCACACAGAATGTGTAAGCGCGGGGATCAACGCTGCCGTCCTCACGCAGGACATGGCGCTGCCACGGCTTGGTAATCACGGCACGTGGTGCTTGCGGTTCCGGTTTGACACGCATCTCGTGAGCCCGCAGCCAATCAAAGCCAGCAGCGACCGGCGCGCCTGCCGGACTGGCGCCGAACCGAATGTGCTGCAGCAGGGTCGGTAGAAAGATTCGCATGGCCCGGTAACGTGCATCGAGCTCGTGGTAATAAACGTCGTCTGGCGGGCGCACCAACGCGTCGACGCTCGCCAGCGCTTGTGTTAACACCTCGCGTGGAATGCGCTCGAACACCGTGTCACGCAGATTGCTATCAGCAAGCGCCGGATCGAGCAAAGATCGACAGGCCGTCGCTAATACGATGGCAGCCTGATCGAGATCTTTAATGCTACGCAACCGCGCCTTTTTGTCGGCTTTCATGGCATCGCTGAAGAGCTCGTGGAGCAATATGTCAAGCACTTCAATCACGTCGTCCTGTGCGGTCGCCTCCAGGCAGTGGATGAAGGCGACCAGAGTAGCCAAGCGGCGCACTGGCGGCAAGCGGCCGATGGCGGCGACCTTGGCGGTGCCGGCAAAGCGCGCGAGCGAAGCGATTCGGCTGGGCGGAACGCCGGTTGCTGGCAGCCTGATACCCAAATTTTGCACGGTTTGCAGGCGAAGGATCGCATGCACGAGGGCGCGTCCACTGACACGCACCGGTCCCGATCGCAATTTGTCGAGCCAAGAGCTGCGACCTTGCGGCGGCACCGTCAGCAAGTCTTCCAAACGAGTTCGTTGCTCGTCCGTGATTCCGCGTCCGAGAAGCTTCCATAGTCGATTTTCAACGCGATTGCGCAAGCGAGCCACGAAGCGTTCGAGAGTCGTGCAGCCTGGCAAAAGTACCTTGTGCGCCAACATCCATGTCGTCGCACGATCGAACAGGACGCCCGGCTGCTCAGTTCCGGTCCAGCAAAGGGCATAGAGCCACCGGCTCAAGCGGAAACCGACAATGGGGTCTCCCCAGTCGCGGAAACCGTACCTGGACCGGATTTCGGCCGCGTGTTCCCAGCGCCGGTTTGCGCTGCAATAGTGGGGCAGTTGATCGAGATTCATAACCTGCAATTGCCGAACGAGTGTTTGCAGTACCGCGTCTGGCACATCCAGAGGGTCTTCGAGAAATGTGCCAAGAAAGCGGGCTGTGGTGAGCAACAGCGCATAGCCAAGTCGATTGTGGTCGCCACGCTTGACACCGATCACCGCGTGGTCAGCGTCATCGAGATGAAAATAGCGCGCCAACTCATCGGCGCTCGGATTGCCAATGTATCGGCCATAATTGGCGCGCTGTTCGGAATTAAGGAACTGGACGGGCATCGAATCTCCGTGGAGCTTGTTGCACAAACGACCGTATGCGCAATGATGGTTGAGCTACCATCCATCAAGGCATTGCGCGTTGCATAAATATATTGCAAAATAATATAAATTAGCAACAGGTTTATGTAACGATATGTTTATTGGCTATGCACGTGTTTCGACCCAGGACCAAGATACGGCAGCACAAATTGCTGCCTTACAAGCATCTGGGTGCGAATTGATCTTTCAGGAAAAGGCATCGGGTGGCCGATGGGAGAGGCCAGAGCTGCATCGTTTGTTAGGGCAACTCCGCAAGGGTGATGTGTTAGTGGTCTGGAAGCTCGACCGCCTGTCTCGTTCATTAAAAGACGTGTTAACCCTGATGGAGAAAATTGCTCAGGCCGGGGCTGGTTTCCGCAGCTTGACTGAGTCGATTGACACCACCTCGCCGGGTGGTCGCATGATGATGCAAATCGTCGGCAGCTTTGCTGAGTTCGAGCGCGCGATGCTGCGCGAACGCACGCGCAGCGGACTGGATGCGGCTCGCACACAAGGTCGTGTTGGGGGCCGGCGCCCAAAACTTAAAGTCCAGCAGCAGGAGATCGTGCATCTTGTCCATTCCGGGCAAAAAACCGCAGCGGACGCCGCCAGATTATTTAATGTCCATCCAGCCACCGTCTCGCGTCTCTTGCAACGTAACAAGGTTCCTTAAAGGGGTTTTACGTTCCATTGCTACCTAAACCCCTTGTTCCATGCTGCGTGGATGATCCGCCGCATATCCTCTTCGTCTATATATTCGACCCGCCAGGGTCTGTTGGGCAACCTGACGCATGTCAGGCAAATGGCAGGCGATCAAATCCCGTTCGACGGCCTCCTTGGTAAAGCGTGCCTCAATGTTCTTGTATACTTTCTTCGGCGTCGGACGAGACCACCTCAGATTCTTCTAGTTCTGGGTCAGGCATGTGGGCGCACCTTGCCCTTGACCCCATACATCAAACAGAAAGCAGGTAAATTTGTGGAACACGCCAATGAAAAATCCAGACCCATGGGATGGTATCAATTTGGAAATGCCGAAAGAAGAATGAAAGCGGTCTTAACCACCGGTAATGGTGGCTATGACAAGCTTCAGTACTGCGACGTCCCGGTGCCGACCCCCGGTCCGGGTGAAGTGCTGCTGCAGGTACTGGCAGCCGGCGTCAACAATACAGAGATCAACACTCGCTTGGGCTGGTATTCCGCTTCGGTGACGACTGACACCGCTAGCACCGTAAGTGCCCAGGAAGCGTCTGCGGTAACAAAGACTGATGGCGGCTGGAATGCGGCAACACCGTTTCCCCTCATCCAGGGAACGGATTGTTGTGGTCGGGTGGTGGCGGTTGCCCCTGGTGGCGACGAACGCCTCATCGGTTCGCGCGTGCTGGTGCGCCCCTGCATGCGCCCCGACGGTTTCAGCTCCATGAACAATATCTGGATGGCCTCGGACTTCGACGGCGCATTCGCTCAGTTTGTAAAGGTACCCGCTTCCGAAGTTTTTGCCGTGCAGTGCGACTGGAGCGATGCTGAACTCGGCTCCATTCCCTGTGCCTACGGAACTGCTGAAAACATGCTACATCGCGCCGGGGTACGCCAAGGCGAGCATGTCCTGATTGCCGGCGCTTCGGGTGGTGTCGGTTCGGCGGCTGTGCAACTGGCCAAGCGAAGGGGCGCCCGGGTAACAGCCATTGCCAGCAAATCCAAGATGGAGCAAGTACGTTTGATCGGGGCCGATCACGTTATTGACCGCCAAGACGATATCGTTTCAAGTCTCGGCGAGGAAAGCGTTGACACCGTTATCGATAACGTGGCCGGACCCGCCTTTGGTGATCTGCTCAAAGTGCTCAAGCGCGGTGGCCGCTATGCATCTTCGGGGGCCATCGGAGGGCCGCTGGTGGCATTGGACATGCGCACTTTCTATCTGAAAGACATGACACTCATTGGCTGCACGGCCTGGGACGAACCCGTTTTTCCGAATCTAATTGGCTACATTGAACGTGGAGAACTGCGCCCCCTGGTAGCCAAGTCCTTTCCGCTAGAACAGATTGCGCAGGCCCAGCTGGAATTCTTGGAAAAAGCCCATGTGGGAAAGTTCGTTCTGATTCCACCGCCACTGGATATCTGATCGGACTCGCCAGTCCCTCTGTGGGCGGGCGCCCTAGCAATTAAATCCACCTGTGTGTACGAACGAAATCCGTTCATCGACAACGCAGGTGCCACAAATCAGTGGATTGCCAGGCGCCACAGCGATGTCAGTTCTACTGCGCGGGCTTTGTGCAACGGATCGGTAGCGTCGCTGGCACGCGGATGGTTTGGTTTGATATCGACTCGCGCCACTATTTTCAATCCTGCCTGATCAATCCCTGCAAGCAAGTCGGCGCGGGTACGCAAGCCCAAGTGTTCGGCCAAGTCGGAAAGAATGAGCCAGCCTTCGCCACCCGGTTCCAGATGTGCGGCCAAGCCGTTGAGGAAGCCAAATAGCATGCGGCTGTCGGGGTCGTATATTGCGGATTCGATGGATGCGCTGGGGCGTGCCGGCAACCACGGCGGATTGCAGACGATCAGTGGTGCACGTCCTTCTGGGAACAAATCTGCGTTAACCACTTCGACTTGTCCGGTTAGTCCGAGCCGGGCAATATTTTCACCTGCGCAAGCCAGCGCGCGTGGATCCTGGTCTGTGGCAATGATGCGTTTGACGCCGCGCCGGGCCAGCACTGCAGCCAGTACGCCGCTACCGGTACCGATATCAAACGCCAGTTCCATCGATGGTAATGGTGCTTCAGCCACCAGTGCCACATATTCGCCGCGTACTGGAGAAAATACGCCGTAATGTGGATGGATGCGTTCGCCCAGAGCCGGAATTTCCACCCCTTTTTTGCGCCATTCATGGGCGCCGATCACGCCCAGTAACTCGCGCATCGAGATTACCGAAGCAACTTCGCCCGGGCCATACGCTTCCGTGCAAGCTTGCTGCACATCGGGGGCGCGCCGCAGCGGAATACTGTAGTTTGCTTCCAGCGGCAACAATAGCATTGCCAATGTGCGCGCGCGCTGGGACTGCGCCTGACGGTGCAGATGAAAAGCCACACTCGGCACTTCGGACGACTTGCGTGGCTTGCGGTCGGCGCGTCGTGCCAGCGCCTGCAACAACTGGCGCGCATTTTGAAAATCGCCGCGCCACAAAAGCGCGTTGCCTTCGCAGGCCAGACGGTATGCGGTATCGGCGGGCATGCGGTCATCAGCAATCAACACGCGCTTAGGTGCCGGCGCCGCGCTTTCGGAATGCCAGCGCGCACTGCGATCGACGCCCTCTTCGACCCAATTAATAACCGGATGGTCAATCATTGCGACGCCTTGCGCTGACAGAAAAAAGTTTGGCGCTGCAATATCGGCAATGCACTGAAATGAAAATGCAAACGCATAGATTTGGCCTGATAAATGTGTGAATAGTGATGGAATTTCAGTCCACGAAAAAATATGTTGTGCTTTCTTTCGTGTCTTTCGTGGACATTGCTTGTTCTGTCTTGCATGTAACGTGCGTTACATATATCGCAGCCCCCTAACCTCAGCGCATTATTTGCCTGCCGGCTCGAACTTTCCGGCTTTTTCAAGCCGGTATTGCAATCCTTCGGCAATGTCTTTGTGGCCGAATTTAACTGCAAAATCAATCGCAGTCATGCCTAGCTGATTTTTGAGTGTCGCGTCGGCCCCTGCATCAAGCAATAACTTGACCGTCAAAATGTGGCCTGAACGCGTTGCCATCATGATCGGCGTAGTGCCGTTCGGGGATTCGGCATCAATATAGGCGAACTTGTCCAGCAGCATTTGCACAATATCGTTATTCCCCACTGTCGCTGCGTAGTGCAGCGCAGTCCAGCCCGGGCGGTTGACTTCGGCACCTTTGTCCAGCAGCGTTTGCACCACCTGCGGCTGCTCTTTATAAGCTGCCAACATGAGTGCAGTATTGCCATTGAATGCCTTAGCCTCAAGGTTGATGTTGCGCGCATTGATCAACACTTCGATGACTTTTTTGGAATTGCCCTGAATTGCCAGCATCAAGCCGGTTTCACCGCGCTTTGCCTCAATGGTGTTGGGGTCGAAACCGCGCTGTAACAAGGAAGATACTTCACCCGCATTATCGTTTCCCACCGCACGGAAAAAATCGACATAGGAGTCGGCCAAGGCCGGTGCCGCAAACAATGCCAGCGCTGTACCAAGTGCCATCCATCCGGCACAGGCTGCCAAGAGCAATTTTTTGCTAATGTATCTTGTCAAATTAATTTTAATAATCAACATAAGGAGTTCACCGTATGACCTTGAATAAATTAAAAAAATTGTCGGTTGTTTGCTCTGCTACTTGCGCCAGTGGAACGCCCTTCAAATCAGCTAAGTACTCAGCTACATGCATCACGAAGCCCGGCTCGTTCATTTTGCCGCGATGTGGCATCGGTGCCAAGTAGGGCGAATCGGTTTCGATCAGGATGCGTTCCAGCGGCACTGCGCGCGCCACCGCCTGCAATTCCTTGGCGCTTTTGAAGGTGACGATACCGGAAAACGAGATGTAAAACCCCATCGCCATCGCTGCTTCCGCAACTTCCAGCGATTCGGTAAAGCAATGCATGACGCCGGCAGCGCCGCCGGCTTCAATGCCCGCGCCCTCCTCCTGCATGATCCGTATCGTATCTGAGGATGCGGAGCGAGTATGAATGATGAGCGGCTTGCCGCTCGCCCGGGAGGCGCGGATATGGATGCGAAAGCGCTCCCGCTGCCATTCCAGATCACCTTTCAGGCGACAATAATCGAGACCGGTTTCGCCGATGGCAACGATTTTAGGGTGCTGCGACAGCGTAACGAGTTGTTCGACGCTCGGCTCCGGGGTGTCTTCGTAATCGGGATGGACGCCAACCGAGGCGTAAATATGCGGATATTGCTCGGCCAATGCCAGCACTTGCGGAAAGTCCGGCAGATCGACGCTCACGCACAGCGCATGCGTGACGCGGTTTTCTGCCATTTTGGCCAGAACCTCGGGCATCCTGGCTGCGAGCTCAGGGAAATTGATGTGGCAATGAGAATCTATATACATGGTGTAAGTTTACGCGTTATTACTAAGTAACTGAAAAACCTCGCTTCCAAAATATCGTAAAGCAATTTACGCCACCCGCTTGCCCAGAATTATTAAGTCGCGTTCGACACCATTCAACGTTGCAACGCGCGGCAACAGCGCCCAGCGCTCGAAACCTAAGTTGTCAAACAGTTTCAGGCTGGCCAGATTATGGCCAAAAATGAATCCGAGCAAAGTGTGTACGCCAATCTCCGGCGCATAGCGAATAGCGTGCGACAGCAAATAATTGCCCAGCCCTTTACCGCGCGCATCCTGGTGTAAATAAATCGAGATTTCCGCAGTGGCGGCATACGCAGGCCTGCCGTAAAAATTCGAGTATGACAGCCAGCCCAGAATGCCAACTTCGCTGCCGTCGGCATCCGACTCAACCACCCACAACGGGCGTTTTCCGGGCGCATGTTCAGCGAACCATGCGTGACGCGATGCGACGCTGACAGGCGCGGTATCGGCCGTGACCATGTGCGATGCGATGGTCGAATTATATATACCGACGATGGCTGGCAAATCCTCAAGCCGGGCCGGACGATACGTGTAAGGTATTCGCATAATTTAAAAAGTGTGCGTAGCGCGGTTCGAATGCAAGGCGGACCCCAGTAATTCCTCGATGGAATGTTTTACACGCTTGCCACTTTCATCGTCCGGAAAATGCACGCCAATACCCTGCGTCTTGTTGTTCTGTGCATTGGCAGGTGTGATCCAGGCCACCTTGCCAGCGATCGGATATTTGTTCGGATCATCCATCAGCGACAGGATCAGATAAATCTCATCGCCCAATTTATAAGACTTGTTGGTCGGCACGAAAATGCCCGCATTCTTCAGCAAAGGCATATACGCCGAATACAGCGCCGACCTTTCCTTGATTGACAGCGACAGTACTGACGGCCGGTTAATCGCGGGGGCTGCGATAATTGTTTCAGTGCCTGGTGCTGTGGTGGCTGCGCTAGCGTCCTTCATGCAAGTTCTTTCCAGAAAATTGGGTCAAATAATCGAGCAACATGTCTTCCACGAACAATTTGGCAGACAGCGGATGTTCCGAAATCGCCCGCCGTTGGCTGGTGGCTTTCAGCATATGCAACAAGGCGTGTGGTTCGATGCGTTCCGCCAGCGCAGCAAGAGCTGTGCGGTGCGCGGGATAATACCGAATCTTGTCGGCAAGTTTGACTGCCATCAGATCGAATAACCAGCGTTGCAGCCACGTAACCAATTTGGTTACGGGTACTTTTTGGAGTCGCTCGGCGGTTTTAAGCAGCGACTCTGCACTCGGCTTGGTTAGCAAAGCCAGCAGAGCATCAATTTCTTCACGATTGCCAGCCTGCGCCTGAGTAATGGCTGCAAGCGGTGCCCCGCCCTCTTGCGCCAACCAGCCGGCGGCATCGTTTATGCCTTGCTTTTCCATCCAGGCCAGCGCTTGCTCGGTCGATGGCATATTCAAGGCAAATTTACGGCAGCGCGACAGGATGGTTGGCAACAGACGATCAATGCTGTTGGTGACCAGCAAAAACAAGGTGTCGGGCGCCGGTTCTTCGAGGGTTTTCAGCAATGCATTGGCTGCCATTTCGTTGAGCGCTTCGGCCGGATACAGCACGATTACACGTTTGCCGTGGCGATGCGTCGATATATTCATGAAACTCGCCAGCGCCCGGATTTGGTCAATTTTGATTTCCTTGGACGGTGCCTTGGTGGACTTCGAAGACTTCTTGCCATCGGATTCTCCATCTTCCGCTGCGCCGCCGTCCGGCTCCAGAATCTCCGGCCGCACGCGGCGATAATCGGGATGGCTATAGCGGACGAACCACCCACAAGAGGCACATTGGCCGCAAGCATGTCCGCCTGCGTCCGGTGTATCGCACAGCACAGCTTGCGCCAGGCGCTCGGCAAAAACAGTTTTTCCGATCCCCTGAGCGCCGTGGAGAAGAATTGCGTGCGGCATCCGGTCGCGCTGTTGCTGCAACTGTTGCCACGCTGTTTGATGCCAAGGGTAAATCAAATTATTCATTAATAATCAAGCTGTTATGATTTTTTATTAAAGTCAAAAGTTTAAAGTCAAAACTGATGTTACGCATATTCAAAGTAGTGCAGGCCTCCGTGCCCGCACCGGGCCGCAGGCACGGAGGCCTGCAACTACTTTATTGCGTACTGTTTTCGTGCTTTTCGTGTCTTTCGTGGACAATATTTTTCATAATAACTATAGCAATATCAAATTCTTGCAACGATTTCTTCAAGCACTTTGCGAACATCGAGAATCGACTGAGTGGCATCGACGATACGAAAACGCTGCGGAAATTCTGCCGCGCGGCGCAAATATTCGGCACGCGTGGCGCCAAAAAAATCGGCCTGTTCCTGCTCGAACTTGTCCAGCGTCGAACTGGCATCCAGCCGCGCGCGCGCCACATCCAGCGGCACGTCAAACAGCAAAGTAAGATCAGGCTGCAGATGTGGATGTACCCATTGCTCCAGCACATCGAGTTTATCCAGGTCCAGCTTGCGACCGCCGCCCTGATAAGCAAACGTGGCATCGGTGAAACGGTCAGAGATGACCCAGTCGCCGCGCGCCAGTGCCGGCTCGATCACTTGCGCGATATGTTCACGGCGGGCGGCAAACATCAGCAGGGCTTCGGTTTCCAGGTGCATTTTTTCATGCAGCAACAATTCGCGCAGCTTTTCGCCCAGACGCGTACCGCCAGGCTCGCGCGTCGTCACCACGGTTTTACCACTTGCGGCTGCAAGCAAATCGGCGACAAAATCAATATGGGTCGATTTTCCCGCACCATCAATGCCTTCGAATGTAATAAATTTTCCGCGTTCCGGATTTTGCATAGTTAGTTTCCCCCGCGAATGTATTTGTTGACGGCACGATTATGGTCATCCAGATTGCTTGAAAACTGGCTGCTGCCGTCGCCCCGCGCAACAAAATACAAGGAATCGGTTTTGGCCGGCGCCAGTGCTGAGCGCAATGATTCGGCGCCCGGCAAGGCAATTGGGGTCGGCGGCAAGCCGGTGCGGGTATAGGTATTGTAGGCGGTGTCGGTTTGCAGATCGCGCTTGCGGATATTGCCGTCATATCGCTTACCCATGCCGTAGATCACGGTCGGATCAGTCTGCAGCATCATGCCGGCTTTCAGGCGATTGATGAACACGCTGGCGATCGTGTTGCGGTCTTCTTTTTTACCCGTTTCTTTCTCGACGATGGACGCCATGATGAGCGCTTCATACGGCGTCTTGTAAGGCAAGCTGACATCGCGATTGTTCCAGGCATCATTCAGGTGTGTCACAAGCGCGGCATTAGCCTGACGGTAAACCTGCAGATCGCTTGATCCCCTGGCGAACAGGTAGGTATCAGGAAAGAATAGCCCTTCAGGATGTTTTTCATTCAACGGGATTTCGGCCAACAGTTGTACATCAGTGAGATCAACGGTGTCGTGCTTGAGGCCGGGGTGCGCAGCCATCGCAACGCGCATTTGCTTGAAAGTCCAGCCTTCGATGATGACCAATGACTCCAGAGCGAAATCGCCAAGCACCATTTTTCGAAGCAATGTATTCGGTGTTGCGCCGGGATTCAACTCGTAGCTGCCGGCCTTGATCTTTTCGGCCTGGCCGGTGATGCGCGCCAACAATGTGAATAGCTCGACATTGACCGGAATCCCGGCAGCGACGATTTGATCCGCTGCATTACGCAAGTGGCTGCCAGGCTGGATCGCAAATGATACCGGCTGTGCACCGTTCTGGATCGGCTGGTTGGCCCAAAAATAAAAGCCGGCACCAACCAACAGCACCAATACGATACAACTTAATAATAATTTTTTCAGGAAATACATGTCTGGCGTGGTCCCGGCGTAATTTCTTTAGCGGCTCTATAATCGTCCGCAATGATAAAGCATAGGGCGCGCTCGAATATGGTATCAAACACGGTATCGAGCGCGAAGGCACAATTTAAGTTGAACATGACGATACCATCGCTTTTACGATGATGCCGATTTCATAATTAATACAAACATAATTATTACAAACATAAGACAAATTAAATGAACAATTGGTTGCAATTTTTGACAGCGCAAGGCGCACATCTTAGTAACGATAATCCGACCGAGGTACTGGATTTCGGCCAGCCTGCGCCGCAGGCAACGCTAGAAGCAGGCTTTGTCGCCCCGCTTTCCGATCTGGGCGTCATCGGCGTTGGCGGTGTAGAGGCAGCCGGATTTTTACATAATCAATTGACCAACGACGTGACCCATCTGGGCACCGAGGCAGTGCGACTGGCCGGTTATTGCACGCCCAAAGGCCGCCTGCTGGCAACCTTCCTGATGTGGAAACCGGCGGAGACGATTTTTCTACAGTTGCCACGCACCTTGCAGACGGCGATTCAGAAACGTTTGCAGATGTATGTAATGCGCGCCAAAGTCACATTGACGGACTTGAACGATAGCCATGTATTGCTCGGACTCGGCGGACGGGCCGCCGGCGCTGCATTGACAGCGTGGTTCCCTGCCCTGCCGGCAGTACCGTATAACAGCGTCAGCAATGAGGCTGGCACTTTGCTGCGCCTGGCGGATGCTTTCGATGCGCCGCGTTACCAGTGGTTTGCCAGCACAGAAGCAGCGCAGGATGCCTGGCCGGCGCTGACTGCAAAGTTAGCGGCAGCCGGCAACAGCGCTTGGCGCTTATCGTCGATCCATGCCGGGGTGCCGCAAATTACCTTGCCGACGCAGGAACAGTTCGTGCCGCAAATGCTGAATCTGGAATTGATCGGCGGCGTCAACTTCAAGAAAGGTTGCTACCCCGGCCAGGAAATCGTGGCCCGCATGCAGTATCTGGGCAAACTCAAGCGCCGCATGCTGGCAGCCAGCATCAACGCGCCCAACGCCACTGTTGCCGCCGGCATGGAAGTTTTCTCCAGCAGCGATCCGGCACAACCTTGCGGCATGATCGTCAATGCCGAACGCAGCGCGGACGATAATTTTGATTGCCTAGTCGAAATTAAGATTGCTGCAGCCGCTGAATTCTCTATTCATCTGGGCGCAGCCGATGGCGCACCATTGCAGTTCCGGACGCTGCCGTATGCGTTTCCGAACGATCCGGAATAATTTCGCCTGCAAAATATACTAGATTTTGTATTTTTAAATACGCAATGAATATATGCGGAAAAGCACTTTTTTAGCTATACCCCTTGTTTTTTATTAAGGTAAGCCTGCATGGATTACTACATTTATTACCAAGTTAGCGATGCGCAGGCGCAATCCTTGCGCGACAAGATATTGCCGATGCAGGCTGCGCTACAACAGCAATATCAGATCGGCACCGCTCTCAAGCGCCGCCCTGATCGGCAGGATGGTCGCCAGACCTGGATGGAAGTCTATCTGGCGGTGCCGGATGGCTTCGATGCAGCGTTGGCCGCAGCATGGGCCGCCGCGAAAATTACGCCGCTGATAAACGGCGAGCGTCATATCGAACGTTTTATCCCTGTTTTATAGATTTACTGGAAATTTGCTTATGTGTTTAATCGTTTTCGCCTGGAAAATGGCGCCCGACGTGCCGCTGATTGCGGCTGCCAATCGTGATGAATTTCTGGCTCGCCCGACTGCACCTGCCATGGCTTGGGACGATTATCCGCAAATCTACGCCGGACGTGATCTGCAAGCTGGCGGCACTTGGATGGGCATCACCCAGCCGGGCCGTTTTGCGGCTATCACGAATATTCGCGCACCATCTGAAAAGCGTACCGATGCACCGTCGCGCGGCAACTTGGTGGTCGATTTCCTGCGTGGCGATCTGAGTCCCCAGGACTATATCAACACCATCCAGAACACCGTAGCGGCATATAACGGCTTTAATTTACTGGTCGGCGACCGCGAACAATTGATCTGGTTTTCCAATCGTGGTGACGAAGATGTGCGTAACGGCCAGCCTTTGGCGCCGGGAATTTACGGCATATCGAACGCGCTCCTGGACACGCCCTGGCCAAAAGTGGTGCGGACAAAAGCGCAATTCGCCAGCCTGCTGTGCCAGCGCGCGCCGGAAGAAGCCTATTTCGACATGTTGTTCGACACCACCCGCGCCGCCTCCGATTGCCGCTTGCCCAAGACCGGGATCGACATCGAACTGGAACGCTTGCTGTCGGCGCCATACATTCAAGCACCCAATTACGGTACCCGCGCATCAACTTTAGTGTGGCTCAATGAAAAGGCTCCGGCGGTCTTAATTGAGCGGACTTGCCCGCACATTCAGCCAACGCAGGAGGCCCAATCCGAAAGATTGCATTCAAGTAATATACGCAGCTGTCGTTAGTCAGAGTACCAACCCAAAGGAGATCATCATGGACGTAAGCAACATTGCCAGCCTGGCAACTGCACTTTCATCAACCCAAACCAATGACGCAGTCGGCATCTTGGTACTCAAGAAGGCGCTGGATATCGGCGCTGCCAATGCAGAAGCGTTGATCGCCAGTTTGCCGGAAATCTCGGTAGCAGCAAGCAACCTGCCACCGCATCTGGGTCAGAATGTGAATACGACCGCTTGAATTTGGTGTGAACAATAGTAGTGCAGGCCTCGTTGCCTGCACTACTGAAACAGTATTTATTAAAGGCACGAAAAAACCAAGGGACTGAAAAAATCAGTCCTTTGGTTTTTTCGTGCCTTTCGTATTTTTCGTGGACCGAATAAAAACGTCAACTACGTTCATTGAAAATATGCCGCATATTCACATGCGGGATACCGGCGTCCTGGTATTGCTCGCCTTCGCGCAGGAAGCCGTGGCGCGTATAAAAGATTTCGGCGTGGGTCTGGGCGCTGAGTTCCACATGATGATGACCCCGCATTTGCGCCTGTTGCATCAGGGCCAACAATAGTGCAGCGCCGACGCCACTGCCGCGCGCTTCTTTGCGCACTGCCATGCGGCCAATATGTCCGTCCGGCAACAATCGCCCAGTGCCGACAGCGCGTTCCACACCATTGTCATCTGGAATGAAGGCGACCGCGTGCAGGCACTGTGCATCCATTTCGTCCCACTCCATTTCGAGCGGGACTTTTTGCTCCAGTACAAAAACCGTATACCGAATGGCTTGAGCTTCAGGCTTTTGGGTAGCCCAATCACCGAGTGCAATACGCAATGTCATAATTTTCCTGAAAAGTTTCTCAGATGCATCAGCTTACGCCGCTTGCATCTTGGCGCGCAACCTGTCACGGATATGCGGCGTGGCGGCACATGGATCATTTCCCATCAATCACCCACTTGCCCCGACGAGGGTGCAATACCGTCATCCATCGGGCGCAGGTATTTGAAAGTGCCCATTGCCTTGGCTACCAGTTTGTCGCCGTTCCAGATTTCCCCTTCGCAAAAACACAGTGAAGTGGAGCGATGAAATGCTTTGCCGGTGGCGATCAGGCGGCTGCCAGGCTTGCCGCCGGGTTGCAGGAAACTGGTGTTCATATCGACCGTGATTGCGCCCTTGGCCTGCGGAAAAATCGAGCGTCCGGCCAGCGACATCGCCACATCGAGCAGTGTCATCGTAAGGCCGCCGTGGGCAACTTCCCAGCTGTTCATGTGGCGTCCTTGCAGATCGACTGCGACTTGCGCCTGGCCGCCGCCCATGCCGAGCAGCGTAACGCCGATTTCATTGAGGAACGGTATGTCGACCGGAAACGGTATTGTGGCGAGTGTCGGCAGCGCGTTCATGGAGTCGCATAATCCATGCACTGCCGGGCCAGCCGTACCGCGCCGATGAAGGGCTTGATCGCTTGATGTTTCGGATGATTCTGGTACGCGTCAAGCGCTGCTGCCGACTCGAATTCCGAGTACAACACCACGTCGTAAGTCGCCTCCAGCCCGTCCTGCGCCAGCGCGACTTCAAGCTTCAGGATGCCCGGCACGATGTCATTGCAACTTTCGATCATCTGCTGCATTTTTACCGCATTGCTAGCCTTGTCCGCGCCTTCGGCGTGGTCTTTCAATTGCCACATGACGATGTGCTTGATCATGATCGAGATCCTATATTTGTGATTGCGAAGAGTCCAGCACTTTAAAACCTTGCGCGCCGAATGTCCAAGGTGAATATAAAATATTAAACCACTTTAAACATGCCGGCAGCACTCTGGTCGTTACAGATGCGGTGCTGCCGGCTTGCAATTTTTTCGCAAGAATCACGTAAGTTTAAAAGCTGAAACTCGAACACTGTTTGGGCCATCGCATTGTGCGCAAACCCTTTGCGTGCAAGTCCTGGTAAAAATAATTTGAGGAGAAAGAATGGCGCCCGCACTACCCCATGCGCACGTCATCACGGCAAAAGAACAGAAGGTGATTTTTGCGTCCTCGCTGGGCACCATCTTCGAATGGTACGACTTTTACCTGTATGGCTCGCTGGCCACCATCATTGCCCGGCAGTTTTTCTCGGGCGTGGATGAAAATACCGGCTTCATCTTTGCGTTGCTGGCATTTGCCGCCGGCTTCATCGTGCGCCCTTTTGGCGCTCTGCTTTTCGGCCGCCTGGGCGATATGGTCGGGCGCAAATACGTCTTTTTGCTGACGATCCTGATCATGGGCAGTTCTACCTTCATCGTCGGCCTGTTGCCCAGTTATGAATCTATCGGGATTGCCGCGCCGATTGCGTTAGTTACCATGCGCATTCTGCAAGGTTTGGCCCTGGGCGGTGAATACGGCGGCGCCGCTATTTACGTCGCAGAACATGCGCCGAATCACAAGCGCGGTATTTTTACCGCATGGATTCAGACCACGGCAACGCTGGGTTTGCTGATGTCGCTGCTGATTATTCTAGGCATGCGCACCGCAGTCGGCGAAGAAGCGTTCGAGGATTGGGGTTGGCGCATTCCATTCTTGGTGTCGATCTTTCTGCTGGCGGTATCGGTCTGGATTCGCATATCCTTGCAGGAGTCGCCCGCTTTCGCACGGATGAAAGCGCATGGCAGAATTTCCCCGGCGCCGCTCACCGAGTCTTTCGGGCGCTGGAAAAACATGAAGATCGTCATCCTGGCCTTATTTGGTTTAACTGCAGGCCAGGCTGTGGTCTGGTATACCGGCCAGTTTTACGCACTGTTTTTCCTGATCCAGACCCTGAAAGTTGACGGCCAGACCGCAACCTTGTTGATGGCGGCCTCGCTGTTGCTGGGCACGCCATTTTTTGTCATTTTTGGCGCGCTCTCCGACAAAGTAGGCCGCAAGCCGATCATCATGGCCGGCTGCTTGCTGGCGGCATTGACGTATTTCCCTATCTTCAAGGCCATCACGCATTACGCCAATCCGGCACTGGAAGCGGCGCAAGCCAGCGCACCTGTCATCGTCAAAGCCGATCCGGCCGAGTGTCATTTCCTGTTCAATCCGACGGGCGTGAAGAAATTCGATTCGTCCTGCGACATCGCCCGCACTGCACTAACCAAGGCTTCGGTCAATTATGCGAACGTCGACGGCGTACCCGGTTCGATAGCCACAATCCAGATCGGCGCCCAGATCCTGCAAGGATTCGATGCCGCCGCCCTGGACGCGGCAGATGCTGACGCGCAAACCGAAGCCTTTAGCAAACAGCTGACGGCCGCACTGAAAACTGCAGGCTACCCAAACAAAGCCGATCCGGAACATGTCAACCGCGGCATGCTGCTGTTTTTGCTGTTCGTGCTGATGCTGTTTGTAACCATGGTGTACGGCCCGATTGCGGCGCTGCTGGTGGAATTGTTCCCGACCCGTATCCGCTATACCTCGATGTCGTTGCCCTACCACATCGGCAACGGCTGGTTTGGCGGCTTTTTACCCACCACCACCTTCGCGCTGGTAGCTCTCCAGGGCGACATTTACTACGGCTTGTGGTATCCGGTGATCATAGCGCTGATGACGTTCGTCATCGGCATGCTGTACATCAAGGAAACCAGCGGCAAGGACATTTACGCCGGCGATTGATGCATGATTGTGTCTGGAACCTGCATAGATAATATTGTTTGCCAGTAGCGCAGGTTTCGTGGCTGCGGCTCAGTGCAAGCACGGAAACTTGCGCTATTGTTGCCGATATGCCGGGGTTACAATCAACGCCACTTGCAATCGTTAGGAGAATGACATGGCATCCGGAAAAATTCTTGTCGCCCAGGGCGGCGGCCCAACTGCGGTAATCAATCAGTCGCTGGTGGGCGTGACGCTGGAAGCGCGACGCTTCCGCAATGTGGAACTGGTGTATGGCGCTCGTCATGGCGTGCGCGGCATTCTGGAGGAAGACTTTCTCGACCTGACCCAGGAAACCACGCAGAACCTGGAACTGGTGGCGAATACGCCTTCTTCGGCGCTCGGTTCCACCCGCGACAAGCCGGACGTCAAGTATTGCCAGGAAATATTCAAGGTGTTGCGGGCGCACCAGATCGAACACTTTTTTTATATCGGCGGCAACGACTCAAGCGACACCGTGCAGATTGTCAGCCAGCAGGCGCAGCAAGCCGGGTATCCGCTGCGCTGCATTCACATTCCAAAAACGATAGACAACGACCTGGTCGGCAACGACCACACGCCCGGATTTCCATCGGCGGCGCGCTTTGTGGCACAAGCGTTTACCGGCGCCAACCTGGATAACGCATCCTTGCCCGGCGTGTATGTCGGCGTCGTGATGGGCCGCCATGCGGGCTTTCTGACGGCAGCGTCGGCGCTCGGCAAGAAATTTTCTGACGATGGGCCACACCTGATTTACCTGCCGGAGCGCACCTTCGTGCTGGAACAGTTTCTGGCCGACGTGAAGGCAGTGCATGATCGACTCGGGCGCTGTGTTATTGCGGTTTCCGAGGGCATTCACGACGCTTCAGGTACGCCGATTATCAGCCTGCTCGCTAAAAATTCAGAGCACGATGCGCACGGCAATCTTCAACTCTCGGGCACAGGCGCGCTGACTGATCTGCTGTGCGATGAAATCAAGAGTAAGCTCAATATCAAGCGGGTAAGGGGTGACACCTTTGGCTACTTGCAGCGCTCGTTCATCGGTTGCGTGTCGGATGTGGATCAGCGCGAAGCGCGCGAGGTTGGCGAAAAAGCGGTGCAGTTTGCAATGCGGGGCGACCGCGACGGTTCGGTAGCGATCCGGCGCAGTGGTAATTACGCAGTCGATTATGCATTGCTGCAATTGCAGGAAGTGGCCGGTAAAACGCGCGTAATGGAAGATGCGTTCATCGCCGCATCTGGCACCGACATCACCGAAGCCTTCCGTCAATATCTGCGCCCGTTGCTGGGCGCCTACATGCCAGAAGCATCCCGGTTGCGGGCCAATCCGGTGGCGAAGATTATTGCTGCAGCTGGTTGATATTCCACGGTATTCACCGCCATGATGCAATTTTTTCGCTCGCATCACCACCTGCGCCTGACTCTTGCACTGCTCACCGGCAGTGCTGCCATATTTGCGTTGCCCGAATCCTGGCTCTGGATCACCCGCATATTGGTTGGCTGGAACATTGCGGTGTGGTCGTATCTGTGTCTGATGGGATGGTTGATGCTGCACGCCGATCATGCCAGGGTGCGAGAAATTGCCGAGCAAGAGGATGAGAGCGCGGTTGCCGTGCTGGTTATCATGTCCCTCAGCGCCATTGCCAGTTTGGCCGCCATCATCCTGGAACTGGTAGCCGCGCAAGAATTACCCACTGGCCAACGCATACTGCACTATGCGTTTACCAGTGCTACCGTGCTGGGTTCATGGGGCATGGTGGGCACCATGTTTACCATCCATTACGCCCGCATGTTTTATCGGGCTCCGGCCAGCAAGCGGCCGCTCGGGTTTCCTGAACATGAAGAAAATCCGGATTACTGGGATTTCCTGTATTTAGCATTCACCATCGCAGTGACGGCGCAAACCTCGGATGTAAACATTCTGAGTCGCCCGATGCGCAAGGCGGTGCTGGCGCAATCCCTGCTCAGTTACCTGTTCAACGCGGCAATTCTGGGATTTTCGGTCAATATTGCGGCCGGCTTGCTGGCGGCATGAGCATTTAGCGTACAGCATGCTTCCTTTGAAATAAGTGGAGTATGCATAAAAACCATGCCATTCCCGCATTAATTATTTTATCTACTAAAAATACATTAGCATGTATATATTGGCATATGTTTGTGATACCGATTGTGCCAGCTGTAATTTCGAATAAAAGAACGGCCATCGAGTGATGGCCGTTCTTTGTCAAACACCTCCAGCACATCAGCTTATCCGTTAAAGGTTTTCCCTTCATCGGCCAGTTTCTGCAACAACGGCGCCACTTTCCACGCGTCACCATTGCGGCCGCGTGCGTATTTTTCCATTGCCATCACCACATTCGGTAAGCCAACGGTATCCGCATAGAACATCGGGCCACCACGAAATAGCGGGAAGCCGTAACCAGTCAGGTACACGATGTCGATGTCGGAGGCGCGCTGGGCAATTCCTTCGCCCAGGATATACGCGGCTTCATTGACCATCGAGAACACCAGCCGCTCGACGATTTCCTGGTCGCTGATCTTGCGCCGTTCGATACCCAAATCGGCCGAGTGATTAACGATCATATCGTTGACCACTTGTGCTGGGTACGCCTTGCGGTCGCCAGCTTTGTAGTCATACCAGCCCGCTTGCGTTTTTTGGCCGAAACGTCCCATTTCGCACAGCAGATCGGCAGTTTTGGAGTAACTGATGTCCGGTTTGTCGATATACCGGCGCTTGCGGATAGTCCAGCCGATATCGTTACCGGCCAAATCGCCCATGCGAAACGGTCCCATCGCGAAGCCGAATTTCTCGACCGCTTTGTCGACCTGCTCCGGCAGGCAGCCTTCTTCCAGCAGAAAGCCGGCTTGGCGGCTGTATTGCTCGATCATGCGGTTGCCGATGAAGCCGTCGCAGACTCCGGAGACAACGCCGGTTTTCTTGATTTTTTTCGCCAATCCCATGACGGTAGCCAGCACATCCTTGCCGGTTTTCGCTCCGCGCACGATTTCCAGCAGCTTCATCACATTAGCCGGTCTGAAAAAGTGGGTGCCGATCACATCTTGTGGTCGCTGCGTAAAGCTGGCGATGCGGTTTATGTCCAGCGTTGAGGTATTGGTGGCCAGAATGGCGCCGTGTTTCATTACTGCATCGAGCTTTTTGAACACGGTTTCTTTCACGCCCATGTCCTCGAACACGGCCTCGATCACGATATCGGCCTGGCCGATTTCTTCATACGATAGCGTGCCCTTGATCAGATCGATGCGCTATGCGCATTTCTCGGGCGAAAGTTTGCCCTTCTTCGCCGTATTTTCGTAATTCTTGCGAATCGTAGCTAATCCCTTGTCCAGCGCATCCTGCTGCATTTCGAGAATGGTCACGGGAATGCCGGCATTGGCGAAATTCATTGCAATGCCGCCGCCCATGGTGCCGGCACCGATCACGGCGACCGAATGGATCGTGCGCACTGGCGTGTCGGCAGGTACATCGGCAATCTTGCTGGCCGCACGTTCGCTGAAGAATGCATGACGCAACGCTTTGGATTCAGTGGTTTGTATCAGCGTCATGAACAGGTCGCGCTCGAACTTGAGGCCATCTTCGAACTTCATGGTTACCGCTGCGGCCACCGCATCCACGCATTTCAACGGGGCCGGGAACGGACCCGCCATCGCCTTGACCGTATTGCGCGAGAACTGGAAAAACGCCTCATGGTTGGGGTAATCGATGTTGATGTCACGCACCTTCGGCAGCGGACGCACATCAGCCACGCCAGCGGCAAAGGTAAGTGCGCCCTGCATCAGATCGCCTTCGATGATTTGATTGAACAAGCCCGTTTGTGCCAGCTTTTCAGACACAATCGGTGTGCCGGATACGATCATGTTCAAAGCCGTTTCAACCCCGACCGCGCGCGGTAGCCGCTGGGTGCCGCCGGCACCCGGCAATAACCCAAGCTTCACTTCAGGCAAAGCGATTTGCGCACCGGGCACTGCTACCCGATAGTGGCAAGCCAGCGACAGCTCCAGCCCGCCGCCCATGCATACCGAATGTATTGCCGCTATCACAGGTTTGGTCGAATTTTCGACCACATCGATAACGGTGTACAAGGAAGGCTCAGCCAGCGCTTGGGGCGAATTGAATTCCTTGATGTCGGCACCGCCGGAAAATGCCTTGCCAGCGCCGGTAATCACGACCGCCTTGACGGCATCGTCTGCCAGCGCTTTTTGCATCCCATTAACCAGCGCGCTGCGGGTCGATAATCCCAGACCATTTACCGGTGGATTGTTTAAAGTGATGACGGCGACCGCGCCATTGACTTGATATTCTGCTGTCATAAATGATCCTTTACGTTGAAGGTGTCTCACATTGTCAAATGGTTGAAATGTGGCTGTTGGAAACGGGTATTTTGCGTACTGCTGAGCGTTTCACTATAGCTTAAAAAGAACGATCGTATTATTTTAAGTTTAAAAAAAACCGATGCAAAAGGCTAGGCTAAGAATTCCTGCGTAAATGCGTATCACGCCTCAATTTCGAACCCGACGCCTATCGGTTACACTCCGTAGCCGAATCTGCCAACGTTTTACATTCGACTCATGGATATCAAATATCACATACTCTCGGCCGCACGAAAAGCGGCACGGACCTTGCTGGACAATACGAAAGGCGCAGCATGACGCCCGCCCTGCGACTGAGTACAACCGGCTTCGCGCTGATCGCGGTCTGCTATGGATTTGCCCGTTTCGCATTCGGTCTGTTCCTCCCGGAGATCAGAGCCGATCTCGCCCTATCGCCCACGATCGGTGGTTTCATCGCGGGAGGATCGTTCCTTGGATATTGCGTCGCAATCATTGCATCCGCTTATCTGACTGAGCGCTTCGGTCCGCGACTGGTCGCTGGCAGTGCGGGGCTGGTCGCTGCATTAGGGCTGGCGGCCATCGCAATGGCAACGTCGGCGCCTGTCCTTGCTGCTGCAGTCCTTTTCGCAGGGGCAAGCACGGGGCTTGCTTCACCGCCTTTGGCCGCAGCGGTATCGCGTGAGGTTCGACGCGAACGCCAGGACGCTACGAACACCATCATCAATGCCGGAACCAGCGCGGGCGTGGCCCTGACCGGTCCAGCCGCGTTGCTGTTGGGCGCGGAGTGGCGACTTGCCTTTGCACTCTTCGCTACGGCGAGCCTCGCTGTCGCCATCGCCGCCTTTGTTTTCATCCCGCGCGACGGCAAAGACCGGGCTGTCGGGCTAGGCAGCGTGCCAAAACCGTCCGCCGATCTTGCTCGTCTTATGATCGCCGCTTTTCTGATGGGTGCGGCCAGCACGGCGATCTGGTCTTTCGGCGGTGAATTGACGACGCGCAGCCTTGACTGGACGGGTAAGCAAACCGGCCTACTCTGGATCGTCATCGGCTCGGCCGGGATCTTTGGCGGGCTTGCCGGAACGCTGGTCGCCAGATTCGGCTTGAACACGACCCACGTTTTCTCGCTGCTTGCCTTGGCTTGCGGCATAGTCTGCATCGGTTGGTCGGGGACGACGGCGATCCTGGCCTTTTTCGGCGCAGCATTGTTCGGAGCCGCCTATATCCTGCTGACCGGCGTCTATCTTGTCTGGGGCGTATCGGCCATGCCGGAGCGACCGGCGGCCGGCCTGACCATTGCTTTTCTCATGGTAGCAGTCGGGCAAACGGCTGGTGCCCCCGTTTTTGGACTCCTTCTGAGCCAAATAACGGCGAACTTTGCCGTAGTCTCATTCGCCTGTCTCGGCGTTCTGGCCAGCATGGCCAGGCGTAAGGATTCTTCGTAAATACTTACGCCCAGCCCAAAACACACTGGGGAAATTCGATCATCTGCTGCAGATTTGCTGACAGTCAAACTTCCAGCCATTCCTTTCGCAATGCGGCGTCCTCGCGCAATTGCTGTGGCGTGCCTTCAAATACGATGCGGCCCTGCCCCATTACGTACACGCGTTGCGATATTTCCAGCGCGATGGTCAATTTTTGTTCCACCAGCAGCACCGAAACGCCCCGATCTTTTAGTGCTTTCAGATATTCCGCTACCAGTTCGATAACTTTGGGCGCAAGACCTTCGGTCGGCTCATCAATCATGATCAGCTCAGGATCGCCCATCAAGGTGCGGCACAACGTCAGCATTTGCTGCTCGCCGCCCGACAGCACACCGGCAGCCACATGCTGCCGTTTTTTCAGTTCTGGGAACATGCGATACATGTCGTCAAACGACCAGCGCGAATGCTTACCTTTTTTCTGGCCCAGCAGCAGATTTTGCTGCACCGTCAGGGTCGGGAAGATGTCGCGATTTTCCGGCACGTAGCCAAGTCCTTTGTGGGCGATTTGAAAAGCTTTCAAGCCGATCAATTCTTCTCCCTTGAACAGAATCGAACCTTTAGCATCAACCTGTCCCATCGCCGCCTTGATAGTGGTCGAGCGCCCGACGCCGTTGCGCCCCAGCAGGCTAACGATCTCGCCCTTTGCGACATAGAGATTGACGCCATGCAAGACGTGGCTCTTGCCGTAAAAGGCATGCAAGTCCTTGATTTCGAGCAGTGTCGTCATACTTCGAACTCCGCTGGTGCATAGTTGCCCAGATAAGCTTCCTGCACTTGTACATTGGCGCGAATATTGACTGGGGTATCGCAAGCGATGATTTCGCCATACACCAGTACTGCAATTTTGTCCGCCAGGCCGAATACAACGCTCATGTCGTGTTCGACCATCACCAAGGTTTTGCCGACGGTCACCTTGCGGATCAATTCCACCGCTGCATCGGACTCGGAGCGGCTCATGCCGGCGGTGGGTTCATCGAGCAGAATAACATCGGCGCCACCGGCAATCGTGATGCCGATTTCCAGCGCGCGCTGTTCGGCGTAGGTCAATAAACCCGCCATTACATCGCGGCGTCGGGTCAGGCCGATGTCGAGCATGACCTTTTCGGCGCGCTGCTGCGCATCTTTCAGCCCATTCAAACGCTGCCAGAACGAGTATTTGTAACCGAGCGACCAGAGCACGGCGCAGCGCAGGTTTTCAAATACGCTCAGGCGATGAAAAATATTCGTGATCTGAAAGCTGCGCGACAAGCCCAGCCGGTTGATCTGAAACGGCTTGAGCCCGGAAATGCTAGCGCCATTGAGCAGAATAGTGCCGGAACTCAGCGGAAAAAGCCCCGATATCAGATTGAATAACGTCGATTTGCCCGCGCCATTGGGGCCGATTACCGCAAAACGCGCACCTTTCGATATCTGCAAACTAGTGCCACGAATAATTTTGGCTTTGCCAAAACTCTTGCGCACGTCCTTCAATTCGAGAGAAAAATTGTGCATTAAGTTACGTTCGCAATCAATTGAATTTCGGCATTCACCGCATTCCATATGTTCTTAAATGCGGGCTGGGTGCGATACACGCCAAGACAACCCAGCACAAACAGGAGGCCAGCCACCACCCAGCCGGGAGCCGCCATAGTATCGACAGTAAAGCCGAATAACTGCATAACGCTGCCGTTGATGGATTCGAGACTCAGGTGATACAGCATTTCGATAGCAATCACGATGCCACTCAATGCCACCAGAGATGCCGCGCTCACTGCCGCAAGGTGGGGCCAGACGCGGCCGAATTTGCGATACTTCACCAGTTGCATATTTTGCATCAGCAAACCGGCGACGCCGCCCGGCGCAGCCATCACGATAATGATAAAAAATGCCCCCAAATACAATTGCCAGGCTTTGGTAAAGCTCGACAGCAGGACCGTCAGAAACACACCAATGACAGCGCCTAGCATCGGGCCAAAAAAGAAGCCGATGCCACCGATAAAAGTGAATAACAGAATGGCTCCGGAGCGCAGCGCACTGACGTTTTCGGCGCTGACGATTTCAAAACTGATGGCCGACAAGCCACCCGCTATACCAGCAAAGAAGGCCGACAGAATCAGTGTCAGGTAGCGCACCCAATGCGGGTTGTAGCCAATGAATTCGACCCGTTGCGGATTGTCGCGCACCGCATTGAGAATTCTGCCCAGCGGCGTCTGCGTAAATGCGTACATGCCGATGGTGCTGACAAACAGCCAGAATGCAATCAGGTAATAGACCTGAATCTGGGGGCCGTAAGTGATGCCCAGGAAAGCCTGTCCGATCACCCGATTGGTCGAGACGCCACCTTCGCCACCAAAAAATTCCGGGAACATCAGCGAGCAGGCGAATACCAGTTCGCCAATACCCAAAGTAATCATGGCAAACGTGGTCCCCGATCTTTTGGTGGTGACATAGCCGAACAGCACCCCAAACAACATACCGGCAAAACCGCCCACCAGAGGGATCAAGGTAATCGGAATCGGCACAGTGCCATCCGAGGCCAGATTGATGGCGTGAATGGCACAAAATGCACCAAGGCCAGAATACACCGCATGGCCAAACGACAACATGCCGCCCTGCCCCAGCAACATGTTGTAGGACAGGCCGAAAATCATGATGGTGCCCATCTGCATCAGCACTGAGAGTGCAGCGCCTTGGTTGAAAATGACAGGAGCAATGATCAAAATCAGCGCAAACCCGCTCCAGACAATCCAGCGGCCGAGATTCAACGGGGTAAATTTTACGATGGCAGTCACCGCCTCATTCCTCCCGCGTACCCATCAAGCCCTTCGGCCGGAAGATCAACATCAGCACTAAAAACACATACGGCAGGATCGGCGCGACTTGCGCAATCGTCAGCCGCAGCACTGGATAGCCGAAGGTGTGCGCGTTGATGTGCGCGCCAAACACACTCAGCACGCTGATGATTGAATAATCCAGCGCCACTGCAAAAGTTTGCAAAACGCCGATCAAAATCGACGCCAGTAGTGCACCCGCCACCGATCCCAGACCACCGACCACCACCACGACAAAAATGATGCTGCCCACCGCATGCGCCATATTCGGCTCGGTGACAAAGGCATTGCCACCGACCACACCAGCCAGCCCCGCCAGCGCACAGCCGCCGCCGAATACCAGCATGAATATGCGCGGAACGTTGTGCCCCAGCGCTTCGACTGCATCCGGATGGGTCAGCGCAGCCTGAATCACCAAGCCGATACGGGTGCGCGTGAGCATCAAATACATGGATAACAACATTAGCAGAGCAATCAGCATGATAAAGCCGCGATAGATCGGAAAAGTGGTTGTGTACAGCGTAAACAAAGGGCCATCCAACTCGGGAGGAATCGGGTATGGCACTGCTGCACGACCCCAAATCAGTTGCACCAGTTCGACAAGAATGTAAGACAAGCCAAAAGTGAACAACAGTTCCGGAATATGTCCGTATTGATGCACTTTACGCAAACCATAGCGCTCGACCAAAGCCCCCAATACGCCCACTAGCAAGGGCGCAATAAACAGCGCCGGCCAGAATCCCATTTGGCTACTGATGGTGTAGGCGAAATAGGCGCCAATCATATAAAAGCTGGCATGGGCAAAATTAAGTACGCCCATCATGCTCAGAATAAGGGTCAAACCGGAGGAAAGCATGAACAACAAAAGACCGTAGCTCAAGCCGTTTAATACAGTAATTAACGTGAACTCCACGAGGCGCGCCCTTCATTTTTATCAACGAATATCACGCGCGTCAATATATCAGCTGCCAATCAAAAAACGCCCTCGATTGATACAGAAATGGAATTACTCTATTGGTAATTTGTGTTCTTTAAATTGTTCTCGCATCTTGTTCTTCAAAATTTTACCTGTGGCACCCATCGGCAACGCTTCGACGAAGGCGATATCGTCCGGAGTCCACCATTTGGCGATCTTGCCTTCATAAAACTGGATCAACTCTTCCTTGCTGACTTCGGCGCCCGGCTTTTTGACTACCACTAGCAATGGGCGCTCATCCCATTTTGGATGCGCAACGCCAATGCATGCCGCTTGCTGGACTGCCGGATGCGCCATCGCGATGTTTTCCAACTCGATGGTACTAATCCATTCGCCGCCGGACTTAATCACATCCTTGCTGCGGTCGGTAATCTGCATGTAACCATCGGCATCTATGGTGGCCACGTCGCCGGTCGGGAACCAGCCGTCTTCCAGCACATCGCCGCCCTCGTTCTTGAAATAGCTGCTGATGACCCACTCTCCTTTGACCAGCAAATTGCCATAGGTCTTGCCATCCCACGGCAACTCACGGTCATCGTCACCGATAATTTTCATATCTATGCCAAAGATCACATGACCTTGTTTTTCCAGAATTGCCTGCTTTGCATCTTCCGTCAAAGAAGCATGCCGTGCCAGCAGCGTGCCGGCAGTGCCGAGCGGCGACATTTCGGTCATGCCCCAGGCATGCACCACCTCGACTCCGTATTGATGGCGCAAGGTTTTCATCATAGCCGGAGGGCAGGCCGAGCCACCGATCACGGTGCGCTTGAAGCTGGAGAAAGTTAGATTGTTTTGCGCGACATAAGTCAGCAAGCCGAGCCAGATGGTCGGTACGCCGGCAGAGAATGTCACCTGTTCCTGCTCGAACAATTCATACAGCGATTTGCCGTCCATCGCAGGGCCGGGAAACACCATTTTCGCGCCAACCAGCGGCACCGAATACGGCAAGCCCCAGGCATTGACGTGGAACATCGGCACCACCGGCAGCACCGTATCGCGCGCAGAAACATTCAAGCCATCCGGCATCGCTGATGCATACGAATGCAATAACGTGGAGCGATGCGAATACAGTGCACCCTTCGGATGGCCTGTCGTGCCCGAGGTGTAACACAGGCTAGAAGCCGAATTTTCATCGAATATTGGCCATTCGTAATCGTCGGAACTGGCAGCGATCAATTCTTCATAGCACAGCAAATTGCCGACCTTGCTACTTTCTGGCATGTGTTCGCGGTCGCACAGCATTATGAAACCCTTGACCGTGCTGCAGTGCGGCGCAATCGCTTCGATGATCGGCAGGAAATTCAGGTCGAACAACACATACTGGTCTTCTGCATGATTGACCATATAAGCGATTTGCTCGGGAAACAGGCGCGGGTTAATCGTGTGCAGCACTGCACCTGAGCCCGAAACTGCGTAATACGCTTCCAGATGGCGATAGCCGTTCCAGGCGATACTCGCCACCCGATCACCCATCTTGACGCCCAGATTTGCCAGCGCCCTGGCCAGTTGCCGCGATCGCTTGTGGCAATCGGTATAGGTGTAACGATGGATATCGCCCTCGACCCGTCTTGATACGATCTCACTCTTGCCGTAATAGCGGTCAGCATGCCGGATGATATTGGAGATCAACAAAGGCTGACTCATCATTTGCCCCATTAGCGGGCTTTTTGGATATTGCGACATGGAATCTCCTGAATTAAACGAATTAAATTAAACGAACTAAAAGCAAACTAACGTCAAGCTGGTTTGTGAGTAACTGTTCAGTCCCTATGGGAGAGGACTAAAAACGTTAGAAATCAATGCCTGAAAGTGCTTAAAAGTACCATTTTTTGGCTAAAAATTAGCGATTTTTTAGTTTTTTAAAGCCCTCTCATAGGGGCTGAATAGTCACGTTTGTGATTGATTATGGGTTGAAATTATTTATTTTCGAACGATCGTGCTAAAAATGTCAATAATTTTCGTTTGTGCCGTGCAGCATACGTATGCTGATGGTTGTGCCGATAAAATCCTTCAATATAAAATTTGCATAGGGAGTATTGCAATTTTTAGTGCATTTACTGTATATATCTAAAGCGAACTTAAAAATACATTATGTAGTATAAAAACACTTGTATGCAGATAATACAAGCCTAGGTGCAAAATGCGCAATTTTCCGGATAGTGTGATACTGCCGGAAATTCCAGACAGACTATTGATACAGATAGGATCACTTGACATGAACGCCCCCATTTCGCCAAAGAATGAATATTTGACAAACACTTTGCCTATCGGTAATTCGTTTGCGACATTGCCGCCGGCATTTTTTACCCGACTGATGCCAACGCCGCTGCCGGCACCTTATCTGGTTTGCGCCAGCGCTTCTGCTGCGCGATTGATCGGGCTGGCACCGACCGAATTTACGACTCCTGAATTCATAGAAACCTTTAGCGGCAACCGCACGCCGGAAAGCGCGGTGCCGGTGGCGGCGGTGTATTCCGGCCACCAGTTCGGAGTCTGGGCCGGGCAGCTCGGCGACGGCCGCGCGATTCTGTTAGGCGAAGTTCCTGACTGCAGCAATTCCGGCAACGCCTGGCAGGAATTGCAACTCAAGGGCGCTGGTCTGACGCCCTACTCGCGCATGGGCGACGGGCGGGCGGTATTGCGTTCCTCGATCCGCGAATTCCTGTGCTCGGAAGCGATGCACGGCTTGGGAATTCCGACCTCGCGCGCGCTGTGCGTGACCGGCTCGGATCAATACGTGATGCGCGAAACGCCCGAAACCGCCGCGGTCGTCACCCGCATGGCGCCCACTTTTGTGCGCTTCGGTTCCTTCGAGCATTGGTTTTATAACGATAAAATGGAGGAACTGCGGACGCTGGCCGATTACGTCATCAACCGTTTTTATCCGGAATTACGTGCTTCCGATAACCCGTATCAGGCCATGCTGCAGGAAGTGACACGGCGCACCGCATACCTGATGGCCGACTGGCAAAGCGTCGGCTTCATGCATGGAGTAATGAATACCGACAATATGTCGATTCTCGGCCTGACGCTCGATTACGGCCCGTTTGGCTTCATGGAAGCGTTTGACCCGCAACATATCTGCAACCACACCGATCACCAGGGACGCTATTCGTATCGGATGCAGCCGCAAATGGGAGAGTGGAATTGTTACGCTCTGGGGCAAGCGCTGCTGCCGCTGATCGGCAGTGTCGATGCGACCAAAGCGGCTTTGACGCCGTTTCAGGCGGATTACGCCGCCAGACTGGATCGCCTGCTGCACGCCAAGCTCGGCCTGCTCAACACGCAAACGTCGGATCAACTGCTGTTCGATGCGATGTTCGGTCTGATGGAAGCCAATCATGTCGATTTCACGCTGTTTTTCCGTCTTTTGTGTGATGTACAGATGGATGGTGCCGGCCAAGATACGCCGTTGCGCGACCTGTTCATCGACCGCCCCGCTTTCGATGCGTGGGCCACGCAATACCGCAGCCGCCTGCGGCAGGAGAATAGTTCCGACCTGCAGCGCAGGCTTGCAATGCAAGCAATAAACCCCAAGTACGTGCTTCGTAATTACCTGGCGCAGGTCGCCATTGAAAAAGCACAGAATAAGGATTTTTCGGAAGTTGCCAAGCTGTTAGCAATCCTCGAAAAACCGTTTGATGAACAACCGGAACACGCCGCTTACGCCGAATTGCCGCCCGACTGGGCAAGCCAACTGGAAGTAAGCTGCTCATCTTAATGAATAATGGAGGCACGATGCATTCACCCAAAGTCACCAAAACCGAAGCCGAATGGCAGGCATTGCTTGACCCAAACGATTATGAAGTCACCCGCCATGCGGCGACCGAACCCGCATTCAGCGGCCGCTTCTGGGATCACCATGAAGCCGGCATCTATACCTGCGTCTGCTGTAACACGCCGTTGTTCGAATCGGACGCCAAATTCGACTCCGGTTGTGGCTGGCCGAGTTATTTCAAGGCAATCAATCCGGAAAATGTTTCTGAGTCTGTCGACCGCAGCCATGGCATGATACGTACCGAAATTTTATGCAATGTATGCGATTCGCATCTGGGGCACGTGTTCCCGGACGGGCCGCCGCCGACCGGGCTGCGTTATTGCATTAATTCAGCGTCATTACGATTCGAGCCAAAAACGTAGTCTTCAAGAAAAATCAATCCAATGAAATTTTTATTCGACCTGCTTCCCGTCATCATCTTCTTTACCGTATTTAAGTGGGGTGAAGGCAATGCCGATTCGGCGCAAGCGCTGTTATCGCAATATTTTTCCGGTCTTGTTTCCGGCGGTGCTGTGACTGCCAGTCAGGCGCCGATCCTGCTCGCTACCGTAGTCATGATTGTCGTGAGCGTGGCGCAAATCGGTTATTTATTGTCGCGCGGCAAAAAAGTCGATCCAATGCTGTGGGTCTCGTTACTGATCATCGGCATATTTGGCGGCGCCACCATCTATTTTCATAATGAGAATTTCATCAAGTGGAAACCAACCGTACTGTACTGGTGTTTTGCTGCAGCACTATTAGGCGGCCAGATTTTCATGCAGAAAAATCTGATTCGTTCGATGATGGAAAAGCAGATCAAGCTGCCAGACATCATTTGGCAACGATTGAACCTGGCTTGGAGCGCATTCTTTCTGGCGATGGGCGTGCTCAACCTGTATATCGCGTTTAATTTCCCGACAGCGATCTGGGTTAATTTCAAATTATTCGGCGGCATGGGACTGATGTTTGCATTCATCATCGCGCAAAGCTTGTTCTTGTCTAAATATATGAAAGATTCAGCATGAACGCCCGTTTGGAGGCGATCCGGAACCAGTTGATTGCAACTTTTGCTCCGACTACATGTCAACTGGAGGATGATTCGGCACGACATGCCGGCCATGCCGGTGCCGCCTCCGGTGGTGGGCATTACACGCTGCGTATCGTATCGCACCATTTTGAGGGGCAAAGCCGTATTAGCCGACATCGGCTGGTGTATGATTCCTTGCAAGGTTTGATGCATTCTGACATTCATGCCTTGGCCATTATCGCCTTGGCACCGTCCGAAATAAAATAAAACTATTTTTGTATTTTTCTTTACTTTCCACCCTGGGGATCCATGATGATTTTAAAACCTGCCCGTTTGTTGGTAGTACTTCTTGCCGCTGTTGCGCTGCCTGTAATGGCCCAAAATCTTGCCATAGTAAATGGTAAAAAAATCCCGTCCTCGCGAGTTGAGATGATGGCCCAGCAACTGGCTTCGCAAGGCCAGCAGGATTCGCCGCAGTTGCGCGCGATGATCAAGGAAGAATTAATCAATCGTGAAATCTTGATGCAGGAAGCCAACAAACGTGGCTTGGGCATGACTGACGACGTCAAAAATCAAGTTGAAATCGCGCGTCAATCGATCGTGATTCGTGCTTTGGTGGCTGACTTTATCAAGAAGAACCCGGTCAGCGACGCCGATATCACTGCGGAATACGACAAGTTCAAGGCATTGGCCGGCGACAAGGAATACCACGCACGCCATATCCTGGTTGAAAAAGAAGATGACGCAAAAGAGATTATTGCCAAGCTCAAATCGGGTAGCAAGTTTGAAGATCTGGCTAAACAATCGAAAGATCCTGGCTCGGCAGTCAACGGTGGCGATCTCGATTGGGCCGCTCCTGCAGCATATGTAAAACCGTTTTCCGACGCCATGATCGCGCTGGAAAAAGGTCAAGTTACTGAAACGCCGGTCAAGACCCAGTTTGGTTATCACGTCATCAAGCTCGAAGATGTGCGCGCAGCAAAAGTGCCAACGCTGGAAGAAGTTAAACCGCAAATTGCAGAAAAGCTGCAACAACAAAAGCTGCAAGAATTCCAACTGGCATTACGCAAAAAAGCGAAAGTGGAATAAATCTTAACTTTTGATTGGAAATTGGATAAAAATAAGCGCTCTTATCTTAAAGATAAAGAGCGCTTTTTTATTGTGCTGAATTAATTGCCGTTGCCTGTTACCCAACCCATTTACGTGCATTGCGGAACATGCGCATCCACGGCGCGTCCTCACCCCACGATTCCGGATGCCAGGAGTGCTGCACCGAGCGGAACACGCGTTCGGCATGCGGCATCAATACAGTGAATCGACCATCCAGCGTGGTCACAGAGGTGATGCCTTGCAATGAGCCGTTCGGATTATACGGATAGCTTTCCGTGACGTGTCCTTGGTTGTCGACAAAACGCATTGCGGCAACAACTTCATCAATATTGCCAGTCTGACTGAAATCCGCATAGCCTTCGCCGTGTGCAATCGCAATCGGAGTTTGCGTGCCAGCCATACCCTGAAAGAATATGGATGGCGAATCCGTCACTTCGACCATTGAAAAACGCGCCTCGAATTTTTCAGATTTATTGCGGGTAAATTTCGGCCATGCGTGTGCGCCTGGAATGATGGATTTTAAATTACTCATCATCTGGCAACCGTTACAAATGCCGAGACCGAATGTATCGCTGCGCTGGAAAAACCGCGCAAATTGCTCGGCCAGTTTGGCGTTGAACAATATAGTCTTGGCCCAGCCTTCGCCGGCGCCCAGCACGTCGCCATAAGAAAAACCGCCCACCGCGATCACGCCGCTGAAATCTTCCAACCGAGCGCGACCGGAGATCAAATCACTCATGTGCACATCGACTGCGGTAAAACCCGATTTGTGCATCACATAAGCGGTTTCCACATGCGAATTGACACCTTGCTCGCGCAGGATTGCGATGCGCGGCCGCACGCCGGTAGCGATATAGGGCGCAGCGATATCTTGCTGCGGATCGAACGTCAGTTTCGGGCTGATGCCGGGGTCGGTAATATCCAGAATGCGGTCGTATTCGGCATCGGCGCAGGCCGGATTGTCGCGCAGGCTGGCAATGCGCCAGCTGGTTTCACTCCACAAACGCTGCAACGCAACACGCGGCTGCTTGTAAATCGACTTGGCATCGCGCATGAACTCAATTACATCTTGCGCATGCGGCTTGCCGATGATGTTGCTGCAGGCACCCAGATTGTGGGCGCGCAGCACGTTCATCACTTCCGATTTTTGTTCCGCACGAACCTGAATCACAGCGCCCAGCTCTTCGCAAAACAGCGCGCGCAAGGTCAGGTCGTTGCGGCGTTCGGCAATCTGTCCAGCCCAATTTTTGGCTTCGCCACTGTCGGTAGAGAATTCGCCTTCCAGCGTTAGCATATCCAGATTGATGGCTAAACCGCTGCGACCGGCGAATGCCATCTCAACCAAGGTCGCATACAGGCCGCCGTCGGAACGGTCGTGATACGCCAGCAGCATGCGTTCGGCATTGAGTTGCTGAATTGCGGCGAAAAATGCCTTCAGATCATCGGCGCTATCGACGTCCGGCGTTTCGTTGCCGATTTGCTGCATGACTTGCGTCAACGCGGAAGCGCCCATGCGGTTTTTGCCGCGACCGAGATCGATCAGGATCAGCACGGTATCGCCGGCATCGGTGCAGATTTGCGGCGTCAACGCCAGGCGCACATCGTGTACCGGTGCAAAGGCAGTAACAATCAAAGACACCGGCGAGGTAACGGCTTTGGCAACGCCGTCGTCTTTCCATGTGGTGCGCATCGACAGCGAATCCTTGCCGACTGGAATGCTGATGCCCAGCGCGGGACAGAGCTCCATGCCGACCGCCTTGACGGTGTCGAACAAGGCTGCGTCCTGTCCCGGCTGACCGCAGGCGGCCATCCAGTTGGCGGATAGCTTGATGTCGGAAATATCCTTGATCGGTGCAGCGGCGATATTCGTGATCGCTTCGCCCACCGCCATGCGGCCGGAAGCGGCAGCGTTGATGGCAGCCAGCGGCGTGCGCTCGCCCATTGCCATCACTTCGCCTAGGAATCCTGCAAAACTCATGGTGGTGACTGCACAATCAGCCACCGGCACTTGCCACGGGCCGACCATCTGATCCCGTACCGTCATCGCACCGACGCTGCGATCACCGATGGTAATCAGGAACGATTTGTCGGCTACAGCCGGCAAGCGCAACACGCGTTTTGAGGCTTCCAGCAAATCCATGCCGGTCAGGTCAAGCGCAGGCAAATCCAGTACGACATGCGCGGCGGCGCGATGCATTTTCGGCGGCTTGCCGAGCAATACATCCATCGGCATATCCACCGGATTGTTGCCATGTTCCGGATCGATCACTTTCAACTGACGCTCTTCGGTCGCCGTGCCAACTACTGCGAACAAGCACCGCTCGCGCTGGCACATATATTCAAATAAAGGCAAACTGTCGGGCGCGATGGCGAGCACGTAACGCTCTTGCGACTCGTTGCTCCAGATTTCTTTCGGCGCCAAACCGCTTTCTTCCAGGGGCACTTTGCGCAAATCGAAAATCGCGCCGCGTTTGGCATCGTTAGTGATTTCTGGAAAGGCGTTCGATAAGCCGCCGGCGCCGACGTCGTGGATCGAAATGATCGGATTTTCCTCACCCATCGCCCAGCAAGCATTGATAACTTCCTGCGCACGGCGTTCCATCTCCGGATTGCCGCGTTGCACCGAGTCAAAATCCAGATCGGCAGTGTTGGTGCCAGTCGCCATCGAGGATGCCGCGCTGCCGCCCATGCCAATGCGCATGCCGGGGCCGCCTAATTGAATCAGCAGGCTGCCGACCGGGATATCGTTCTTGTGCGTGTGAATATCGGCGATGCTGCCGATGCCGCCGGCAATCATGATCGGCTTATGATAACCGAGCACATTGCCGCCGACATTTTGTTCGAAGGTACGGAAATAACCGGCGAGCGTCGGGCGACCGAATTCGTTGCTGAACGCGGCAGCGCCTAAAGGCCCTTCGATCATGATCTGCAACGGGGAAGCGATGCGGTCCGGCTTGCCGTATGCACTGGCGTTGGCATCTGCGCCGGTTTGCGTCACATCAAAATCGTTTTCCCAAGGCTGAACGGCATCCGGCAAATTCAGGTTGGAGACAGTAAAACCGCACAAACCAGCCTTCGGCTTGGAACCACGGCCGGTCGCGCCTTCATCGCGGATTTCGCCACCGGCACCGGTAGAAGCACCGGGAAACGGCGAAATCGCGGTCGGATGGTTGTGCGTCTCGACCTTCATCAAGGTATGCGTCAATTCCACCGAACTGTCATACACGTTGCCCTTGGCTGCGCCACGCTGATAAAAGCGTCCGACAGTCGCTCCTTCCATAATGGAAGAATTGTCGCTATAGGCAACGATGGTGCCTTTCGGCTGCAGCAGATGGGTGTTCTTGATCATCGCGAACAGCGATTTATCTTGTACTTCGCCATCGATGGTCCAGTCGGCGTTGAATATCTTATGGCGACAATGCTCGCTATTAGCTTGCGCGAACATCATCAGCTCAACGTCGGTCGGGTTGCGCTTGGCTTGCGTAAATGCTGCCAGCAGGTAATCGATTTCATCGTCCGACAAAGCCAAGCCGAGATAGGTGTTGGCTGTAACTAGCGCAGCCTTGCCGCCGGCCAGCATATCGACAGATTCCAGCGGCTTGGCTGCCAGTTCGGTGAACAAGCCAGCGGCATCTTTGGCGGAATGCAATACCATTTCAGTCATGCGGTCATGCAGCAAGACTGCTACTGCTTGCGCCGCTGTATCGGACAATTTCTTAACGCCGCCCAGCAAACCGGACTTCAGCTGCACGCGGTACGATACGCCGCGCTCGATGCGTTTGATATGCGCCATGCCACAGTTGTGGGCGATATCGGTAGCTTTGCTAGCCCAGGGTGAAATAGTGCCGAAACGTGGAATGACGATAAATTCGTCACAGTCCTTGTCAGCCAAATGCGCGGCTGAAATGGGCTCGCCATAGGTCAACAAGGATTGCAGGCGGCTGGTGTCGTCTTGCGATACAGTCAGGCCGGCATCTACAAAATGCGTAAACTGCCCAGTAATGGCAATGATATTGGCATCGGCAGCGTGCAGTTGCGACAGGAGACGTTGGGTACGAAAAGCGGACAGAGCATTGGAACCGGGAAGAATCAGCATAGGAAGAGGAAACGCTCGAAAGAGGTTTGATGCAGCGGAACTGCATAATTAAGACATTTAAGGGATGCGGCATTATACCGTGGCGCTCTGGCACGGGCAGCAGACAAGTCTGCAACGCGAAATTCCCTCGCACGACACAATTATCGACTTTGGCAATTCGAGTAACCGGCATCCGATAACGTATCGCCGTATAGAATAATTTTTTCAAAACGCACTGAATAATCACTACAAGTTTGCGGCAAGGCAACACAAAGGAAGATCACAAATGTTACATTCGCAGCCCGGAAGATGTAATACGTAGTAGCAAATGCAGCAAGTGCAGCAATAACTTGCCGGCTATCTGGCACAAAGGATTAGGTTCAAAATTGGCACAAAAGCAAATAGCAGTTATCGGCGGCGGCGTTATTGGCGTTTGCACCGCGTATTACTTGGCCGCGGCAGGGCATCAGGTAGTCGTAATCGAACGCCGCGGGAATGTCGCCGAAGAAGCCAGTTTTGGTAATGCAGGAATAATGGCGCCCGGTTATGTGACACCGTGGGCCAGACCAGGCATGCCCAAACATTTGTTAGGCTATCTGTTCAAGCAGGAAGCACCGCTGATGTTGCCGCGCAAAATGGATCCGGGCTTGTGGCGCTGGATCCGCTTGTGGCTTTCCGAATGCGAACTAGAAAATTTTCGCGCCAATATGGAGCGCATGCAACGCCTGATCGCCTATAGCAGCGGCACTTTGCAACAACTGGAACAGAAGTTACTGCCGCAAGATTTGCAGATAGATAACAAAAAGCAAGGCTACCTGCAGCTGTTCCGTACCGCGCAAGATATAGCGCAAGCCGAACCAGCGATTGCCATGTTGGCTGCACTGGACGGCACGCACCGCTTGCTCGATGCCGATGCAGCACGCTTGTTGGAGCCGGCACTATCGCCACAGACCGCATTAGCCGGCGCCTTTTATCTGCCCAATGCAATAACCGGCAATTGCTCTTTATTTACCAAGCAGCTTAAGCAAATTGCGATGTCGATGGGAGTGGAGTTCATTTTTGGCAACAGCGTTAGCGCAATCACCCAAAAGGGCAATCAGCTTGCACTGGAGATTGGCGATACTTCCTTTTCGGCTGACGCCATTGTGCTCGCAGCAGGCGCAGAAAGCGCCCGTATGCTCAAGAATCTCGGTATCTGCACCCCGCTTTTTTCCGTCAAAAGCTTTGCTGCGACTGCAACTGTAAAAGACATGGATGCGGTGCCGCAAGCTGCATTGATGGATGAAACCTATCGCGTCAGCATCACCGGCATGGGCAACCGAATCCGCATCGCGGGAACCGCAGAATTGGCTTCGCGTTCTGCAACAATGGCTGAGACCGCGCAACGTACTTTGCGTAAAGTAGGCGTTGACTGGCTCCCGAACGCTGCCAATTACAACAATGCAAATTTTTGGTGCGGCCTGCAAGCGACATTGCCGGACGGCCCGCCGCTCATCGGCGCAACTCCGATCAAGAACCTGTTCGTCAATATCGGTCACGGCGCGAATAGCTGGGCAATGGCTGCAGGTGCCGGTAAACTGGTGGCCGATATCGTTTCTGAACGGGAACCAGGAATCGATCTGGACGGCCTGACTCTGGCGCGCTATGGAGTGCCGACTGCCTGATTATCGAGTTACCATCTAAAACCAAAAAGTTAAGGGTATATTAATATTTAGGACGTTTACCGCAGTATTTAATGCGATAAATAAATATACATATATCTAGTATATATAAAATATAGCGAAAATCTCGATGCCAACCCGCCACGCACTGTATTCGATTGCTGAAATCCGCCGGATTGAACAGGCCGCCTTGGCTGAACTACCCGGCGGCACATTGATGCGCCGCGCCGGGCAAGCGGCCGCGGCTGTCGCAATGACTCTGTTGCAACCAGCTCCGCCCGGTGCACGGGTGCTGATTTTGGTCGGCCCCGGCGACAACGGCGGCGACGGTCTCGAAGTCGCCGCCCAATTGGCGCAAGCCGGGTTCGCTGTCACCGCGCTGATCGTCGGCGCGATTCCGTCGTCAACGGATGCACAACAAGCTTTGCAGCGCGCCCGAAACAGCGCTGTTGTGTTCAAAGAGGGTGCCTATTTGCCGGACATACCAAACATTAAATGGATGTTGATTGTCGATGGTTTGTTCGGTATCGGCTTGACACGCCCGATTGCTGGCGTCTACCGCAGCCTGATCGACAGCATTAATCACCTTGTTTGCCCGGTATTGGCGCTCGACATCCCAAGCGGGCTGAACGCCGATACCGGCAATATCGTTGGCGGACTTGCGAACGTCGATTCCGGCAATTCAGGCGTTGCCGTCAATGCGCAGCAGACTATTACTTTCATTGCCGACAAGCCAGGCTTGCACACCTGCGACGGCCGTGATTATGCGGGCACCGTTACAGTCGCCGCGCTGGGTATCGACGCGCGGCATTTCGAGCATAACCCGGCAAGCATGCATCTGGCTACGGTCAGCGAATTCAGCCGCGCATTGCAACTGCGCCGGCATAATTCGCATAAAGGCAGCAATGGCGATGTGGTCATCGTTGGAGGTGCGGCAGGCATGCATGGCGCACCCGTGCTATGCGGACGTGCGGCAATCCACAGCGGCGCGGGACGGGTTATCGCCGGGTTCATTGACGCGACGCCAGCTTTCGATAGTGCCCAACCGGAACTGATGTGCCGACCCGTAGAGCAATGCTCTTTCGCTTCGACCGTAGTAATTGGGCCCGGGCTTGGAAATTCTGATGCTGCCCTTGTAGCGCTTCGCACAGCGCTGCAATCCAAGGCACGGCTGGTGTTGGATGCGGATGCGCTGAACCTGATCGCCTCCGACCCGGCGTTACAACAAACACTGGCGTTGCGCACAGCACATGCCATCATGACGCCGCATCCACTGGAAGCCGCACGGCTGCTTGGGATATCCAGCACCGAAATACAGGCCGATAGAATTGGCTCCGTACGCCGATTGGCGCACACTTACCATGCCATCATTGTGCTTAAAGGATCGGGATCGATCATCGCCAACATCGCCAACTCGCATGACAATATCGTTATTAACTCAAACGGCAATCCGGGATTGGCCACTGCAGGCACCGGCGATGTTCTGGCAGGTATCATCGGGGCGCTGCTGGCGCAAGGGTGGCCAGAAAGGGAATCTGCAATCGCGGCAGTCTGGTTGCATGGCAGTGCCGCCGACGAACTGGTTGCCGCTGGCCAAGGGCCAATCGGGCTAACGGCAAACGAACTGATTCCAGTTGTGCGCCGTAATCTGAATCGCCTCAGCAATCAATATGGAGCGGTGCGCTGAAGACTTGTCGAATTTTCCGATAGCGAGAGTCTGCCGGCCGCAATCGTAATTGTACGTTCGCAGCGGGCGGCTATCGAGCTATCGTGCGTGACCAGCACCAAAGTCGAATGCCGCTCCCGATTCAAGTCAAACATCAATTGAATTACTGCCTCGCCATTGGCCGCATCCAGGCTGCCAGTCGGTTCATCGGCAAACAACAGCGGCGGTTCGGTCACAAAAGCGCGTGCCAGAGCGACCCGTTGTTGCTCGCCGCCGGACAGGTATTTCGGAAAATGTTTCAGGCGACTGGATAACCCGACCCGCCCCAACATGACTTCAGCCTTGCTTTTGGCTCCAGAGTCACCACGTAATTCCAGTGGAAGCATGACGTTTTCGAGTGCATTCAGATGTGCGAGCAACTGGAATGACTGGAATACAAAACCAATTTTCTCCTTGCGCAAGAGCGCTCGTCCATCTTCATCCAAAGCAAAGATATCGACACCATCCAGACGAACCGTGCCGCTCGATGGCGTATCCAACCCAGCCAGCAAGCCCAGCAAGGTGGACTTGCCAGATCCGGAGGCACCCATAATGGCAAGCGTCTGTCCGTTTGGCACGGTAAAATCGATATCTTGCAAAATTATCAGTTCACCCGTCGCATCCGCGACGCGTTTAGTAAGGTTGTCAGCGGCAATGGCTGGCGCAAGCAAGGAAGGATCAGACATGCAGAAAAATAATGGATGGTTGGAAAGTTTAAAACGTATATTTATGGCCGCAACGTTGGTCTTAATGACCCTGTTCGCGTCAAGTGCCCATTCTGCATCAAAAACGATACTGGTGCTTGGTGATAGCTTATCAGCAGAATATGGTTTGGAACGCGGCACTGGCTGGGTGTCACTGCTGGAAAATCGCCTGAAAACCAAAAATATTGATGCCAATGTAATTAATGCCAGCATTAGCGGCGAAACTACGAGTGGTGGCAAAAGCCGTTTTGAGGGCCTGCTGGAAAAAAACCAACCCTCGGTGGTCGTGATTGAATTGGGCGGTAACGATGGTTTGCGTGGCTTGCCGATCAAGGCGTCGGAAGACAATTTGCGTAGCATAATTAACGCCGCAAAAAAGGCCCAAGCCAAAGTACTTCTGGTGGGCATGCAAATTCCACCCAACTATGGTCGAAACTACACAGATCAATTCTCTGCCCTGTATCCCAAACTGGCCAAGGAAACCAAATCTGCTCTAGTCCCTTTTTTGCTCACTGGAGTCGCCGATCAGCCTGACATGTTTCAGTCTGATCGCATACATCCAAGCGCGCAAGCCCATCCGGTTATGCTCAATAATGTCTGGCCGCACCTTAAACCCCTTTTGATCAAGTGAGCGTATGAAGTACCCTGCCCTGCTCCCTTTTGCTGAAGTATTGCCTACATTGGATAAATTCGATGCCATCATTGACGTTCGAAGTCCAGCTGAATTTGCAGAAGACCATATCCCGGGTGCCATCAATTGTCCGGTTCTGAACAATGAAGAGCGTCAACGCATCGGCACTCTATACAAACAAGTCAATGCATTCGAAGCCAAGAAAGCGGGTGCGGTGGTGGTGTCAAATAATATTGCCCATCACATTGAAACCCTGTTCCTGGACAAACCGCGCGATTGGGCGCCTCTAGTTTATTGCTGGCGCGGTGGCAACCGCAGCGGCGCTATGGCACATATTTTGGCTAAGATCGGCTGGCCAGCGATACAACTGGATGGCGGTTACAAGGAATATCGTCATCACGTAAATGCCGCATTCGGCGAAATCGCATCGCAATTTTCTTTTCAAGTATTGTGCGGCACCACCGGCAGCGCCAAAAGCCGCCTACTACAAGTACTGGCGCAGCAAGGTGCGCAAGTACTGGATCTGGAACAATTAGCCGAACACCGTGGATCGGTGCTGGGCAATCTGCCATCACAGCCACAACCTTCACAAAAAATGTTTGAGAGCCGCTTGTGGCAAACGCTGCGTGAGTTTAATCCGGCGCAAATCGTATATGTGGAATCCGAAAGCAAGAAGGTAGGAAATGTTCGCGTGCCTGAAATATTAATAGAAAAAATGCGTTCTTCACCCTGTATTGCAGTGCAGTTATCGCTAAAAAATCGCATCAAATTGCTCATCGAAGATTATCCGCATTTCATCATTGCTCCTGAAAAATTGAACGCGCAACTGGACTGCTTGGTCAGTATGCATGGCAAGGAAAAAATCGCGCACTGGCATTTGTACGCTCTGTCTGGCGACATGGAAGCCTTGGTCGAAGAACTATTGGAAGAACACTATGACCCGGCTTATACACGATCCATTCAGCGCAACTTCAATCAATATGGGCAGGCGAGAATATTGGAATTAACTGGTATAGATATTGATTCTTTGCAGAGCGCGGCGCATCAATTGACCCAAATCACCAGATAAATATCTTGATATTTCTGTGTGGAGTGCAACGAAATCCGATGTAAAAAAAATGCAAAATTTTTGCAAGCGACTACACAATAAAAAAACCGCCTGAGCGGTTTTTTTATTGTGTAGATTATTTATACATCGCCGTTTTTGGGTACGATAGGCTGCAATATTTTGACGACAGCTTTCTGTTTTAAATACGCAATATAAGCGAGCATTTCCTGCTGCGCCAGAGCATTAGAAATTTGCTGTTGCTCCGCTACCAAACGTACTTCATCTTTAACGGCCGGTTCAGTTACTTTATTAATACGATATATTACATAACCTTGGCCTGGCAAATCAACACCAACGAACACCGGTAATTTTGATACATTGGCTTTCATTGTGACGTCTAAGGCCCTACTGTCTAAATCGGACGCCTGCGTCCTGGAAACAATTTTTGTTGCACTAAAGCCAGTATCATTAGGTATTTTTTGCAGGGATAGGAGCTTTGATTCACCTGCTTTCCTAGCCATATTCTGCTCTTCAATCTGCGTAACACGCTCCTTTACCAGGACTTTCACCTCATCAAAAGTACGTGTACTAGTCGGCTTGTATTCAACAACGCGTCCTGATATCAAAGTATTTGGAGCGATTTCCACTGCTTCAGTGTTGTGCTTGCTTTTGATTGCGTCATCAGAAAACAAAGCCTGCAAAAACTTTGGGTTATTAAACACAGCATTATTGGTTTCCGCATTGTCTGTTTGACGTATTACATTGGATGCAGTTTCAATCGTCAATTTCAGTTTATCAGCCACCGGCTTCAAGCTGTCTGACTGTTCATAAATGGTATTACTGAAAATCTCTGCCATTTCGGCATATTTCTGTGCAGCTTTCTGCTTTTTAATTTCTGTAGAAATTTCATCTTTGGCATCATCCAGAGATTTAACAGAAGCGGGTTTGATGTCGCTCACCTGAATAATATGAAAACCAAAATCAGATCGGACAATATCACTAATTTCCCCTTGTTTAAGCTTGTAAGCTGCCTCTTCAAAAGGTTTAACCATCATTCCAGGACCAAAAAAATCAAGATCGCCCCCACGTTCCGCGGAACCCGGATCCTGGGAATGTTCCTTAGCAAGTTTGGCAAATTCTGTCGGATTTTTGCGTAATTGCGTTTGCAGATTCTCCGCTTTTTTCTTTGCAGCTGACACCTCCGCTGGAGAAGCATCGTTCTTTACTGCAATAAGAATGTGGCTAGCGCGCCGCTGCTCGTCGACGGTATAACGTTTTACATTTTGCTCATAATAAGATTTGATGTCGGCATCTGTGATCGACAACTGCGACTCAACGACGGCGCTGTTCAAAATCACATATTCGATCTTCAATTGCTCAGGGATTGCATACTGCGTCAGATTATCCTTGTAATAGGACTGCAGCATTTCATCAGTCACTTTTACCTGTGCCTTGAAATTAGATGCATCGAATTTCAGTACTTGAATTTCTCGCTCTTGGGCTGCTATTCCAGACAACCGAGCAACCACAGTTTTGGGGGCAAATGCACTTGATTGGATAGCGTTATTGATCTGCTGTAATGCCAGATTCTGACGTAAGCTTGCTTCATAAGAAGCCGGTGTCAGGCGTTGTGCTGTGAGCAAAGAAATATAACGTTCAGTGTCGAATTTTCCATCTGGAGAAGTCAGGCCCGGCATGGATAAAATTGCCTGCTGCAATGCCTGATCGGAAACCGACATATTCTGACGGGATAACTCAGCCAATAATGCACGCTGTGCTATTAACTTGTCGAGTACGTTTTGGCGCATTTCTGGGGTATCCAGCAATGCTTGGTCAAATTGTGCTCCAAGCATTTCCCTGAAACGATCCATTTGCTCCCGTTGTGCCGATTCTAATTCTTGCGTGGTAATTGAATACTCAGCCACTTTAGCGACTACATTAGCGTCCGTTCCAAAACGGCTATAGCCCTCAAGCCCTACGAAAGCAAAAGAAGGGATAATAAACAGTAATAACAATAACTGTGTCAAGCGCTTGTGGCTGCGGATAAACTCTAGCATGGTCAACCAATCTGGCAATTTTCAAAAAATGACGCTTAATGTAAAAAAAGGCGAACTTTCGTTCGCCTTTTTTTTGTTCTGGCGGAGTGGACGGGACTCGAACCCGCGACCCTCGGCGTGACAGGCCGATATTCTAACCAGCTGAACTACCACTCCAATTTAATACACTTCGCAACCTGTCACAATTGCTGTTTGACTGATGGTGGGTGCTGACGGGGTCGAACCGCCGACATACGCCTTGTAAGGGCGTCGCTCTACCAACTGAGCTAAGCACCCTAACCGCTTAATTCAGCCAAATTGTCGGTGCTTGTCGCCACACCAAAAAAAGCTAGTTTACAGCATCCTTTAAGCCTTTGCCAGCTTTAAATTTAGGAACTTTAGCAGCTTTAATTTTAATGGATTCTCCGGTACGCGGATTACGACCGATACGTGCAGAACGCTTTCCTACCGAGAATGTACCGAATCCAACCAGGGTAACAGTCCCATCTTTTTTTAGCGTCGTTTTTACTGCAGCAATCAATGCCTCCAAAGCGCGCGTTGCCGCTGCCTTGGAAATATCTGCTGTCTGGGCCATATGCTCGATTAGTTCAGTTTTGTTCACTTAATCCCCCTAAAGGTTGAGTTCCGCAATGGAGCTATGCATCGTTATTTTCGTGCATCCACTGCGCCACAGGAAACCTGCAACCGGTATTAAAACAAGCCTTAAAGGCTGGTGTCAAGTGCTTAGCTTGTAATCCCATGCAGACATTACAACACAAAGGCCAGAGGCACTTGGTAAATAATACATATGCTTCGCGTACATGGACAAAGCTCCATAGCTCAAGAACCTTTGTTCACACTTGAAATATTAATGTTTAACAACATCAATTTCAGGTTCGACGCTTTGGTTGGGAACAGCTGGCAGCGTTACCGCCTCGTCCCTCAATGGCTCTGGATGCCGCTCAAGTGCGACCTCCAAGACCTTATCAATCCAGCGAACGGGAATGATTTCGAGCTTGTTTTTGACGTTATCGGGGATTTCGACCAAATCCTTGACATTCTGCTCTGGGATTAATACGGTCTTGATTCCACCACGATGCGCTGCGAGCAATTTTTCTTTCAAACCACCAATAGGCAACACCTCACCCCGTAAAGTAATTTCGCCAGTCATAGCAACGTCTGCACGCACGGGTATTCCTGTAAATATGGATACTAGAGCCGTGGTCATTGCTGCGCCCGCAGATGGTCCATCTTTAGGTGTCGCGCCTTCAGGAACATGGATATGAATATCCGTTTTTTCGAAAATTTCATCCTTGATCCCAAGGCTCTTTGCCCGACTACGCATCACGGAACGAGCAGCTTCTATTGACTCTTTCATTACATCACCGAGAGTACCAGTACGAATGACAGCACCTTTGCCAGGCATGGCCACTGCTTCAATTGTTAATAATTCACCACCAACCTCAGTCCAGGCGAGTCCAACAACCTGACCAATCCGATTGTCTTTTTCAGCCACACCGTAGTCGAAACGACGAACACCCAAGAACTTATCCAGGTTTTTAGCCGAGACAATAATTTTCTTATCTTGTTTTTTAAGCAGCAATAATTTAACTACTTTGCGGCAAATTTTCGAAATTTCGCGTTCAAGCGAACGTACTCCCGCTTCTCTGGTGTAGAAACGAATAATGTCTCGAATAGCGGATTCGGCAACACTGATTTCTTCATCTTTCAATCCATTATTCCGGATTTGCTTGGGTAGCAAGTATCGCTGCGCAATACTGGTTTTTTCATCTTCGGTATAACCGGACAATCGAATCACTTCCATTCTGTCGAGTAGTGCTGGCGGAATATTATATGAATTCGATGTTGCAACAAACATCACGTCCGATAGATCAAAATCCACCTCCACATAGTGATCGGCAAATGTGTGATTCTGTTCTGGGTCAAGTACCTCCAGCAAAGCTGAAGAAGGATCGCCCCGGTAATCCGCCCCCATTTTATCTACTTCATCAAGCAAAAATAATGGATTGCGCACACCTGCCTTAGCGAGGCTTTGTAAAATTTTACCAGGCATAGAACCAATATACGTGCGGCGATGCCCACGTATCTCAGCCTCATCTCTAACCCCACCCAATGCCATGCGAACAAACTTGCGGTTTGTCGCACGCGCAATGGACTGTCCAAGCGATGTTTTACCTACGCCTGGTGGGCCAACAAAACAAAGAATAGGTGCTTTCAGTTTATCAACGCGCTGCTGAACGGCAAGATATTCAAGAATGCGTTCTTTGACTTTATCAAGACCATAGTGATCATCTTCAAGAATTTTTTCAGCATTAGTCAAATCATTATTGACCTTGGATTTTTTCTTCCAGGGCAAACCCACTAAAGTATCAATATAGTTACGAACAACTGTAGCTTCGGCCGACATGGGTGACATCAGCTTCAGTTTCTTGAGTTCGCTCAGAGCTTTGTCCCGAGCCTCTTTAGGCATTTTTGCAGCAATGACTTTTTTTTCAAGCTCATCGAAATCTGCGCCTTCTTCACCTTCACCCAATTCTTTCTGGATTGCCTTAACTTGCTCATTCAGGTAATACTCACGCTGGGATTTTTCCATCTGGCGCTTGACACGACCACGAATGCGTTTTTCCACCTGCATAATATCAAGCTCCCCTTCGAGCTGCCCTAACAAATGTTCAAGGCGCTTTGCAACGCTGAATATCTCAAGAATCACTTGTTTTTGTTCGAGTTTCAATGGCAAGTGTGCGGCAACAGTATCTGCTAGTCGGCCAGCATCATCAATACTTGCAAATGATGTCAGAATTTCAGGGGGAATTTTTTTATTTAGTTTTACATATTGATCAAATTGCTGAACGATAGTGCGGCGCATAGCTTCCAACTCCGAATCGTCGCCAAGCTCCGATTCAACAGGAGTCAGATCGGCAACAAAATGCGTTTCCAATTCACTAATATGATGAATGCGCGCGCGTTGAACACCTTCAACAAGCACTTTAACAGTGCCATCCGGTAACTTAAGCATCTGCAATATAGTTGCAATACAACCAATTTCATAAATATCGGCAGGTGATGGTTCGTCCTTTGCTGCGGTCTTTTGTGCTGCGAGCATAATGCTCTTGCCATGTTCCATGGCAGCTTCCAAAGCCATTATTGATTTTGGCCGCCCAACAAATAGCGGTATAACCATATGCGGGAAAACAACAACATCCCGCAACGGCAATAGCGGCAGTTGGCTTTGTTCAGTAAGTGTGGGAGTCGTCATAGCAAGCCTTTTCAAATAAACCTGTTAGTGATGTTGGCGCAAGTGACTAGAACACAAGCCCGAGAGAAACAAAAATCATCGCCATTATGGGAAATTCCAACAAAAAAAGCCACACGCGAGGTATTCCTCGTGTGGCTTTGCGATTGAAGCCGGAATAATTATGTTGCATTAAATTGCACCGCTGTTAGCAACCCTTTAGGGCGAGCTTTCTGGCAGCTTTACTGACTCAATATAGAAAGGGCTTACGCCCATCTCATATCACTTCAAACTTATTTAGATGCGCCAGATGCCTTGGGCTGATCATGATAAATTAACAATGGCTTGGCACCATTGGTAATAGTGTTTTCATCAATGACAACTTTGGCAACGTTCTGTTGATTGGGTAAATCGTACATAACATCAAGCAATGCATGCTCCAGAATCGAACGCAGTCCACGCGCTCCAGTTTTGCGTGCAATCGCTTTTTTGGCAATAGCGTGTAAAGCAGCGGGTCTGACCTCCAACTCAGTGCCTTCCATTTCGAGCAGTTTCGAATATTGCTTAATTAACGCATTCTTTGGCTCCACCAGAATCCGTATCAGCGCATCTTCATTGAGCTCAGTCAAAGTTGCAACGACAGGAAGTCGTCCTACCAACTCAGGGATCAAACCAAACTTGATCAAATCTTCTGGCTCAGCTTCCAGTAAAACTTCACTGGCCATTTTTTGATTTTCGCTCTTTACGGTAGCTGAAAAACCGATTCCGCTTTTAATAGCGCGATTGGATATAACTTTTGCCAATCCATCAAATGCGCCACCACAAATAAACATGATGTTGGTGGTATCGATCTGCACAAAATCCTGGTTAGGATGCTTGCGCCCACCTTGCGGCGGAACTGAAGCCATGGTGCCTTCGATCAATTTCAATAGTGCCTGCTGCACGCCCTCACCGGATACATCGCGTGTAATCGAAGGATTGTCGGATTTACGTGAAATTTTGTCTATCTCGTCGATATAGACAATACCTTTCTGCGCCTTTTCAACTTCATAATTGCAACTTTGCAATAATTTTTGAATGATATTCTCAACATCTTCACCAACGTAACCAGCTTCGGTCAGCGTTGTTGCATCTGCCATCACAAAAGGCACATTCAACATGCGCGCCATGGTTTGCGCCAATAAAGTTTTACCGGAACCGGTTGGGCCAACAAGCAATATATTACTTTTTGCCAGCTCAACATCATCCACTTTGCTCAAATGTTTGAGCCGTTTATAGTGATTGTAGACAGCGACAGACAAAATACGTTTGGCAGTAGTCTGTCCGATAACGTATTGATCAAGCAAGTCGCTAATCTCTTGCGGGGTAGGTAGCGCAGATTTGTCTCCACTAATGGATTCAACACTAACAGCTTCATCATGGATTATGTCGTTGCATAAATCTATGCATTCATCACAAATGAATACGGAAGGACCGGCGATGAGTTTTTTAACTTCATGCTGGCTCTTGCCACAAAATGAGCAATAAAGCAATTTTTCACCGCTAGAGGGTTTTTTATCAGACATATGGAGCGATCTATATAAATTTAAAATTCGGCTTTATATTACCCGTTAATTTTAAAGTCGTCCTATCAGCTTAATCGGGTAATCACTGCATTATCAATGGAAAGCGCCCGAACGATAGGACGCTCGAGCGCTTTCCGCAGGACTAAATGTCACTCGTCACTCGCGGCTTGTCAGAACTTTATCAATCAGACCATATTCAACTGCGGCATCAGCTGACATGAAGTTATCCCTATCGGTATCTTTGCCGATTTGCTCAAGGGATTTTCCTGTTTGTTCTGCCAAAATACCGTTCAATCTTTCGCGCAGATAAAGGATTTCGCGCGCCTGTATCTCGATATCCGACGCCTGACCTTGAGCGCCGCCCAAAGGTTGGTGGATCATAATGCGGGAATTAGGAAGGGAAAACCGTTTTCCTTTAGCACCAGCGGCAAGCAGAAAAGCTCCCATTGATGCCGCCATTCCCGTGCAAAGTGTTGACACATCGCACTTGATGAATTGCATCGTATCGAAAATAGCCATACCTGCTGATACAGAACCGCCTGGCGAATTAATGTACAGGGAAATATCCTTATCAGGATTTTCACTTTCAAGAAACAATAATTGCGCGACAATCAGATTTGCCGTCTGGTCGTTGACCGGACCGACCATGAAAATTACACGTTCCTTCAACAGGCGCGAGTAGATATCGTAGGAACGCTCACCACGACCGCTTTGCTCAACCACCATCGGCACCAGACCGAGCATGTCTGTATCAAATGCGGATTTTCTGATTAAGCCTGTCATTTTCGTTCCATATGAAAGACGCTCAAGCATATGCTTGAGCGATGTTTGCAAGCGAATTATGCTTGCCCGTTATTGCCCATCAACTCATCAAACGCAACAGACTTCTCTGTCACTATTGATTTACCAAGTACATAGTTGACGACATTTTCTTCCAATACAAGTGCTTCAACTTCAGACAAACGACTACGATCGCTGAAATAATATTTAACGACTTGCTGCGGGTCTTCATAACTTTGCGCAAAGTCTTCTACCTGGGCCTTAACCTGCTCCATGGTTGCCTGCAATGCATTTTCTTTGACAACCTCTGCCAGAATCAGTCCTAAACGCACCCGACGTTCTGCTTGTGCACTGAATAATTCAGGAGGGAAAGGCATATCCTTGGCATTCATGCCGCGCTGCGTCATGTCTTGACGTGTCATCTCCGTCAAACGTACGACATCTTGATCAACTAAGGCTTTAGGAACATCCAGTTCGGCAATCTTAATGAGCGCATCCATCACGACATCTTTGTTTTTCGCTTTGAGGCGACCCGCAACTTCGCGCTCCAAATTGTCCTTGATATCTTCACGCATTTTTTGCATGTCGCCATCAACTACGCCAAGGGATTTTGCAAACTCGGAATTTAACTCAGGCAAATGCGCCCATTCGAGTTTTTTCAGGGTGATAGTAAATTCTGCAGTTTTTCCTGCAACGTCTTTACCGTGATAATCGGCCGGAAACGATAGTGGGAAGGACTTCGCTTCGCCGACCTTCAATCCAATAACAGCAGCTTCGAACTCAGGCAACATGCGGCCTTCACCCAAAACAAACGGATAATCTTCAGCCTTGCCGCCAGCGAATTCAACATCATCGATTTTGCCGACGAAATCCACTGTTACACGATTGTCGTTTTGTGCCGTTAGTTCTGCGCCGCCATCTCCATGTTCGCCCTGCTCGCCTTTGACGTGGTAATGCACGCGCTGCTTGCGCAGAATTTCGATGGTTTTATCGACTTCCACATCACTTACAGCTGCCGTGATTTTTTCAACTTGAACGCTAGACAGATCGCCTATTTTGACTTCTGGATAGACTTCAAAAGTTGCATCGAATGCGACTACGCCTTCAACATCATCTTCGCCTGTTTTTGGCTCGATTTTCGGATAGCCTGCGACGCGCAAATTATGTTCAGCAGCGGCATCGCCAAATGCACGCCCGACTTTGTCGTTCAATACTTCAGTTTCGACTTGATAGCCATATTGTGCGGCGACCATTTTCATCGGCACTTTGCCTGGACGAAAGCCCGGAGCCTTTGCTGTGCGAGCGCGAACTTTCAGGCGCTTTTCAACCTCTGCCTGGACTTCAGCCATTGCAAAAGTGATGGTGAGACGGCGCTCTAATTTACCTAGGGTTTCGACTGCAGTTGCCATGTAAATCATCCAAAAAATAAGAATTCTGTGGTGTGAGAAAAGGGATGTGAATAACGCGTCATTTCTGATTGCGGATTCGATCTATTTATCTTATTTATCTATTTATCAGGAAATAAAAATAAATTGCCGATTTGAAAACGCTTGAAAAATTAAGCGATTCTTTCAGTGACTGGCTGGAAAGGCCCAATACACTTTTTGATTAGCTGAGTTGTCAGCCATGATCAATAAAAATTTTGTTGCACTTGGTGGGGATAGTCAGACTCGAACTGACACGTCTTTCAACGCTAGAACCTAAATCTAGTGCGTCTACCAATTTCGCCATATCCCCAAAATACTGCAAGCCCTCTATTGTGCAGTAGTATCGGCTACTTATCAACTAGGTCAGTCAGGTTTTTTTACACGGAACCAAGCCGCATACAAGGCTGGCAAGAATAACAGAGTTAACGCCGTTGCGATGATCAAGCCACCCATGATGGCTACCGCCATCGGTCCCCAGAATACTGAACGCGATAGCGGAATCATTGCCAGCACTGAGGCAGCGGCGGTCAGGACTATAGGTCGGCAGCGCCGCACAGCCGATTCGATAATAGCATTCCAGGGTGCGGCACCGGCGGCGATATCTTGTTCAATTTGGTCAATTAGGATCACGGAATTGCGAATAATCATGCCAAATAACGCAATTACCCCGAGTTGCGCAACAAAACCGAATGGACGCTGCAGCAGCAACAGCGCCATTGCCGCTCCGGCAATACCCAACGGGCCGGTCAAAAACACCAGTAACGCACGCGAGAAGCTATGCAACTGCAGCATCAACAAAGTGAAGATGATGAAGATCACGAGTGGTATGTTGGCTGCAATGGATGCTTGCGCCTTGCCGCTGTCTGCTGCTGCACCAGCAAGTTCAATCTTGTAGCCTGGCGGTAATTTTGCGCGCAGCGAAGACAATTGCGGACTGATTTGACCAGATACCGTGGCGCCCTGGATGCCGTCGGCCACATCTGACTGCACTGTCACTGCCCATTCCCGCCCTTCGCGCCATACCACGCCGGGCTCCCAGGCCATCCGGATGTGCGCTAGATTGGAAAGAGGCACAGAGTGGCCGCTGGCAGTCGGGATATTGGCGGCATTAAGCGCTTCCACAGTCGAGCGCTCCTGCACTGGTTGACGCACCACAATATCGATCAGATTATTATCTTCACGATATTGTCCAACGGTAGTGCCGGTCAAAATGGTATTGGCGGCACGCATCACAGTTTGCGAACTAACGCCTAGCGCGCGCAGTTTTTCCTGATCCAGATCGATGCGTATTACCTTGATCGACTCGTTCCAGTTGTCATTGACGCCGACCGCATTCTGATTGGCATGCATGACGACTTTTACCTGATCCGCAATCGCGCGCACCGCATCAACCTCGGTACCGGTGACGCGAAACTGCACCGGATACGGGACCGGTGGACCGTTCGGCAGCAGCTTGACGCGCCCGCGCACATCCGGAAAATCATTTTTGAAGACTGCTGTAATTTTCAGGCGCAGGGCCTCGCGTGCCTGCAAATCTTTCGGCAGCACGACAAATTGAGACACATTGGTTTGCGGGAATATCTGGTCGAGCGGCAGGTAAAACCGCGGGCTGCCGGTACCGACATAACTGGTCACGCTTTCCACGCCGTCCTGCGCCAGGATGAAAGCTTCGAATTTTTTCGCCTGCGCTTCATTGGCCGCAAAAGTGGTGCCTTCGGGCGACCACATTTCGACCATCAGTTCCGGACGGCTGGAGTCGGGAAAAAATTGCTGTTCGATGAACTTGAATCCGAGTAAGCCCAGCGCAAATACGCTCAAAGTGATCAGGATAGTGGTCTTGCGCCAGGTAATGCACCAAGTCACCGCGGCACGGAAACGCTTGTAAAAAGGCGTGTTGAACAACTCATGGTGGCCATCTGCGTTGGTGGCAGGCTTCACTTTCAGCAGCAAGAAACCGATATACGGCGTGAACAATACGGCTGCTAGCCAGGAAATCATAAGCGCCAGCGCATTGACGGAAAACATCGAAAAAGTGTATTCACCTGCAGCCGATTTTGCCAGTCCAATCGGCAGGAAACCGGCTGCAGTGATCAGTGTGCCGGTCAGCATCGGCATCGCAGTCGAGGTGTAGGCGAAGGTGGCGGCGTCCATTCGTGAAAATCCCTCTTCCATCTTGCGCACCATCATTTCGACGGCGATAATGGCATCATCGACTAGCAAGCCCAACGCAATAATTAGCGCACCGAGCGAAATCTTGTGCAAGTTGATCTCGAATATGTGCATGAATAAAAAAGTGACCGCCAGAACTAGCGGAATGGTCAAGCCGACCACCATGCCTGGCCAGATATCGAGCCGGAACGGCTTGGTATGCAAACCCAGGGCCAGGAAACTGACCGCCAGCACGATCAGCACCGCTTCGATCAGCACCTTGATGAACTCGCCTACCGACTGCGTAACCGCTTTCGGCTTGTCCGAAACATTCTGAAATTCAATGCCTACCGGCAATTTCACCTTGATGTCGTCCACCGTCGTTTGCAGGTTTTTGCCGAGCTGGATGATGTCTCCGCCCTGCTCCATCGAAATCCCGAGGCCGATGACTTCCTTGCCGTTAAAGCGCATCTTGTCTTGCGGCGGATCCTGGTAGCCGCGTTTGATGATGGCAAAATCGCCCAAACGGAAAGTCGTTCCATTGGCGCGCAGCTCAAGATTTTCCAGATCGTGCGTCGATCGCAAGGCTCCGCTGACCCTGACTTGCAGATTGGCGCTGGGCGTGACCATCACACCAGTGGATTCCACCGCGTTTTGCGCATTGATCTGATCGATGACATCCTGAAACGAAATGCCTAGTTGTGAGAATTTCTTTTGTGAAAACTCGATGTATATTTTTTCATCCTGCACGCCGAACAGTTCCACTTTCGCCACCGAAGGCACTTTCAGCAATTGCTGGCGTACGAAATCGGCGTACTCCTTCATCTCCGCATAATTGAAGCCATCGCCTGACAGCGCAAAAATGGATCCGTAGGTGTCGCCGAACTCGTCATTAAAAAACGGCCCAATCACGCCGGACGGCAAGCTGCCCTTGATATCGCCGATTTTTTTGCGCACCTGATACCAGGATTGCGCGGTTTCTTTTGGCGGCGTCGATTCGCGTAATTGCAGGATAATCAGGGTCTCGCCGGGCTTTGAATAGCTGCGAATAGTGTCGATGTAAGGCGTTTCCTGCAGCTTTTTTTCCAGCTTGTCGGTCACCTGCTCGGCCATTTGCAGCGCGGTGGCGCCCGGCCAATTGGCGCGCACCACCATCGCGCGGAACGTAAACGGCGGGTCTTCATCCTGCCCCAGATTGGCGTAACCGAGAATGCCGCCGAGCAGCAATACCACCATCAGGTAACGGGTAAATGGAATATGTTCGAGCGCCCAGCGCGACAGGTTGAAGCCGCTTTTCATTGTCCTACTCCGGCGCTATTGGCGGCAGAATCCCCCAGGATTTTTACCTTTTGCCCTGCTTTCAACAGATTCACGCCAGCCGTCACGATGGTTTGCCCGGCCGCAACGCCGCTCGCCAGCAGCACATCGTCACCCGAAGTGCCGCCGATCTGGACCGGAACCAGTCTTACCGCACCGTTTTCGACCAGCCAGACCGCAGTTGCCGCCTTGTCCTGCAGCAGCGCCGTCAATGGCACCGCGAACATCGCATCCGGCGTTTTGGCGACAAAGCTGACATAGGCGGTCATGCCCAGCTTGACCTCGGCCGGCGCGTTCAATATGGTTATTTTGGCTGCATAAGTGCGGGTAACCGGATCGGCTACTGGCGACAGTTCGCGCAACTTGCCTTGCAAAACCGCTTGCGGATTGGCCCAGATGCGCACCCGCACATCGGTGATGGTGCGCAAATCGGCGACCTTGTCTTCCGGAATGCCTATCACCACTTCCTTCTCTCCGGCTTGCGCAATCCACACCACAGGCGTGCCGGCCGCCACTACTTGCCCGACTTCTGCATCGACCTTGGTGACGACGCCATCCACGTTAGCCAGCAACGCTGCATAGCCAGCCTGATTCGATTGGCCAGCGTAGGCAGCCCGGGCTTGCGCGACATTCGACTCGGCTGCTTTATAGGTAGTCTGCTTGGCATCCAGCACCGCTTGGCTGACAAAATTCTTGCTACGTAGTTCTTGATACCGCGACAACTCGGCCCGGGCCAGATCGCGGTTGCTTTGGGCCGCCTGCAGCGCGGCCTGTGCCTGCGCCTGTAGCAACTTCAGGTCTTGTGGATCAAGCTGCATCAACACTTGGCCACGTTTAACCAGCGAGCCGACATCAATTTTGCGTGCAGCGATTTTGCCGCCGACCCGGAAACCCAGCCGGGACTCCACCCGCGCCCGCACATCGCCGGAAAATTCGGCAGTCACTTCAGCCTGTTGCGCACCCAGCTGAATTGCCCTCACCGGGCGGATTTCCTCCACCTTCGGCACCGGCTTCGAGCAGCCGCTAATGAGCGCCACCAGCGCAATCAGAAGCGGCACGGTGGAATTTTGCAACGACATCCGGAATGGTTTTTTCAAGGCGGTCACGTTGATTTTCCTTTACTATGCGGGCTGAAATATGGGTGCTGAAGCTGAAGCGGGAGCTTGCGCCAGCGATGTTACTCACCCGTTACTGACTTGGCGGTTAGTAATTATAGGTGTGCCACCATCATGATGGCAATTGTCTTTTTAGTCGGTAATCTCAAACCATGTCCGTTGATCATTACGAAAATTTTCCTGTCGCTTCTGTATTGCTGCCTGCCCGCTTGCGCCCGGCGGTGGCGGCGATCTATGTGTTTGCCCGCAGCGCAGACGATCTGGCCGATGAAGGTGACGCCACGCCGGAGCAACGGCTGGCAGCTCTGGGCGTGTATGAACAGGGATTGGCTGCGATAGAGCAGAATCGTCTGGCTAACGCGCCAGCCGCGCTAAAAATACCGCCGCTATTTCTTGCCTTGGAAAAAACCGTACGCGCTTACCAATTGCCCCTGCAACCGTTGCGCAATTTGCTGTCGGCTTTCCGCCAAGATGTGGTGACCACGCGTTACCCGACGTTTGCCGACTTGCTGGATTATTGCCAGCACTCGGCCAATCCGGTCGGGACGCTGATGCTGCATTTATACGGCGCGGCTGACGCAACAAATCTGCGCGATTCGGATGCGATCTGCAGCGCCTTGCAGTTAATTAATTTTTGGCAGGATGCCGCCATCGACTGGCAAAAAGGCCGCATTTACTTGCCGCAGGAAGATATGGAACGCTTCGGCGTGACTGCCGCGCACCTGACCGATGCGCGGGTGGATGCGGCCTGGCGTGCGCTGATGCGCTTTGAAGTGGAGCGCGCGCGCACCATGATGCTGTCGGGCGCGCCGCTGGC
>JBGSTZ010000022.1:0-49152 GCA_041736255.1 Burkholderiaceae bacterium
AGTCTCCCGGTTGCTGTCCGATTGGATTACCGCCTTGCTTGTAGCCGTACCACTGCGTAGTCGCGCCACCTTTATCGAATTGTTCTGTGGTTGCATGCTCTCGGAAGAGGGCTGGGTCACCAGCGCCATCGGCGCGATCCGGCGCGACAAGCACTGGACGACCTATTACAAACTGCTATGTATTCGGAGCCGTTGTCAGAGTGAAAGCCCGCAATGAAAAATGGAAATTGCGCAATCACCCTCTCCAGCACCGTCAGCAGAAATGCCTCGCTGATGCCCTGCACGCAAGCCTCCACTTGCCACTGTGAAATGCTGTCCACGCAGGTGATGTGATAGACCCCTTTCATGCCGTCTTCATCGCCCTGATGCACGCTGTCAATGCGCACAAAGCCAGCCCTGCCATCAGGGCATGGCGCCTTGCGCACGCCGATGGAATTGCACACCGGATGGGTCTTGGTAAAACGCAGCCGCAGGGACTGGTAGCCGACACTTTTGCGCAGGTTGTACAGGTGCGAAGAAGACAGCTTGGCCAGGCGCTCGTAGCGCGCATCGCCGTAGTCGTGAAAGGCCCGTTTCAGGAGGCGAACGATGGCCGGTCCGCAGACATCCTCGTGCGCTTTATCCATCTCCACCAGGCGCTCGATATCGAGCGGCGTGTACTTGCGTGCAAAGGGCGCTGCAGGCGCGCGGTAGCGCTTGGCGAGCGGTACGTTGGCCAGTCGGTTGGCGTGCCAGCGCGTCACCAGTCGTGTGATCTGGGCGCGGCTGGTGCCGCTGGTGTGCTGCAGGTAGCGCAGCAGCACGCCACGGTCATGTTTGTTGCGTTGGTGGTAGTCAAAGCGCTTGAGCACGCGGGTGATGTGCGCATAACGCTCCACATCGTCGCCGTGGGCCGTAAACGCGACTTCGGCACTGGCCGCGAGAAATTGCGCGATTTGGGCAATCGTGCAAAGCTTGGATTCGTTCATGTTGATCACCATCACTGGATGATCAACCCATTTACTAATCCTACCGTGTCACAAGTCTGGGAGCGCAGTGTTTATACGGCTTTCCGAGGGTTGCATGAAAGTATTGAAGGTCGCTAAGCGATTGATTTAATTAATGTTTACTAAAATTAGTAACACAGTAGGATTAATTCACATCAAATTACGGCTTCAGGCTCATTCCTGCTTGGAAATACAGGCCGTTGTTCAGGCTCATACCTTATTGGACAAGGCTCAGGAGCTGGCGAGGATGCCGTTTAGTCTAAACTTGAGTTACAACACTTACACCATCCCATCACGATGACCTGCCCCAGAGGTTATGATGCGCCATCATTAACACGCGCAAACGGATGGAACCTATGGACCTTAAAAAACTCGCCAATCTCCTGCTCGTGCTCGGCATTGTATTGCTGGTAGCCGCAACGGCATGGTGGGCCAATTTCTACACTCCGATCATGAACGACCTGAATGCGCCACTGTCAGATGCATTAGATTGTCTGTACTCGAACGCCGGCGCCTGCAATCTGGCAACCGGTATTACGCAGCTATTGGGCGAAACACCGTACAACCCGACGCTATTTCTGGTCGGTGCGGGCGCAAGCGTCGCTGGCGTGTTGTTGCGATTGACGGCCAAATCGCCCCGATAAGCGTGCTGCGTTTATATTAAAATCAAGCAAAATCGAATACTCGGCGATGCAGCCCTCCACGCAATAAATGCGGAAAGAATTGTCAACATGTCCTATTTCCAGACCGGCACCTTTACCTCCCGCCTCGACCGGTTGAACCAGGTCATCGCATCCCATATCACCGACGGGCTGATCCCGGGTGCAGTGATGCTGATTGCGCATAACGGCCAAATCGTCCATCAACAGGCACTGGGCCAGCAAACGCCGGATAACGCGGCGCCGATGCGGATGGACTCGATCTTTCGCATTTTTTCGATGACCAAGCCAATCGTCTCGGTGGCGGCAATGATGCTGGTGGAAGAAGGCCGTCTGCTCCTGAGCCATCCGGTGTCGCGCTATTTGCCGGAGCTGGCACATTTGCAGGTTGGTCTGACCCTGAGCGGACCGGAAGGCCAGCCGGTGCTGGGTCTGACTCCGGCAGAGCGCGAGATGACGGTGCACGACTTGCTGCGCCACACCGCGGGCCTGACCTACGGCATCTTTGGCGCATCGTCGCTGGTGAAGTCCAGCTACAACGCGGCCGGCGTCGGCAATCCCGGCACTAGCAACGGCACTTTGATCGAAACACTCGCCACCCTGCCGCTGGCGTATCAGCCCGGTACCACTTGGGAGTACAGCCGCGCCACTGACGTGCTGGGCGCGCTGCTGGAACGCTTGTGCGGCAAACCGCTCGATGCAATCTTGCAGGAGCGCATTTTCACGCCGCTGGATATGCCTGACACCGGCTTCTGGGTGCCCGCTGAACAGCAGCACCGCCTAGCTGAAGGCTTTGCGATTGATCCGGTCACGCAGCAAGCAGTACATCTGCTCAATGTGCGCGAGCAGCCGCAATTTTTATCCGGCGGCGGCGGACTGGTATCTACTGCGCACGATTACTGGCGTTTCGCCAACATGCTGCTACGCGGCGGCGAACTGGATGGCGAGCGCATCCTGTCACCGAAAATGGTAGCGCTGATGACCAGCGATCATCTGGCCAGCTTGCCACAAGCGAAATCCGGCGCCCATTACCTGCCCGGCCCCGGTTACGGTTTCGGACTCGGTTTTGCGGTACGCACCGCCGCCGGTGAAGCGTCGATTCCAGGCTCGCTCGGCGATTACCACTGGAGTGGTCTGGCGGGCACCTATTTCTGGAACGACCCACAAGAGCAGCTGACTGCGATCTGGATGGTGCAGGCGCAGGAACAGCGCGAATATTATCGCCAACTGTTTCGCAACCTGGTCTATGCAACATTGCTGGATTGAAGTCAGTTGCAAAAACTCACAACAAAGAACCTCTGATGTCGACCCATACTTTTCTCTGGCACGATTACGAAACTTTCGGCCTGCAAGCGCGGCGTGATCGCCCCGCCCAGTTTGCCGCCATCCGCACCGATGCCGAACTTAACGAAATCGGCGCGCCGATCATGCTGTACTGCCAGCCGGCGCCGGACTATCTGCCCGATCCGCAGTCGTGCCTGATTACCCACCTCACACCGCAACAATGCCTGGAAAACGGCATCCCGGAACATCAATTCGCAGCCCAGATCGAACAGGCGTTCAGCCAGGCCGGCACCATCGGCGTGGGCTACAACACGATCCGTTTCGACGACGAAATCACCCGCTTCCTGTTCTGGCGCAACCTGATAGATCCGTATGCGCGCGAATGGCAAAACAGTTGCGGACGCTGGGATATTCTCGACATGGTGCGCACTACTTATGCATTGCGCCCGGAAGGAATCAACTGGCCCAAGCACGAAGATGGCCGCCCCAGCTTCCGGCTCGAACAACTGACCGCCGCCAACGGCATCAGCCATACGGCTGCGCACGATGCGCTGTCAGACGTGCGCGCCACCATCGCATTGGCGCGTTTGATCCGCAAGCTGCAACCCAAGTTGTTCGACTTCTGCCTGGCCCTGCACAAAAAAGAGCGCGTCTCTACCGAAATCGGCTGGCCGCAGCAAAAAACTTTTTTACACGTATCTGGCATGTTCGGTGCCGAGCGCGGCTGCATCGCCCCGATGTGGCCGCTGGCCGCGCATCCGAACAACAAGAATGAAATCATCGCCTGGGATTTGAGTTTCGACCCGGCGCAACTGGCCACGCTAGACGCTGCCGCTATCCGCCAGCGCATGTTCAGCAAGGCTGAAAATTTGCCGGAAGGCATGACACGGCTGCCGATCAAAACCATCCACCTGAACAAGTCGCCGGTCGTGATCGGCAACCTGAAAACGCTGTCGAGCCAGATGGCCGAGCAATGGGGGATCGACCTGGGTATCGCGCAGCAACACGCCACCACAGCCGCCGCCCTGCCCGACTTGAGCAAAATCTGGCGCGCCGTTTTCCAGCGCCCGGATGCAGAAATAATCATTGATGTAGATGAGGATCTGTATGGCGGCTTTGTCGGCAACGAAGATCGCCGCACTCTGAACCGCTTACGCACGCTGGCACCGGAACAGTTGGCCAGTGCAAAAGTCAGCTTCGCTGACGCCCGACTGGAAGAACTGGTGTGGCGCTACCGCGCCCGCAACTTCCCGCACACGCTGTCGCCCGAAGAAACCGCACGCTGGGAAGCGTACCGCGCCGCCCGCCTGTTTGACGGCGCTGCCGGCGCACGCACGATAGATGCGCTCTCTGGCGACATCGATGCATTATCGGAAAACGCAGACGAGCGCGGCGAAGAAGTCCTGAGCGCACTGTACGACTACGCTGAAATGATTGCACCGGTACGACGCTGAACCAGAGAAAAATAGCACGGCTTGTTTATAACAATGTGGATTGGCCCGAAAGTGCAGTGATATCCAACCCAACTCTGCTATAATTTTGGACTTTTACGGTGCCTTGCATCGCAAAATAGACCGAACCAGGAAAGGTGGCAGAGTGGTCGAATGCACCGGACTCGAAATCCGGCATACGTTTATGACGTATCCAGGGTTCAAATCCCTGCCTTTCCGCCAGTAATATTAAAAAAGCCCCGTAAAAATTTACGGGGCTTTTTTTCGTCCTGCCTTACCCTCATTTCACGATGGAGCACCGCACCGCTTATTCCCACTTATTCCATCACAACATAGGATAAGATTACTTGCAGCACTATGAAGCGGTTTTAATCCCATAGATTATTAGGAGAACGGCAATGCGCACCATGAAAGCAGCAGTATTCCTCCGTCCGGGCAAGATCGCCATCGAAGAAAAACCAATACCTTCTGCAGGCCCTGGCGAAGCGCTCATCAAAATCACCACTACCACGATCTGTGGTACCGACGTGCATATTCTCAAAGGAGAATATCCGGTGAAGGAAGGGCTCACCATTGGTCATGAGCCAGTGGGCGTGATTGCGGAATTGGGCGCCGGCGTGACCGGATATACCGTGGGGCAGCGGGTTATCGTCGGTGCGATTACGCCGTGCGGGCATTGTCATACATGTCTCGACGGTCATACATCCCAGTGCGGTGGCAAAGCGGGCGGCGGCTGGCGCTTCGGCAATACGATTGATGGTTGTCAGGCGGAATATTTGCTGGTGCCAGACGCTATAACGAACCTCGAACCGATTCCGGACGGGCTCACCGATGAACAGGTGTTGATGTGTCCTGACATTATGAGTACCGGCTTCAGTGGCGCGGAAAGTGGCGGGATCAAGATCGGCGATACGGTAGTGATTTTTGCACAAGGTCCGATCGGCTTGTGCGCAACAGCTGGCGCAAAACTCAGAGGAGCAAGTCTGATCATCGTAGTTGACGGCGTCGATGCACGCTTAGAAGTATCAAAGAAGCTAGGTGCTGATATCACCATCAACTTTACCAAAACTGATCCGCTTACCGAAATCATGCGTCTGACTAACGGGCGTGGCGTCGATGTCGCGATTGAAGCTTTGGGTACGCAACAGACGTTTGAAAGTTGCCTGCGCGCTTTGAAACCTGGTGGAACGCTCTCCAGCCTTGGCGTGTATTCCGGAAAAATCTCCTTGCCGCTCGATGCCTTTGCTGCAGGATTGGGCGATCACAAAATCATCACTACGCTTTGCCCCGGCGGCAAAGAGCGCATGCGCCGCTTGTTGAATGTGGTGGCTTCGGGCCGGGTCGATTTGGCACCGATGGTCACGCACAGGTTTAAGCTCGATCAGATCGAGGAAGCCTATGATCTGTTCGCAAACCAGCGTGATGGGGTATTGAAAGTTGCGATCACCATGTAACCATGCGGTGGTTACAGGGTTAGTTGCTAACTGACTTTGCGCACAAAAAAATTAGTCCACGAAAAATACGAAAGACACGAAAAACTTCTCTGCAGCAATCAAAAAAGATGTCTGCATTTTTCGTGCTTTTTGTGTCTTTTGTGGACAATTTTTTTATGTTGCATCTGTCCTGCGTAACATCAAAATTCACATCAAAAATAGCGCAATCGCTGCATCAAGGCGCCGCTGTCGGCGTGATTCCGGAGTATTTCATGCGCTGTAAGATTTGTCGTAACGGGATCATCAATTTCATCATCCTGATCAGCATCGGTTTCCTGCTCAGCGCCTGCGCGACGCTCCCCGAAGTGCGATACCTGAACATGCATAGTGCGCTGGAAGCGCCGGCCTACCCAACGGTGACCAATGCACAAGGCACCCTCAATGCACATAAATCCAAATCCCTGCTGGTGAACCGCTGGCGCAATTTGCACATCGATGGCGCTGCGTTGGCTGCGCTCGAAGAAGTGGCTACCGGCAGTCCTCTGATTGCCGGCAACAAAGTCACTTTGCTCTATGACGGCCCGCAAACCATGCAGGCCATGATCGAGGCCATCAGCGCGGCCAAGGATCACATCAACTTAGAAACCTATATCTTTGACCAGGACGAACTCGGCATCCGCTTTGCCGATACCCTGATCGCCCGCCAACGCGCCGGGGTGCAAGTCAATGTGATCTATGACAGCGTCGGTACGATTGGCACGCCGCAGGCATTCTTCGACAAAATGCGCGATGCCGGCATTAAGCTGCTCGCTTTCAATCCCGTCAACCCACTGAAGCTAATAGTGCCGTGGGAGCTGAACAATCGCGATCACCGGAAAATTCTGGTGGTTGACGGTATGGTTGCCTTCACCGGCGGCGTGAATATCAGCAGTACTTATGCCAACAGTTCGCTGTTCCGCTCGAAAACCCGGCGTAATGCCAAAATCGGCTGGCGCGATACCCATATCAAGATCGAAGGACCCGCGGTCGCCGCACTACAGTTGGTATTTCTGGACAACTGGACCAGCCAGGAATCGGCCAATCTGACTGACAGTAATTATTTTCCGCCATTAAAAGAAGTCGGCGACAAGATCGTCCGGGTTCTGGCCAGCAAACCGGATAGCGGTCATGAGATTTACAAGGCTTATATTCTGGCGATAAAAGTGGCAAGGAAAACGGTGCATATTACCAATGCTTACTTCGTGCCAGATGCACAGATTCTGCAGGCATTATGCGATGCTGCGCAGCGTGACGTTGATGTCAAAATAATTCTACCCGGCGTAACGGACAGCGCATTGGTGTTCCATGCAGCGCAATCCTTTTACAGCGAAATGCTGGCCTGCGGCATCAAAATTTATCAGTTGCAAATCGCTGTCTTGCATGCCAAGACTGCCGTGATAGACAATTTTTGGGCAACGATAGGATCGACCAATATCGATACCCGCAGCTTCTTGCACAATAATGAAATTAACGTAGTGGTCTTTGACGACGAATTTGCTAATGCGATGGAAAAAGCATTTGACGAAGATCTGCGCTACTCGATAGAAATTACCCAAGAAGCATGGGAGCAGCGGCCGTTCGGAAACCGGTTCAAGGAATGGATTGCGCGCAGGTTTGAATACTTACTGTAGCGCAGGCTTGCTGGAAGATCGAACCTGAATAGGTTAACTGTGATGGCATGGCAATACAAAATACCAACGAGCGCCTTGCAGGCGCTCGTTTAGTTTACGGTGATGTTCAGGCTGATTATTTGCGACCCAGGATCGCGCCCAATAAAAGTCCGACGCCGGCTGCAATCGTTACCGCGCGCAACGGATTTTTTTTCACGTAGTCTTCTGTCGTGACTGCCATTTCTTTGCCGGCTACGATGGTGTAAGCCTGTGCTTCGTGGGCCTTAACCAGCGCCTTATCGAGCATAAGCATGCCGCGGTTACGCATTTCTTCCGCCTTCTCGCCCGTCAAAACTGCTGCCGCTTGAAACAATTCCTGCGCATCCTTGACCAAAACTTTTACGTCCTGGTTGATGACTTTCAAATTTGATTCCAACATGGTGTATTCCTTAAAGTAAATAGTTAAAATACAAATAATCGCAATGTAAATATTCTGCCACGAACCGATGCCTGATTACATACGGCACGATGTATTGTTTCATACCGCAATAAATACGTGCGCAAAAAAGATTATTTTATAATTTTTCATAGGGGTATATTTAATACCGCCTCAGATATGATTATAAACCAACAATTTTTCGCACGCTTTACCAATTACAAAAACTTAATACAAAAACTTAATTAGCGCGGTGCAATCTTGCCGCTATCGTCAGAAAGAACGATCTCGACGCGTCGGTTCAACTGGCGACTCTGGTTTGTATTATTGGCGGCGACCGGATAAGACTCGCCATAACCACGGATAGCGATGCGTTCACGGGTCACGCCCATATCCGACAAAGCGCTGCGCACTGCGGTGGCGCGGCGTTCAGACAATTGCTGGTTGTATGAAGCTGCGCCGGTGCTGTCGGTGAAACCTTCAATCAGCACGATGCGTTGCGGATTTTGTTGCAGAACATCGGCCAGTTTTTGCACCGTGCGCATGCCATCCGGCGTCAGGCGCGCCTGGTCGGTGCCAAACAACACATCGCCCAAGGTGATGATTATCCCGCGTTCAGTCTTTTTTGCCGCCAGTTCGGCCAGCTGCGCTTCCAGTTTTGCGGCCTGCGCTTGTGCTTCCTGTGTTTTGCGCTGGGCTTCTGCTGTTTCGCCTTGTGCTACCTGCTCTGCCAGCTTGGATTGCTCTGCCTGCATTTTGGCTTGATTGGCCTCATTCGTGCGTTGATCCAAACGTAACTGATCGCGTTCCTTACCCGCGCTGGCTACTTCTGCTTCCGCCGCTTTTTGCTTTGCCACTTCTTGCGTCAGTGCGATTTTTTGCTTGGCAAGATAAGCTAGCTTGTCGATTTTTTCAGCGCTGTCGTCATCCTTGGCTGCTGCATTAGCTTGTGCCATCGCTGCACCGGCTTGCTGCATTTCCAACTGTGCGTAGCTTGCGACTTTCGGATTGCTTTGCGCTGCAACATAATCGGCGCGAGTCTGATCCAGCAAACTGGTGGTAGTTGGCAGCGAGCTGCAGGCAGCGACAAGAACGGCAATGGCTAACAAAGCCGGTTTAGTGATAATTTTTCTCATAATGAAATCCTTTAATTTATAGCAACCCCTGCATGGGAATTGTTCAATGTGAGTGGCGTTTTATAACGGATATATTTTTATTTATTGACGCGGTTGAGTTCTTCTCGCAAGACCTTGATGTCGTCTTGCAAGGCATCCGCTGCCGTTTGCGCTTTGGCTGAGTTGGCTTTGCTTTGCGCCAGTTTGGCGTCCGCCTCGGCCTGGTTCGCCAGAGTGTTTGCCAGCTTGTAATTTTTTGCGGCCATCGCTTTATTCGCTAATGCCATTTTTTCACGCGCCGCATTCATCTCGACCGGAGCAAATTCTGCACCGCCCGCTCCGGCGGCATTCTCAACAGCCGCTTTGGACACAGCAACCGACGCGGTCGCTGGCGTCTTCATGCTGCTGCAACCTACAGTCAGAACAACTACTGCACCGCAAAAAACGGTTAGCCATTTTTTTGAAGGTGTTGTCATTATTTCTCTCCGGTAAAAGGTTGAATCAAACCAAATATTGCTCTCGATACAGGATGTTATAAGCTGTATTTTTAATTTGATCCGTACGCAAACGCACATAGCACCAGTTCGTATTTGCAATTATTGCTTAGAATAAGCAGACAATAAAAAGCTCCAGTTGTGTGCGGGTTGTGTGCGGACTGTGTGCGTTCGCGTACAGTGAATAGCCTCTATTTCGTCTAATATAACGTACTCAATCACTGCATTCTAAAAGAGTCCACCATGAATATTTCCATAAGCCTGATTCCTGTCGTATCGCTTATCGCCGGCATCTTGATCCTTCTTATTCCCCGGCTGTTATCGACGATCGTGGCCATTTATCTGATCATGATTGGCTTGGTAGGATTATTTGATATTGAACGTTTTCTGCGATAAATCATGGCACTGCAACGCCGCACCAAAATAACGCTTGCCGCTGTCGCCGCCACTCTGATTGCTGTACCTGCGGTGGCGCTAGTAGTGCTGCTCAATTTTGACTGGAACCGGGCTAAACCGTGGCTCAATGCACGCACCAGTGAAGCGATCGGGCGGCCGTTCGTAATCGCAGGCGATCTTGCGCTGACGTGGCAAAAGCAAGCCGAGCCCCCCCCCGAGCCACATCAAGGTGCAGGTTGGCGCGACATGGTTCCGTGGCCGCATTTAGTCGCGCAAGAGGTGCATATCGGCAATCCGCCTGCCATGACAGAGCCAGCCCCGGCTCCGGCGGCAAGCGGCAAAAATGCGAACGCACCACTGCTGCCGGCCGAGATGGCGAACATCCGGCAGTTCTCTTTTTCTCTTAATCCGCTGGCCTTGCTGGCGAAAAAAATCGTAATCCCCGTCCTGCACTTCGATTCGCCTGCCGTGCGCTTGCAGCGCAATGCCGATGGCACGAACAACTGGACTTTCAAGAAAGACGAAGAGGCGTCGCCTTGGCAACTGGACTTGCAACGCGTCGTCTTCACTAAAGGCAGCATCCACCTGATCGACGCCATCAAGCATGCCGACGTGACGGCAGATATCGACACGCTCGATGCGGACCCGCGTTATGGCATTGCCTGGAAGGTGCGCGGCAAGTTCAACGGTGAAAAAATCAGCGGCAACGGTCGCGCCGGTGCGGTGTTGTCGCTGCAACACCAGACCGTGCCTTATCCGATCATGGCCAATCTGCGCATCGGAAAAACCGCAATCGCAGTCGAAGGCACGCTGACCAAGCCGACCGATCTGGCGGCAATCGACATGCGCTTGAAAGCATCCGGCGCGAGCATGGCGCAACTGTATGCACTGACCGGCATAGTCATGCCGGAGACGCCGCCATTTGGCACCGAAGGCCATTTGACCGGCACTCTGAGCCCGGATGGCGGTCATTGGATTTACGAAAAATTCAGCGGCAAAGTCGGCTCCAGCGATATCGCCGGCAGCCTGGAATATCAATCGAAACAGCCGCGCGCGCTGGTATCCGGAACAGTGGTGTCGCGCTTGTTGCAATTTTCCGATCTTGCCCCTCTGATCGGTGCCGACTCGAATACCAGCAAGGTCAAACGTGGTGCAGACGCGGTCCAGCCGACCGGCAAAGCATTGCCGGTCGAACCTTTCAAGACGGAACGCTGGACCAGTATCGATGCCGACATCAAATTTAATGCTGAAAAAATCGTCCGCAATAAGGAATTACCCATCAACAAACTGACCACGCACCTGCGCTTGCAAGACGGCGTAGTGTCCTTGTCTCCACTCAATTTTGATATGGCCGGAGGAAGCCTGATTTCGAACATCAAGCTCGACGGTAGCGGAGCAGCCGGCAAAAATGCGATCAAAGCGACCATGAAAGTGACAGCACGCCATTTAAAGTTGAAACAATTATTTCCTGCCCTGGAACCGCTGCAAGCGAGTGTCGGCCAAATCAATGGCGACGTATCTTTGAGCGCAGTGGGCAACTCTGTGGCTAGTTTGCTGGGCGCGTCCAACGGCGAAATCAAGGCACTGATCAACCAAGGCACGATTAGCAAACTCTTGCTGGAAGAAATGGGATTGAATATCGGCAACGTGATACTTACGCATTTGGTCGGTGACAAACAAGTCAAACTCAATTGCTTGGCGGCCGATTTTGGTGTGACCAATGGTGTGATGCAAACGCGCAGTTTTATTATTGATACGGACGATGCGATTCTCGATATCAACGGCAACATCAATCTGGCGCAGGAAAAACTGGATTTGACCATCAAACCGAATAGCAAAGGTCTGCGCGTGTTCTCGCTCAGAGCGCCGCTGTATGTACGCGGCAGCTTCAAGCAACCGGACGTGAGCGTTGACAAGGGTGTATTGGCGATGCGGGCAGGCGGTGCAATTGCGCTGGCGGCCTTGGCGCCGATCGCAGCCCTACTTCCATTGATCACGGCCGGGCCGGGGGAAGACAGCGAATGTGCCAAGCTTTTGGCAGATGCGCACGTTAGGCCGGTAGCGCCGCCACCGGGCAAGACGTACCGCAGCAAAGTCAAACCCAAGGTCGATTGAATTTATAGTCCCCGGTTAGTAGCGTTCCCTGCTCTGTTACTCTGCAAATTGGGAACAAGCTGCAGGGCAGCAATCAATCCATGTTCACTCTTTGTGCGCTAACGCACAATCTAATCCACTGCTCCAGTGGTAATATCAAAAAATCAATTTTAACGCCGCACTGCAAGGTGCGGTGTTGCATCTTTTCCTGAATCAATTCAATTGAATGATCGATTTACGGGAGCCTCAAAATTGAAACTAGATCGCACATTCCTACGCAATACGCCACGTTTCTTATCCGGCCTCAGGAAGACATCACTGCCCAACAGCATGTTCGGCCGGCAAGCCTATGACGAGTTGCCGCTGCGCGCCGAATTATTCAGCGCTTTGCAGATGGAGCAACACGGACGTATTCTGGCCAACGCACACAAGCTCAGCACCGGACGTGTACGCGATCAATTGTTAGCGCGCCTGGCCGATAATGAAAACATTATCATCGACACCTGCAACCAGATAGCCGAGGCAACTAAAACTGGCCGGCAAATGACGCATGCGTCTGAATGGCTACTCGATAATTTCTATCTGATCGAAGAACAGATCCGCACCGCCAAGCGACATCTTCCCAAAAATTACAGCAAGGAATTGCCACGTCTGTTACGCGGTAGCACTCAAGGCAGGCCACGCGTATACGACATCGCACTGGAAACCATTGCACACGGCGATGGCAACGTCGATCCTGAAAACCTGTCCCGCTTCGTAGCCGCCTACCAGCAGGTCACGACGCTCAATCTGGGCGAACTGTGGGCGATTCCGATCATGTTGCGCCTGGCGCTGATCGAGAACCTGCGGCGCGTCGCCGCACGTCTGGCAATAACCCGCTTCAACCGTAACCTGGCTTATTCCTGGGCCGACAAAATGGTGGAGGCCGCTGAAAAAAATCCTAACAATCTGATCCTGCTGGTGGCCGACATGGCCCGTTCCAATCCACCGATGGACAGTGCATTCGTGGCCGAACTGGTGCGGCGTCTGCAAGGGCAAAGTCCGGCACTGACGCTGCCACTTACCTGGCTGTCGCAACATCTGGCAAATTCCGGCCAAACCATCGAACTCATGGTTCAGTTGGAAACACAACAGCAAGCCACCGATCAGGTATCCATTAGCAATAGCATCTGCAGTCTGCGCTTTCTCAGTGCAATGGACTGGCGCGAATTTGTCGAAACCATGAGTGTAGTCGACCACACCTTGCGCAAAGATCCGGCCGACGTCTACGCGCGAATGGATTTTGCTACGCGCGACAACTATCGGCATGTAGTGGAAAAAATTGCCAGGCACAGCCGTCTGTCCGAAGTTGAAGTCGCCGATAACGCGATTCGACTTGCCCGCGCCAAGCTGGCCCAGGCTGGGACTGTGGCTGGAACCGAAGCCGAAGACCGCACCGCACATGTTGGTTATTATCTTATCGGCAATGGTTTGTCAGAATTGGAAAGCGCGGCAGCTTTCCAATTACCGGCATCGGAAGCACTGCGGCGAGCGTCCAGAGACGCACCATTAACGGTCTATCTTGGCAGCATATTTTTGCTTACATTGGCCGCCACCGGCGTCATCGTTTTTAAAGCTGCTGCCGATGGCATGGACGCATGGCTGCTCGCCCTGCTCGCATTGATCGCATTAGTGGCCACCAGCCAGCTTGCGTTATCCCTCGTCAACTGGTTTGCTACCTTGATCGCCCTGCCAAGTCCGCTCCCGCGCATGGATTATTCCGAGGGTATTCCACCCGAATCGCGCACGCTGGTCGTGGTGCCGACGATGCTATTCACGACGCAGAGTATCGACAGCCTGACCGAGGCTCTTGAGGTCCACTTTCTTGCCAACCGCGACGACAGTTTGCACTTTTGTCTGCTGACCGATTTTGCCGATGCGAAAACAGAAGAGATGCCAGCCGATAAGGGCTTGCTGGAATACGCGAAAGAAAGCATTGATGTACTGAATAAAAAATATCGTCACACCAAGGGCGACAATTTTTTGCTGTTGCATCGGCCGCGACGCTGGAATGCACAGGAAAAAATCTGGATGGGTTACGAGCGCAAACGCGGCAAGTTGGGCGACCTCAACGCTTTCTTGCGCGGCGGCCCTGCCGAGGCGTTCGCGTTGATTGTTGGCAATACCGACGGTCTGACTAACATTCAGTATGTGATTACGCTGGACACCGATACCCAATTGCCACGCGACACTGCACGGCAGTTCGTGGCCACCATGGCGCATCCTTTGAACCGGGCGCAGTTTGACGAAACACGCCAGTGCGTGTGCGAAGGCTACGGCATCCTGCAACCGCGGGTGGTGGTCAGTTTGCCCAGCGCCGAGGCTTCGCGCTATGAACTGTTATGTGGCGGCGAAGCAGGGATCGATCCATACACGCGCACTGTTTCCGACGTCTATCAGGATCTATTCGGCGAAGGATCTTTCATCGGCAAAGGAATCTACGATGTCGACGTATTCGAACATGCATTGAACGGCCGCATGCCGGAAAACCGCATCCTCAGCCATGACCTGCTCGAAGGATGTTATGCACGTGCCGGCTTATTGAGCGATGTACAACTCTATGAAGAATATCCACACAGCTACAGCGCCGACGTCAAACGCCGCCGTCGCTGGATACGCGGCGACTGGCAGATCGCATCGTGGCTGCTGCCCAGCGTACCCGGCGCACGCGATGCAAAGACGGGCAAGGTCCGTCGCTACCGTAATCCGCTATCGGCATTGTCACGCTGGAAGCTGTTCGATAATCTGCGCCGCAGCCTCGTACCGTTTGCGATGCTTGCATTGTTATTAACAGGTTGGGCCATTTTTTCGTCAACCTCGTCTTCAGCCTGGTTCTGGACCGGCACGGTGCTGGGCATCGTGCTGATTCCACCGGCCTGCGCGTTCCTCTGGAACCTCGTGCACAAGCCAACCGATGTGCTGTTCCGTCAGCATTTTTCTGCAGTACTGCAGTCAACTATCCAGAACTTCGTCCATGCTGCACTGACACTGATCTTCCTGCCGTATGAAACCGGGTTCACTCTTGACACAATCGTACGCACCCATTGGCGGATACTGGTCTCGCACAGGCGGCTGCTGGAATGGAATCCCTACAGCGCGGCTAACCGCAATGCAGACCAGTCAAGCAATACGCTATCTTCCTATTATCGTTCGATGTGGATCGCACCGGTGGCAGCGCTGGCGAGCGCTATCTGGCTGACCATGAATAATCTGGTTGCAATGGAAGCTGCTACGCCGATTCTGCTGCTGTGGTGGGCCTCACCCATCATCGCGTACTGGATCAGCCAGCCTATTGCACGCCGCAGCGCACAGTTGTCCGAGGAGCAGACGTTGTTCCTGAAATCGATGTCGCGCAAGACTTGGCACTTTTTTGAAACCTACGTTGGTCCGGAAGGCAACTGGCTACCGCCCGACAATGTGCAGGAACATCCGGTGGCAGTAACCGCGTACCGCACCTCACCTACCAACATCGGCCTGTCGCTGCTTGCCAATCTGAGCGCGTATGACTTCGGTTATATCCCTGCCGGACAATTCATTGAACGGTCCCAAAATACGCTGAGAACCATGGCTGCGCTGGAACGTCATCAAGGCCATTTCTACAACTGGTACGACACGCAATACCTGACACCGCTGCATCCAATGTATGTATCGGCAGTGGACAGCGGCAACCTTGCCGGCCACCTGCTTACGCTGGGTCCGGGCTTGACGGGATTGCTGGATACGCAAATCCTCGGCACTCGCGTATTTTCCGGCATCCGCGATACCTTTGAAATCCTGCAGGCCATTGCCGGCGATGCAGATACAGCACAACGAAGGAAATTGATCCAGTTCGAACAAGACCTCGAATCCGCCTGCCAGTCTGCACCATGCACACTGATGGTCGCCCATGATTGCCTGGAACGACTGAGCCACTGCGCGGCTAACTTCGTTACCGGCCTTGACACCATGCCCGATTTGCCGATCAACGTATGGGCACGCGCCCTTGCAAGCCAGTGCCGTGAAGCGTTAAATGAACTCAACTTTCTAGCACCGTGGACACAAATGCTCGAACCTGGCAATTGGGCCAGCGTCTTCCCTGAACTAGGCCAGATTCCAACGTTGCGACAGCTGGCGCGACTCCATACCAATTTGACACCGGCGTTTGAACAGCGACTTGCCGGCCAAGCCAATTTACAACAGACGCTCCGCATGCCCGCGCTTCAACAACTGGTGTCTGATGGCAGCCGCCGTGCCGCCGAACGCATCCTGTTGATCGACCAGCTTGCGCTGCAATCGATAGAGTTCGCACGCATGGAATACGGCTTTCTGTACGACCCTGCCACGCACCTGCTGGCAATCGGTTACAACGTCACCGAGCGGCGCCTCGATGCCAGTTACTATGACCTGCTGGCTTCCGAAGCAAGGCTGACCACCTTCGTTGGCATTGCGCAAGGACAATTACCGCAAGAAAGCTGGTTCGCACTCGGGCGCCAACTCACCATCGCCGGTGGTAAACCCATTCTGTTGTCGTGGAGCGGATCGATGTTCGAATACCTGATGCCGCTGCTAGTGATGCCGACATTTGAAAACACCCTGCTCGACCAGACTTATCATTCTGCAGTAGCGCGACAAATCGAATACGGCCTGCAGCGTAGTGTGCCGTGGGGCATTTCAGAATCAGGCTACAACGCTTTCGATGCCAGTCTGAATTATCAGTACCGTGCATTCGGCGTGCCGGGACTCGGCTTTAAACGCGGACTCGGCGACGATCTGGTGATTGCACCGTATGCCTCGATGATGGCATTGATGGTGGCGCCTGAAAAAGCATGTAGCAACCTGCAGCAAATGTCCACCCAAGGATTCGCAGGCGAGTTCGGCTTCTATGAAGCAATCGATTACACGCCGTCACGCCTGCCACGCGGGCAGACCAATACGGTGATTCGTTCGTTCATGGCGCATCATCAGGGCATGGGATTTCTGTCGTTGGCATATCTGCTTCTCGACCGTCCATTGCAAAAGCGTTTTGAATCCGACCCCCTGTTCCAGGCCACGATGTCGCTGCTGCATGAGCGCGTGCCGAAAGCCTCCGCGACTTATTCGAATACAACGGAATTGGCCGACATCCGCACCGTATCGACCACCCAGGAAATGCAGATGCGGGTGCTGCAGCGCCCTGACTCCCGCACGCCGGAAGTGCAGCTGTTGTCCAACGGTCGCTACCACGTAATGATTTCCAGCGCCGGCGGCAGCTACAGCCGCTGGAACGACCTGTCGGTCACCCGCTGGCGTGAAGACTGCACGCGCGATAACTGGGGCACATTCTGTTATGTCCGCGACCTGGAAGACGGCCGCTATTGGTCGACCGCATTCCAGCCGACATTGATGGAGCCGCAGAATTACGAAGTAATTTTTTCCGAAGGCCGCGCCGAATTCCGTCGTAGCGACAACAACTTCAACATGCACACAGAAATCGTTGTGTCGCCGGAAGACGATATCGAACTGCGCCGTACACACATCATCAATAGTTCGCGCCAGAGCAGAACCATCGACATCACCAGCTATGCAGAAGTGGTGCTGGCACCAGCTGCGGCCGATGCGGCGCATCCAGCATTTTCCAACCTGTTCGTCCAGACTGAAATTATCCATAAATGCCGTGCCATTCTGTGCACTCGTCGCCCGCGTTCTGCGAATGAAAAAATGCCGTGGATGTTCCATCTGATGGCGGTGCATGGCGCCGTCATTGACGCAGTATCGTACGAAACCGACCGCATGCAATTCATTGGCCGCGGCAATACCGTCGCTGCGCCGCAAGCGATGCGGGACGCAGCGCCGTTGACGGATACCGAAGGTTCGGTACTCGACCCGATCGTCGCGATCCGTTATCAGATCACTATCGGCGCAGAACAGACGGCCACCTTCGACATGGTGACCGGCGTCGGAGAATCGCGCGAACTCTGTCTGGGTTTGATCGACAAATATCAGGATCGTCATCTGGCAGATCGCGTGGTCGAACTGTCGGGAGCCCACAGCCAGGTGGTGCTGCGCCAATTGAACGCCAGCGAAGCGGATGCGCAACTATATGGCCGCTTGGCAAACTCGATTATTTATGTCAATCCGCTATTGCGCGCCGATGCCAGCGTCCTGATACGCAATCAACGTGGGCAATCCGGTTTGTGGAGCTATGCAATTTCCGGCGATCTGCCGATCGTGCTGGTGCAGATCAAGAATCAGAAAAATATCGGGCTGGTGCGCCAACTGGTGCAGGCGCATGCGTATTGGCGCTCGAAAGGGCTGGCGGTCGATCTCGTGATCTGGAACGAAGAACATACCAGTTACCGGCAGGTCTTGCAGGAACAGATCATGGGGCTGATTTCATCTGTGACCGGCGCCCATGCGATAGATCGTCCGGGCGGCATATTCGTGCGGTTTGTAGATCAGATATCCAACGAAGACCGCGTGCTGCTGCAGTCGGTAGCGCGGGTTTTTCTAACCGATAGCGGCGGCACACTGGCCCAACAGATCAACCGCCGCGATCTAGTGGAAGTGCGCGTACCACGCCTGAGTCCGGTACGCAGACCACCATCCGCAATCCGCAAAGTTGTACCCTTACCGAAGCGCAATCTGATCCTGTCGAACGGCATGGGCGGATTCACGCCGGATGGACGCGAATATGTAATCACTACCTCAGCCGACCAAGTGACGCCTGCACCGTGGGTCAATGTGATGGCCAATCCGCAGTTTGGCAGCGTCATTTCCGAAAGCGGACAAGCGTACACCTGGGGGGAGAACGCGCATGAATTCCGGCTAACGCCATGGGCCAATGATCCGGTAAGCGACACCGGCGGCGAAGCATTTTATCTACGCGACGAAGTGACCGGGCTCACCTGGTCCCCGACGGCGCTGCCGCGTCGAGGCGAAGGCGAGTATGTCACGCGGCATGGTTTCGGTTACAGCGTGTTTGAGCATATCGAAGATGGTATCGCCTCCGAACTGACCGTGTATGTCGCGGTGGATGCAGCGGTCAAATATTCGGTACTGCGCATACGCAACGATTCCAACACGATACGCAAGCTATCCGCCACTGGTTATGTCGAATGGGTACTGGGCGACCTGCGTCCAAAATCATTGATGCACATCATCACCGAAACCGATCCGGCAACCGGCGCATTATTTGCACGCAATCCATACAACACTGACTTTACCGAGCGCACTGCGTTCTTCGATGTCGATACAACGTCGCGCACCATCAGCGGCGACCGCAATGAATTCATCGGCCGCAATGGATCGTTGCAAAATCCCGCTGCAATGGAGCGGGTACGCTTGTCCGGCAAGGTTGGCGCCGGTCTCGATCCATGTGCTGCGATCCAGGTGCCGTTCGAACTGGTCCAGGGACAGCAACGCGAAATCGTCTTCATGCTCGGCATGGCTGATACCCGCCGCACTAATGTCAGCGATCTGGTGCAGCGTTATCGCGGCGGCGCCGCAGCGCAGCATGCGCTGGAAGCCGTGCATGCCTACTGGAAGCGTACGCTGGGTGCGGTACAAATCGAGACGCCGGACCCATCTCTCAATGTCCTCGCCAATGGCTGGCTGATCTACCAAACCATCGCCTGCCGCCTGTGGGCGCGCAGCGGTTACTACCAATCCGGCGGCGCATTCGGCTTTCGCGACCAATTGCAAGACACCATGGCGCTGGTCCACAGCGAGCCGAAACTGGTACGCGAACATCTGCTGTTGTGCGCTGCGCATCAATACATCGAAGGCGACGCACAACACTGGTGGCATCCACCGACCAGCCGCGGTGTGCGCACGCACTGTTCCGATGATTACCTGTGGCTGCCACTTGCTGTACATCGTTATGTGATCAGCACTGACGACACCGGCATACTCGATGAAGCCGTACACTTTATCGAAGGCCGTCCTGTCAATCAGGATGAAGATTCTTACTACGACCTGCCGAACCATTCGGCACAAGTCGCCACGCTGTATGTGCATTGCGTACGTGCGATTGAAAGAGGATTGAAATTTGGCGTGCATGGCCTGTCGCTGATCGGCTCCGGCGATTGGAACGACGGCATGGACAAGGTCGGTGAACACGGCAAGGGCGAAAGCATCTGGCTCAGTTTTTTCTTCTACGAAGTGCTGATGCGTTTTGCTGAAGTCGCCACGATCCACCATGATCAGGCTTTCGCCGACCGTTGCCATACCGAAGCGGCGCAATTACGTCAGAACGTCGACAAAAACGGCTGGGATGGCGAATGGTATCGCCGTGCGTATTTCGATGACGGGACGCCGCTAGGCTCCGCCCAAAACGTCGAATGCCAGATCGATTCGATTTCGCAAAGCTGGTCGGTATTGTCTGGCGCGGGCGAACCGGAACGCTCAAAAATGGCGATGCTTGCAGTCGATCGCCGACTGGTGCGGCGAGAAGACTGGATTATCCAGTTGCTCGATCCGCCGTTCGACAAATCCGATCAGAATCCCGGCTATATCCGCGGCTATGTTCCGGGCGTGCGCGAGAACGGCGGGCAGTACACGCATGCGGCAGTCTGGACTGCGATGGCATTTGCCAAGATGGGCGACAACGGGCGTGCGTGGGAATTGATGCAGATGATCAATCCCGTCAACCACGGCAAAACCGCCGAAGATATTGCCACCTATAAGGTTGAGCCTTATGTTGTTGCCGCAGATGTGTATGCGGTATCTCCACACGTGGGCCGTGGCGGTTGGAGCTGGTATACCGGATCGTCTGGATGGCTGTACAGGTTGATTGTGGAATCGTTACTAGGATTAAAGCGGGAAGGCGACAAGCTGACTGTCACGCCATGTCTGCCGGATGACTGGAGTACGTATGGTTTGCATTATCGGTATCGCAACACGATGTACAGAATTGTGGTGACGCAAAGCAGCGACCGTGGTGTGGCAGGGCATGTAAAGGTGGATGGATTTCTGCAGATGGACGGAATAATTATGCTGGTTGATGACAAGCAAGAGCATGCAGTGGAGATATTGGTACATGCGGGCGTCACAAACACTTGATATAACGCAATAAATAATTAAAAAACATTACTTTGTGCGGCAACGTACAGAGGATCTCCAAAATTTGATTTAACCTTGGAAATTGGCGAATGGTGAACTTTTCTCTTGGCACAATATTGTGTGCATTTTTTCTCATTACTAAAATTACTAAAAGGATCAATATGAAATATTCATTACTGTTAGCCGCGATGGTGGCGATGCTGGGTCTAAGCGCCTGTGAAAAAACTACGGTTAACAATCCTGCACCGGAAACAGTCGTAGTTCCTGGTCCTGCTGGTCCTGCTGGTGCGACCGGCGATACCGGAGCGACCGGTAATACAGGTGCTACTGGCGAAGGGGTTGCCGTACCGGGTGCGACCGGTGCGACCGGCGATACTGGTGCGACCGGTGACACGGGAGCATCAGGCGATACTGGAGCGACTGGTGATACGGGCGCGACAGGTGATACTGGAGCAGCCGGTGGCACTGGAGCGACTGGTAATACTGGTGATACCGGAGCAACTGGTGCAGCCGGCGCTGAAGGTGCCCAGGGCAAAACCGGGTACTAGAGTCTAAGCTGGGGACGGCACGGTGATCGTTCCTGACCAGAAGTGACCAGCTGCCATTCGACGGCGTGGGGAATCAGCCCATACCGTTGCATAGCACATTGAAAAAGCGGGGCCAGGTATTCCTGGCCCCGCTTTTTCACATTACCCGGCTCACAGGCGCCAGCCCGTCATTTTGCCTGTTCGTGGCAGGCGCTGATGACGCCAACAATGATCCAGTTATCGACCACACACACCGCGTGCCAATCGATCATCGCGGCAAAGATCGAACCATCTTTGCGGCGCAAATCTGCCGTTTGCATGTACGTCAGGCCGCCTGCGATAAGCGCATCAAAGATACCCGCCAAACCCGCACTGCTGCCGATACCGAGATCGTCCAAATTCACCGCGAACAACTCGGGGCGGCTATAACCCGACATGCAGCAAGCCGTTTCATTTGCGTCGACCATACGCATACCGACGCGGTCGAATAAACACAAGCCCTGATCAATCACATCCATGGCGCTGCGAAAACGGATTTGCTCCGGGTCGGGACGCCTGCGGTCGGTGATCTCCATGCCGATGCCACGATAGCCGATAAAACGACTGGAGGAATCGAACATCGGCTCCCCGCTGACTTGCAAATATTGGGTCGTGCCATCGGGATTACTGCGACTATAGACAAAATCCAGGAAAGGGCGCCTAGCTGCAATATTGGCATTCAGCAGCGCGCGCTCGGCCGCATTCCAGCGCCCGGCCAACACTGCGCTGGCCGCGCTCGGCATGCCATCGTCTTCAATTCCAAGCATGTCAAAAACCGGGCCGGAGACTTTGGTAAATTTACCATGGGGGTCTTGCTCCCAATACCAGTCCGATGATAGCTCGGTAAAACTCTTGAAACGGGCCTCGCTCTCGCGCAATTCGGCCGTGCGTTCCTGCACTGTCTGCTCCAGAATTTTGTTGTAATTGCCCAGCTTTTGATACAACAGCCGCACTTCCAGCATGTTGTGAATACGTGTCTGGACTTCAACCAAATCAAATGGCTTACTAACGAAGTCTTTAGCACCCGCTTGCAATGCGCGCAGCTTGTGTCCCGGCTGCGCGGTAATGACCAGCACCGGTAAATAATCGTTTTTCTCGATTTCTTTCAAGCCTTCCATAACTTGAAATCCATCCATCTCGGGCATTTGCAAATCAAGCAAAATCAGATCGTAATGATGTTCCAGATGCAACGGGCAAACCGTGCTCGGGTCCATCGTCGATGTGATGCACTGGTAACCTGTATTGCCCAGCATTTGCTCCAACAGCATCACATTCGATTTTTGATCATCCACGATCAGGATGCTGGCGTTTAGAATTTCGGAAGCTTCAAGCATTACATTCCCTCTATTGATCTGGTCTGGAAAGAGTTTTATTTTCCAGGCCACTATTCTCACCCTCTCCCTCTGGGAGAGGGTTGGGGGTGAAACAGTGGTTTCGGACGACATGTCGTCCGCCTGCGTAACAACCCTGTCTTGCAAGACAGGGTGCGCCCTGCAAGGGAGGGAATCCGGCTCTAACTTTATTTTTCCCGGATCAAAAAATCGTTCACCTGTTACGTTTACTTATTACATGTACCTATTGCGCTCATCTGTTATTCAGTGGCATCAGCGCCGCCTGCTCGCTTTCCAAGCCATTGTCAGCCGCATAATGCAATGCGACATCCAGTGCATCCATAAATGCGCTGACCTCGATCGGTTTTGTCAGATAGCGGAAAAACCCAGCCTGCAAACCTTTCTCAATGTCACGCGGAACCGCATTGGCTGACAGTGCCATGACCGGAATGTGCGCAGTTGCTGGATCTTCTCGCAATATTTTCAAGGCGCCAAAGCCGCTGATGCCAGGTAAATTAATATCCATCAAAATAACATCCGGCTGATGCATGCGCGCCAGCTGAATGCCAAGATGTCCATCCATAGCCGTCAGCAATTTCAAATCAATGCGCCGCGCAATCAGTTTCTCGACCAGTACCAAATTTGCCGGATTATCTTCAACATAAAGCAGCGTGCGTTGCGTTGACAATGCGTTTTCTGCTGCAGAATCTGGCGCATTCAGGCCGTTCTCGCCATTGCCGCCAAATACCAGTTCCGGTGCGCCGGATGCGGGAAACTCAACCCAAAAAACGGTGCCGACACCAACCTTGCTTTCAACGCCAATGTCACCGCCCATCAATTCGACTAGTTGCTTGGTCACCACCAAGCCGATGCCAGTACCTTCTTCGGTACTGGACTCTTGGCCAAGCCGGTTGAAAGGCTGAAATAATTGTTCCAACTGTTCCGCTGAGAGGCCTGCTCCTGTATCACGCACACGTAAACGCACCCGATTTTCACTACGCATCATATATTCAACAATGACTGCGCCATCGACACGGTTATATTTGATCGCATTCGACAACAGATTGATGATCACTTGTTTAACTCTGGTGCGATCGGCATGAACATAGAACGGGTGATCAAAATGCGGAAACGTCATTTCTATCCCACGTTGCTGCGCCTGCGGCTCAATCATTGCCTGACAATCCTGCAGCACTTCGGTGAGCGACATCGATTCTTGCGACATCGTTACTTTTCCCGATTCGATCATCGCCAGATCGAGAATTTCATTAATCAGTCGCAGCAGATACCAGCCGGCTTGCAAAATCTGGTCGATCGACAGTTTCTGCGCCGCTGATGGCGGTGGCGTCTCGGATGCCATTAACTGCGCAAATCCGAGCACGGCATTGAGTGGCGTGCGCAATTCATGGCTCATGCTGGACAAGAATTCCGATTTCGCCAGATTGGCTTTTTCCGCAGCCGCCTTCGCGCATTCCAGTTCGACGTAATTTTCTTGCAGCGCATGTTCGAATTGCTTGCGGTCGGTCACATCGCGTGCCGCCGCGATCACGCCTTGCAAATTGCGGTCGCGGTCATGAAAGGTGGATGCGTTGTACGACACCACTGTTTCCTTGCCATCTCTGGCGTGGGCGGTCAGTTCATAGTTGGTCACTTTGCCATCGCGCAGCGCACTCGTGATGGCCACCTCGGCACGCTCCGGGTCGGTAAAATAATTCTTGAAAGGCGCCCCGATCAATTCATCGCGGGTGCATCCGGTCAAGGCTTCCATTTGATGGTTGACGTCGCTAATGATGCCGCGCGGATCGGTCGTGATGATGGCGTCGATATTCGATTCAATGAGGGAACGCGTATAGAACTGCTGATCGCGCAAACGCTGATCCAGCAGCGCCTGTTCCGCTTCGACTTGTTTGCGCGCCGTGTTATCGGTGCCAATCAGCAGGTAGCCGATCACTTTATCGTCTGCATCGCGCAGCGCCGTGACGGACACGATAGCTGGCAAGCGACTGCCATCTTTGCGGATATAAGTCAGTTCATAAATGTCTTCGATGCCGCGTGAAGCCTTGAACACCAACGCCTCGAAACCCGGCTCAATCGGCGTATCCAATTCCAGACTCAGTGCCGCGGCCCGTGCGACCAATTCTTGCGCATCCGAAATGCCGGCCGGCGTAATCTGGTCCACCACATCTTCCGCCTGATAACCAAGCATGCGTTCGGCACCGACGTTGAAAATCTGAATCACGCCCTGCGCATCGGTGGCAATACAGGAAAAATTCGCGCTGTTGAAGATCGCATCCTGCAATGCTCCCGCCTTCAGCAAGGGTTGTTGCACTTGTGGCATGACTGCGGCTATTTCCATTTTATGCATAGTTTCAAATATTGATTAAGCTACAACTACAAGAGCGCTGGCCTGGCGCAAACAATGTGACGGCCCAGCCGCAAAACTCTACCTATCAGAACGCCCGACTCATCTGCGGCTTGCCTTGGAGTTGGCACACATCCGACAACAAGCGCGCAAATTCTTTTTTGACAACGTCATAACATTCACAAGAATGATCTTCCAGTCCGGAACGATCCAATACAGTGATATGCCCACGCCGATAGCGGATAAAGCCGCAGCTTTGTAATTTTCCGGCGGCCTCGGTCACACCCTCGCGGCGTACACCCAACATATTGGCGATCAATTCCTGTGTCATGGTCAATTCATTGGATGGCAAACGATCCAGGGTAAGTAAAAGAAAACGGCTCAATTGTTGTTCCACCGAATGGTGCCGATTACACACAGAGGTTTGCGACATTTGCGTGATAAGCGCGTGGGTATACCGCAGCAAAATACGCAGCACCAGTCCGGCGCGATAAAATTCTTCCATCAATATCTGTGCTTTAAGGCGATAACCGTAGCCGCCTGTCTGTACTACGGCGCGACTGGGCGTGGTGTCGCCACCCATAAAAAGAGAAACTCCCAATACACCCTCGTTGCCAACGCCGGCAATTTCAGACGAGCCCCCGTTTTCGAGTAAATAGTGCAACGATACGATGGAGGTAGTGGGGAAATAGACGTGCAGCACTTTGCCGCCGGATTCATAGAGCACGTCGCCGAGCAACATCGGAACCAATTCCAGATGGGGCGACAAGCGGTCGTATTCCGCCTCAAGTAAAGCTGCCAGGAGATGATTTTGATTTGGATCGTGCATACAGGACATATCAGATTTCCTGCTTTAATCGTAAATAATGGGAGCGCAAAGGCGCTTGAAAGTTTGCCGCGGCCGACAGAGTAACATGCCTGCCCCGTCCGTCCATATCGAGTTACATCTTGTAAATTTTTGTCTGTGCGTTACCACACATTACAAAAACAAACCTGTGCCAAAAAACAATATTGTTGTGTGTGTTGGCGCACAGACTTGGATATCTTTAAGCTTTAATCTTATGCCAACGCAAAGCTGCACTGCCAAACCTGCGTCGGATTTGCGCTCTGCCGCGATGGGCGCCAAAATAATTTTTTAATCATCAAAACAGGAGTATCACAATGAAAAATCTGAAAATTGTAACCACGCTGATCGCCGCCCTTATGTTGACCAGCGTTGTTGGTTGTGTCACAACGACGAAACATGAAACTACCGGCCAATATATTGATGACACGGTGATCACGACCAACGTTAAGGCCGCGATCCTCAACGAACCGTCATTAAAAGTAGCTGAAATTAATGTCGAAACATTCAAAGGCGCCGTGCAATTGAGCGGGTTTGTGACCTCCAAAGAAAATATCGTAACAGCCGTAAATGTAACGCGCGCAGTAAAAGGCGTTAAATCCGTCAAGAACGATATGCAACTAAAGTAAAACACGTTTGGCAGCGCTCACCGCTGCCCCCCTGATTTTTATACTCAATGCATTAATTGAAAAGGTATACAGCATGAACATGATGAAAAAATTGGCAACAAAGACAGCAGTGATCGCCATGGTGTTTGGCTTGGCGGCGTGTTCCAATATGTCGCGCCAAGATAAAAATACTGCAGTCGGCGCAGGCGCCGGCGGTGTCCTGGGCGCCGTATTGACTGGCGGCAGCGCAATCGGCACAGTTGGCGGTGCTGCAGTCGGCGGCGTGATCGGCAATCAGGTCAAATAAAAAACGCCAATAATGGCAAAGTCACAAAAAATGCCCCATTCAGGGGCGTTTTTATTGCGCTGCTATGGTTGTGTCAAACGACTGGAGTGTTGATCCGCGTTTGATTGGTCATCTCAGCGCAGGACGCCGCACTGCATAAATGGTTGCTTATGCACGAAAGTTAAAATGCCTTGCAATGTTCTGCAAGGTGTTTTTCATTTAAGCGACACGTACCGGAGTGGCGCTCAGTTTTTGCGTGAGGACTGCACCAGGCCTGACAAACCGAGCACCGCAAGCACGACACCGCCGATGAGCATCCAGATCGAACGATTGGTCGCCGCCCCCGTAAACATGCGTGACATATCGGATGCGAACGAATTCATTTCGTTTATACCGAAGATCGTCAACATGATGCCTGCAGCAAGAAGTGCCAGTGAAACTGCTTTATTCATAGCCGCCTTATGGTGAATGTGTGCAATGTGCCGTTTAATCCAAACTTAGCAGACTTGGCTAAAGCCCGCGACCTTGAATCAGGCGCAGCAATATCATAATCACGGCGATTACCAACAAGATATGAATAAAACCACCAATGGCGGTGGAAGTAACAAGGCCAAGCAACCACAGAACAATCAAAACAACAGCAATGGTATAGAGCATGATTTTTCCTTTTTACAAGTGATGTTGTATGTGCGTACCAACCCGTTCAACCCACTCCCTAACCGGGATAAAACTGCTTCCCATGAGAACAATTATCCGATTTTCGCCCTTCTGAGTCTGTGCGCTGGCGTACACATCGACATATTTTGCAGCACTAAAATTTATGTGCAGGACTACATCCGCGCATCGAAAGAGCGCCAGTACACAGACTCACCGACGAAAAAAATCCGTTCAGCTTTTTGGCTGAACGGCCTTGCGTTTGCACGGCTTCATTACAATGCTTGCGAGCTTATTGGGTCACAGTCCGTGAACCAACGACTTCCACTGTAACGCGGCGATTTTTGGCGCGGCCTTCTGCAGTTTTGTTGTCGGCAATCGGCTGTGCTTCGCCCTTGCCTTCGGTGTAGACGCGCTGTGCGTCGACGCCTGTGGAAACCAGGTAAGCCTTGACTGCTTCCGCACGACGGATCGACAGTTTTTGATTGTAGTCGTCGGAACCGATGGCATCAGCATGACCGACCGTGATCATCACTTCCGTATCCATACCTTCGAGCTTGCGCAACAAATCATCCAAAGCTGCCTTGCCTTCAGGCTTCACCGCCGATTTATCGAAGTCGAACAGGGTTTCCGCAGCGAACGTGACTTTTTCAGACACCGGCACTGGTGCTGGCTGTGCTGCCACAACTGGCGCAGGTGCGGCAGCGACGGTAACCGGTTCCGGCATCTCGGTAAGCGCAGCCGGAACTGCTTTTGCTGCACCAAACTGATACAGCAAGCCGAGCGAGATCAGATCGATGTCGCCCTTGTTACCGACTGCATCATTGATCCGGTAGCGTTCCACTTCGCCGCGCATGGCGAGGGATTCAGTGAAAGCGTATTGCAAGCCCAGCCCAACCTTGAGATTGGCAGCGCGCTTGCTCGGGTTCGGGTTGATCACATTGACTGCGCCGGTACCTGTAAAGGAATCCTTGACGTCTGCATAATTCACACCGACCCGGCCGAATGCAGAAAACTTATCCGTAATAGGCAACATGCCTACCAAGTCGAGATTCAAGCCCTTGAGCTTGATGTTGCCATTCAGTGTTCCCTGATCCGTAGTCGCCGCATAACCGAACTCTCCCAAATCGAAATAACTGCCTTCAACAGCAAAATTCTTGTTGATCTTGTAGCCGCCATAAATCTTGTAGCCGGTGTCACGATCATCATCGGCGATCGAAATTCCGCTTAAACCACGTCCAGCCAAACTGCCGGTGATCCGCTCGTCGTCGATTTTCGCTCTCGACTGCCCAGCGTTGGCACCGACGTACCAGCCGGCATCTTGCGCCGTTGCGAATGGGCTGGCGATGACAGCGAGTGCCACCAAACCCAGCGTCCCTGATGCTTTTGCTAATTTCATGTTTGTCTCCAGGAGAATTTAAATCTCTTGTGGTTGTTGCATAACGCAACATGAGCAGTATTTGCCAGGCTTCGAAAAAGCCGGCAGCCTATTTACTGGCAAGTGGCAGGCCCACTCGGATTGCCAGGCACGGAAACGACGTTATTGTTCAAAACAAACGCGCCATCGGTAGATGCCCCTGCAAACAACCTGCCACAAGAGCTTGCTCCGACGAGCATCGTCACGTCATCGCTGGCCAGGATATTGCCCTGCCAAAAAGTGCCTGTTCCCAGCGTCGCTGCACTGCCTGCCCACCACCAGACGTTGGAAGCCTTGGCACCGCCAACCAGGAGAATGCGATCAGCGCCGCCTAGCGTGCCGATAGTGCTTGATGACTGGAAGATGAAGACGGCATCCGGATCGCCCTGAGCGTCGAGCGTGACATCGCCCGTGATCAAAATCGACGTCAGCGATTGATAGACGCCAGGAACGAAATAATTATCTCCCGGCACAAGGGTGCTCCCGACCGAGTTTCCTAAAGTAGTGCCAGCCGGTATCGCGGTTGCTCCTATCGTTATTGCGGGAGAAAGGGCGAGATACGCTGCCCGCACATCGGCCTTGACCGCGCCAGAAGTAACTCCGGCATCCGGGAATAACGGACTGGCCACCACGCCATTGAGCGTTGGAGCCTTGCCATCGCAAAGGCCAAAAGTTCCGGCAGCCAGAACCGACTCACCGTTACACGTAGCATTTGGATCCAACACCACATTCCCGTTAATCGTGGTAGCTGCGGCGTTGGTTATTCCGGCGGTGGACGCAATAGCGTACGTGTCTGCCAATCCAAGATTGACCGAAGGGGCACCGATAACGGCGGCGGCTGCTGTCTTGAAGGTCCATACATAGTTACAGCCGATTGGGGTGCCGGCAGCGCTCGTGACCGAACCCTGGATGACCGCCGTGTAACTGGTATTGACCAAGAGAGCCGATGCGGTATTTAAGGTCGCTAGGTTGGCGCTATAGTTTACCGACGCAGGTATCAGGGCAGCTCCGCCCACTCGCGCCAGCGTAAAGGTTGATGGGTTGATCGTTGCGCCGTTCATCGCCTCACTGAAAATGGCAGTGATCGATTTGCCATTGCCAGCAACACCAGACGTGCTGGTGGTCGCTAGCTGATTACCATGAATGGGATTCGATGCAGTCACTGTGGGTCCCGCGACAGTACATGCGCCTGGGATGACCGCATTCACTGGTGGGACGAAGATGTTCGCGACAACGTTCGCACCCAGAATCGGATCTTTCCCGCCACCGCCGCATCCTGCCACTAATGCTGTCATGAGTAATGCTGAAAGCCACATAATCGGTTTCGCATAGCGTTGCTGAATTTTCATTTGTTACCCCTGTGTCTCAATCATTGCGGTGCCGAAAAATTCGGTTTGACCGCTATTGCTATTACTGTTTTTTTACGGATTCGTCGCGCTTGACGGCGGTTTGGCCTGGCTGCCGGCACCGACTGCGCAACATCGCGCAGACAGACTTTGGTCTCGACTATTCGTCATGCAAACGTTATCCGCGTTATGGCAGGAAAGTTCTGTTCGCTGCCGCACATAAGGGGAAGAATGATTTTTTTAAGCAACATTAAAAAACCCGCCTCAGCGCTGGGCTTGAGGCGGGTTTCCCGACTTCTATCCGGTTCGATCGTTTGATCAGAAAATCATTTCAGATTCTTCCCAAAGATGGCAGTTTTTATCAACTGCTTTTCAACACATCAATGCTTGTGACCGCAAGCACTGCCTTCGGAGGCGGCTGCCATCGGCGTTGTACGTCCGGCTTCGGCGCTATAGCCGGCTGCTTCCAGGCGCGCCAGGTATTCGGCCCACAGATCAGTTTGGCTGGCACCCAGCCAATACAGATAATCCCAGGTATAGATGCCGGTATTGTGACCATCGGAAAAATGCGGCTGCACCGCGTAGTTGCCGACCTGCTCCAGCGCCGTCAATTCGACATCGAGTTTGCCGGTCTGCAGCACTTCTTGCCCCTGGCCGTGACCGCGCACTTCGGCTGATGGCGAGTACACGCGCAGCAGTTCGAACGGCAGGGTAAACGCTGCGCCGTCGTCAAAAGCAATTTCGAGTACTTTTGATTGCTTGCGCACAGTCATTTCGGTAGGAATGGGTGTTGGTGCGGTCTGTTTCGATCCTGCTATAGCTTCAGCCATAATAATTGTCCAATTTGGTTAGATTAAAGAAGACATCCGGGCGCGAATCGCGGTGCGCAAGGTTGGCAGCAAATCCCTGCGCTGCGCCAGGACTTCTGGTGCCGTTACACGTTGCGCCTCGGCCCAGACCGGGGCGGGAAATTGTGCATCGTCTTCAAAACGCGGGATCACATGCCAATGCAAGTGCGGCACCATATTGCCCAGGCTAGCCAGATTGATTTTGTACGGCTGCATCACGTCGCGCACCGCAGCCTCGACCTGCCACACCACAGCCATCAGAGAATCGCGTTCTGTCAGCGGAAGATCGGTCATTTCCTGCACGTGGCCGTTCCAGATCACGCGGCAAAAACCGGGATAGTCAACATCATCCACCAACACCACATGCCAGTGCGCCGCGACATGCACGACTTCGCCGCCTTGCAATGAACATAATTCACAATCAATCTGCATCGTCATCCGATTCAATCGCTATACCAACACCCGCTCGATGCCGCCTGCATTAGCGCGGGCGACGTATTCGGGCATCCAGTTCTGACCCAGCAGATGCTTGGCTAATTCGATCACAATGTAGTCAGCATCTGTATCGCTATCGTCGTTGTAGCGCAGCAAACCTTGCAGGCAGGACGGGCAACTGGTCAGTATCTTGACTTCGCCGGTGAAGCCGTCGGCGCGCAGCTTGTCGGCACCTTTGATCATCTCTTCTTCCTTACGGAAGCGGACCTGGGTCGCAATGTCGGGACGGCTGACTGCCAGCGTGCCGGATTCACCGCAGCAACGATCATTTTTCTCGATCTTGACATTGTCCACGGTGGAAATCAGCGCATTGATGGTTTTGCCGGATTCCTGCAGCTTCATCGGGTTGTGGCACGGCTCGTGATACATGTAGCGGGTGCCGGTTACGCCTTCCAGTTTGACGTTTTTTTCCATCAGATATTCGTGGATGTCGAGGATCCGGCAGCCGGGGAATATCTTGTCGAATTCATAGGTCGCCAATTGGTCGTAGCAAGTGCCGCAGGACACGATCACGGTCTTGATGTCGAGGTAATTGAGCGTATTGGCCATCCGGTGAAACAGCACGCGGTTGCTGGTCATCATCTTTTCGGCCTTCTCGAACTCACCGTTGCCGCGTTGCGGATAGCCACAGCACAGATAACCGGGCGGCAGCACGGTCTGCACGCCGACGTGCCACAACATCGCTTGCGTCGCAAGTCCGACTTGCGAAAATAGCCGTTCCGAGCCGCAGCCGGGGAAGTAGAACACCGCTTCGGTATCGGCTGTGGTGGTTTGCGGATCGCGGATGATCGGCACGATTTTGTCGTCTTCAATGTCGAGCAGCGCGCGCGCGGTTTTCTTGGGCAAATTACCAGGCATCTTCTTGTTGATGAAGTGAATCACCTGCTCTTTGACCGCCGGTTTGCCGACCGAAGCCGGTGGCGCTTTGGTCTGTTTTTTGGCGAATTTCTTCAGGATATCGTGACCCAGGCGCTGCGCCTTGTAACCCCAGCCGATCATCGCAGTGCGGGTGGCGTTGATGGTGGCAGGATCGGTGGCGTTCAGGAAGAACATTGAAGCGGCGGTGCCGGGATTGAATTTCTTCTGCCCCATCTTGCGCAGCAGGTTGCGCATGTTCATCGAGACGTCACCGAAATCGATGTCGACCGGGCACGGCGTGACGCACTTGTGGCACACCGTGCAATGGTCAGCAACATCAGAAAACTCGTCCCAGTGCTTGATCGAGATACCGCGCCGGGTTTGCTCTTCGTACAGGAAAGCCTCCACCAACAAGGAGGTCGCCAGAATCTTGTTGCGCGGCGAGTACAGCAAATTCGCGCGCGGCACGTGGGTGGCGCACACCGGTTTGCATTTGCCGCAGCGCAGGCAATCCTTGATGCTGTTGGCAATCGCGCCGATGTCGCTTTGCTGCATGATCAGCGATTCGTGGCCCATCAGGCCGAACGACGGCGTGTAAGCGTTGCGCAAATCGGCGCCGGCCAGTAGCTTGCCCTTGTTGAAGCGGCCTTCCGGGTCGATGCGCTGTTTGTAATCGCGGAAGGCGCCGATTTCAGTTTCAGTCAGGTATTCGATTTTGGTGATGCCGATGCCGTGTTCTCCGGAAATCACGCCATTCAGCGAGCGCGCCAGCGCCATGATCCGGCTCACCGCCGCATGGGCATCCTGCAACATCTGGTAATCGTCGGAATTGACCGGGATGTTGGTGTGCACATTGCCGTCGCCGGCGTGCATGTGCAGCGCGACGAAAACACGTCCACGCAACACCTTCTTGTGGATTGCGGTGCACTCGTCGAGGATCAGTTTGAAAGCGCCGCCGCTGAATATCAATCGCAGCGCGGCGCGTATTTCCTGTTTCCATGACACGCGCACGGTGCGGTCTTGCAGCACATGAAATACCAGTGCATCCGGCTGCGTGGCCAGGCGTTCGGCAAACACGGTGGACAATTTTTCCAGACCGAGCGCAAGCAACATGTCTCTCGATTGCGCCAGCGGCTTATCGATGTTTTCCAGCAAATAGTTCCAGCGCGCATGGGCCAGATCGAGCAATTCGCTGGTCTGATGGGCGCGGTCTTCCAGCATTTCTGCATCGGGAATATCGTCGCCCTCGGCGTCCTCGCTCTTGCCGACCGGCAGATTGCCGGCAGCAAAGAAACTGCGCAAAGCGTCGATCAATTGCAGCTTGTTGCGAATCGACAGCTCGATATTGATATGCTCGATGCCGTTCGTGTATTCGCCCATCCGGTCCAGCGGGATCACCACGTCTTCATTGATCTTGAAGGCGTTGGTATGCTTGGAAATGGCCGCGGTGCGGGCGCGGTCGAGCCAGAATTTCTTGCGCGATTCAGGCGACACCGCAACGAAACCTTCGCCGACGCGGGTGTTGGCGATGCGCACCACTTCCGAAGCCGCTTGCGCCACCGCGTTCTCGTCGTCGCCGACGATGTCGCCGAACAAAGCCATTTTCGGCAATACGCCGCGCTTGGATTTGGTGGCGTAGCCGACCGCGCGTAAATAGCGCTCGTCCAGATGCTCCAGACCGGCTAATACTGCGCCGCCTTTTTTGGTTTCGGCGTCGAGGTAATCCTTGATCTCGACGATGCTCGGAATCGCGTCGCTGGCTTGGCCGAAAAACTCCAGGCAAACAGTGCGGGCGAATTTCGGCATTTTGTGCAAAATCCAGCACGCCGAGGTGATCAGCCCGTCGCAACCTTCTTTTTGCACGCCCGGCAAACCCGACAGGAATTTGTCGGTCACATCCTTGCCCAAGCCTTCCTTGCGGAATTTGCGGCCTTCGATCTCCAGCATTTCGGTTTTGAACGGCGTGCTGCGCGTACCTTTGGCGCCCGGATGCGACCATTCAAGCTTGAATTTCGCCACCGGCTGATCGTGAATCTTGCCCAGATTGTGTTCAATACGCGTGACTTCGAGCCAGTCGCCGTTCGGGTCGACCATCCGCCATGAAGCCAGGTTATCCAGCGCCGTGCCCCACAACACCGCCTTCTTGCCGCCGGCGTTCATGGCCACATTGCCGCCGATGCAGGATGCTTCGGCTGATGTCGGATCGACCGCGAACACGAAACCGGCTTGCTCGGCAGCGTCTGAGACGCGCTTGGTGACCACGCCCGCGCCGGAGTAGATGGTGGCGTATTCGCGATCCAAGCCCGGCAGCGTGCGCATTTCAACCGCGCCCAGTTGCTCCAATTTTTCGGTATTGATGACGGCCGAAAAAGGCGTGAGCGGAATCGCGCCGCCGGTATAACCGGTGCCGCCGCCGCGTGGAATGATGGTCAGACCGAGCACGATGCACGCTTTGACCAGACCGGCCATTTCGTCTTCGGTGTCGGGAGTCAGCACCACGAATGGATATTCGACGCGCCAGTCGGTGGCGTCGGTCACATGCGACACGCGCGAGAGGCCGTCGAACTTGATATTGTCTTTTTCGGTATAGCGCCCTAGCTCTTTGGTGGCGCGGCGGCGCAAATCGTAAGTGCGATGGAAATCTTCGGCAAAATCGGCCACCGCCTGACGCGCCGAGCTCAGCAGCGCCGCCACGCTGGCGCTGCGCGTGACCGCCTCGGCATCCCCAACATCGGCCAAGTCAGTGGTGACGCGTCGGCGCTCGACTTCGGCCAGGCGATGATTCAGCGCGTCGATCAGACTCTGGCGCCGCTTCGGATTGTCCAGCATGTCGTCTTGCAGATACGGATTGCGCTGCACCACCCAAATGTCGCCCAGAACTTCGTACAGCATCCTGGCAGAGCGCCCGGTCTGGCGCGCACCGCGCAGCGTGTCGAGCAGCTTCCAGGCTTCTGCGCCGAGCAAACGGATGACGATTTCGCGATCCGAAAATGAAGTGTAGTTATACGGAATTTCGCGCAAACGCGTCGGCGTAGCGCCGACGGGAGCGTCTGAGAGTAATGTTTGGATGTGTGCTGGGGTGTTCATAGCGAGGGATTTTGGACTGACACTAAAAAAGCATTTTAGCGTATCGCGCTGCAGCACGTAGCAACAGCCTTATGTTTCATACGCCTTAGAGTGCTTGACACACCATACGCAATCACCCTATTTAAGTGCCCCCCTTTGCGGTCGCCAATGTCATTGCATAGTCCGCATGAGCTTACTTGTAGGTGCGAATTTATTCGCATTAGCACGCATGAGATCGTTAAAAATGCGAATAAATTCGCACCCACAACGCTGCTGTATCAACGTGAAAAAGTCATGATTTTGAACAGAGTATCTACGATGCTAAAAATTTATTATAAGGAGTATGCTTAAAAAAAAGGTATCGCCGTATATATTATATGCGTAGTAACTTTATACATAGTTACGTATGATTAGCCAAGCCAACCGGCGACTTGTCGCCACACGCCGTTCGGCACACTGAGCAGCAGCCAGGTTACCGTGATGTAGCGGCAGAATTTACCTATCGCCATATATGCAACGCACGGCCAGAATGGCAAGTGCAGCCAGCCTCCCAAGGTGCAAATCGGGTCGCCGACGCCGGGCAGCCAGGCCAGCAGCATGGTTTTTGCACCATAGCGGCCCAACCAGCGAAACCAGCGGCTTTCGCGCTCTTTCGCAAATGCAGTCTTGGCGCCGTAGCCGATCCCGTAATTGACCACGCCACCCAGTGTATTGCCGGCAGTGGCGACCAGGATGACTTGCCAGTACAGTGCGGGGTCGGCCTTGATTACCGCAAACACTAATGGTTCCGAGCCCATCGGCAACCAGGTCGCAGCGACAAAAGCGACCATAAAAACCGAAGTCAGCCCGACTTCTGGCAATGCCAGTACGTTTAATAGCCACGCGATTGCAGATTCGATCATGGAAGACTTTGGACAGTCACAAAAAAAACGTCCATTATAATAAGCGACCAGCAATGACCATTTGGCATTTTTACATCCGCGTCATGGCTTGGCGCCTATCCGCGCTGATCCCGACTGCGCACCAGGCCGTGCAACAGCCCTGTTCGATCCGGATTGCGAACCGGATGATGCCACACCCAAATCGACACAACCCAAAGATTATGAATACCGATTATCTGAAGAAGATCCTGACTGCCCGCGTCTATGACGTCGCCTTTGAAACCCCTCTGGAATTCGCGCCTACACTGTCTGCGCGCATGGGCAACAAACTTTATTTCAAGCGCGAAGACATGCAAAGCGTGTTCAGCTTCAAGCTGCGCGGCGCCTACAACAAAATGGCGCACTTAACACCGGAACAATTGAAACATGGCGTAATTTGCGCCTCGGCCGGCAACCATGCGCAAGGCGTTGCCCTGTCGGCAGCCAAGCTCGGCTGCAAAGCGATGATCGTGATGCCGACCACCACGCCACCGGTAAAGGTCGACGCAGTCAAGGCGCACGGCGGCGCACTGGTTGAAACCGTGTTGTTCGGCGATTCTTTCACCGACGCCTATGCGCACGCGTTGATGCTGCAAAAAAAGCACAAACTGACCTTCATCCACCCGTTTGACGATCCGTATGTGATCGCCGGCGCTGGCACCATCGGGATGGAAATCCTACGCCAGCATTCCGGCCCGATCCACGCCATTTTCGTTGCCATCGGCGGCGGCGGCCTGATCGCCGGCGTGGCTGCGTATGTCAAGCAGGTGCGGCCCGATATCAAAATTATCGGTGTTCAAACGGTGGACTCCGACGCCATGGCGCGCAGTCTGAAAGCGGGCAAACGCGTCACGCTTCCCGATGTCGGTCTCTTTTCCGACGGCACCGCGGTCAAGCTAGTCGGCGAAGAAACTTTCCGCCTGGCCCAGCAATATGTGGACGAAGTGATCCTGGTCGACACCGACGCCATTTGCGCGGCGATCAAGGATGTATTTACCGATACCCGCAGCATTCTGGAACCGGCCGGCGCATTGGCAGTAGCCGGCGCAAAAGCCTACATCGCACGCGCCAAAGCGGACAAAAAGCCGCTCAAAAACGAAACGCTGGTGACCATCGCCTGCGGGGCCAACATGAATTTCGACCGCTTGCGCTTTGTCGCCGAGCAAGCCGAAGTCGGCGAAGCGCGCGAAGCATTATTCGCCGTTACCATGCCGGAAGAGCGCGGCAGCTTCAAGCGTTTCTGCGCGCTGATCGGGGAACGCAATGTAACCGAATTCAACTACCGTATCAGCGGCGAAAAAGAAGCGCACATCTTTGTTGGGATTCAAGTTGCGAATCGTGATGAAGCCAGTAAAATCGCCAAAAAATTCGAGAAAAATGATTTCAAGACGCTCGATTTGACCGATGACGAACTTGGAAAACTGCATATTCGCCACCTGGTCGGCGGCAAAAGCGCGCTGGCGCAAGACGAATTACTATATCGTTTTGAATTCCCCGAACGCCCCGGCGCACTCGGACGCTTCCTGTCCAGCATGGCGCCGAACTGGAACATCAGCCTGTTCCACTACCGCAACCACGGTGCCGACTACGGCCGCATCCTGATCGGCTTGCAAGTGCCGAAGAAGGAAATGAAGGACTTCCGCGCGTTCCTGAACACGGTCGGCTACCGCCATTGGGACGAAAGCGAAAATCCAGTTTATAAGCTGTTTTTAGGATAACTTTTAGGAAAAGCACCGATGCTTACGCCCTCCACGCCGGACCAGTCGCCGCTCGGCAAGACCGCCAGTTACCAGACCGAATACGCGCCGGCACTGCTGTTTTCCATCGCCCGTCAGGGCAAAAGGGATGAATTGGGGCTGGGATTGGCCACCCTGCCCTTTTTCGGCTTCGATATCTGGAATGCTTATGAACTGTCGTGGCTGAATCTGCTCGGCAAACCGCAAGTGGCGATTGCCACCATCACGGTACCGGCCGATTCGCCCAACATCATCGAATCCAAATCTTTCAAGCTGTATCTAAATTCTTTCAACCAGACGCGGCTGGCCAGCACGGATGCATTACTGGAATTACTGCGAACCGACTTATCTGCAGGGTTCGGCGCGCCAGTGCAGGTTGCTTTGACCCTGCCGGAATCTTTCAGGTCGCTGAAGTTCGGCGAACTGGAAGGCCAGTTACTGGACCGGCTGGATATTGAAGTTGAAGTCAGCGATTACACGCCCAATCCGGCACTGCTCAAAACCATGCCGGACACCGTGCCGGTAGAACAAACGCTGGTGTCACACCTGCTGAAATCGAACTGTTTGGTGACCGGCCAACCGGACTGGGCCAGCGTACAGATACGCTATAGCGGCGCGCCGATTGATGAAGAAGGTTTGCTGCGGTATTTAATCGGATTTCGTAATCACAACGAATTCCATGAGCAATGTGTGGAACGGATTTTTATTGACATTTTGCGCCAATGCAAACCGCAAAAACTGGCCGTGTATGCGCGTTACACGCGCCGCGGCGGGCTCGACATCAATCCCTGGCGCAGCAATTTCAGCGCCGGCAAACAAGCATTAAACCTGCGCAATGCCCGTCAGTGAACACAGCATTCATGATTAACGTTCTAATTAACTGACTGACGTTACGCACAAAAAATTCGGTCCACGAAAGACACGAAAAAGCACGAAAAAATGCATAACATCAGAATCGTAGGTTAGTGCTGAATGTAGTGAAGCCCAACATTTATAGTCGGTTGTCTCTACCAAATGTTGGGCTGATAAAGCTTTAGCCCAACCTACCAAAACTGAAACCGCGCCGCTATCTGTTCTTTTTTCGCGTCTTTCGTGGACAATGCTTTTCGTTTTTTGTAGACATATACCCAACATCAGTAACAACTATCTGTTGCACATCATTACGCAAGCAACAAAGAAGTTTATAATCTGCGTCACATGGACCCATTGTGCGCCGCACCATTACTATTTGCATCATGACAAATCTCGCCAAAATATTGCAACCCAACAATGTCGTACTCGACCTTGAAGTCTCCAGCAAGAAAAGGGCTTTCGAGCAAGCCGGCCTGATTTTTGAAAACAATTGTGGTATCGCGCGCTCTAATGTGTCCGACAACCTGTTCGCACGGGAGAGGCTGGGTTCAACCGGTCTCGGGCATGGTGTGGCGGTACCACACGGCCGCATCAAGGGCTTGAAAGCGCCGCTGGCCGCATTTGTGCGCCTGGCCGAGCCCATTCCTTTCGAGTCGCCCGATGGACAACCGGTTAAATTGCTGATTTTTCTGCTGATTCCGGATCATGTCACGCAGCAGCATCTGGAAATCCTGTCGGAAATTGCGGAAATGTTTTCCGATGATGTGATTCGTGCAGCGCTTATCGCTGACCCTGACATGGCGTCCGTGCACCAGCGCATCGTCTCCTGGGAGCCACAACAGCAAAAAATTGCCGCTAGCCGTTAGCGCCTGGGCGCTGACGCTTTCTGCGCGTTCTTACTGCTCGTTGCCACCCACCCTTTTCCAAGCCAGCAACCATATCCAACCATGCCACCAACCACGCCGCTCACTATCCAGCAACTGTTTGACGACAACCGCGAAGCATTGGATCTAGGGTGGTTTGCCGGCTTCTCCGGCAGTGAACGACTGATATCCGGCGATGCTGCATCGGCGGCTGACCAGGTCGGCCATCTGAACCTGATTCATCCGGGACGGATTCAAGTATTCGGGCATCAGGAAATCGAGTATTACCAAAATCTCAGGGCACAGTCGCGCGATTATCAAACCCACGAACTGATGGCGGGCGAGCCGCCGGCGCTGATCATTGCGCAGGGGCTGGCAACACCAATCGATATCATGACGGGTTGCGATGAGAAAAATATCCCTTTATTTTCCACGCCATTACCCGCCGCCCAAGTCATCGACTATCTGCGGGTCTATTTATCCAAGAAACTCGCGCAACACACCACGATGCACGGCGTATTCATGGATGTGCTGGGAGTCGGCGTGCTCATTACCGGCGAATCCGGGCTCGGCAAAAGTGAGTTGGGACTGGAACTGATCTCGCGCAGCCACGGCTTGGTAGCGGACGACGCAGTCGAATTTTCGCGCATCGCGCCCAACATGGTTGAGGGCCGTTGCCCCAAACTGCTGCAAAACCTGCTGGAAGTGCGCGGTCTGGGCTTGCTGGACATCAAGACAATTTTTGGTGAGACTGCGGTACGCCGCAAGATGCGGCTCAAACTGATTGTGCACCTGGTGCGTCGCGGGGTACTGGAAGATCATATGGACCGGCTGCCGTTCGAATCGCAAACCGAAGATGTGCTGGGGCTGCCGATACGTAAGGTGATCATTCCGGTAGCCGCAGGTCGCAACATCGCAGTCTTGCTGGAAGCGGCCGTTCGCAACACCATCCTGCAATTGCGCGGCATCGATACCCTGGAACAATTCATGGAGCGGCAACGCAAGGCAATGAGCGAAGATTGACGTTATGATGGAAAAGCCAAACGCTTTCCCACTTTTTTTCTTCCTCAATAAAATCATAATTCATGCAGATTATTCTTATTACCGGCATTTCCGGCTCTGGCAAATCGGTCGCTTTGCATGCGCTCGAAGACGCCGGCGTGTATTGCGTCGACAACTTGCCGCCGACTTTGTTGCAGGCACTGATCACCACGCTTCTGGCAGAGGGCGTCGATACTGCAGCGATTGCCATTGATGCACGCAGCGCCAAGTCTTTCGCTGCACTGCCGGCCGACATCGCGCACCTGAAAAACGCAGGTCATGACGTCAAGGTGTTGTTCTTGACGGCCAAAATCGAATCGCTGATCACGCGCTTTTCCGAGACACGCCGCAGCCACCCGCTATCGCACCGCGCCGATTATGGGCAAGGCGAGCAACAACACCGCACGCTGGAAGAATGTATTCGGGAAGAGTGTGAGACTTTGGTAGCCTTCGAAGGATACAGTCAGGTCATCGACACTTCCGGCATGAGCGTGGGCAAACTGCGCTCGTGGATTTCAGAACTGGTCGACATCAAGGGCTCGCAGCTGACGCTACTGTTCGAATCGTTTGCCTTCAAATTCGGCGTGCCGCTGGATGCTGACCTGGTCTTTGACGTGCGCACTTTGCCGAATCCGTTTTACGACGTCAACCTGCGCCCGCTGACGGGCCGGGATGCGCCGGTCATTGCCTTCCTGGACGCGGAACCGGACGCGGCCGACCTGTTCAACGATATTCGCAATTTTGTCGAAAAATGGCTGCCGGCTTTCAAAAGAAATAACCGCAGCTATTTGACCGTAGCCATCGGCTGCACCGGCGGCCAGCATCGATCGGTGTATATCGCGGAACAACTGGCACGCTATTTTCATGATGCGGAGCATGTTGTGCTACGCCACCGTGAAATTGGTTCACAACCGAAAAAATTGGCAGTATAGAAAAAAACACGGATTTTTCGCATATTTAATATGCGCTATCTTAAAATACAGTGCATCGTATATTTAAATAGTAATTATTCAGCCCGCTATGAATGTCTCCCTCGCCCGCTTGCGGGAGAGCATACAAGGGCCGGGGAGAGGGTGCCCGCAATATGCAAAATGTCAAAACAAGGCGCAACCTTGATTGCATTGCCATTAATGCGGTCGGAACATTTGCTGAATCCCTCTCCCGCGGCCCCTCTCCCACAAGTGTGAGAGGGGAGCACTGCGCTCTCGCGGTTTATAGTCGCAGCTTCTTGTGTAGTTACCTATGTCGACAAGTGGGAGAGGTGACCAATCTTATTGCACCGCCACGAAATACCCGGCAATATTGCCCAGGTCTTGTTCATTGAGCGTACCTGCCGCACTGCGCATGCGCAGATACGCCAGCAGGTAGTTGTAACGCGCTAGCGCCAGATCACGCCGGGAGGTATACAACTGCTGTTCTGCGTTGAGCAAATCCAGGTTGATGCGCACACCGCCCTTGATGCTTTGCTGCGTGGCAGTAATCAACAGGCTGGCAGACTGCGCCGACTTGACCAGCGCATCGATGCGCGGGCCGGCACTTTGCATCAGGCTGAACTGTTTGCGCAGCTCCACCGACACCTCATTGATCTTGACATCCAGATCGCTACGCGCCTTTTCATGATTAGCCACGGCTTGGCGCGTGGCAGCGCTCACATAACCGCCGGAAAACAGCGGAATATTGACTTCCACGCCGATACTACGCACATTCGCGTCCTGATTGAGCGTATTCGTGCTAGTCGATTTCTGCTTACCGTAGCTGCCCACTAAATCCATCGAAGGCGCATGACCGGCGCGCTGGCGGTTGATTTCCTCATGCGCTATGTCGACTGCATATCCCAGCGCGACAATCTCGGCGTTCTTAATCATGGCCATGTCGCGCCACTCCTGAAAGATCGCCGGCTGCAATGGCAGCAGACGAAAATCCTGATTCAGCGGCGCCAGTTCCGTTATTTCGATGCCGACGATGCCGGTCAGGGCATTGCGCGCAACCGTCACATTGTCTTGCGCCTCGAGTACCTGCGCTTCGGCTAAATTGGCACGCGCTTCGGTTTCCAGCATGTCGGTCCGGGTGCCTTCGCCTTGCTTGAATAAGCGCTCATTGACATGCATTTGCTCACCGTACGCATCGCGCTGCGCCACGGCCAAGGTAAGCTGATCTTCGGAATACTGGACATCCGCATAGGACGCCACCAGCCTAAGCATCAAGTCCTGACTGCGTCCGACAAACTGGGCATCGCTGTAATTGGTTTTGGCAACGCCCTGGTTATACAAGGCCAGAGCCTCAAAATTGACAATCGGCTGCCGCAGCGTCACAGCGGCATTGACGCTGGTATAGTCCCGAGTGGTGGTATCGGTAGTGGGCTGTCCCAGAACATTCTGCCCAGTCTGCGTGATGTCGGCCTTATTTTTGCTGGTCGCATATTGGCCAGACAATTTCGGCAACAGATAGGAGCGCCCCATAATGCGTGCTTCCTGACCGGCCCGGTTGTCATATATTGCACTGCGATAGGTCGGATCGTTTTGCAGCGCAGCCTGATACGCTTGCAGCAGATTCATTGGTGCCGCTTGCGCAACCGCCAGGTTCGATGCCAGCGCCAATGCCAACAATGCCGCACTTACGTTGCTTGAAGTAGTCATGCTCACTCCTCTGACAATGAAGTTTGAGCGCGATCGAAAAGCGGCTTCATCAGATAGCTCATCATCGAGCGCTCACCGGTACGCACAAAAATCTGTACCGGCATGCCAGGACGTATTTGTTCCGCAGCAACAATTTTTGCTCCGGAAGGCGCGACCTTGGCTCTTAACATGTAATAAGGTGCGCCAGAGCGCTCGTCCGTCAAGCGGTCAGCCGAGACTTGGGTGACGATCCCAGGAATATGCGGCGTTTTGCTTTGATTGAGCGCAGAAAAAATCATTTCCACCGGCAAATCAACTTTAACCTTATCGATCAACTCGACCGGAATCTGCCCTTCAACGATCAATGGTTCGTCATTCGGCACGATATCCATCATCCGAAAACCGGGCGCGACCACGCCGCCGTTGGTAAATACAGTCAAACCGACGACTGTGCCTGCGACGGGTGCCTTGACCTCTGCATTGGCCAGCTCAAAGTTCTGACTGATCAAGCGACTTTGCAAAGCTTCCGCCTCTTTTTGCACATCGACCAATTGGGAACGCACTTCCTTCTGATACTCCTGCTGGCGCTGACTGCGGCGCAAGCCCAACTCGATGTACTGGCTCTGGGCACGGCCGATATTGCCGATGTCTTCAGAAATCGCGCCGCTGGTCTGGACGTAGGTGCGCTCCAAATCCAGCAACCGATTGCGCGCGATGTAGCCATCCTTGGCCAGATCGCGCATGCCCACCAGTTGTTCCTTCAAGAATACCAACTGCTCTTTTTTGCTTTGCATGGATTCCCGCAAGCCTTGGGTCTGAATTTTCAGGCCGGCGATGTTTTGATCCAGTCCTGCCAGTTCGCTGCGCAGCGCCGATTGTCGCGAGAAAAACAATTGCTCCTGCAACGACAGGTTATTCGCGATCCGGGGATCTGCTTTTTCCTGGAGTAATTCTTGCGGAAAGACGATTTTAGACTTGCCATCGCGCTCGGCAATCAAACGAGCCTCAATCGCCCGATCATTAAAGTATTGCATCTGGCTGATATCGGCGGCCGATTTGACCAAAATATCATTCATCCGCACCAGTACCTGGCCGGCTGTCACGATATCGCCCTCTTTGACCAGAATTTCTTCCACAGTGCCACCGCTTTGGTGCTGAATGGCCTTGCGGTTGCCCGAGACAATCACTGACCCGGTTATCGGTACGCCCTTATCGAGCGGTGCAAAAAAAGCCCATAGAAAAAATCCCACCACGCCTACCAGCACCACCACCCAACCCAGGCGCGCATAACTGGTAGGGTCGGTTGCCACTTCCGTCGGAAGGACATCGTGCGAAACCACATCCTGCGCTGGCTTGCCGTCTTTACTCAGATTCACTACATTACCCATTTGTTTCATGATTATTCCTTAAGAATTCGCCACCAGCCGGGCCTTTTCGGCATTTGCTTTTGCCAACGATGCCAAAACTTCATCGCGCGGCCCAAACATGCGCGCTGCACCATCGCGCAATAGCAACAGCTTGGAAGTAATGCCAATAATGCTGGTGCGATGCGTAATCAAAACAATGGTCTTGCCGCGCTCGCGCAGGCCGTTAATAGCTTCCACCAATGCTTGTTCACCGACATCATCGAGATTGGAATTAGGCTCATCGAGCACAATAAAAGACGGATCGCCATACATTGCCCGGGCCAAGCCGATGCGCTGCTTTTGGCCGCCCGACAAACCCGCACCGCCCTCGCCCAACTGCGTGTCGTACCCCTGCGGAAAATGCAAAATCATCTCGTGTACGCCGGCACGCTTGGCCGACACAATCACTTGCTCGGCATCAATTTCGCCAAAGCGCGCAATATTTTCACTCACAGTACCGGCAAAAAGTTCAACATCTTGCGGCAGATAACCGACGTTCGGCCCCAGTTGATCTTTGTTCCAGCGATAAATATCGGCACCATCCAGACGCACCTTGCCCACCGCTGCTGGCCACACACCCACCATCAGCCGCGCCAGCGTCGATTTGCCCGCACCGCTAGGGCCAATCACGCCCAGGACATCGCCCGGAGCAATCGAGAAAGTCAAACCATTCAACACAGGAACCTTGCTGCCGGGAGGCGCTGCAGTGACGCCCTCAATTGACAACGCACCCAAAGGTTTCGGCAACGCCATACCCGCTTCGCGCGCCGGATTGGCCTCCAGCAGCTTAGTCAGGCGCTCGTAGGAACTGCGCATGCCGGCAAATTGTTTCCAGACCCCGATCAATTGTTCTACCGGGCTTAAAGCACGACCCATCAGGATCGAACCGGCAATCATCATCCCTGGCGTAATCTTGCCTTGAATCACGAGTAGCGCACCAAGACCCAGCACCAGAGACTGCAAGGAAATGCGCGTGAATTTGGTAAACGCACCGACGATGCCTGCTTTTTCGCTAGCATCTGCCTGCAAGTGCAGAAATTTGGTATGCAGCTTGAACCAGCGCGCCTGCAAATTTGGCAGCATGCCCATGGATTCGATCACTTCGGCATTGCGCAGATTATTGGTAGCCATAGTGCTAGACGCGATAGCCATCGTATTGGCTTCCGCCAGCGGCTTGTGCGAAACACGTTCGTTCACAAAGGCCAGTATCACCAGAAGGATCGTGCCAAAAGTCGCCAGTACCCCGAGCCATACATTAAAGAAATAAATCACCAACAAATACAGCGGAAACCAAGGCGCATCGAAAAATGCAAACAAGGCGTTACCCGTCATGAACTGGCGAATGCTGGTCAAATCCATCAACGCCTGGCCGGCATTGCCGCCGCCTTGCTTCAGATTTTGTTCAAACGCTGCGGTATACACTCGAGTGTTGAGTTGCATATCCATCTTGGCCGCTAATCGCACCAAAATAAAACTACGTACAAACTCCAGCACGCTCATGAACAAGTAAGCCACCAGCATGATAAGGGTCAGCATCAGCAAGGTAACCTCGTTGCGACTGGCCAATACGCGGTCATATACCTGCAACATATAAATGGAAGGCACCAGCATTAATAAATTAATGATGGCGCTGAATACACCAATCGTACGAAAAACACTTTTGAAGCTCGAAAGTGCTTGCGTGATCTCGTTTTTTGGAATTTTTAACCGGGATTTCATAACTCCGCCATTTCCGCAAGAGCTGACATATTGCCGGCACAATCATTCATGTGGGGCGAACAAGGAATACGTGCATTGATACGGAATATCCGCTGCTGCGGCAACAGCACACTGTCTTCTTGCATGGTTAATAGCTTTCTTGTTAGGGTTCAAAACGATGCAATCCGCCTGCACAAGAACACCGCAATCTGGGAGATTCCGGTATTTTGCAGGATGGTTGGGATACTGCGCATCAACAAAATGTGACATTCATCACAGGCGCAGATCATAGCATGGTGTGTGACATCCGTCACAGTTTGATAGTGCAACGCAACAAGCTGTTGCTATTGCGAGTCACTGCAATCCTTGAGCGAACGTAGCCCAATCCGGCATCGTGCGGCTTGTCACCGCCCACGTCGGAATCAGGTCAGGACCGGGTGCCGTTTTTTGCGCTTGGCGGCGGCAACTCCTCCAAGCCCGCCTCGGCGGCGCTCTTGAGTTGCATGGGTTGCCGCACAATCAGGACGGTGCCCTTCTTTTCCAGCACATTAAGCTTAATCAGAGTATGCAGCGCGCGTGACACCGTCTCGCGGCTGGTATTAACCATGATCGCCACCTCTTGTTGCTTGGGCAAATCGATCACCGTGCCTTCGGGCGTCACCCGCACCAGTAACTGCAATTGCGCGAACACGCGCTGAAAGGCATTCGGGATACTCAGCAACGTGCGCTGATGGGACGATGCGCGCAAGGCCGTAGCCAAATGCATCAGCAGCCGTTCGGCCACCAGCGGGCGGTTGAAAATTAATGCCCGCGCCTGCGTTTGCGGCAAGAAAGCCACCTCAGAAACCTGGATCGCTAGCACCGAAGCAGAGCGCGGCAAACCGTCGATCACCGACAGCTCGCCAAAATACGTCCCCGGATAAATGATGTGAATGCCATTCTCGCGTCCGTCCGCACTCAAATCCACCACCTGCAAAGCGCCACGCAGCAGAAAACCCATGTTGCTCGCCGCATTGCCCTTGAGGATCACCACATCCTGCGGCTGATACAGACGCAAAACCATGATGCCGGCGACCTTGGTCAGCGTGTCTTCATCCAGCCCCTTGAGCAAAGGGATGTTGGCAGCAAGTTCTAATGGAATCGGCATGAAATGGCAACCACTCTATACAAAGGTGCAACAGGCTTAGTCAAAAAAATGATCAGAATTTCAGATAATCATCCTGAAAAACACTAAATTCGATATTCGAAGGAATGGGTGCCGGTTCGCGCTCGCGCGCCAGCTTTTCCAGCGCTGCCACATTCGACAGGGAAAACAAATGACCATAAATCAGCGTCAGCGCGCCGGACTGGTGCAAGGCCGCCACTGCTGCGGCGTCCAGCGCGTCGAAGCGGGCCGTATCAATCCGGTGCAGACCGGCCAAGGTGCGTGGCTGTCCATCCGGCATGGTCAGCGCCAAGTCCCAGGGCACCAGCAGATCAGCCGCCAGAATGGCCTGCAACGCATGATCGGTAGCCGCCTGATTGTCATGCACCGATTTCAGAAAACCCAGCATCTTGCTTAAAAATTCGGTCGCCTGGCCAGCTTCGTCAAACAGTGGCGTACCCGACGTCTGGCTAAAATAACCGCCATCGGGATCAACAATAACGGTTTGCTCGCCGCTCTCCGAAAGCGCCGTGCCAAACGGTACAGCGCGAAACACGGCCGGAATATAACTGCCGCGCCACTGTCCCTGCTGATTGATAAACAGGTTTTCATCCGCCGACAGCCCCATCAGGCCCAACAGCGAAGCACGGCCCTCATGCAGGCCGAACGCCACCGGCATCCAGCGCAGCGCTACCGTCACCTCGGCAGCAACCAGCCCCGCTAATGCAGTCTGGCGTGCGAATGCAAAAGGCTGCGGCGGATTCTGATGGCGCAGATTGCGGTGTTTGATACTCGACAGTGCTTCCAAAGGCATGATGCGACTCCAATAGATTTAACCAGGTACGGAACATCCCGCAAAACGGTAAGCGCGCATTGTGGCACGAGCACCGCCGCCCGCGCAATTGCGTTTCTTGATGATACCGAACACTGAACACAAAACACCGGCGCGACCTCGGACAACATAGGTATCTACACAAGTTGTGGTAATTTTCAAGCCAAGTATTCACTGATGTTACGCAGGCCTCAGTATAAATTGTTAATCTGTTGAAATGAAAAAAGCTGAACTTGAGTTGTACACGGATTATTTGATAAGTACATTTGGACGGGCGACAGCGACAGGGTTGTCTGCGATGGTTGATGGG
>JBGSTZ010000048.1:0-62690 GCA_041736255.1 Burkholderiaceae bacterium
ATCAATCAGGCGACCAATCAATTCCACCATCTCCGCAGAGACACCGTTGCGCACCAAAGTTGTTGGCTTCATAGATGGTCACTCCATTTGTACAGAATGCAGTCATTATAAATGGTATTTTAATAATTACTATATCCCTTAGTGGTTCCGGCCTGCATACCGACAACCCACCGGAATCGCGCGCTATGCACGATTCCGGTTAGGGCAATACCTATCCCAACCAAGGAAAGCAACGTCACCCGCAAAACCGGCCCGGTCAAAGGCGGCAGCACGGTGATCGCTTTTATGGAAGATCCAGACGGTTACAAAATTGAACGGGTCGAGCGCAAGGTAGATGCGGGCGGGAGCGGGTTGTGATAAATGAAAATGCAGGAACTGCTTTGAAATTACACTTCCAGGTTGCACAACCTAAATCTTATAGATTCCACATCCGACCACAAGGTCGTCAATTTTTTCAATATAAGTGGACTTGGATTCGATTACGGTGGTGACGGGATTTGGCCACCGATAATCGACCCAACCATGGCCTGGATTCTTGGAAACTTGCACAAAGTTTTTAATGAAGTACTTCCCGTCAGCATCTTTTAAATCAATTACATTCCGTCCTATTAATTTCGGATTTTCGCCATGCGCTTTTGTATTTCCCTGCTGATCAATTACATTGATATACAAATCGCGATTCTTGAACTGGGGATCAGGTTTGCTAAACGCTGAAAACGCCTTTTCTTTGCCGTTGTCTTTTATATAGGCAATAGCCCGCTTCACCATGGCCACCGCTTCATTTTGATGTTGTTCAAGTTTGAATGCGCTCACGGCTTGCCCCATTGTCACCGCTTGCTGGCGCATGCTTTCTGCTGCAGCCGAGGCCTCCTCCACCAGAGCCGAATTCTGCTGGGTCATTTCATCCATTTGAACCACGGCCCGATTGACTTCATCAATGCCAATGCTCTGTTCTTGACATGCCTGCGTGATTTCGCTCACTACTTGGACGGTGATTTTGACCGACGCGACAATTTCATCCATGGTGTTACCCGCTTTGTCAACGAGTTGGCTACCCGCTTCGACCGCGTCAACTGAGCTTCCTATCAGTGTCTTGATTTCTTTGGCAGCTTGCGCAGAGCGCTGCGCAAGACTGCGAACCTCGGAAGCCACTACCGCGAATCCTCTGCCTTGTTCACCTGCACGCGCCGCTTCGACGGCTGCATTCAAGGCCAGAATGTTGGTCTGAAAAGCGATGCCGTCAATCACGCCGATAATGTCGACGATCTTACGTGAACTTTCCTTGATCGACGCCATTGTTCCAACGACCTGCCCCACTACCTTGCCGCCATTGGCAGCAGCATTTTGTACTGACGCAACCATCTGGTTTGCCTGAACCGCATTGTTCGCATTTTTTTGGATTGCGGCGTGGAGTTGCTCCATTGCGCTTGCTGTTTCTTCTAATGCGCTCGCTTGAGATTCGGTGCGTGACGATAGCTCCGCGTTGCCTGCCGCAATTTCCGAGGAGGTAGAAACAATCGCGTCGCTTCCGGTACGCACGTCGCTCACAATTTTCAGCAAATTCGCATTCATGTCACGCAGCGCAATCACGAGTTCGCTGATTTCATCCTTGCCAGTCACCTTTACTTGGGAAGAAAGATCGCCTGCAGCAACTCTCTTGGCAACGGAGACTGCAGCATGCAGTGGCTGCGTGATGCTGTGGATGAGCGTCCATGTAGCAATGCCGCCCAAAATTATCAGGGCTCCGCAGGTGGTGAGAAGAATCTCCATCATCTGATGGTTCAGCTTGCTTTGCCACGCAAGAAAGAAAGCAATAAAAATTATTGCGGTAAAACCAGTCATCAGGAGCCCTACTCCGACACCAATCCTGATACCGATATTTGTGTTGCGTAGTTTCAGGAAGTCCATGATTAAGGCGCGCCATGTTGAATTTAAAATGAATCCTTAACGGCAATCATTGGCCGCAGGATCAAAAAAAAGCGGCGCACAAGGAATGTCAGCGCCGGTTTCTGCTTCTCACATTCCGAGATATGCCGCGCGTACCTGTTCGTTACTAATGAGTTCCTGGCCGGTGCCGGTAAGGATGATGTTGCCGGTTTCCAGCACATAGCCACGGTCTGCAATAGCGAGGGCTGCGAAGGCGTTCTGCTCGACTAGAAAGATGGTCATGCCCTGCGCCTTGAGCGTCTTGACGACGTTAAACACCTCCTCCACCAGCAGCGGGGCCAGGCCCATGGACGGCTCGTCGAGCAGCAGCATTTTTGGGCGGCCCATTAGCGCCCGGCTGATTGCCAGCATCTGCTGCTGACCGCCGGACAGTGTGCCTGCAGGAAGTGTGCGTTTCTCCTTCAGGATCGGGAACATCGAGAAGACCATTTCAAGGTCGCCTTCGACCTGATTTTTGGGCTGGGTGTACGCGCCCAAACGCAAATTATCTTCGATCGACAGCGGCCCAAAAACCTGCCGGCCTTCCGGCGACTGGCAGATACCCCGCTTCATGCGCAAATCGGCGCGCAGTGTGCTGATGTCTTCGCCGTAAAACTGGATGCTGCCGGCACTCATCGGCTGCACACCAGACAGCGTGCGCAGGAAGGTCGTCTTGCCCGCACCATTGGCACCAACCAAGGCGACCGTTTCACCACGTCGCACTTCAAGGCTGATTCCATTTAGGGCCCTAATGCGACCATAGCAACTTTCCATGCCGCTGACGCTGAGTACGACTTCTGCTTTGCCTGCTGCAGTAGCCGGCTGCAAACGGCCTGCCGATTGCGCGCCCAGACCGATGGATTCGGGCGCCAGACTTACGATACGATGAAAAAGCTCGCGGAATTCGGCCTTGGCCTTTTCGCCAAAAAGCGGGTCTTCGTTGTCGAGGAAAGCGCCATCAATTTCAGCCCAGTCTGCTGCAGTCAACACTTCACGCGCAAGGGGAATGACATCCGTCTCTTCAGCGCGAATATGGTTTTTCAGACCTTGTGTATAGGTACGCAGGGACGCAGCAAAAGCTGGGTTACCGACTTTTCCACTGGCGGCGCTTGCCATTTGCTCGCGCAAATGGGCAAGGTTGTGCGGCCCATTGCGGTGCTCTGCCTGCAGACGATCGAGGATGGAAGATGCATCCGCGCTGCGTGTACGCAGGATGCGAAACAGGAAGTCGTCTTCCTTGGGGTGGTGCGAACGGTCGATGAATTGTTCGACGTAATCAAAAATCGAGTTGAAAAATGGCTGTTCGATCTTGCCGCCGGCTTCGATTTCATCTGCCACCAGATCCATCGTGGTCAGGATGCGCCATAGATTGCGGTGTTCATCGCTGATGATGCGGAGTGCTTCCATGCTGTTCTCCATATGATTATGGTTGCGCGCCGAGATAGGCGGCGATCACATCGGGATTCTTGCGAACTTCCTCGCCGGTGCCTTCGGCAAGCTTTTTGCCGTAGTCGAGAACGAGGATGCGGTCGGAGAGATTCATTACCATCTTCATGTCATGCTCAACCAGAACGACAGTGACGCCGGAATCGGCGACCTTGCGCACCAATTCATCGACTTCGATAGTTTCCTTGGGATTCAGACCAGCAGCCGGTTCATCCAGAAAGATAAGGCGTGGTTTCGAGGCCAGCGCCCGGGCTATTTCCAGACGCTTAAGGGCACCGTACGGCATGCTGTCGGCACGAGCCTCGATATAATTTTCCAGGCCGACAAAACGCATCAGTTCGGCGGCTTCGCCATGAAGTTCGCGGTCACGGCGCTTGATACTGGGGAAGCGCAGGGCCGCTTTGAGCGGATTGCGATCCAGACGCAGGTGCGCGCCGACCATCACGTTCTCGATCGCCATCATATTCATGCAGATCTGCAGATTCTGGAATGTGCGGGCGACGCCACGCTTGGCCAGTTCGTTCGGCGTTTTGCCGCCGATCGATTCTCCATCGAGTTTGATTTCGCCGCTGGATGGTGTGTATATCCCAGTGATCAAATTGAACAGCGTGGTCTTGCCTGCGCCATTGGGGCCAATCACCGCATAGACAATTCCGGCATCAATGCTGAAGCTGACGTTCTGCACCGCCTTGACTCCGCCAAAGTTGATGGAGAGCTGGTTGACATCAAGTAAGGCCATGTTTATTCCCCTTTCCCAAATTTGGCAGCCAGCGTGGGTACCAGCCCCTTAGGCATGAAAATCATGCAGAGCATCAGGATGGCACCAAAAACGACCGTTTCCCAGCCCTCAAAAGTGACCAGAAACTGCGGCAGTGCGGTGAGAAGTACCGCGCCGACCAGCGAGCCATAGACTGAAGCCATGCCACCTATGACGACCATGGTGACCAGTTCGATCGAGTGGAAAAAGTCAGCAATGTTAGGCGTCACGAAGCCAACGTAATGTGCGGTGACGCTACCCATCAGGCTGGCAAAAACTGCTGATATGACAAAGATCGCCATTTTGTAACGCACCACATCCACGCCGACGACCTGCGAAGCGACTTCGGAACCATGCAGGGCGCGCAAGGCGCGGCCGAACGGCGAATCGATCAAGTTAAGCGAAGCCCAGACACTGATGGATAGCAACAGAGCAACGACCCAGTACCAGTGCTTGTCACTGCTGAGTTCAAAGCCCAACAAGCCCATCGACGGTACCGGCATGCCGTCCGGGCCGCCGGTCCAGGCCGCCTCGGTGCGCAGCACGATATTGATGATGATGCCGATGCCAAGGGTGGCCATGGCCAGATAATGGCCCTTGAGTTTGAAGATCGGACGGGCAATCAAGGCCGCCAGCAGACCGGTGAAAGCAGCGCCCGCGCCCATGGCCAGCAGCGGATGCCAGCCGAAGTGGGTCGGTAACACGGCGGAGGCATAGGCGCCAATGCCCAGAAAGCCAGCGTGGCCCAAACTGATTTGCCCGGCGAAACCGATCAGCAGGTTCAGGCCCAGCACGATTACCGCATTGATCGCCATACGAATAGCGATATCAAGGTAATAACTATTGGGCAAGATGAATGGAAGGATCAGCAGGATGCCGATGACGATATAAAGACCATAGTAGGTGTTCTTTTGCATTTTTACACACGATCCGTCGATTTACCGCCAAACAGTCCACGCGGCATGAAAAAGAGAATGAAGAGAATGAGTACGAAAGGAATCGCATCTTTGTAGGCAGAGGAAATGTAACCAGCACCCATGGCCTCAAGAATACCGACCAGCAGGCCGCCAATCACTGCGCCGAGCCCGTTGCCCAAGCCGCCCACGACAGCGGCGACAAAACCTTTCAAGCCGAGCATGATTCCAACGTCATAAGAGGTGAGCGTAATCGGCGTGACCAGAATGCCACCCAAGGCCCCAAGTCCCGCCGCCATGGCAAAACTCATGAATAGCACCCAACTTGTATTAATGCCCACTAATTCTGCTGCCAGCCGGTTGTAGGACGTGGCAAGCATCGCCTTTCCCTGCAGTGTGCGATTAAAGAAATACCACATGGCAATTACCGCCAGTGAAGTTCCACCCAGCACCCAGAGACTTTGTGGCATCAGTATCGCGCCCAATATTTGAATTGGGGCATCGCCGGAAAAGGCAGGCAGGCTATGGGTTCCTTTGCCCAGCCAGACTTGGACCAGACCTCGAATCACGAGTGAAGCGCCGATGGTAATGATGATCAGTGTCACCGTTTCAGCGTTCTTCACGGGCTCAATCGCTATTTTTTCCATCAGTATGCCGACGACGGCTGGTATCAGAATCGCCAGCAGCAGCGCTACCGGCATTGGCAGCCCGGCCTGGGTAAAAAACACCGCCAGCATGCCGCCGAGCATGATGAATTCACCTTGAGCAAAGTTAATCACGTTGCTGGAGTTATAAATTAGGGTGAAGCCCAAGGCGGACAGGGCATAGACGGCACCGACGGTGATGCCAGAGAAAAGGAATTGCAGGAACTGAGCAAACATCAAATTCTCCTTCTTGTTGTGGCGAAAACCAGGTCGCTGATCGACTGCTTGGGCATTTTGTGTCTCCTGATAGTTTTAATAAAAAGCTTTGCGCTTATTTTACTTTCATTCTGAAATACAGAATATATTCTGCTAATAGTAAATGATACAAAAAAACAGTGCAATCTATATTCATGTATCGGTTGCACTGTTTATCGTGATTAATTTAATTTGACCGTTACGGCAGACGTATAGAGGACAGTTCTCGTCCATTGATATGACCGATTGCGATCAAATTTTGAGTTTTTTACAAATGAATCGGGATCTCATTTCGCCCTGTCACTTATTGCAATAAAAACGAGAGTGTCCATTGTGTTGCAGTCTGTGCAGATTAAATGTCTTCACGCGCTAGTTGCATCGCCGAACGCAGGATCGCGATATCGCCCACATGATTAGCCAGCAACAAAATTAGCTTCGCATTCAGCAGCGCGCTTTGCTCGTCGGAAAGATCGCGATGCGTCTCGATCAGCGCTTCATAAAAGTCGTCGCCAGGTGAGAATTCGCGGAAATAGCGCTTGCCCAGTTCGCTGAAATTAGGGGCCAGATTCAGTGTCATGATAATTTTCCTGTTAAAGGTTACAAGTGGCGCGAGACAGCGCCTGTTGTACGCGCGCCGTGTCGAAGGTGCGCCAGCGAGCAGCAACATGTTGATCGGGGCGAGCCAGGTAATAAGTTCCGCTTTGCGCATCGTAACGCCGGGAGATAATGCCATTGGCGTCGAGCATGACTTTCGCGTTCTCCAAGTGCCCTGGCTTGCTGGATATGATCAGCGGTTCGATAGGCAGCAACCCACGCGACAATGTGGCGAACTCTTCAAGGACAGAGTTCGGGATTGTCGCCGGATCATCGCAGAAATACAGGCCATGGAAATGGTTGCCAACATGGTCGATCAACCAGCCATCCTGCGTGCCGATCCTGACCGGACCATCGTCCATCGGCGCGCCCGGCACCATATCTCCGAGAAATTGATCCACATCCTTCGTATTCAGTCTTGATTCGATCAAAAAGGCCGGTACCGACAGACGGCCGGAATTGACCAACTTTCTGGCGAATGTATGCTTTTCCGCTAATTTCAGCACCGCATTGCGGAATGTTTTGCTGGCTGTACTTTTGGGCGTAATGAAATCGGTTGAGCGAGTCGAATTCATCAGGTTCTCGTCGGCAGCAAAGCCTCGTTCCTCCGAATAGGTATCAAGCAGTTGGCCGGGCGCCTTGCCATCCATGACTAGCTTCAGTTTCCACACCAAGTTATCGGTATCCTGCACGCCGGAATTAGCGCCGCGCGCACCAAATGGTGATACCTGGTGCGCGGCGTCGCCGACAAATAAGCACTTGCCATGCCTGAAACTTTTCATTCGGCGGCATTGAAAAGTGTACACGCTGACCCACTCCAGTTCGAAGTCACGCTCGTCACCCAGCATCGCCTTGATCCGCGGGATCACATTTTCCGGTTTTTTTTCTTCGTCCGGATTAGCATCCCAACCGAGTTGAAAATCAATCCGCCAAACATTGTCGGCTTCGCGGTGCAGCAGCACCGACTGGTTTGGATGGAACGGCGGATCGAACCAGAACCAACGCTCGGCCGGGAAATCGGCCTTCATCACTACGTCGGCGATCAGGAACCGATCCATGAAAATCTTGCCTTCGGTTTCCAGTCCCAGCATATTGCGAATCGGACTGCGCGCGCCGTCTGCCACAATTAGCCAGTCGGCCTCGATCTGATACATGCCATCCGGCGTTTCGATCTGTAATTTGACGCCACCGCCATCCTCCTCCTGCACCGATACAACCTTATTCTTCCAGCGCATCATTACGCCTGCCGACACTGCTCGCTCCACCAGGTATTGTTCCAAATAATACTGTTGCAGATTCACCATGCCCGGCCGCTTTTGATCGGCTTCCGGCTGTAAGTTGAAACTGAACACTTCATCGTTACGAAAAAAGGTGCGGCCGACATTCCAGCTAACGCCCTTTTCAATGATCGGGTTGCCGCAGCCAAGCCGATCCAGCACTTCAATTGCCCGCTTCGCGTAGCACAGACCACGCGAGCCGACCGAGACCGTATCATCGTCATCCAGCAATAGCACTGGGATGTTCTGCAAGCGGCAATCAATCGCCGCCGCCAAGCCAGCCGGGCCCGCGCCGACAATCACTACCGGGTAGCGCCGCACTGCGTCGCTATTGATTTCTTCCGGCTTAGTGTAAGGAAATTTTGAATAGGTATAAGTTTTTTGCATGCCTGTCTCCTGGATGAACCGGTTCGCCGTCGTTTCAACCACAACGATGCATCCGATTTCTGCTATCTATGTTGTAGCGCCGGCAGCTCTTTGCCGGCGCATCTTCTTGCTACGCCTTATTCCGTTTCATCATCAATTGTGAACACGCAGGCAAAGCCGACAAAGTGCATAGTTGATGGTGAAATGGCTTTAGCCTTCCAGCGTCTTCCACATTTCGACATCGCGTTCCGCCGTCCAGATACGCGGATCGGGATAACCGGTTGCCTCGTCGTAGGCGCGCGTCACGTCAAAAGGCATGCAGTGATCGAAAATCACCCAGTTGCCGTATTTCGGTTTTAGTAGCGCATAGGTTTCCTTGTAAATTGTATTCAGGTCTTTACCCTGTTGCGTGCCTTGGCGCACCGCACCGAACAGATCCTGCACAAAGTCCCGCGTACCCTCCAGCCCGGCCTTAACCTGGGCTGCAGTCTTGAGGGAGGCGCCGCGTCCCGGCACCAGTTTTTCCGCCTGCAGCGCAACCAGGTTGTCCAAAGTGTGTGGCCAGTCCTGAAAGTAAGCGTCGCCGGCATACGGCGTGGCGTCGAATTCCACCAGGTCGCCGGAAAACAAGACCTTATCCTGTGGCAACCAGACCACCGTATCGCCCTTGGTATGGCCGCGTCCAAGCTGCATGATCTTCACTTCAAGCTTGCCGAGCCAAAGCGTCATCTCTTTCTGGAACACAATCGTCGGCCACGTCAGTCCTGGCACCGATTCGACCGCCTGAAACAGGCGTGGGAAACGGCCGATCTCACTATCCATGTCAAAGGCGCCGCGCTCAAAAATCAGATCGTACGTATCCTTGCTGGCTATGATGTGCTCCAGACCATGCTGCTTATATCCGGTGGCACCGAGTACGCGCACCGCGTGGTAATGGCTCATCACAACATACTTAATTGGTTTGTCAGTGACCTTACGGATGCGGCGTACTACGTCCTGCGCCATAACCGGCGTGGCTTGGGTATCAATCACCATTACCGCCTCGTCGCCGATAATGATGCCGGTGTTCGGATCGCCCTCTGCTGTGTACGCATACGCATGCTCCGACAGCTGATCGAAACTGACTTTTTTCTCTTCGAGGTCGGCTTGTGAGGCAAATTTTTTCTGGTTCATGTGAACTCCTTGTAATAATTCAAGTGGACAGACAGCAGGGTGCATGCCGCATTTTTTGACCGGACTTGGCACACCGGTCACGCTGGATTAATATTCGTCTATAACGAATTCATTTACTATCATCAAATTTGTTGATATTAACGAATAAATTTAATTTACAATTAGTGCCTGCCGTTGCCGTCTGCAGATGGCCGACAACAACGCAATCGAAATTTGATCAAGGAGAATTGCATGTCGTTACCCATACCAAAGGCTAGCCGACGAATACAGGCGATCGAAGTTGGCAGTCAGTTACTGATGGCGCTGGTGAGGCATCGACAGCCGATGTCGCTGACCACGCTGGCGAAAGCTGCCAACATGACGCCATCCAAGGCGCATCCGTACCTGGCCAGCTTTGGCGCGGTCGGCCTCACCGAACAGGATCCGGTCAGCGGCAACTATGGACTGGGCCCATTTTCGTTCCAGATGGGATTGGTCTGTTTACAACAGCAAAATCCGATCAAGTTCGCAATCCCGGAAATCACTAGCCTGGCCGCCCGCATTGAGCAAACTGTCGTGCTGGCGGTCTGGGGCACGCATGGGCCGACCGTGGTTTATCTGGGCGACTCGAACCGTCCGCTCCATGTCAATCTGCGGCCCGGTTCGGTGATGTCGATGCTGGGTACCGCCACTGGACAGGTGTTTTCGGCGTTCCTGCCAATTAAGCTGGTCGAAACAGCGCTGGCCAGTGAATTGAAGGATCAGGCGGTGCTGGCGCAAAATACTTCGAAAAGCGCGCTGCAGCAGCACGAAACAACGCTGGCCGAAGTGCGGCAGCGCGGCTTAGCGCGGGTCGAGGGATTCCCGATCCCCGGTATCAGCGCATTCAGCGCGCCAGTGTTCGACAACAAGCAGTCGCTGGTGCTGGTGATTACCGCCACCGGATCATCCGGCAGCTTCGATTCGTCTTGGGATGGCCCGATCGCGCGTGAACTACAGGCTTGCGCGCAAACAGTTTCTTACCGCCTTGGTTACGCTGGGAAATAAGCCGATGTACGCGCCGACCCGGGAAGAACTGCATTTGCTGCTGGACATTATTGCCAGCCTGCACCACGGCGACAGCTCGCGGCGCGTCCGACAGGAGATGGCGCACGCCATTCTGCAACTGTTGCATGCCGATTACCTGGCGTCGTATGTCAAAAATACTACGACGGGGCGTTTCGAGGACTGCGTCGCACTAAACATCGAACCAGACAGGTTGGCGTTGTATGAAGATTACTTCCAGTACCATGATCCGGTCACGCCGCTACTGCAGCAGCGGCGCCAGACAACGCTGGTATCGACAGTGATTGCGCAGCGCGAGCTGGAGAAAACCGAATTTTTCAACGACTTCCTGATTCGAGGCGGGTTGCACCACGGGATTGACCTCCACTTGCACGATGGCAGCCAGCATATTGGAGACTTACGCATCTGGCGCGCGCGCCAGCAGCCACAATTCGGACCGCGCGAAGTGATGCTACTGGAAATGCTGAAACCGCATCTGGCCAATGCGCTGGCCCAGCTATCCACGCTGCAACACGAACGCAGTAACAGTGACAATTGGGAGTCGCTATGGGCCAGCTATCCAGACCCCTGCTTCATCCTCGATTGCGATGGCAAGGAATTAAAGCGCAACCGCAGCGCTAGTGTGCTGTTAGAACAGCTAGGCGAACCACAACGCGTCACGCTGGCAGGCTTTCTGCAGGATGCAGAAAAAAATACACCTGTGGGGCAGTTCTGGTATGGCTATTTGGCCACAACAACACCCGTTCAGTGCATCACGCAAATGCAGGCAAGCACACTGATCCAGTTGGTACCGCAGCATCGCGCGCTGCCCGCAGAGCGCGACTTGCGCCAGGGTTTTGGGCTAACGCAACGCGAAGCACAAGTCTGCGCACTGATATTGCGTGGCTCATCGGATAAAGAAATTTCGCGCCAGTTATCGATCAGCTTTCCCACTGTGCGCACGCATCTCACCCATATTTTTTCCAAAGTAGGCACCACTAGTCGCGCCGGATTGATCCACCGCGTTAGTTCAAGTACACGTTGAAATGCGTGGATACAGCCAAGTAAGACTGAAAAGCTATTAAGTTTAACTTCACCAAAATCTTCCCGGGATCAGGAAAAAATTACTTGCTGGATGGTGTATTCTCGCATTCCATCTGACTAGCGACATGCTTCGCATAGTCAATGTCATTTGACTACGCTGAGCCGCCCAAACCGTGTCGCCTGAAAGAATGTTATGGTATCAGCGCTCGTCGAAACTCATCACCAAACGCTTACTCGTTGCGCGGGCTTGACAACTCAGTACAAAACCCTGCTCCATTTCTGAAGCCTCCAGGGTGAAGTTCTTGTCCATTGTGACGCTGCCTTCAAGAACTTTGGCCCGGCAGGTACAGCACACGCCCGACTTGCAGGAGAACGGCAAATCGAGTCCGGCATTCAGGGCCGCATCGAGCACACGTTCGTCGGCGCCAATGCGCAACTCATGCTGCTTGCCATCGACCAGGATGGACAGCGAAACGTCTTTTGCCGCTTGATTCAAGTTCAGAGCAGCATCGGTGTCGGCCTGAACCTTGGCGGCGACTGCCGCACTGGTTGTGAATCTTTCGGTATAGACGCGATTTTGCGGCACACCGGCAGCGACGAGTGCCGCCTCGGTCGCTTCGATCATCGCTTCCGGGCCGCAAATAAACACTTCGTCCATGCTGGCCACGGGCAATAGCGCAGCGATAATTGCGCGGACCTTGTCGCCATCGATGCGCCCCTGCAGCAGATCGACTTCCTGCGCCTGACGCGACAGTATGTGAATCAAGGTCAGGCGATCCGTGTAGCGATCCTTCATGTCTTGCAGGGTTTCGTTGAACATCACGCTGGACATGTGGCGATTGCCATAGACCAGCGTGAATTTCGATTCCGGCTGCTCTTCCAGGGTGGTGGCCGCAATCGACAGAATCGGCGTGATCCCCGAGCCGGCGGCAAAACCCACCCGGTGAATCGCGCGCTGTTTGCGCACGACAAAACGACCATCGGGCGGCATCACGCCGATCGTGTCGCCGACCTTGAGCGAGGTCGCGGCCCAGTTGGAAAAAAGTCCGCCCTCGACCGGGCGAATGCCGATTTCCAATTCGCCCAATGTGGTCAGACGGCTGCGCGGACTGCTAATCGAATAATTGCGGCGTACTTGTTCGCCACCCACGTTAGTGCGCAGGATCAGGAATTGTCCGCACTGAAAGTTGAATAGCTCGCGTGATTCTGGCGGGATATCAAAGGTGATCGCCACCGAGCCGGCCGCTTCCGGGCTGACGCGTTTGACGGTGAGTTCGTGAAAATGAGGGACGGACTGAGAAACGGGCTGAATAACAGGCTGAGAAACTGACTGAGGGACGGACATAGTGTAATGCTCCGATAAAAACTAATAAGGCTTGAAATAATCGAACGGTTCCTTGCAATCCAGGCACTTGTAGAGCGCCTTGCAGGCCGTTGACCCAAAATAGGAGGATTCGACGGTATTGCTGGAGCCGCAATGGGGGCAAACCACCGCATCGGTTGCGCTCGACACCGGACGGCGCGCCATGAAGCGCACCACGCTGGTCGCCGCCGGAGTCTGATGCGGCGGAGCTATGCCGTAGGCGCGCAGCTTTTCCTTGCCAGCCTCGGTCATCCAGTCGGTGGTCCACGCCGGGGCAAGCTGGGTGACGACGCGCGCCGAGATTCCCTTCGCCTGAAGAGTGGATCGCACATCATCCTCAATCTGCCCCATGGCAGGGCAACCGCTGTAGGTAGGAGTGATAACCACCTCCAGCCCATCGTCGGTCTCGCGCACATCGCGCAGGATGCCCAGATCGCGCAAGGTAATCACCGGAATCTCCGGATCGGACAAGTCGTCGAGTGCCGCCCAGGCATCTTGCACGCGGGTACTCATCGGCTTACCAGCAACCATTCGGGTGGGCGCGGGCGAGACTTTGCATCTCGGCAAGCACATAACCCAAATGCTCGGAATGCAGACCGTTTTTACCCTGCGGCACATAGCCGTCGGTTTTGGAACGGATCAGTGTCGCTTCCAGTAACGCGTCGTCAACCATGTGATCCCAATCCGCTTTCAGATTTTGCAGATCGACGCCAACACCGGCAGCAATGGCACCTGACTCTGCCTGGCTGCTGATCCAGAATTCCTGGGTATACGGCATCAGGTGCTCCAGCGCTGCCTGCGCACGTGCATGAGAATCCTCAGTGCCATCGCCCAGCCGCACCAGCCAGTCGCGGGAATAACGCAGGTGATACCGCACTTCCTTCAAGGATTTGGCAGCGATGGCAGCCAGCTGTGCATCCTTGGACGCTTGCAATTGCTCCCACAACAAGGCCATCAGGGCGCTGTAAAGGAAATTGCGCACGATGGTCGTGGCGTAATCGTGACCGGCTGCAGCATTGCCCGCCAGCGGACCGTGATGCGGCAGTTCAAGCACCGTGTAATTGCGAAAATCGCCGACATCGCGGAAATAGGCCAGCGTATCCTCGGTCGCCGCGCCGCCCTTGAGCTCGGCTGCGCGTTGATACAACATGCGCGCTTGCCCGATCAGGTCGAGGCTGACATTGGCCAAAGCGATATCCTCCTCCAGGATCGGCCCGTGCCCGCACCACTCGGCATTGCGTTGACCGAGAACTAGTGCGTTGTCGGCCAGGTGCAACAGGTAGTCAACATGGCTTGTCATTACATGTGCCCCACTTCGTCAGGAATCGTATAAAAAGTCGGATGACGATATATTTTGTCGGCCATCGGATCAAAAAACTCGGACTTATCGTCTGGTTTGCTGGCGGTGATCGATGCAGATGGCAACACCCAAATGCTGACGCCTTCCTGGCGGCGCGTATACACATCGCGCGCCATTTGTAGCGCTTGTTGCGCATCGGCGGCGTGCAGGCTGCCGCAGTGCTTGTGCTCCAGGCCTTGCTTGCTGCGAATAAAAATTTCCCATAACGGCCATGTTTTCAATTCGGTGCTCATGCTGTCTCCTTCATTGTGCGTTCTTGTTGTTTGCGGGCGTAGGCAAGCGCGGCGTCGCGCACCCACTGTCCATCGTTATGCGCTTTGACGCGGGTCGCCAGTCGCTCTTTGTTGCAAGGACCGCCACCATTGACGGTGGCCCAGAATTCGTCCCAGTCGATCTGGCCGTAATCGTAATGCTGGCGCTCCTCGTTCCATTTCAGATCCGGATCAGGCAGCGTGATACCCAGCACCTTGGCCTGCGGCACGGTGGCATCGACAAATTTTTGGCGCAGATCATCGTTGCTGATGCGCTTAATGCCCCAGCGCATGCCTTGCGCGCTGTTCGGGCTATCCGCGTCGGGCGGGCCAAACATGGCCAGGCACTTCCACCACCAGCGGTTGACCGCATCCTGCACCATCGCATGCTGTTCTTCGGTGCCCTGCATCATCACCAGCAACGCCTCGTAACCTTGGCGCTGGTGGAAAGATTCTTCCTTGCACACGCGCACCATGGCACGCGCATAAGGGCCGTAGGAACAACGGCAAAGCGGAATCTGATTCATGATTGCCGCGCCATCGACCAGCCAGCCAACCACGCCCATATCGGCCCAGGTCAGCGTCGGGTAATTGAAGATGGAGCTGTATTTGGCGCGGCCGCTGTGCAAACCGTCCAGCATTTGCTCACGACTAGTGCCGAGTGTTTCGGCCGCCGAGTACAGATACAGGCCGTGGCCGCCTTCGTCTTGCACCTTGGCGATCAGAATGGCTTTACGTTTCAAACTCGGGGCGCGGGAAATCCAGTTTCCTTCAGGCAGCATGCCGACAATTTCGCTGTGCGCGTGCTGGCTGATCTGGCGCACCAGTGTCTTGCGATAGGCTTCCGGCATCCAGTCTTGCGGTTCGATCCTGCCATCGGCATCGATCTTGCTGTCAAAATGGGCCTGTAATTCCGGATTTTCTGTCGACGGCGCAGGCACTGCCGTTTTCAGGCCGGGGCTATCCTGGACATTAAAGGATTGTGTGTACATGGTGATTTATCTCCTTGTTGGGGTAAAACAGGCTCTGAATCAGATTTCGCTGCCAAGCCTCGTTTGCATTAAAGAAGCCAGGCTGGCGTGCGTTTTTCGAGGAAAGCCCCGATGCCATCCTTTGCTTCATCCGTTGCCCGCTGTCGGGCAATGCGCTGGGCCGTTTCTTCACTGACCACATCGCCGAGTGGCCGGCCGTTGACCGCAGCGATCAAATCCTTTGCCGCTTTCTGGGCTTGTGGCGCCCCCGCAATCAGCGCCTCGACCAGCGCTGCAACACCGGCGTCCAGTCCATCGACTGTTGCGACTTCGTTGACCAGGCCGATTGCCAGTGCCCGCTCGGCAGAAATCCGCTCTGCGCTCTGAAAGTAACGCAGCGCGTGACGCGGCCCGATAGCGCGCAAAACATACGGGCTGATCACCGCAGGAATAATTCCGAACTTCACCTCGGACGTGGCAAACACCGCATCGGCAGACGCGACTGCCATATCGCAAGCAGCCGCCAAGCCAGTACCCCCACCCAACGCTGCACCCTGTATCCGGGCGATGGTCGGCTTTGACATACCCGACAGCGTGCGCAACATCCGGGCAAAGCGGCGGGCATCCTCAAGATTTTCCACTTGGCCACAGTCAGATGCCCGCTGCATCCAGCTCAGGTCGGCCCCGGCCGAAAAATGGCGGCCCCGGCCGGCCAGCACCACCACGCGCACCGCGTGGTCGGCATCGAGCACGGTGCAGGCATCGCCCAGATCGGCTATCAGTTGTTCGTTGAAAGCATTGAATACTTCCGGGCGATTCATCCAGATCGTGGCAACCTGGCCACACCGTTCTATTTCGAGAGTTTCATACATGCTGGTCAGCTCCGGCTTTTAAGTCGTGAATCGATACTGGCCGAACGATGTGGATCGGATCGACATTTCCATAGATTTTGGCGCATGCAATGTGTGACATCTTTAACTTCTCCTGACATGACCGCCCGAAAGCGGCCATGGATTCAGTCTCTGCGTTATTGAGCAATCGTCCATTCGCCATTCTTGACTTCAAGCATGCGGAATGCGGAAAGATCGAGACCCATATGGTCGGTAGCCGACATATTTACGCTACCACCAGTTCCTACATATCCCTTGCTCGCTTCGATCGCATCGCGCACTTTGGCCTTGTCGGTACTGCCGGCACGCTTGATGGCGTCGACCGCAATCATCAGGCCGTCATAGGCATGGCCGCCAAAGGCAGATACATCCTGCTGGTAGCGATCCTTGTAAGCCTTGGCGTAGGCCATCACAACCGGCTTCTGCGGATCGCCGGCCGCCAGCTTGTCGGCCACCAACAAGGCCGCAGCAGGCAGACGAACGCCTTCAGCGGCGGAACCGGCGAGCTTGATGAACTCTTCGGAGGCGACGCCGTGGGCATGGTATAGCGGCAGGGTGATACCCAGTTGTTTGTAGTTTTTAGTGGCAATAGCCGGACCCTGTCCCAGACCGAAGACAAACACCGCCTGTACACCGGGTGCGTTCTTGATCTTGGTTAGCTGCGGACTCATGTCGGTATCCTTGGGGCCGTAAGTTTCATTGGCTACTAGTGTGATGCCATACTTGGCAGCGACGCCCTCAGTTTCGTTCTTGCCTGACTGTCCGAAACCACTGGTTTCAGAGAACAGAGCGACTTTGCTGATGCCGCGTTTCTTCATGTCTTCGAACACTTTTTCCGCCGCCATACGGTCGGTATGTGGCGTCTTGAATACCCATTTTTTGACCGGATCGATGATCACTACAGCGCCGGCCAGAGAGATGAAAGGAATATTGGCTTTTTCTGCTAGCGGCACCATCGACATGGTGGCGCCGGTGGTGGTGCCGCCGACCAGGATGTCAACCTTGTCGTTGTCGATCAAACGTTTGGCAAAGCTATTGGCCTTGCCAGCGTTGCTTCCGTCATCGTAATGAAACAATTCCAATTGACGACCGAGCACGCCCCCTTTTTTATTCAGCTCCTCGACATACAACTGTAAAGTTTTTAATTCCGGGTCACCCAGGAAAGCGGCTGGACCGGTAACCGACAGCACCGACCCGATCTTAATCGGCTCAGCAGCAAAAGCACCGAATGCACCTAGTGTAAGAACGGCACCAGCAACCAGTTTTTTCATCGTGAATTTCATGGGTTTGTCTCCTCTGTGGTAAATTTTAGATACGCTTAAATACTATTTAAATACGTTCAATAATCAGGGCAATGCCCTGTCCAACACCAATACACATAGTGCAAAGCGCGTAACGGCCGCCACGGCGGGCGAGTTCATAACTGGCAGTCGTGACCAAACGGGCGCCGCTCATGCCGAGCGGGTGACCCATGGCAATGGCCCCGCCATTCGGATTAACGCGATCTTCATCGTCAGCTAGGTCCAGGCTACGCAGAACAGCCAGACTCTGGGCAGCGAAAGCTTCATTGAGCTCAATGACATCCATCTGATCCAGCGTTAGACCGGCCTTGGCCAGCACCTTGCGTACCGCTGGGGATGGGCCAAATCCCATAATGCGTGGCGGCACCCCAGCGGTGGCCATGGCGACGACGCGAGCACGCGGCGTCAATCCATGCTGGTGGGCAGCGGCTTCGGAGGCGATCAACACTGCGCAGGCGCCGTCATTGACGCCGGATGCATTGCCGGCCGTGACGGACAATTCTGGTCCGTTCACGCCTTTCAGCTTGGCCAGCATTTCCAGCGTTGTTTCCGGACGCGGATGCTCGTCGGTATCGACGACGACCGGGTCGCCCTTCTTTTTCGGTATCAGCACTGGCACGATTTCATCGGCAAAGCGGCCGGCGGCATGGGCGGCAGCCCAGCGCTGTTGCGAGCGCAGCGCGAAAGCATCCTGATCGGCGCGTGAAATTTCGAACTCTTGCGCCACGTTATCCGCCGTTTGCGGCATCGTATGCGTTTCGTAGAGCTTCTGCATTAGTGGATTGGGGAAACGCCAGCCGATGGTCGTGTCGAAAATGGCGGCGCTGCGCGAGTAGGCGGACTCTGCCTTGCCCATCACGAAAGGGGCGCGCGACATGCTTTCGACGCCGCCAGCGATCATCAAATCGGTGTCGCCAGATTTGATCGAACGGGCAGCCAAGCCGATCGCATCCATTGCCGATCCGCACAGGCGATTGATCGTAGTACCCGGCACTTCGACCGGCAAACCGGCTAGCAGGCCGCACATGCGGGCGACGTTACGATTGTCTTCGCCGGCCTGATTGGCGCAGCCGTAAATGATGTCATCCACTGCCGTCCAGTCGACCTGCGGATTGCGCTCCATTAACGCCTTGAGCGGAATCGCCCCGAGATCGTCGGCGCGTACGCTGGCCAAAGCGCCACCGTAACGGCCGATGGGAGTGCGAATCGCGTCGCAAATAAAAGCTTCAGTCATATCTATTCTCTCAGTCTTGTTTGGGACGTTCGTCGATCACGCGGCGGGCCTTGCCGGTCAGGGTGCGAGGAATCGAGTCGTATGACATCACGGTAACCCGCGTAGAAATGCCGGCAATGGTCTTGATGTGGTGCTGAATTTCCTTGCTGATAGCCTGGATTTCCAACGGTGACAATTTGCCGGAAAACTCACGCTGCAGTTCGCAACGCACTTCGACGTTGTCGAGGTGGCCGTCGCGGGAGAGCAGAATCTGATAGTTGCCGTCCAGGCGATGGTCACGCAGGACCTGCTCTTCAATTACGCTCGGGAAGACGTTGACGCCACGCACGATCAGCATATCGTCGGTGCGGCCGGTAATCCGGTCCATGCGCCGGAAGCTGCGCGAGGTCGGTGCCAGCAAACGGGTCAGGTCGCGCGTGCGGTAGCGGATCACCGGCATGGCTTCCTTCGAGAGCGAGGTGAAAACCAGTTCGCCTTCCTCGCCATCGGCGACCACTTCGCCCGTATCCGGATTGATGATTTCAGGATAGAAATGATCTTCCCAAATCACAGGACCATCTTTGGATTCGATGCATTCACAGGCGACGCCCGGCCCCATCACTTCAGTCAAACCGTAGATGTCGATGGCGTCGAGGCCCAGCTTGCGCTCGATTTCGGCGCGCATGCCCTGGCCCCACGGCTCGGCACCGAAGATGCCGATTTTCAGGGAAATGTCTTCTGGGCTGATGCCCTGGCGCTCGAATTCCTCAGCGATCACCAGAGAGTAGGACGGGGTCACCATGATGATCTCAGGCTGAAAATCCTGGATTAATTGCACCTGTTTTTCCGTCTGGCCGCCGGACATCGGCACCACCATGCAGCCGGCGCGCTCGGCACCGTAGTGGGCGCCCATGCCGCCGGTAAACAAGCCGTAGCCGTAAGCGATGTGGCAGGTGTCGCCGGCGCGGCCGCCGGCTGCGCGGATCGAACGCGCCACCAGATTGGCCCAGGTATCGATATCTTTCAGCGTGTAACCGACGACGATAGGCTTACCGGTCGTGCCGGACGATGCATGCACGCGTGCCACTTTGTTGCGCGGCACTGCAAACAGGCCGAACGGGTAGTTGTCGCGCAGGTCGACCTTGGTTGTAAATGGAAACTTGGCAAGGTCAGCCAAGGTTTTCAGGTCGTCCGGATGGACGCCTTTTTCATCGAACGCCTTCTTGTAATGCGGTACGTTTTCGTAAGCGTGCTTCAGCGTCCACTGCATGCGCTCCAGTTGCAGGGCGGCGATTTCGTCGCGGCTGGCGGTTTCGATGTGCTCGAGGTCTCCGGGCATCGGCTTTTTGACGGGCATGATTGTCTCCTCTCGGTAGTTTAATTATTGAGTTTGCTGCAAGCCGGCGATCACTTCGCCGCTGATGCGATAGCTCTTGCCCCGGAACAGGGCAATGGTTTTTCCGCCGTGGATGCGCACGGTGACGTCATACACACCCGTGCGACCGGACAACGACTGCTCGATGGCTTCGGCTTCCAGAATGTCGCCTTCCTTGGCCGGCGCCAGAAAGTCGATGTGACAGGCAGAGGCCACCGTATTTTGGTTGTAACTGTTGCAGGAATAAGCAAAGGCGGTATCGGCCAGGCTGAAGATCATGCCGCCGTGGCATATGCTGTGGCCATTGACCATATCCTGGCGCACCGGCATGGCCAGCTTGGCGTAACCTGGCTTTACGCTAAGTATGCTGATGCCCAGCGCGTTGGCGGCACGATCGCGCGACCACATGGCCTTCGCCGTCGCTTCAGCCAGGACCAGCGGATCGGTATGTTGTTCAGTCATGGATATTCTTTCCGGCAAAAATATTATGTTGGATAAGCGGCGAGACGCGGTAGCGATCTTCACCGTAGGCCTGGCCCAGATTGGCAAGGACCTCGCCTATTTTTGACAAACCGATCGCGTCGGCCCAGGCGAGTGGCCCGCAGGGATAATTGACGCCCATACGCATCGCGGCATCAGCACCTTTGGCATCGCACACACCTTGATTAACGGCATCTGCCGCTTCATTGGCCAGCATGGCAACAGTGCGCATGACGACAAGCCCAGGCACATCGTTAAAGCGGGAAACCGCAATACCTGCGGCCTGCAGCAAGCCGATGGCCCGCGCCGCGCTGGGTGCGTCGCATTGCGCGGCAACGCTGACGGCCAAACGCGTAGCCTTGCTGTAATCCAGCGCCAGGTCGATCAACACGGTATTGGCGATGCCGGATTCAGCGGCCCGGCGCGTCGCCGTGCGGCCGTCGGTGACATACACTACTGCGCCACCGGCTTCGGCAACACATTCATCTTTTGCTGCATCATCGTTGGCTGCGGAACGGGTGAAGCTGACGTTGTTGGCGCGCAACCGTTCGGCCAGTGCGTTGGCGCCAGCCGATTCACCGTAAATAACAATAGCGTCCGGCACCGGCTGCGCAGCCTCGGTGCTCGGCGTTGGGCGTACAGCACCTTCGCGATAATCATAAAATCCGCGACCGGTTTTTTTACCGAGGAAGCCAGCGTCGACCAGTTCTTGCTGGATCAGTGAAGGCAGAAAACGCTGGTCGTTGAAGAACGCATTCCATACCGAACGGGTCACCGCAAAATTGACATCATGGCCGATCATGTCCATCAGCTCGAACGGCCCCATGCGGAAGCCGCCGGCCTCGCGGCAGCAGGCGTCGATGGTAGCTGGATCGGCCCCGCCTTCATTGAGCACGCGCATCGCTTCGGCGTAGTACGGACGCGCGACACGATTGACGATAAAGCCCGGCGTTGATTTGGCATGCACCGGCGTTTTGCCCCACGAGACTGCGGTGGCGAACAGCGTTTCCGCCACGGCACGGTCGGTGGCCAGACCGGAGACAATTTCCACCAGCGCCATCAAAGGTGCAGGATTGAAGAAATGCAGCCCGGCCAGACGTTCAGGATGCTTCAGGGCCGCACCAATTGCCGTCACGGAAATCGAGGATGTATTAGTGCCAAAAATGCAGTCGTCGCCGACCACAGCTTCGAGGTCGCTGTACAGCTTCTGCTTGGCGTCCAGATTTTCGAGAATCGCCTCGATAACCAGGCTGGCGTCGGCCAGGTCGGATAATTCTTGAACGGCGATAAGCCGCTCACCCGCTGCGGCTGCGGCTGCGGCGGTCATCCTGCCTTTTTCGGCCATTCTCGCGAATTGAGCACGAATATTGGCGACTGCACGTGCAGCAGCTTCAGGGCGGTTGTCCAGCAATTTCACCGGATGACCGGCTGCGGCTGCAACCTGGGCAATGCCAGCGCCCATGGCACCGGTGCCGACCACTGCAACGACTGTGATAACTCCTACTGCTTGCTTTGAAAGAGGCTTACTCATATCCACTCATTCCCCGGTGAAATTCGGCGCGCGCTTGCCGATGAAGGCAGCAACACCCTCGGCGAAATCGGCACTCCAGCCCAATTCGCGCATAAAACCACCCTCCATCGAAAGCTGCTGCTCCAAGGTGTGACCGGGAGCTGCGTGCATTGCTTGACGGGTGCGCACTAGGGCTTTGGTGGGAGCAGTGGAAAGTTGCGCAGCCAGGGCGTCAACAGTCGCAACGAACTCCGCATCATCGACGGCGGCCCAGATCAGGCCCCAATCGGCGGCCTTTTCAGCAGGCAGTTTGTCGGCCAGCAGTGCCAGTCCCATCGCACGCGCCATTCCAACCCGTTGCGGCAAGAACCAGGTTGCGCCGGTGTCAGGAAGCAATCCGACCTTGGAAAATGCCTGCAAAAATGAAGCGGATTTGCTAGCAATAACCAGATCACATGCCAGCGCCAGACTGGCCCCGGCTCCGGCCGCCATGCCATTGACGGCAGCGATGGTCGGCACACGCAGGTTTTGCAAACGCAGGATCAGCGGCTTGTAGCTTTTTTCCACCAACTCGCCCAAGTCCGGTGCTGCCTCACCCGGCACGATCTGCACTTGCTTGTCGGACAAATCCTGCCCGGCACAGAAACCGCGACCGGCGCCTGTCAGTACCAAGACACGGATCGCCTTATCTTCTTGCACCATGTCAAGTGCCTCACGCAACTCGGCATGCATGGCTGCATTGAAGCTATTCATCTTGTCCGGACGATTCAGCGTCAGGCGGGCAATATTGCCTTGCACTTCAAAGCGAATGTTTTCAAAAGTCATGGCAGGGCCTTAAACGTGGTAACGACGCTGGATAACCCGGAACCGGTTGGCGACGAAGGCCGAATCGGAGTAGGAGGCGTTGGCCGCCGGATTGCCGCCGGTACCGTGGTAGTCGGAGTAGGCGGAGGATTGATTCACGAACACGCCGCCGGTCAAATTGATCGACAGAGCCACTTTCGAGCGCCAGGTGGCTGCGGTCATCGCGTCGATGACTTCCGGCTTTGTGGAGTAGATGCCTGCGGTCAAAGCGCCGTGAGTGGCAATAACGCGTTCGGACAGCACAATCGCTGCTGTCGTGTCGGCCACCTTGACGATGAAGCTGATCGGGCCGAAACGCTCTTCCATGTAGGATTGTTCATCTGCAGCATCGCAAGCCAGCAGGATTGGTGTGCGGACTTCCGCTTGCGGAAATTCAGGATTGTCTAGTTTCTTCGAGGCTAGAATTACCCGGCCCAGCGCACCGCTGTCGGCTTCGACAATCCGGTCCAGCGTGCCGGCGGATTGAACCGCACCGAGGACCGCGTGCGCGACTTCCGGCTTGGACAAGAAGCTTTCCACGGCACGTGCCAGATCGGCACAGAAATCATCGTAGGATTTGTGACCTTCTTCCGTCTCGATGCCTTCTGCCGGCACGAACAGGGCTTGCGAAGTAGTGCACATCTGACCGGAGTACAGCGATAGCGTGAACGCCAGATTGCGCAACATTGGCTTGTAGGCATCGGTCGAATCGATGACGATGTTGTTCACACCTGCTAACTCGGCATACACCTGTGCCTGACGGCAATTATCAATCAGCCACTGACCGAAAAGATTGCCGCCTGTAAAATCGATCGACTTTACAGCAGGGTTGGTTACCAACTGTTGCGTAGTTTCGCGCTTGGCAGCGACACACAGCGTGACCAGATCGGGGTTAATGCCATTTTCGGCAAGAACGGCACGAATAGTGCGCACGGTAATGGCAGCCGGCAAAATCGCGTTGCTATGCGGCTTGATGATGACGGCATTGCCAGTAGCCAATGCGGCAAACAGACCGGGATAGGTATTCCAGGTCGGGAAGGTACCGCAACCAACTACAACGCCGACACCGCGCCCGACTAATTCAAAGTGCTTTCTCATCACCAGCGGTGGATTCTTGCCTTGCGGCTTTTCCCAAATCGCTTCAGCCGGGACAAAACTCTGTTCGCGATAGGCATAAGTTACCGCCTCCAGGCCGCGATCCTGCGCGTGCGGTGCGCCAGCCTGAAAAGCCATCATCCAGCCCTGGCCGGTGGTCATCATCACCGCGTGCGCCAGCTCAAAACTTTGTTTGTTCAAGCGGTCCAGTATCTCGATACAAATCCCGGTGCGTCCCTCGCAGCCAACCGCCTGCCAGCCTGGCATGGCTTTCTGACCGGCTTCTATCAGGGCCTGAACATCGCATACCGGATATTCCACATTCAGCGCAACCCCGAACGGCGACTGCTCGCCGCCCTGCCAGCCAGTCTGCCCCGGCTGGGCGATATCGAATTTCTGCCCCAACTGCGCCTCGAAAGCGCTCTTGCCATCCGTGGGCGCAGTCTCACCATACGTTTTAGGACTAGGCATTTCATTGTAGGCAGCCCAGTAACCACGGGTCTGGATCGCCTTTAGCGCGTTTTCCAGCGTGGCGCGATGCTTTTCGAATAAGGGGTGAGACATTGATTTCTCCTGGAAATGAGGCGTGGTTGTTTGCAAAAAGGCCGCCTAAGCAACGGTTAAGTACAAATTACATAAAATTTCATTGATCTAGAATATGTGTATCAGAACGAAGAGTCAAGAATCTTAATTACATTTAGCGTAATTAATTCCTTGAAATTATAAATACACCTTTTAAAACAATGAAATTTAAGAAAAAAATAATGTATTTTTTACTAATAAAGCAACAAAACACGAGGATAAACCCTATTTTGTAAATTTTTAAGATACAAAAATATTGACTTTGCCATTATTTTTGTATCATTATAAAAATGCGATATCCCACACAGGATTAATTCGCTTTCTAATAATAAACAAGGAGAAGTTATGGCTAGCAACAAAGAACGTTTCGCAGATACGATGGAATTTCCACCGGAGACTGAGCAACCGAATATCTATCCGTTGTCCTGGAATGTGAAGACCAAGAAATTGCAGGAAGTATGGGAAGCCTCCCTGCGTGAGAATTGGGAGCCGGAAAAGCTGCCCTGGGATACGCTGGATGTCGACAGCTACTCTTGGGAAGAGCGTGAATCCATCGCCTACTGGTGGAGTCTGTTGTCGGTGTTCGATGCCTCCGCGCCTCCGGTTTTTGCCGAAGCATTGGTCAAGACCTATGAAGTTCACGAAGAAGACCCAGTGCGGAAATGCTTCTTCTCCGTCACCCGCGACGAACAGAATCACGAAATCATGTGCGGCCTGGCCATCACCAAGATGCTCGGCCACCCGGACCCGATAACCTACGAACCGAAAACCGAACTCGGCAAGCGATTGCAGAAAAACGTGAAATGGCTGTACTTCAATGGCGGCCGTTACTGGACCGGCTACAAGAAGGCGGTGCCGAAGTACGATCTGGCGGTGCTATTCAGTTCGTTCCTGATGGGCGAAATCGCTGCTGCCACCATCTTCAAGCAGATGTTCGAAAACACCCGCGAAGCCGTCTTCAAAGAAGGTTTCAAGAATATCGGCCGCGATGAAGGCCGCCACATGGCGATCTGCATGGCCGTGATGGAACGCGATTACCCGGGCCTCAAGGAAGAAAACAAGGCCGTGGTCACCAAGCAGATCCGCGCCGGCTACCTGTTCCTATCGGCCGTGCTGTTCGAGCCGCCGATGGAATTTTGGGATTTGCCGTCCGACTTCATCGCCACCCAGCGCGAAGCAGAAGAAGTGGCACGCGGCGCCGGATTCGGTGTTCCGACTTATGAAGCCAAGCTCGAAAACTGGAAGAACGCGATCATCAACCTGAAAGGCGTACTCGATCGTTACGACATTCCGTTCCCGGCAATTCCCGAACTGGGCATTACCGGCCAGGAAGTCAGCGACGTTGACCTGGACGACATCATTCCGGTCTTCTAAATACCGTCGGCCGCAACAAACCGCTGGCCGGAACTCCGCAACGGGTGCCGGCCAGCCTTAACATATAAGCACTGCAGCAAAGGGAAAAAAATGACTCGCATCATCATGCAACCCTCGGGCAAATCGGTCGATTGCACCTATGGCGACACCGTTCTTATGGCACTGGAAAAAGCCGGTTACGCGTTACCGAATAACTGTCGCGCTGGCGCCTGCGGCGAGTGCAAAGTGAAAGTTACGGGCGGCCAATTCGACCAGGGCATGGTGCTCGACATGGCGCTCTCTCAGGAAGAACGCAAACTGGGCTACGGCCTGATGTGCATGGCCAAGCCGATTTCGGATGAACTGACCATCGAATGGGGCACCGTTGATGCGCAGCCCAAACTCTTTCCACCACGCGAAGACGCCCTCTTCGTCGTTACCGAAAAACGCCCGATCGCCCTGCGCGTCGTGGAACTCCGCCTGCGCCCGGTCGGCCAGCCGATCCGCTACTGGCCCGGCCAGTACGCGACCATTGGCAATCCTCGCGCAGGCATTCCTTGGCGCGCCTATTCCATTTCCAACGCCCCGCGCCAAGATGGCGAACTGGTGTTCCAGGTCGCCCGTGACGAGGGCGGCGTCACCAGCAACTGGATCCACGATCAATTAAGCGTCGGCGAAAGCATTAAGATATCCGGGGCTTACGGCACGTTCATCGGCGACCCGTCGGTTGACACTCCGGTACTCTGCCTGGCTGCCGGAACCGGCCTCGCCCCGATCCTGGCACTGGCCGAAGCAGCGCTGCGTCGCGGCTTCAAAAAGCCGGTCACCATGCTGTTCTCGGCACGCACCAGAGACGATGTCTACAGCCAAGGCCTGATGGCCTGGTGGCGCACCAAGCACCGCAATTTCGACTACAAGATCACACTGACACGGGAAGAAGCAGAAGGCTACCTTGCCGGCCGCGTCGAAGCGGTTCTGCCCAAGCTGTTCCCAGATCTGTCCAGGCACACCATCTTTGCAGCGGGCAGCCCGGAATTTGTCGATACCTGTCGGTCAATAGTCAAGCAACTCGGAGCCAAAGACGAGTTAATCCACACCGAAGGATTTTTTGCCCAGCAATAATCGGTCGTTGCCGATGCAGATCGTTTGCTCTCGCGCTAATTTTTTCCATTCATGGCCCTGTTCAGAACAGGGCGGAATCGCTAACATGCAATACTTCAAACCTTGCAGACCTCTTTCATCCCCGTGATTCCTCCCATTCAGAAACACCTTGACAACTTCCGGCAACAGAGCCGGATACAGGCCGGCTCACTGATCATTTCAGTTTTCGGCGATGCCGTATTGCCGCGTGGCGGACGCATCTGGCTAGGCAGTCTGATTGGCCTGCTCGAACCGCTGCAACTTAATGAACGGCTCATCCGCACTTCCGTTTTTCGTCTCGCCAAAGAAGAGTGGCTGCGCACAGAAGCCCACGGCAGACGCGCAGATTACATGCTGACGCCCGCAGGGAAACGTCGTTTTGAAGAAGCGTCACGGCATATTTACGCTTCTAATGCACCAATCTGGGACCGCCGTTGGCGCCTGATTCTGACCGTCCGCGAACTCGATCCAAAACAGCGCGAGCGCCTGCGTCGCGCACTGTTCTGGCAAGGCTTTGGCGTGCTCGGTTCGGATTGTTTTGTGCATCCGAGCGCCGACTTAACCACCGCTTTCGATGCGCTCATGACGGACGGCATGACCGATCTGCTCAGCCACTTGATGCCCTTGCTTGCCGCAGACTCGCGCTTAGGTCAGTCCGCCAGCGATGTCAACATGGTGCAATCTGCCTGGAATCTGGAACAGCTTGCCACAGCCTATACAGATTTCGTCACCAGCTACCACCCGATCCTGAAAGCGCTGCGTCAGAACCTGCGCAGCGAAATTGACAACGAAAGTGCTTTCTTGCTGCGCACGCTGTTGGTCCACGACTATCGCAGATTGCTGCTGCGCGACCCGGAGCTTCCCGACGTGCTGCTGCCCGCTAACTGGCCCGGGCAGAAAGCCCGCCTGCTATGCAAGGAACTCTACCGCCGTCTGCTGGCGCCCTCCGAGCGCCATCTCGACCTGCACATGAAGCTGGCCAACGGCGCAACGCCGGAAACCTCGTCTATGCTGGACGAGCGTTTCCAGCATGAAGATCCGCTGACCCTGCCAAATTAGTCTGCGCGGTTTTTAAGCTCCACCAGTGGAATGACTCCCGGCACCTGGATGCGTTTGCGATCAGCCTCAACTGCCGTCAGCGGCGCGGTTTCATGCATGCTCTCCAAGCTGCGGCGCGTAAGGTCCTGATACGTTTTTGTTCCGTCGCCTTTCCAGGCAATTTCTTCTTCCGTGAGTTGGCGGATCACCTTGGCCGGCATTCCGGCCACCAGACTGCGCGCTGGAATCTCCGCTCCGGCCTTCACAAAGGCGCAAGCTGCCACTATCGTCGATTCGCCGATCACGGCGTTATCCATGATTACTGCATTCATGCCGACCAAAGCGTTCCTGCCGATGCGGCAACCGTGCAACACCGCACCATGGCCGATATGGCCGTTTTCTTCGACTACCGTGTCGGTGCCCGGGAATCCGTGCATCACGCAGGTATCCTGCAGATTGGCCCCGCGCTCCAGAATCAAACGGCCGAAGTCGCCACGCAAACAGGCGCAAGGACCGACGTAGCAGCCAGGGCCGATAATCACATCGCCAATCAGCACCGCGCTGGGATGAACAAAAGCCGTCGGATCGACAACAGGGACAATGCCATCAATGGCGTACACACGTAAAGAATGCATCAGTAAGGCTCCGGTAACGGCATATAATGTTCTATAGTATAGAATACATTTTTAATAACGTAAATTTAAGAACATTATGACAGATGGCAAACACGGTGTTCAGTCACTTGAAATAGGTATGGGCGTCTTGCGGGCGATGGTCACCGGGCAGCGTTCTATGATGCTCAAAGATATTGCTGCTGCAGCCAACATGCCCGCATCCAAAGCGCATCGCTATCTGGTCAGCCTGATTCGCGCCGGATTAGTGGAGCAGGACGCCATGACCTCGCGCTATAACCTAGGACCCTTTGCCCTCAATATCGGACTGATTGCCATTGACCGACTCGACCGGGTTCGACTCGGGCTTTCGGCTATTGCCGAATTGCGCGACACCATCAATGAAACTATTGCCCTGGCCGTTTGGGGAGAAACCGGCCCCGTCATTGTGCGCTGGGAACGGCCACGACGGCCGATCACGGTAAATGTGGTCACCGGGACCAACTTACGCTTACTGACGACTGCCAGTGGACGGATTTTTTCTGCATGGTTGCCGAAGAGTTTTGTGGATCCGTTGATTGCCAATGAGCTAAAAATCAAAGTGCTGCCTGATCTCAAAACCAGAAGTGATGTCGAAACCATGCTGGAAAAAGTGCGTGCAGACGGTGTCGCTCCAATTTCCGGCAGCTACATGGTCCAGGGCGTCGAGGCCGTCGCCGCCCCAGTTTTCAACTTCAAGAATGAAATCACGATGGCACTGGCGGTAGTCGGCGTGGAAGGCATGATAGATATGAATCCAAACAGCCGGGTCCTGATCGAACTCAAACGCTGTGCCAAAGAACTCTCTCTCAGCCTTGGAGCCACGCGCGAACAAGTATAGAAAGCCCATCTTTCGACATCGCATTCAGAACAGTGTTAATTAAAAAGCGCAAGGAATAAATTTTAAGCCTGCGAAGCAGTAGTACCCCACTCCTTTTTTTCAACGAACTCAAACAAAAATTCCATAAAACTTTGCGCGGCAGGCGACAGCGACCTGCCATTCCTTGTGAAAATCAGGAACTTGCGAGTAAGTTCAGGATCGTGCAGTCGACGCATTTGCAGTTGATAGAGATTCACCAGCGACCCGGCATAGGGCAGGCAGGCCGTAATGCCAAGATTGGCGCTGACCATACTCAAAGCGGTAGTCATAAAAGTAACTTCATTGCTCGGATTCAAAGTCAGGTCGCGCAATGATGCATGCAAATCAAGAGTGAGCCTCTCGGCAAATTGCCCCTGCAAAGCAATAAATGGAAAGTGAACCGCATCCGCCCAGCATATCCGCTTCTGTTTTTCCAGAGGATGACCCTTGGGAAACACCAGCATGAAAGGCATTTCAAACAATGTTCGTGCAGTGACTTCCGGCGTTGGATCGCGCTCGGGTCCGATCCCAAAATCAACCTCCCCGCTCAATACACGCGACGAGACATTTTCAACAGCGCAGTCAGTCAGGCGTATCTGCACGCCCGGGTGCTTAATTTTATAAGCAGCGATTATCTCGGGCAGCAAGGTACACGCCATTAATTGTGGCGCTGCTACACGGACCATCCCATTCTTTAGTTCCTTGAGGTTTCTGATATCACCCAGCACTCCGTCCAGGTCCTGCACAATTTTTTTAATGAACGGATAAAACTCGTGTCCCACCTCCGACAATTGCATCCTGCGTGTACTGCGATCCACTAACCGCACGTCCAAGGTAATTTCCAACTCCTTGATCAGCCCACTCAAGGCAGATTGCGTGACATGCATCGTGTCGGCAGCGCTGGTGAAGCTGCCCCTTTGAGCAAGGGCGATAAAGGCGCGCAACTGCCGCAAGGTTACATTCATAATTTTATCTTATAAATCCATTCGAAAATACTGTTTGAATGATAGGTCAAATTCGATTTTAATGTATTCAAGAAGTTGCACTCAATACTCCGACTGAGACTGAATAAGCGGGGAGGAGGAACGTCAATGAAAAGCTAGCGAATATTTCTTTCGTGCGGCAATCGCTTAATAATCATGACGTTTGCCTGCCGCGCATGTAGCAAACTGCCAAATTAATCATAAATATCATTGGAGACACCCATGAAAATCAAAAAAATTCACCACGTAGCTTATCGTTGCATCGACGCGAAACAAACGGTCGAATGGTACGGGAAATATCTCAACATGGATCTGGTATTGGCCATTGCCGAGGACCAGGTACCATCGACCAAAGCGCAGGATCCCTACATGCATATCTTTCTGGACGCCGGCAGCGGCAATGTCCTTGCTTTTTTCGAGCTGCCGAATCAGGCGCCGATGGATCGTGACCGCAACACACCGACTTGGACCCAGCATCTGGCAATGGAAGTCGGAACGATGGAAGAAATACTGGAAACCAAGCAGCGCCTGGAGGCTGATGGCATCGAAGTCATTGGCCCGACTGACCACACCATTTTCAAGTCGATCTACTTCTTCGATCCCAGCGGCCATCGCATGGAACTAGCAGTCAACACCGGCACCCCGGAGATGATGCAAAAGCTTGATGACGTCAAATGGGAAATGATCGAGGAATGGGCCAAGACCAAGAAAGCACCGAAGCATGCACAGTGGATGCATGACGGCACTTATAGCACCAGCACCGATCGTCAATAACAGGTAGTAAGACGGCGTCGCGGCATCGCGCACGGCGCCGATACCGACGCCCCTCGCGGTATATCAAAAGGAGGCAGGAAACATGTTTATTCGCATCACACGCGGCCTCACCCGTACGCTGGAAATGGTGATCGTCGCCAGCCTGGCCATTATGGCTATTCTAGTATTCGGCAATGTGGTGCTGCGCTACGCTTTCGATTCCGGCATTGCCTTCTCGGAAGAATTAGCGCGACTTTTATTCGTTTGGCTGATTTTTCTGGGGGCGATCCTGGCGTCCGCACAGCACGCGCATATCGGCTTCGATTCTCTGCTAAAAAGCCTGCCAACCGTCGGCAAAAAAATCCTGATCGTGGCAAACGGTGCGCTGATGCTGGTTGCCTGCGTCTTTTTCATCGTCGGCGGTTGGAAGCAGACTGTGATCAATCTTGAGAACAGCTATCCGGTACTTGGCATCTCATATGCGTGGCTGTACGCGGTGGCAATTGTGTTCGGGATCGGCATGATGTTCACCATCGTCTACAACATCTGGAGCGCATTGATAGAAAAGCACACTGACTCGGAATTGAATCTGACCAAAGATCTGGCTGCCCGGATCGAAGAAAAAATACCGCAGGTATCGACCAATAGAGATCAGGAGAAATCCGAATGAGCGCAGCGATCTTTCTCGGAGCATTGCTGCTGCTGATTGCAATCGGTATGCCGATTGCGTTTGCGCTCCTGTTTGCTGGCGTAGGCATCATGCTGCAAATGGGTGAATTCGATTCGCAAATCGTGGTGCAAAACGCAATCGGCGGTGCCGACAACTTCGTGCTGATGGCAGTGCCCTTCTTCATTCTTGCCGGTGAATTCATGAACGCCGGCGGCCTGTCCAAGCGGATCGTCGAACTGGCCGGCGCCTTTGTCGGCCACCTGCGCGGCGGACTCGGCTATGTCGCTATCTTCGCCGCGCTGCTGCTGGCCAGTCTGTCAGGCTCGGCGGTGGCCGATACCGCCGCGTTAGCTGCGATTCTGGTGCCGATGATGCGCCAGGCCGGCTATGACCCGGCGCGCTCCTGCGGCCTGATGGCGGCCGGCGGCATCATTGCACCGGTGATTCCGCCTTCAATTGGCTTCCTGCTTTTTGGCGTAGTTGCCAACGTTTCGATAACCCGTCTGTTCCTCGCCGGCATCATGCCAGGTGTGATGATGGCAGTGGCGTTAATTTTCGCCTGGTGGCTGGTTTCGCGCAAAACCGAAACTACACTAGCTCCAAAGAAAACCGTGGCGGAACGTGCTGTGCTGCTGGGCAAGGGGTTCTGGGCGCTGATGCTGCCGGTCATCATTATCGGTGGCCTGAAATTCGGCATCTTCACTCCAACCGAAGCTGCTGTGGTGGCCGCAGTCTATGCGCTGTTCGTCGGCGCGGTGATTTATCGCGAGCTGACCCTCGCTTCAATATATCAATGTCTGCTGATGGCAGCACGTACCAGCGCGGTGGTGCTGTTGTTGGCGGCACTGGCGATGGTCGCTTCATACATGATCACCATTGCCGACATTCCCGGCCAAGTTGGCGGATGGTTGCAGGTGTTTGACGGCAGCCCGCTAATGCTGACTATCGCCATGATGCTAGTGGTGTTCTGCGCCGGCATGGTGCTCGACTTCATTCCGATCGTCCTGATTTTCACGCCGGTGTTTTTGCCGATCGCACAACAGGCCGGTATCGACCCTGTTTATTTCGGTGTAATTTTTATTATGAACTGTGCGATCGGCATGATCACGCCACCGGTCGGCGTGGTACTTAACGTGGTCAGCTCGATTGGCAAAGTAACGATGGCGCAGGCGGCGCGGGGGATTGTCCCGTTCCTGCTTGCGGAAATGGTGGTGCTGGTAGCGCTGGTGCTGTTTCCAGCGCTGGTCATGGTGCCGGCAGGCTGGTGGAAGTAATTCAATAACTACACAAGGAGATACACAATATGAAAACGCTACACAAACTGATGGCAGTAATTATCGCTACTACGCTTTCGGGCTCTGTACTGGCGCAGGTCACTGCCAAATTCGCGGTGACCCTGCCGGAGAAATCCCATCAAGGCCAGGGCGTCGCCAAGTTCGCCGAACTAGTCGATGCCAAAAGCAAGGGCCAGATCAAGATCAAGCCGTATTACAACGGCTCGCTGGGCAACGACGTTCAGGTGACTTCGGCGCTACAGGGCGGAACCATCGAGTTCACGGTGCCGCAAACCACCACCCTGACCGGCATGATCAAGGAATTCGAAATCCTCGATTATCCGTTCTTGTTCAGCGACGAACAGCAGGCGGAAAAAGTGCTGGACGGCCCTGTCGGCCAGAAGCTCCTCACGCTGCTGCCAGATCAGGGGCTGATCGGATTGGCGTATTGGGAAAACGGTTTCTTCAACGCCACCAACAGCAAGCACCCGATCACCAGGGTCGAGGATTTTGAGGGTCTGAAATTTCGTGCGATCCAGGCCCGCATTTCGCAAGAAACGCTGAAGGCGCTGGGCGCCAATCCAGTGCCACTGGCAGTGCCGGAACTGTACACCGCGCTGGAAACCCGCACCGTGGACGGCCAGGGCACGCCGACTGCGGTGATTGCCGCGTTGAAATTGAATGAAGTGCAGAAGTATCTGTCGCTGACCAAACATAGCTATGGCGCGTTCCTGCCGCTGGTGTCGAAAAAATTCTGGGACAAGCTGTCGGAGGGCGACCGCAAGATCCTGCAGGACTCGGCCATCGAAGCGCGCGGCTTCCAGCGCAAGGTGGCGCGTGACCAGGCCCAATCGGCGCAGGTGAGTATGGCGGCCAAGGGCTTGATCGTGAATGAAGTGTCGGCCGCCGAACATGCCCGCATGCGCGAAAAAGTGCAGCCAGTGTGGAAAATGTTTGCCGATGATGTCGGCGCCGGCTTGTATGCGCAAGTCATGAGTCAGGTCAACGCCAAGTAATCAAGTAACCAAAAAAAGCACCCAGGGCGCGCTTCGGCGCACTCTGCCGAATATACCGGATCCACCAGTAGAGAAGCCCAATGAAACTAGCCACCCTGAAAACCGGCGGCCGCGACGGCACGCTGGCAGTCGTCAGCCGCGACCTGAACCTGTATCAGACCGTTCCCGCCATCGCCGCCACCCTGCAAGCGGCATTGGACGACTGGGACCGCATCGCGCCGCAACTGGCCGCAGTCTATGCAGACCTGAATAGCGGAGTTGCCACCAGCGCCCAGCCGTTCGACCAGCAACAGTGCCACTCGCCGTTGCCGCGCGCCTATCAGTGGGCTGACGGCTCGGCCTACATCAACCACGTCGAACTGGTGCGCCGCGCGCGCGGCGCCGAACTGCCCGCTTCGTTCTGGACCGACCCGCTGATGTATCAAGGCGGATCCGATTCTTTCGTCGGCCCGCGCGACCCAATTTATGCGCGGTCCGAAGACTGGGGAATTGATCTGGAAGCCGAAGTTGCGGTGATAATCGGCGATTTGCCGATGGGTGCCAGCCCCGCCGAATGTACGCAGGCGATCCGCTTGGTGATGCTGGTCAATGACATTTCACTGCGCAACCTGATTCCTGCCGAGTTAGCCAAAGGCTTCGGTTTCTTCCAATCCAAGGCTGCCAGTGCATTTTCCCCAGTAGCCGTCACCATCGACGAACTGGGTGAGGCTTGGCAGGACGCCAAAGTGCATCTGCCCCTAGTTGTGGATCTGAATCAAAAACCGTTCGGCAAGCCGAATGCCGGCATTGACATGACCTTCAACTTTGGTCAACTTGTGGCGCATGTGGCCAAAACCCGTGAAGTGGAAGCAGGCTCCATCATTGGTTCTGGCACCGTTTCCAACAAACAGGGCAATTTGTACGGCTCCAGCATCGAAAACGGCGGCGTCGGTTACTGCTGCCTGGCCGAAGTGCGCATGTATGAAACCATAGAGAGCGGTGCACCTCAGACCGCCTTCCTGAAGTTCGGCGACAACGTACGTATCGAAATGTTCGATGTGCAGGGCAAAAGTATTTTTGGTGCCATTGAGCAAACTGTTGCCCGCTATCCTGAGCGAGACTGAGATGCGGGATTCCAATAGCGCGCTGCGTCCTTGGTCAAGCCATACCGCTAATAAAGTCTGCGAATGGGGGTCACGACCATGTTAAAGCTCTACACCTACTTTCGCAGCTCCGCCGCCTACCGTGTACGTATTGCCCTCAATCTAAAGGGACTGTCTTATCAAAGCATTCCGGTGCATCTACTTAAAAGTGGTGGCGAACATCTGAAGGATAGCTACCGCGCCATCAATCCCGGCGCGATGCTGCCCAGTCTGCAAGATGGCGATGCCATAGTCACACAGTCTCTGGCTATTCTTGAATACTTGGAAGAAGTCTGCCCGCACATCGCTTTACTTCCCGGCGATGCGCTGGGCCGGGCTAGGGTACGGTCTTTGGCACTGATCGTCGCCTGTGATATTCACCCGATTAACAATCTGCGGGTACTCAAGTACCTGAGTCGTACCCTGCAGTTGTCGGAAGAAGCCAGGGCGGAGTGGTACCGGCACTGGGTTCAGGAGGGTCTTGGCATCATCGAAACGCATCTGGCCCGCGACACGCAAACCGGTATCTTCTGCCATGGCGATACACCCACACTGGCCGATTGCTGCCTGATTCCGCAGGTATTCAATGCGCAACGCTTCAAGGTAGATATATCAGCGTATCCCACCATTGAGGGCATTCATGACCGCTGTGCCGAATTGCCGGCATTCATCAAAGCTCACCCGGAGCAGCAGCCAGATGCAGAGTAATAAATAAAGCAAGCCACGCAAAGGCTGGCGGAGTTCCAGACACAGCGCCTGTGCCGTTGCAATATAAAATTACATGGGTACGCCAAAAAACATGGTAATTACCGCATATATAATATGCGGTAATTAAAAATACACCTACATGCTTACATTGCTCGCAGCGCAACTTACGACATTAAGACGGCGATTGTCGCTTGCGGTTACAGCCGATTGGCCAGTGCAACGTATTGTTCCAGCGACACGGTTTCAGGGCGGGTTTGCGGATTGACGCCGGCGTCAATTAAATCGGCTTCGGTGAACATGCCGGCCAGACAGTTGCGGATCACTTTGCGGCGCTGGGAGAATGCCTTCTTCACCACGTCGCCGAGTTTGTCGGCGTCGCAAGGCAGGCGCTGTTCGATCGGGATCATGCGCACGATGGCGGACTCGACGCGCGGCGGCGGGTTGAAAGCTGTCGGCGGCACGATGAACAGCAACTCCATCCGGTAACGCCATTGCAGCATCACCGACAAGCGGCCATAAGTCTTGCTGCCGGGTGGCGCGACCATGCGCTCGACCACTTCCTTTTGCAGCATGAAATGCTGATCTTCGACCTGCTCTGCAAATTCTGCAAAATGGAATAGCAGCGGGGTAGAAATGTTGTATGGCAAGTTGCCGACGATGCGCAACTTCTTGCCGGGAGCAACCGGAATCTCTGCGAAATCGAATTTCAGCGCGTCGCCGGCATGCACGATCAGCTTGGCAGGGTCGAAGCTTTTTTGTAGTTGCTCCACCAGATCGCGGTCGAGTTCGACCACATGCATCTGCTGCAGCGGTTCCAGCAACAGGCGCGTCATCGCACCCAGGCCGGGGCCGACCTCGATCATGGTGTCGTCCGGTTGCGGATTAGTGACTTCGACGATGTGCGACAGCACGAATTTATCGGTCAGGAAATTCTGGCCGAAGCGCTTGCGGGGGATATGTTTCATTAAGGAAATCTAGTCTTGTTTGTTTTTGTTAGTTGCCGGATGCATCCATGCCGGCTGCCACCTGGGCTGCCATGTGCGCCGCCGCCTGGATGGCAGCAATCATGCTGCCGCAATCGGCATGACCAACGCCTTTGGCAGCAAGATCGAGCGCAGTGCCGTGATCGACCGAGGCGCGGATCAGCGGCAGGCCGAGGGTGATGTTGACGCCCTGGCCGAAGCTGGCGAACTTCAGCACCGGCAAACCCTGGTCGTGGTACATCGTCAGCACGCAATCGGCGTCCTGCAGATATTTGGGCTGGAACACGGTATCGGCCGGATACGGTCCGCTGACTTGCATTCCTTTGGCTTGCGCGGCCTGGATTACCGGCATGATGACGTCAATTTCTTCGCGCCCCAAATAGCCGCTTTCGCCGGCATGCGGGTTCAAACCCGTGACCAGAATCCGTGGCCGGATTAAGCCGAACTTGCGCTGCAAATCACTGTGGATGATTTCCAGCGTGCGGCTCAGGCTGTCGAAGGTAATCGCAGCCGGCACGTCTTTCAGCGCCAGATGGGTGGTTGCCAGAGCCACCCGCAACGGCGGCGTGCCGCCGGCCAGCATCATCACCACTTGCGCGGTACCGGTCTGCTGGGCCAGGTATTCGGTATGACCAGTGAAAGCAATACCGGCGTCGTTGATGGTGCTTTTTTGCAAGGGTGCAGTGACGATGGCGTCGAACCAGCCGCTTTGCGCACCTTCGATGGCGATATCCAGCGTTTCCAGCAGCGCGCGGCCGTTTTGTGGATCAAGTTGACCGGGGATTACATGTGCTTCCAGCGGGCAGTCGACGACTATCAGCCGGTCCGGCGGGAAATCTGGCAAACCATTGTTGCGCAACGCGAGCGTGGATAGCGCGACCAGGTTGATGGCAGGATCAATGGCATCTGCAATCATGGCCAGATAAGCCGCGTCGCCGATCAATACCGAGCGAATCCCGGCGCGCAAGGCCCAAGCGGCCCTGATCGATATTTCAGGGCCGATACCGGCCGGCTCGCCGGTGGTGATTGCCAGAGTCGGACGATTTTTCTGCGCGCTTGTCGGTGCAAGTGCAGACATCATTGTTCGACAGAACGGAATTCGACATAGGCGCTGTCGCGTACCTGGCGCTGCCAGTCTTGCGCCGCTTCTTCGATCTTGATCTCGCGAATCGCCATGCGGGCGGCATTGCGCTGGCGCTCCTGCGACACGGCATCGGTCTTGCGTTCAAGCACCTGGATCAGGTGGTAGCCGAACGGCGACTCGATCGGTTCGCTGACCTGCCCCGGCTGCAATGCATCCATGGCGCGCTCGAATTCCGGCACGGTGTCGCCCGGATAGAGCCAACCCAGATCGCCGCCCTGGGATGCCGACATATCATTGGAATACAGTTTGGCCAGGTCTTCAAACGTGGCTGCCTTGTTGTCCAGGCGCTGTTTCAGATCGGTCAGCGTGCGGCGCGCTTCATTGGCCGGCACCGCCTGATTAACCTTGATCAGAATATGCCGCGCACGCGTCTGCTGCACTGCCGGAGCGTTGGCTTCCGTTTTGGCTGCATCGCGCTTGCCAACCAGTTTCAAAATATGAAAACCGTTCGCGCTTCTGACTATTGCGGATACCTGGCCCGGGCTCAAGTTGGCGACCGCATCGAGGAATAGTTTAGGCAAACGATCTTGGCCGCGCCAGCCCAGATCACCTCCGCTGAGCGCTTCGCTGGCGTCGGAAAAGCTGGCCGATACCTTGGCAAAGTCGCCGCCCGATTTAATCTGCTGCATTGCCAAGTTGGCGCGTTTCTCGCGCTCGGCAATTTGTTCAGGAGACGCATTTTCAGGGATTTGCACCAGTATCTGCGCCAGATTTAACTCTTTTGGCGCTTGTGCGGTATTTTTTTCGGCGCCGATATAGTTATCAATTTCCGATTCGGCCACCTGAATTTTGCTGTCTACCTCGCGCTCGCGCAGGCGCTGCGTGATGATTTGCCGCCGAATTTCTTCACGGAACTCGGGGAAGGCAGTGCCTTCACGCTCCAACTCGTCGCGGAATTTCTGCGGGGTCATTTTGTTTTGTTCGGCAATCCGGCTGATAGCGCGGTCCAGCATGATGTCGTCAACTTGAATGCCGGCCTCTTTGGCAAGCTGCATCTGAGCCAGTTCCAGCACCATTTGCTCCAGCAACTGCTGCTGAAATTCTGCACGCGGCGGCAGGTTAATGCCTTTTTTGACGGCCCGGGCCTCGACTGTACGCAGACGCTGCTCCAGCTCCTGGAGGGTGATGACTTCATTGTTGACCACGGCAATGATGGCGTCCACGAGTTGCGGCTGGCTGGCATTCTGCGTCGCAGCTGGCGCCGCCAATTTAGCAGCAGGCGCGCTCTTGGCTTGCGCCCAGACACCGGCAGGCGCGCCTAATGTCAAGCTCAATAGAAGTATCGTCAATAGTGACAACGGCTTGTTCGCATTACGATTACGCAAAGGTTTAAATTCGCTCATAGTGTTTTCGTGTGGATGGATTGCGGGATCTGGTTAATAATTTCTTACTACAGGATCGTTGACTGGCTGATAGCCGGGAATATTCTGGCGCAGCGCCTCTAGCGGATTGGAACCCAACTTGGAAAGTCCGTTCAATTCCAATTGGAGAAAAATGGTCGAATTAGCTGTTGCGGTTGCGGTGGTAATACGTTGTGACACAACCCGGAAAATCCAGCAATCCGCCTTGTATTCCATCCCAAACAGGCTATCGACGAACTTCTTGTCCGGCAGCGAATAACTGATCCGGCCAACTGCGTAGACCCGGTCCGCCACTGGCCACTGGCCGGAGAGTTTAACCTGCTTTAGCAATTGCAAGGTAGTGCTCTCCTTGCGCACGTAGCGATACTCGGCGTTCAGTACCTTTTTCGGTGCTGGCATCCATTGCGCACCCAAATAGCTGCTCGTCAGATTGCTCTGATTGACGCTGTATTGCACCCCACTGTCTAGGCGCAGCGCGTTGGTGACGCGACCACTAGCCTCCAACAGCAGGTCGGAGCGACTTTCTTCAATGGGGCTGCTGGAGTTCAGCTTCACTTCCGGCACCTTGATGTTATAACGCTGCCCCATCAACAAGCGCAAGCGCTCAGTCCCGTTCGGGTCCAGATAGCGCGACGTCAGCGCTGCGGTAAGCTGATTGGCATCGCTAATGCGGTCCGAGCCTGAATAGCGATTCTCGCTGAACAGCTGGGCATAATTAAAAGTTGCCTCGGCGCTGTCAAAGTTAGGAAACAGGCTTTGATCGCGGTAAGGCGTATATACGTAAAACAGGCGCGGCTCCAGCGTTTGCGTGGCTTCCCGCCCGAAAAATGTGGTATCGCGTTCGAACATCAAACCGCTGTCGAGTGAAAAGGTCGGCAGCGTACGCGAAAGCGAGGTCGACGAAGTGGTGCCTGTAGGCGCGTCGAGTTGATAACTGGTGGCGTGCAGCGATAGTTTGGGCGTGATGAAATAAGCGGGCCGCACTATCGGATAGCTAATTTGCGGATTAATCACCAGGCGGTTACCGCGCTGTCTTTCACCCAACGCTCTTTTGGCCAACTCTTCCTCCGACAGGAAAAAACGCGTGAATTCCGAATTGAAATTCCAGTCGAAGCCTTGTACATCTTGCCGTCCAGCATGAAAATTCAGTTGCGGCAAACGGTCGTATGGCCGGGCAAGCGGCACCACCGGGTCTTGCAGCAACTGGTAACTGGTCATTCTGGCAGCGGCATTCCAGTACGAGCCGGCATAGCTCGTGTAGACATCGCGTGGCAGCAGGCGCTTCGAACTGGCAGTGATGGTTTGCGAAAAATCGCTTGGATACGCATCATCCGAAGCGCGGTTCAAATCCCAGCCGAACGCCAGACGCGGCGTCAAAGTCTGATTGTGCACCGAGGCCAGCGAATAGCGGTTGGTGTTGGTCAACTGATCATTCGGCAACACCTCAATCCTGGTTTGGCCAACATAGGTCTGCCCCAGATAGCGGCCTTCCGCGCCGAGCTGCAAGCCGCGCCGGCTGATAATCTTGGGAAACAACGTCAGATCGCGGTTGGGCGCAATATTAAAATAATACGGCAATTCCACCTCTAGTCCGCCTTTGGAAGTTGCGCCTACAGTCGGCGGCAATACGCCCGATTTGCGCGCGCTCGAAAGCGGAAAAGACATCAAAGGCAAGCCCATGATCGGCACGCCCTTGAAATACACCAACGCTTTCGAGGCGATGCCGACATCGCGCCCAGTGTCGAGTTTCAAGGTGTCAGCCTGCAGATACCAATCGGGATCGGGGCCTTCGCAAGTGCTGTAAGTGCCCTGACGGACCACCGCGCGCTCGTGATTTTCAAAATCGATGCGCTGCGCCTTGCCCTGCGCGTTATTCATCTCCAGCTTATAGGTGGGATGGGTAACATAGCCAGCGCCCGAACTCATGTTGAGTTTTAATTGCTCACCCTGGTACAGATCGCCGAAGCGTTTGATCCACACATTGCCCGACGCAGTGACTTCGTCCTCGATTTGCATGTACAGCGCGTGGTCGGCCTTGATGGCAGTCTGACCGCGCTGGATTTCTACATTATTATCAAGCTGCAACTCACGGTCGGGCCGTCCGCTCATGGTTTCAGCACTGATCTCGGAGGGCTGGCTTTCTTCAATCGCCTGGCTACGGGTCGGATTGGGCAAGCCCTGCGCAAGAGTTTGCAGCGGCAGATATGCCAGCGCAATAGCTGCTGCCAGCAGGCTAAACCGAGTGTGTGGTTGTTGCGGCGCGATATGGCGATTCATGAGCGAAAGGGGCGAATAGCCATGGCAGGCGATTTTTTGAATTGAATCCCTTATTATAGGGGAACTCATCACCCTCACCCTCAACCGATTCTTCAGGCTGCTTCATGTCCTTATATACAACACCAGATACCACTTTACAAACCCCGACTGATCCGCGTTTTGCCCAGTTAACCGCATGGCTGGCAACGCTCAGCGCCACTCCGACGCTGCCGCAAACGCTGCGTCCGGCATCGAGCGACGCCAGTTTCCGGCGTTATTTCCGGGTCGATACGCCCGATGGCGGCACTGCCATCGTGATGGACGCGCCACCGCCGCAAGAGGATGTGCGGCCTTTTATTCATGTCGCCGACGTATTTGCGCAAACCGGCGTGACCGTGCCGCAGGTATTGGCGGCCGATACTGAACACGGTTTTTTACTGTTGTCGGATTTAGGCACGACCACATATTTGCAGCAACTCAATAACGATACCGCGCATGCGCTATATCAGGATGCCACCGATGCGCTGATTCAGCTCCAAAGCCAAAGCCAGCCAGGGCTGCTGCCGGAATACGACCGGGCGTTATTGACGCGCGAGCTGATGCTATTTCCCGAGTGGTATCTGGGACGGCATTTAAACGCCACCCTGACTGAGGCGCAACAGGCCGATTTGAACGCAGTATTCGAAGAGCTGCTGACCAACAACCTGGCGCAGCCACAAGTGTTCGTGCATCGCGATTACCATTCGCGCAATTTGATGGTTTTGCCGCAGGGGAACCCCGGCATTCTGGACTTTCAGGATGCGGTGTACGGTCCACTCACCTACGATCTGGTGTCGCTGCTGCGCGACGCCTATATCGAATGGGATGAAGAGCTGGTGCTGGACTGGGCGATCCGTTACTGGGAAAAAGCCCGGCGCGCCGGCTTGCCAGTCAATCCGGACATCGATCTTTTTTATCGCGATTTTGAATTCATGGGCTTGCAGCGCCATCTGAAAGTGCTTGGCATCTTCGCCCGCCTGAATTATCGCGACGGCAAGGATGCTTACTTGAAGGACATTCCGCTGGTGCTTGAATACGTATTCAAGACGGCGCGCCGCTACCGCGAACTGGCGCCGCTGGTGCGCCTGCTCAACCCGCTGCTGGAACAAAATCCACAGGTTGGATATACGTTTTAAGATTCGTAGGAAGGCACGGCTTCATCGCACCTACAAGCAAAAGGTATCCCAATAAATAATCGCCAATATTTTTATATGAAAAAACCATGAAAGCAATGATTTTTGCCGCCGGGCGCGGCGAGCGCATGCGTCCTTTGACCGATACCTGCCCCAAGCCGCTGCTGAAAGTGCGCGGTCGCCCGTTGATTGTCTGGCACATCCAGAACCTGGTGCGCGCCGGCATTACCGAGATCGTCATCAACCACGCGCACTTGGGCCATATGATCGAGGAAGCGCTGGGCGGCGGCGCGAAATTCGGCGCTAGCATCCTCTATTCGGCCGAAGGCAACGCGCTGGAAACCGCCGGCGGCGTCGCGCATGCGCGGCATTTGTTGGGCGATGCGCCATTCGTGTCTGTTGCCGCCGATATTTTTTGCCCTCAGTTCGACTTTGCGCAAGTAAAAGACACGTTGGCGGAAGCCGACATGTGGGGGCGCCCGTATCCGACCGACCGGCGCGACGTGGCCTGGCTGTATCTGGTGAAGAATCCGGCGCACCATCCAGAAGGTGACTTCGCGCTGAATCTGTATTCAGTTGCCAACGAGGGCGAGCCGCGCCATACCTTTTCCGGCATCGGTGTCTATCGCCCCGAAATATTCGATGCCATCGAGGCTGGCGCTTCTGCCAAATTAGCGCCCTTGCTGCGCGAATATGCGGCGCGCGGCCAGGTCGGCGGCGAGGTATACCGTGGCAACTGGGCCGATGTCGGCACCATTGAGCGGCTGGCCCAATTGAACGCGCCGCTGGCTTGAGAACCACACTATTTCAAGACTTGTTAAGCAAAGGATTTTTCCGATGAAATCATACGCAGAACGACGCGCCAGCCTGATCGAGCAGATGCAGGCCAAAGGCGGCGGTGTCGCCATCATCCCGACTGCGCCGGAAGTGATGCGCAACCGCGACGCCGATTATCCGTACCGGCACGACAGCTATTTCTATTATTTGAGCGGCTTTACCGAGCCGGAAGCGGTGATCGTGCTGGTCGCAATACCGGGCAAGCAGCCGCAATCCATCCTGTTTTGCCGCGAAAAGAACCCGGAACGTGAAATCTGGGACGGTTACCGATTTGGCCCGGAAGCTGCGTGCATGACATTCGGTTTCGATGCTGCGCATCCGATTGCGGCACTCGACAGTGAAATGGCCAAGCTGCTGGCCGACGCGCCAGCGCTGTTTTATGCGCTTGGCAGTGATGCCAAACTGGACGCGCAAGTGCAAGGCTGGCTGAACAGCGTGCGCGCCCAGGCGCGCAGCGGCGTAAGCACGCCCACCAGCGCACACGATGTGCACTGTTTGCTGGATGAAATGCGCATGTTCAAGGATGCCGGCGAAGTCGGATTAATGCGCCGCGCCGCCGAAATTTCGTCAGAAGCGCACATCCGCGCGATGCAAATCGCCCGCCCCGGCCTGCGCGAATACCATCTGGAAGCTGAACTGTTGCACGAATTCCGCCGTCAGGGCGCGCAAGCGCCGGCTTACAACTCGATTGTGGCAACCGGCGCCAATACTTGCGTGCTGCATTACCGTGCCAGCGACGCCATACTCAAAGACGGCGATCTGATATTGATCGACGCCGCCTGCGAACTGGATAGTTACGCGTCCGACATCACCCGCACCTTCCCGGCCAACGGCGTATTTTCCGGCCCGCAAAAAACCTTGTACGAAATCGTGCTGGCATCGCAAGCCGCCGCAATTGCCGAAACCCGCCCGGGCCGAACTTTCATGGCGGGCCACGACGCCGCCGTGCGCGTGCTGGCGCAAGGCATGTTAGATACCGACTTGCTGGATTCCAATAAGGTCGGCACGCTCGACGATGTCCTCACCAACGGCGATTACCGCCAGTTTTACATGCACCGCACCGGCCACTGGCTGGGCATGGACGTACATGACGTCGGCGAATACCGCAGCGCGGAAACGGCTGCAGCAGGCCAGGAAAAACCGTGGCGCATCCTGCAGCCCGGCATGGTGACCACGATCGAACCCGGCATCTATGTGCGACCGGCTGAAGGCGTGCCGCCGGAATTTTGGAATATCGGCATCCGCATCGAAGACGATGCGCTGGTGACGGCAACCGGCTGCGACATCCTCAGCAAGGATGCGCCGAAGACAATAGCTGAAATTGAAGCCGTGATGCGGCAACAGCAACCATGACACTAGCAAATGATTTCGATATCGCCATTTGCGGTGCCGGGCCAGTCGGCCTGACGCTGGCGCTGCATCTGGTAAAACACGGCGTGGCGGCAGAGCGCATCGTCTTGCTCGATGCCAAGACGATTGCGCAGACGGTGGATGATCCGCGCTCCATCGCGCTGTCCTACGGCAGCCGGCAAATTCTGGAACGGGCTGATGCCTGGCCGGTTGCTGCTACCGCAATCGAGCATATCCACGTCTCGCGCCGTGGTCATTTTGGCCGCGCACTGATTGACTGCAACGAATACCGCCTGCCGGCGCTCGGCTATGTCACCCGTTACGGCGCGATTGTGGCGGCACTGCATGCCAGCGCCGTACGCGCCGGGATCCGGATGCTGCGACCGGCGCACTTGCGCGCATTGTCCGAGCAAAACGATGGCGTGACGTTGCAACTGGAAGATGCCGACGGCCAGCGCTCGATCCGCGCGCAACTGGTGGTGCAAGCCGAGGGGGGCGTGTTTTCCGATCAATCAGCAAAAGCACTGCATCGTGATTACGACCAGGTCGGGTTGATTGCACACGTCACGTGCAGCGCGCCAATTGCGCAACGGGCGTTCGAACGTTTCACGGCGGAAGGCCCGCTGGCGCTGCTGCCGCAAGACGACGGTTATGCGCTGGTCTGGTGCTGCCGCCCTGACAGCGCCGAAAAATTGCTGCCACTGGACGACACTGCATTTCTGGCTGCTCTGCAACAGGCATTCGGCAACCGTCTGGGCACGTTTCGCAGCAGCACTGCGCGCCTTGCGTATCCGCTCGGACTTAATGCGCAACCGACCCAAACCCGGCGCACAGTGACCATCGGTAATGCCGCCCAGACCCTGCATCCGGTGGCGGGACAAGGGCTTAACCTCGGCTTGCGCGACGCCGCTGTGCTGGCGCGGCTGCTGGCAAAGCAGCCGCAGCAGTTGCCGGCTGGCCTGGCCGATTTTCAGACCGGGCGCCAGGCCGACCGCAGCACGACCATTCGCCTGACCGATACGCTGGCGCGCATCTTTGCCAGCAGCGCCGATGGCACGCGGTCGCAAACGCTACTTGGAATTTCGCTCGGACTGGTCGATGTTTGCAAACCGGTCAAACGTGTGCTAGCGCAACAAATGTTGTTTGGTCGACGGTAGCCAGAATTGGTAGGTCGGGTTAGCGCAGCGTAACCCGACGTTCTCGTCCGCAAATGTCGGGTTACGCGATGAAGCCGCTAACCCGACCTACAAAAAAGCCGCATCGGAGTTTGCATCCCGATGCGGCTTTTTCAAACTTCCCACCAACGCCGCTATTGACGGCGCATAAATCGCTTACTCGATGGCCTTGGTCATATCCTCGATAACCTTCTTGGCATCGCCAAACACCATCATGGTCTTGTCCATGTAGAACAATTCATTGTCCAGCCCGGCATAGCCGGAAGCCATCGAACGCTTGTTGACGATCACAGTTTTGGCTTTGTAGACTTCCAGAATCGGCATGCCGGCAATCGACGATTTCGGATCTTTCGCGGCCGGATTGACCACGTCATTGGCTCCCAGCACCAGCACCACATCGGTCTGGCTGAATTCGCCGTTGATATCGTCCATCTCGAACACCTGGTCATACGGCACTTCGGCTTCGGCCAGCAGCACGTTCATGTGGCCCGGCATACGGCCCGCCACCGGGTGGATTGCGAATTTCACCGTGACGCCTTTTTCCGTCAGTTTTTGCGCCAATTCCATCAGTGCATGTTGTGCCCGTGCTACCGCCAAGCCATAGCCCGGAACGATGACGACGGTTTCGGCATTACCCATCAGGAAGGCGGCATCGTCGGCCGAGCCGGATTTCACCGGACGTTGCGCCTGTGCCCCGCCTGTGACAGCTGCTGCGGCGTCGCCACCAAAACCGCCCAAAATCACATTAAAGAAGGAGCGGTTCATCGCCTTGCACATGATGTAAGACAGGATCGCACCGGAAGAGCCCACCAGCGAACCGGCAATGATCAGCATCGGATTGTTCAGCGAAAAACCGATCCCGGCCGCCGCCCAGCCGGAATAGCTATTCAGCATCGACACCACCACCGGCATGTCGGCGCCGCCGATCGGAATGATGATCAGCACGCCGAGCGCAAACGCGATGATCGTCATCAAGATGAACGGCAGCCAGGCCGGTGTCTCGCCCGGAGCAAAGCAAAAAATCAATCCCAGGCCGAGCATCGCAATCGCGAGTATCAAGTTCAGGAAATGCTGGCCCTTGAAGCTGACCGGCGCGCCCTGAAACAGGCGGAACTTGTATTTTCCCGACAGTTTGCCGAAAGCGATGATCGAACCGGAGAAGGTGATGGCGCCGACGAAGGTGCCGATGAACAACTCCAGACGGTTGCCGAACGGAATCGCAACCGCATGCCCGGCAACGATATTGAAAGCCCACGGCTCCGACACGGCGGCCACTGCGATGCAGACGGCAGCCAAACCAATCAGCGAGTGCATTGCTGCGACCAGTTCCGGCATCCGGGTCATTTCGACCCGTTTGGCAAGAATAGTACCGATGGAGCCGCCGACCACAACGCCCAGCAGCACCAGGCCATAACCCATGCCGCCGCTGCTGGCTTCAGATTTAAGCTTAATGATCAGCGCAATTGTGGTTACCACCGCAATCGCCATCCCGATCATGCCGAACGCATTGCCGCGCCGGGCGGACGATGGATGCGACAAGCCTTTGAGTGCCTGAATGAAGCACACCGATGCAATCAGATACAGCATCGTGACGAGATTCATGCTCATTATTTGGCCTCCTTGGCTACTTTAGGCTCTTTTTTCTTGAACATTTCCAGCATGCGCTGCGTCACCAAAAAGCCGCCGAATACGTTGACAGCGGCCAGTGCAACGGCCACCGTTCCCATGAACTGGCCGACGAAACCTTCGGTCAGGCCGGCAGCCAGCATAGCGCCAACGATGATGATGGCGGAAATGGCGTTGGTCACAGCCATCAACGGCGTATGCAATGCAGGAGTGACGGTCCAGACCACGTGATAACCGACGTAAATCGCCAGTACGAAGATGATGAGATTGGTTACGGTATGACTGATTTCCATGGTATCTCCTTATTATTTTTTAACGATCTCGCCGCCGGTACACAGCAGCGTCGCAGCGACGATTTCGTCTTCGCGGTTGAGCGTCAGGTTGGCGTCGGCGTCGATGATGAGTTTGAGGAAATCGAGCACATTGCGCGCGTACAGTGCCGAAGCGTCGGCCGGAACTTGCGTGGCCAGATTCGAGTCGCCGATGATGTGCACGCCGTATTGATTGATGATCTTGCCGGACACCGACAGCGGGCAATTGCCGCCCTGCTCGGCCGCCATATCGACGATCACCGAGCCGGGTTTCATCGCCTTGACGGTATCCTCGGAGATCAGAATTGGCGCCTTGCGGCCCGGAATCAGCGCGGTGGTGATGATGATATCGGCTTGCTTAGCGCGTTCATGCACCAGTTCGGCCTGACGCCGCATCCAGTCAGGCGGCATCGAGCGGGCATAACCGCCGACGCCTTGGGCGATTTCGCGCTCTTCATCGGTAATGAAGGGCACGTCGATGAACTTGGCACCGAGCGACTCGACCTGCTCCTTGACCGGCGGGCGCACGTCGGAGGCTTCGATCATCGCACCGAGGCGCTTGGCGGTAGCGATCGCCTGCAAACCGGCCACGCCGACGCCCATGATCAGCACGCGCGCGGCTTTGACGGTGCCGGCGGCAGTCATCAGCATCGGCATGAAGCGGCCGTAGGTGTTGGCGGCCAACAATACAGCCTTGTAGCCGGCGATCTTGGCCTGCGACGACAGCACGTCCATCGACTGCGCGCGCGTGATGCGCGGCGCGGCTTCGAGCGCGAATGCGGTCAAGCCGTGGGCGGCCATCGCAGCGATATTGTCGGTGTCGAACGGGTTCAGCATGCCGACTATCACCGTGCCGGATGTGATCAGCGCGCGTTCTTCTGCCGAAGGAGCGCGCACCTTGAGCACCAGTTCGCAGCCGAAAGCCTCGGCTGCAGTACCGATCTCAGCGCCAGCAGCCTGATAAGCGGCATCAATGACGCTGGAGGATACGCCAGCACCCGATTGCACAATGACCTGATGCTTGGCAGCCACCAATTTTTTTACCGTTTCCGGCGTTGCAGCAACGCGTGTCTCTCCCGAGCGCGTTTCGGCGGGGATACCGATTTTCATGTTTTCTCCATGGTTTTGTAATTCTTGCGGAAATCTTACACGAGAATAATAAAACAATTGATTCAACTTAATTTGTTGCAAAGCAAGATTACTGCATTCATATCTGGGTAATATGCGGTAGCGCAGATTTGCGTGCCTGCAACCTGGCTCGGGACCTTGCTCGGGCACACAGGTTCGTGCTACTGCAGCAAGTGTGGCTCGCACGGTAAAATGCCGCCACACTCAAGGAAAAATATGACTGACATCTGGAAACCCTCCGTCACGGTCGCAGCTGTGATCGAACGGCAGGGTCGTTTTTTGCTGGTAGAAGAAGAAACCAGCGACGGCATACGTTTTAACCAACCCGCTGGCCATCTGGACCCGTTCGAATCGCTCGAACAAGCGGTGGTACGCGAGACGCTGGAAGAAACCGCGCACGATTTCACACCTACGGCGCTGATCGGCATGTACATGTCGCGCACCGTATCGGCGCGCACCGGGCGCGACGAAACTTATCTGCGCTTCACTTTTACCGGCGCAGTCGGCAAGCGGCACGATCAAGCGCTTGATACCGGCATCCTGCGCGCGCTGTGGATGACCTACGACGAGATCGTGGCCTGTCAGGCCACGCACCGCAGTCCGCTGGTATTGCGCTGCGTGGACGATTATCTAGCCGGGATTCGGGCGCCGCTGTCGCTGTTGCAAACGCACGCTTCGATTTTCGAGGTGCCGCATGACTAAGAAAAAAGTCGTGATCGGCTTGTCCGGCGGCGTCGATTCGTCGGTTTCCGCCTGGCTGCTGAAGGAACAAGGATATGAAGTCATCGGTTTGTTCATGAAGAACTGGGAAGACGATGACGATTCCGAATACTGCTCGACCCGCGAAGACTGGATCGATGCGGTCAGCGTGGCCGACGTGGTCGGCATCGATATCGAAGCGGTCAACTTCGCCGCCGAATACAAGGATCGCGTGTTCGCCGACTTCCTGCGCGAATACCAGGCCGGCCGCACGCCCAATCCGGACGTGCTGTGCAACGCTGAAATCAAGTTCAAGGCCTTCCTCGACCATGCGATGCAACTCGGTGCCGATTACATTGCCACCGGCCACTATGCCCGCGTGCGCGAAATGAACGGCAGTTTTCAATTGCTGAAAGCGCTCGACGCCAGCAAGGATCAGAGCTATTTCCTGCACCGGCTGAATCAGGCGCAACTAGCGAATACTTTGTTTCCGCTGGGCGAAATCCAGAAGACCGAAGTGCGCAAGATCGCCGAACGGATCGGCTTGCCGAACGCTAAAAAGAAAGATTCCACCGGCATCTGCTTCATCGGCGAACGGCCGTTCCGCGAATTCCTGAACCGCTATTTATCGTATCAACACGGCCCGATGAAGACCCCGGAGGGCGAGATCGTCGGCGAGCATGTCGGCCTGAGCTTTTACACGCTGGGCCAGCGCAAGGGCATCGGCATCGGCGGCATCAAGTCGCACCAGAACGTAGACGGCAGTAGCGAGGCCTGGTATGTCGCCCGTAAGGATATCGCCAGCAACACCTTGTATGTGGTGCAGGGACACGATCATCCGTGGCTGCTGTCAGCACGCTTGGAAGCGCGCCAGAGCAACTGGATTGCCGGCAATGCGCCGCAACCCGGGCAATATTGCGCCAAGACGCGCTACCGACAAGCGGACATGGGCTGTATGTTGGAAGGCATATCAGCCGACGGGTTTGCGCTGGAATTCGATCAGGCGCAATGGGCAGTCACGCCCGGGCAATCTGCAGTCCTGTACGACGGCGATATCTGCCTAGGCGGCGGCATCATCGACTCTTCGGTGCAAGCTGATCCCTCCGAATAGCGTTTAAAGCAAAAAATTCTGCAGCACCCTATCGGCAGGCATGATTCCATGCCTGCCGCACCTCTCTACTGACGTCATTCCCGGCTCAAAGCACACGTATTTGTTGTTGCGCGCATCGCGCCTGCCGTCCGCAGGCGCAGAAAAATCCGGAAAACCGCTTGCAAACCTCCCCCAAATGAATAATAATTCAGCTGTAAATGCGAATTGTTCTCATTTAATAAAGGCGAGATTATGACCCCTGCAGCGCCACCTCTGAAAAACCCTAAACTTGGGGAAATGCGCACTGCGGACGCAGGAAGTACGTCGGTTGTGCGCATCCAGAGCCAGGACTTGTTCGGGCAAGCGCGCGAAGTCGAAATCGAGCACAACGGGCGCATTTATCGCTTGCGACTGACGCAACTCAACAAGCTGATCCTGAACGCCTGAATCCGGCACAAGCATTACCAAAGCGATACCACTCTAGCAAACAAACCGAAGCAAGGAGAATTTCATGGCAACCGACACACTGAATCCCGAGCTACACGAACCGAGCACCACTTCCACGCAACCGGAGTTGCTGGTCGCGGCCACGCTGCACCTGATGTCGCACTACAGCGCAGACGGCGGCTGCGTCAAATTGGCTTCCGTCATACAGCGGCATCTGAAAGCGCTGGCCGCATTGCCCGAGGCGGCGCCGATTTTGCGCGCCACCTGCCTGCAATTGTCCGAACAATGGGAAGGCGTGGTCGAACGCACTCTGCCTCAGCCGGACAAATTCAAACGCTTCAGCAAACTGTTGCTGGGAGCGCGCTTCACATGAATTACGTTAAACACGAAAACGGCTTAGCGGTGCTAATTAGGCCAATAAAATAGGCTAATAAAAATGCGAAAGGTACATCCATGATTGTTTGTCTCTGCAACAACGTTTCCGACCGCAAAATCCGCCAGGCGGTCGATGCCGGCCTGACGTCGATGTCCGCGCTACGCAAGGAACTGGACGTCGCGACATGCTGTGGCAAATGTCATGGCTGCGCCAAGGAAATTTTGCGCGAATGCCTGAGTGCTCCGGTACGCCAGTCGCACGCATTAGTTTTTCATGCGATTGCGCTGGCAGCATAGGGACATGATGCACGCAACGACCACGACCACGACAACCTTAATACGTCAGCAAGCCAGAAAGATCGGGCCGCTCGGCCTGATTCTTCTGCTGCATCTCGGTTTCTTTTATGCGCTGCAAAGCGGCTTGCTAAAACAGGCGGCGCAAGCGCTGCCGACGCGGGAAGTGTTCGCGTCCTTCATCACGCCCGAACGCCCGCCCACACCGAGTCCGCCGCAGCAAAAAGTAGCACAGCCAGCGCCGCCGAAAACCGTGCCCGTGGTGAAAAAGTCAATTGCGCCGCGGCCCGCGCCCATCGTCAAAACGACGCCATCGCCGCAAGCGATCACTGCCGCGCCGCAAACGCCCAGCCCGCCGACATTTGATGAGGTCGCGGTGCCGAGTATTGCAGAGGCGTCGACTGCGCCATCCGCCCCGGCGGCACCATCGGCACCAGCCGCACTAGCACCGCCAAAAACCATTTCTTCCGGGGTCGAATACCTGCAACCGCCGCAACCGAAATATCCACCCATTTCGCGCCGCATCGGCGAGGAAGGCCGGGTCATTCTGCGCGTGCTGATCAATGACAAAGGCCGTCCGCAGCAAGTGGAAGTCCAGCAAACTTCCGGCATTTCCCGTCTGGACGAAGCAGGCAGGCAAGCGGTGCTGGGCGCCCTGTTCCGGCCGCACATCGACAACGGTCAGGCCGTCGCCGTGTACGCAATTGTGCCGATCCGATTTCAATTGAATTGAACACTTAAAAACCATTAACGATTAACCATTAACGACTAACGACTAACGATTTTCAAAAGGAAATATTATGCAAGTCAGCCCCTACGGATTGGAAAGCCTCTGGACGCAGGGCGATATCGTCATCAAAGGCGTCGCCTTTCTGCTGCTAGCGATGTCAATCGCATCCTGGTACGTGATCGTCACCAAGGCATGGCAGCTATGGCGCTTCCGCCACGCCGCGCAAGCCGCCGGGCACGCATTCTGGGACACCACCAGCCTGACCGAAGGCGTCGCCATGCTCGGCAACGCCAATCCCTATGCCGAAATCGCCGAGTGCGGCGTCGAAGCGATGCGCCACCACAATGCGCACAAGGGCCATTTGCACGATCAGTTGTCGGTCAGCGACTGGGTCACGCTATCCTTGCGCCAAGCCATCGACGAAGCGTCCGGCAAGCTGCAAGCCGGCATGGCGGTAATGGCGTCAGTCGGTTCTACCGCGCCGTTCGTCGGCCTGTTCGGCACGGTATGGGGCATTTATCACGCTTTGGTCGCCATCGGCACTTCGGGGCAATCCAGCATCGACAAAGTCGCCGGCCCGGTGGGCGAGGCGCTGATCATGACCGCGCTCGGCTTGGCGGTGGCGATCCCCGCCACTTTCGGCTACAACGCGCTGGTGCGCGGCAACAAGGCCACCATCGCCAAACTGAACAAGTTCGGCTTTGACCTGCACGCACTGTTCGTCACCGGCGCGCGCTCCAACAGCCCGGCCAGCGACGCCGGCAACGGCGCCAAACTGAACATCATCAAGGAGGCATGATGGCGATGGGCTCCCTGTCGGACGCGGACGACGACTTCAATCCGGAAATCAACACCACGCCGCTGGTGGACGTGATGCTGGTGCTGCTGATCATTTTCATCATCACGATCCCGGTGATGAACCACAGCGTCAAGATCGACTTGCCGCGCGCCACCAGCCAGCCCGATCTGATCAAGCCGGAGAATGTGAATCTGGCGATCGATGCCGCTGGCACCGTGCATTGGAACGACGAAATCGTCGATCCCGCACAGTTACAAATTCGCATCGCTGCAGCGGCGCTAAAGACGCCGCAACCCGAGCTGCATCTGCGCGCCGAACGCACCACCCAGTACGAGAAAGTGGCGCAAGTGATGGCAGCTGCGCAGTCCGGCGGCTTGAGCAAGATCGGATTTATTACAGAACCGCAAGCAAAGTAAATTCATAAGATCGTTGTCCACGAAAGACACGAAAAGCACGAACGAATGTAACTATTCAGCCGGCAAGGTGGTGTGGTTTTCTCTTCCCCTTTCAAGGGGGAGGCCGGGTGGGGGATGGGTTTATTGTGCGGCAAAAAACCCATCCCCTCCCTAACCCTCCCCTTGAAGGGGAGGGAATATCCGGCCTGATCTCGTGTAGCACCATAGCGGGCTGAACAGTTAAGAAAGAATGCAAAAAGCCCCTCTTTTCAACCACGGAAAGAGGGGCTTTTATTTAGTATCTATGAAGCCTGCTTATTGATAAAGGCCACGGTAATGTCTATGCAGGATCGGACCCGGGTGCGCTTCGCCAAGATCCCTGTGGGTGCGAATTTATTCGCACTTTGTCCTATTTCATGCGCACTAATGCGAATAAATTCGCACGCACAAAGCTACTTCGGTTTACGTTTGCGCCCACATGCGCATCAGGTTGTGATACGTGCCGGTCAGTCTGATGCTGGTATCGGTGTCGCCGTCTTGTTCGCGCATGCCCAAAATAGTCATGTCGAGATCGAACAACAAGCGGCGCTGGGCGTCGTCGCGCACCATGCTTTCGATCCAAAAGAAGCACGCCAGGCGTGCGCCACGGGTCACCGGTGTGACCTGATGCACGCTGGAAGAGGGATAAAGAATCAAATCGCCTGCCGCCAATTTAACGCGCTGGGTGCCGAAAGTATCTTCAATCACCAGTTCGCCGTTATCGTAGGAATCCGGTTCGGATAAAAACAGCGTGCACGACACATCGGTGCGTACATGCGCGCCGGTAGCGGGCCAGGTCCGCACCGAATTGTCGATGTGGTTACCGAAAGAATTACTGTCGCCCTGATACCGATTAAACAGCGGCGGAAAAATCTTTTTGGGCAACGCACCTGTGAAGAACAGCGCGTTTTTACCCAATGCTTCGAGCACAATGGCGCGCGCCAACTGCGCCGCCTCCCCTTCCTGCGGCAACTGGCGGTTGTTTTTGACTTGGCTGGATTGTGTGCCGGCGGTAATTTTGCCGTCGGCCCATGCCGCATTCTCGATAATCGCCAGGCAGCGCTCAAGCGCTTCTGGCGACAAAACTGCAGGTACGTGTAGCAACATTGGATCAGTTTCCTTTATACCGTTTTAAAACCGCAACCCGACCGAGAGTTGCGCAGTGCGAGACGTGCCGGGGACGACGTGGCCGCGATACAAAGATTCATAGTAAGTCGTGTCGAACAGGTTGTTGATGTTGAGCTTGACGTAATAGGTTTCCTGGTCGTAAGACGCCATCGCATCCCAGCGCGTATAGGATGGGGCGATGTTGACGTAGTTATCGGCTGGGGTACGGGCACCGACGGCTTCCAGACCGCCACCGATTTTCCAGCCACCGCCCAGCTTGTAGGTGGTCCACAGACTATAGGCATGCGCCGGCGTGTTGCCCGGACGTTTGCCCACCGCATTCTGGCTGGCACCAATCCCGGCTTGATCGATTTCAGCACGGAACCAGGCCGCACTGGCAAAGACTTCCCAATTCTGCGTAAGACGTCCGGCAGCTTCGACTTCGACGCCGTCGGTATGGCGTTTGCCGGACAGCGTGACGGCGCTGCTGGTCAAGTCGGTATTGCGTTCATTAGTCTTTTCAGAACGAAAAACCGCCGTACGCAAAGATAAATCACCCTCTGCCAAATCCCATTTTCCGCCGAGTTCAATATTGCGGTTTTCTTCAGGAGGCAGATCGGCCGTTGCCGAAGAAACGGTATATGACTCGGTCGATGGGTTAAACGAAGTGCCGTAAGAAACGTAGTAAGTGTGATTCTCGACCGGCTGATAAATCAGGCCGGTACGATAGCTCCAGACATTGAAATCGACCGGAACAAACGCGGTAGAAGTAGTCGAGTCTGCGCTGAATTTATCAAAGCGCGCACCGCCCAGCAGCTTCCAGTGTTTGGTCAGTTCCAACGTATCTTGCGCATATAATCCGAGATTTTTACCGGTAAATTTCTGTTGATTTTCCTGATGTAAATCCAGGAAACCAGCTGGCAATGCAGTGGAAAGATTTGGGTTGCCGATGGTGTTGCCGGCACTATTTGCGATGATGCTGCCGGCTCTGCCGCCGCTACCGTTGAGCCAGCTCCAGCGTTGCACGTCTTCCTGAACATATTCCACACCCGCCACGATATTGTGATTGAAGCCAGCAGCTTCCAGCTTGGTGACAAAATCGCTCTGCAATGTGTAACTCTTGTCTTCGCCGCCGCGCCACTGATTGCGGCGATCAATCACAGTGGAATCGCTCCACGCGCCATTATCCAGCGTGCCCAGCGCCGGTTGCGATCCGTGCAAATCGCGCGCCACTTTACTTGCGCGCACTACCGTCGTCAGGCTGGTATCTTTATCCATTGTGTGTACCCAGCGTGCGGTGGCAACATCAGCTTTGTCGCGCTGGTAATCGGACGCACGCCCATAAAAGCGGTTGACCGGTACCGCCAATGCCCGATTGTTATACCAAGGGACACCCATATCAGGCGTGTCGTCGTATTCCAAATGCATATACGACAAGCTGAATGCATCTCTGGTGCCAATGCCCCAATCGAAATCCATCGCCAAACCTGTCCGGTCGGTACTGACGCCATCGCGGAAACTGCCGCCTTTGGTCTTCATAGCGTTGATGCGTATCGCCGCGTTTTCGCCCACAACCTTGTTCAGATCCAGTGTGCCGCGTTTGTAATCATTGCTGCCCACCGTCACTTGCGCTTCACTCTGGTCGCTCAGGAAAGGCCTTTTGCTGACCTGATTAACCACGCCGCCAGTAGAACCGCGACCAAATAGCATCGAGGCTGAACCGCGCAGGACGTCGGCTTGTTCGATATTGAACAAATCGCGATTGTATTGCGCATTGTCGCGAATATTGTCCAGAAACAGATCATTCGCTGCCGAATAGCCGCGGATATTGATGTTGTCGCCGATGCGACCGCCTTCGCCGGCATTGAAGGTCAGGCCGGCGATATTGCGCAGCGCTTCCTTGAGCGTATCGTTGCCGCGCTCGAACATCAATTGGCTGGAAATCACCGTCACCGATTGCGGAATATCCTTCGGCAGTTCGGCGGTTTTTCCGATTCTGGTGGTGCCGCCCTGATAGCCCTTGGCTTCGCGGTCACGTGCTTCTTTGACCGTGATGGTGGGCAATACGGTTTCCTTGACGTCACCTTGGGCGCTGACGGCGGTGTCGGTTGCCGTTTGCGCGTGCGCATCTAGCTGAAAAACCATGGCGACCACCATCGCGCCCAAAGGCAACAAGGCGGGACGGGAGCGGGTGCTGATTTTTGAGGGCAAAGGTAAGCGAAAAGAATCGTGTGTGGCAACGGGGTGCGCCAGCGACTGCTGAGCGAAAGGGGATTTCACGCATGTTCTCCTGATAGATAGTGGGCCGATTGATGCTTGGTGGCTGGCTATCTGACGAAAAACAGAGTGGCTGGCGGGCATTGTTTATTCTTGATGTAAATCAAGAACCGCAAATGATAACCATTCTCAAATAAAAAATCAAGCAATTGAGATATGCGAAGCTTGATGTAAAAATAGGTTTGCTCAGTTATCATCCGAAGTCCACCCAGGCATTAGCCAGCCGTGTTGCCAGCCAAGCCGCTTCTTTCACATCACCATCACTTACAAGGCCCCCATGAAAGGCGACAAAAACGTCATCAAGTTGCTCAATGCGCAACTTACCAATGAACTCACCGCCATCAACCAGTATTTTCTGCACGCCCGCATGTACAAGCACTGGGGACTGGAAAAACTCGGCAAGAAGGAATACGAAGAGTCGATCGGCGAAATGAAGCACGCCGACAAGCTGATCGACCGCATCCTGATGCTGGACGGCTTGCCGAATGTGCAGCTGATGCACAAGATCATGATCGGCGAGAACACGCCCGAGATGCTGAAGTGCGATCTGACGCTGGAATATGGCGCGCAAAAAACCGTCAAGGAAGGCATTGCCATCGCCGAAACCGCCGCCGATTACGTCTCGCGCGACCTGCTGCTGCTGATCCTCGACGACACCGAAGAGCACATCGACTGGCTGGAAACGCAGATCGACCTGATCGAAAAAGTCGGCCTGCCAAATTATCAGCAATCGCAAATGGGCGCGGCATCCTAATCATCAAGTCGAAATAAAAGCAGGAGTATAGTCAAAAACACTGCATTTACCGCATATATATTATGCGGCACTAAAATATACAGTTTGCAGTATAAAAAAGGCGAAAGACATTCCGAATGTCTTTCGCCTTTTTTTAACTGCGCGATCGGATCGGCCGGCTGCTTATGGCGTCACGACGGCTCAAGCCGGCGTGAACATGATCGACTCGATCTGCTGCAACGATTCGGGAATGGGCGTAGCCAGTTGAATATGCAGGTTCAGCAGATTGTCGGCCAGCGTCAGCACCGCGGTCAAATATTCATCCTTGGTCTGGTATAGCGTCTGGATGCTGTTGATCACGTCGAGCTTGTTGCGCACGCCGCCACGGAAACTCTTTTCGGTCGCTTCGACGCTGAGTTCGGCCGATCCGATGCCTTCCAGCCGGATGGCGATTTCCGCTTGCCCCGCTGCAACCAGTTCCCGCAGCCGTTCAGCCTCCAGCCTGGCGCTCTGTTCGACATCCCTGGTCTGCTCGCTAAAGCGTTCCGCGTTTGCCAGCGCACCCGATATCTGGTAAAAATTGCCTACTTGCAAGGGCAAGGACAATTGCAGGCCAACGTAATTATTGGACAAACTGGACGCCTGCGACCGGGTTGCGACCGCATTTACCGTGGGCAGAAAAGCGCCTTTGGCGCGCGTGACCGCAAGCTCGGCCAGCCGTTCATTTTGGCGGGCCGCTACCACTTGCGGATTATCCTGCACCACGCGGGCCAGGGCATCGTCGTGCGGCGGCAGCAATACGGCCGGCTGTTTTCGCACCAGCACAAAGGCATCGGCGTCGGGCATAGCGCCGGTGATCGACGCGAACTGACGCTGGGCGGCGGCTAGTCCTGCGCGCAGGGTAACGTCGGTGGCGCGGGCCTGGTCCAGCCGCACCTGAGCGTCGCGCAGATCGGTGATGGTGCCGGCTCCTAGCTCGAACGTGCGCTTCGCCGACCGGGCCTGTTGATCGAACGCGTCAAGCTTGGCCTGGTTGAAAATCAGGCTTTCGCGTGTACGCACCAGTTCCGACACGGCCTTGAAATAGCGTTGCGCCAGCTCCTGTTCGCGCACCTGATAGGTGGCGTCGGCGAGCAGCGCGCGCGGCTCGCCTTCCTTGAAGGTGGCATAGCGGTCGGCGCTGATGAGCGGCTGGATGAGCGATACCGTGGTCCGTACTGCGTTTTCCGTTTCCATCTGTGCCGAGTTCAGCCGCAGCTCCGGATACAGCGCAGCGCGCGATACCCGGGAAGAAACGATGCCTACTTCGCGTTCCGCCCGTGCCGACTGGAACAGCGGCTCGTAACGTTTCGCACGTTCGAAATTTTCGACCAGCTCGCCGTCGGCTGCGTCGGCCAGCCCGGCCGCGGCCAGCAGACAAGCGGCCATCATGCACAATGACAATAATGGCTTCCGGATTCTGTTTTGGGTTCGCATCGTCATCGCTCAACTCTCTTTGAAAGACTTGGCGAAACGGTCGGATAGCGGCTTGAGCAGGTAACTCATGAAGCTGCGCTCCCCGGTCTTGATCACGACGTCGACCGGCATGCCGGCCTGGACCGTGCTATCGCCCAGCAGCTTGTAGCCTTCGCGCGTGGTTTCTATCTGCACCAGATAATATTCGAACGGTTGCTCCTTACTGGTTGCCGGCAGGCGGTCGGCGCCCACCATCCTGATCCGGCCGGGAATGACCGGTGTGGTATTGACATTGAATGCACTGAAACGCAGGTCGGCTTCGAGCCCCACCTTGACCTTATCGATCATGTTCGGCGGCACCTGCGCTTCGACCACCAGCTTGCCTGCGCTGGGGACGATTTCCATCAGCACCACCCCGCCCTGCACCACGCCGCCCACGGTGTTCGCTTTCAAGCCCACCACCGTGCCAGTAGCGGGTGCACGCAGTTCGGTCAGGCTCAGGTCGAACTTGAACGAATCGACCTTGGCGCGCAGCGCGCCGCGCAGCTTTTGAGTCTCCGCCAGCTGGGTTTCCAGGTCGCGCCGGTAGACCGTCACAGTCTGGAGCAGCTGTAGCCGGGTGGCGGCGATGCTGGAATGTGTTTTGCCGAGTTCGGAAGCGGTAGCCGCGATACTCGCCAGAATGTCGCTGCGGGCGCGTTCCACTTCGTTGGCCCGGCTGCGTGGCACGAAACCTTCGGCGGCCAGATCATTATTGTTCTTCACTTCCACCGCCATGATCGAAAGCTGTTCGCGCCGGGCGACAATGATTTTTTGCAGCTCGGCGGACTGCGACGCCAGCCCGGCTACCTGCTCGCGCAGGATCCTGAGCTGGCCCTCAATTTCCTCCTTGCGCGACAGGAAAAGCCGGGTTTGCTGGCGCTTGGCTGCATCCACCCGCGCATCCGCCAGCAGTTCCGCCTGCTGGCCGGTCGACTGCTCTGCGAATTCGGGAAGCCAGGCAATGCTGCGCAGGTTTCCGCGCTCGGATACCAGCCGGCTTTCGGCCGCAACGACATTGATGTAATCGAGCTCCGTACTGTTGAGCGCGGCATCGATGCTGAGCCGGTTTAGCTTGATCAACACATCGCCCTGGCGCACCGTGGCGCCTTCGCGCACGAAAAGTTCCTCGACCACGCCGCCGGAAGGATGCTGCACGGCTTTGCGGTTCCCCATGACGACCACCGTTCCGCTGACGTTGGCGCCCGAATCGATCGGCGCCAACACGGCCCATGCCAAGAACCCGACGAAGGCGAGCATGATCATGCCCGCCGCGCGGCTCTTGACGTGCGACTCTTCGATTCTGATCGGCTCGATGCCGTCGCGCTGCAATTTGTCCGGATCGTAGGGATTAAGACTTCCGCTCAGACTGGAAAATTTTTTCTTCGGGATTGGCACAACCGCAGGCGCTGCCGCTGCCGATCCATGCGGATGCTGAGAATGGGCTTTCATGCTGCGGTTCCTGTCATCGGGGTCAATCCTGTTGCTGCAGACTGCTGTGCTGTCTGTTGATTCGTCTGCTGATTCGCCTGCTGTCCAGCGCCATGTTGGGGCGCTGCCTGCGGCTGCTTCGCTTCGCGCAGCTTGCGCGCCGCCGCGAGCATGTCGGGGACGGAACCGAAGCTGATCTGCTTGCCTGCCGTCAACACCAGCAGATAATCCGCAACACTGACCAGTTCCGGCCGGTGCGTAGTGAATATCACGGTCGCACCGGCTGCCTTGAGGTTTCGCACGGTCTGGATCAGGCAGCGTTCGCCGACTTCGTCCAGGCTCGCATTCGGCTCATCCATCACGACATAGCAAGGGTCGCCGTAAATGGCGCGGGCAATCGCAAGGCGCTGCTTCTGGCCGCCGGTCAGCACGAAACCGGTTTCCCCCAGCTTGGTGTCGTAGCCTTGCGGATAGGCCAGAATGGTTTCATGCATCCCCGCCATGGTTGCGGCCTTGACGACTTGTTCCGAATCGACTTCACCCAGGCGGGCCACGTTTTCCGCGATCGTGCCTTCGAAGAACTCGATATCCTGCGGCACGTAGCCGATGTAGCGCCCGAGGTTGTCCTGCGCCCAATCCGATATTTCCGCGCCGTCGAGCCTGACCGAGCCACTGCTGGGGCGCCAGACGCCGACCAGGCTTTTTACCAGCGAAGACTTGCCGGCCGCGCTGGGTCCGACAACCGCCAGCACCTGGCCCGCCGCGAGGCTGAAATTGATCCCGCTCAGCACCGGACGCGCTGAGGATGCCGGCTGCGCCGCCATATCGGATACGCTAAGGTTGCCGATCGGCGGCGGCAATTCCATCCGCTGCCCCTGGACATCGTCTTCGGCAAACAGGCTGTTGAGCCTTTCGTAAGCCTGCCGGGCGTTCGAAATATCCTTCCAACTGCCAAGCACCTTTTGAATAGGTGCGATCGACTTGGAAATCAGAAAGGTGGCCGCAATCACCATACCGCCGGTGATCAATCCTTCAATCGCCAGATAGATGCCCAGCGCCATCTGCATCGAAGGCAGCGCCTTGACCAGGAAGTTCGAAACCCCGCCAATCGCGCCCGCCGATTCGCTGGCGGAAACCTGCATGCCCACGAAACCCTGATGCCGCTCGTGCCAGCGCTGGCGCAAGCTGCGCTGCATGCCGAGCGCCAGTGCCGTTTCGG
>JBGSTZ010000084.1:0-18574 GCA_041736255.1 Burkholderiaceae bacterium
TCCCCATCAACCATCGCAGACAACCCTGTCGCTGTCGCCCGTCCAAATGTACTTATCAAATAATCCGTGTACAACTCAAGTTCAGCTTTTTTCATTTCAACAGATTAACAATTTATACTGAGGCCTGCGTAACATCAGTTAGTAACATAGACATATATATTTAAAAGACAATGCATGCGGATTACACCAGCCCCATTAAAGTATCACGTCGCTCGGACTGCATATACTCGCGCGACTGCATCTCAATAATGCGAGAAACGGTACGATGAAATTCATTGGCCAGAATACCTGCCGTGTAAAGCTCTTCAGGCGCGACCTCAGCGGACATGATCAGTTTTATCTTATTGTCATAAAATACATCGATGAGCCATGTAAAGCGCCGCGCTTCCGATGACATTGAGGCCGAAAGACACGGTATGCCGGACAGGATAATGGTGTGAAAACGGCTGGAAATTTCCAGGTAATCGTTTTGCGAACGCGGCCCGCCACACAAGGTCGAAAAATCAAACCACGCTACGCCGCCGGCGCGACGCAAAGCCCTGATCTCGCGCGATTCAATCCGAATGCACGTGTCTTCGTCGGCGATATCGGCGATGCCGGCATAGGCATCACGTAGCGCTTTATCGGCCACGGCACCCAGCGGGGTATGGTAAGACGCCACTTGTTCCATCGCACGCTTGCGGTAATCCAGGCCGGTATCGACATTCATTACGTCCATGTTTTGCTTGATCAGGGCGATGGTAGGCAACATCCGATCGCGATGCAAGCCGTCCGGATAGAGCGTATCCGGCGCGTAGTTGGAAGTCATAATGAACGATACGCCATTTGCAAACAGCGCTCGCATCAGGTTATACAGAATCATTGCATCGGCGATATCGGACACATGAAACTCATCGAAACAGATCAATCGGTATTTTTTAGAAATCCGAAGCGCCACTTCGTCCAGCGGGTTGGCCACGCCCTTGTGTGCATCAAGCTGGCGATGCACGTCACGCATGAATTCATGGAAATGCACCCGCGTTTTGCGCACCACCGGCACCACCGAATAAAAGCTATCCATCAAAAATGATTTACCGCGTCCGACGCCGCCCCACATATACAGTCCGCGCGGCATCTGCGGCCGGTTGATCAGGCGCTTTATCTTGCTGGAACGCTTGGACTTGAATGCAACCCATTCGTCAAAGCTTTGCTGCAGGCGCGCTATTGCGCGGCGCTGGGCTTCATCCGATGTGAAGCCGCGCTCTGACAGCGCATGCTCGTAATACTGCTGGACGTTCATTCGCATTCGTTTGCTTCCATACGAGCGCCTTTATGTCAGGCGCGTTGTGTTTTATTCAGCCATAAAACAGACCTCCAGCGTCAGTCGACGTGGATCTGATATGGCGGAAATTTGGCATTAATTGATATTAATTTTGCAGCGATCCACTTCCATGGCGCCTTACAATAAATACATACATACTGCAATATGCATTTTGATAAACGCAATACATGTATGCGTGAAAAGCAGTATTTATTAATATACTCCAATGTAAATCCTGATTAGTTCCCAACCTCAGACGTGAAAAATTCATGTTGTTTTTGGGTAATGTCACGATGAAATAAGTAATAAAGTCAATGCATTACAAACGACGAGATTAATTGCTTTAATGAAATTCTACAGAAATTAGCGTTCATCTGAGGTTGGTAACTAATCAGGATGTAAATTAATAAAATCAAAAAGTGAAAGCAACTGAAAATCAATCCAACACAGAAGATTAAAGAGGTTTCAACTCGACTGTGATGCGTGACGGATAAGCTGCAGCGCTACCAGAGCGAAATGGGAAATTCAAACCGACCCCAAAACCAACATTGCCGCCACCACCGCCCAAGCCCAAGCCGACGCTAGAGCCGCTGCCACCCACTGCCATCGCCGGGTACACCACTTCTGCGGTGCGATAACCCGGCTGGCTGCACAACACATGCAAGTCGCCATAGGCGCGACCAGGATTTACAGTGGCGGGCGTAATTACTTTCCAACTTCCTGTATTACTTGAAACTGTGCAAGCGACGCCCGTCAATAAACGACCTTGCACCGCAGTCTCAATCAGAATATTACCGTCACTTGGCCCGGATGTTGCACAGCCAGCGAGAGCAACTGATAGTGGCAATATTAGAGTCAAATGACGCATGACAGTCTCCTTAAAAGTTGAGTGCGCGCTTATCTACTGCTAGCGCCGCTTCTTTGGTGGCCTCGGACAGGGATGGATGGGCATGACAAATACGACCAATATCTTCCGCAGAAGCACGGAATTCCATTGCCACCACAGCCTCGGCGATCAATTCGGAAGCCATTGGACCGATGATATGCACGCCCAAGATTTCATCGGATTTGGCATCGGCTAGGAACTTGACCATGCCAGCAGTATCGCCAAGAGCGCGTGCGCGACCGTTGGCCAGGAACGGGAAAGTGCCAGCCTTATAGGCGATGCCTTCGGCCTTCAGTTGCTGCTCAGTTTTGCCAACCCAGGCAATTTCAGGTGAAGTGTAAATAACCCAAGGAATCGTATTGAAGTTGACATGACCATGCTGACCGGCTATGCGTTCAGCGACAGCAACGCCCTCTTCTTCTGCCTTGTGCGCCAACATTGGTCCGCGTACCACGTCACCAACCGCCCAAACATTCGGCAAATTGGTTTTGCAGTCAGCGTCGACGGTAACAAAACCGCGCTCGTCGAGTTGCAAGCCAACGGATTCAATATTCAAGCCATTAGTGTTCGGCACCCGACCAATAGAGATGATCAGCTTATCGAAAACAGCCTCTTGCGCATTGCCCTTGTCGTCCGTGTAAGCAACAGATACATCTTTCTTGCCAACAGTGATAGTGCCGATTTTTACGCCCAGATGGACGTTCAATCCCTGCTTTGCAAAAAGTTTGTGCGCTTCTTTGGCGATCTGCTCATCTACCGCACCGAGAAAGGCGGGCAGAGCTTCGAGTACCGTAACTTCAGCACCCAGGCGACGCCAGACGCTACCCATTTCCAAGCCGATCACGCCAGCACCGATAACGCCAAGTTTTTTTGGTGTCGCCTCGATTGCCAGAGCACCGGTATTCGAAAGAATCAGTTTTTCATCGAAATCAGCTCCCGGCAATGCGCGCGCATTCGATCCGGTGGCGATGATAACGTGTTTGGCGGTCAATGTTTCTTCACTGGCGCCGGCAACCTTAAGCGTATAAGCACTGGCATCGTTTTTGACAAAAGAACCGTGGCCGTGAAAAAACGTAACTTTATTCTTTTTCAGCAAGTAGAGAATGCCATCGTTATTTTGTTTAACAATGCCATCTTTGCGCGCCAGCATTTGGCCGACGTTGAAACTCAGGCCCTTGACTTCAATCCCATGATCGGCAAACGCGTGCCCCGCATGTTCATAATTTTCAGACGATTGCAGTAACGCTTTGGATGGGATGCAACCGACATTAGTGCAAGTTCCACCAGGTGCCGGGCCGCCCTTGGCGTTTTTCCAGTCATCAATACATGCAACCGTAAAACCCAGTTGCGCAGCGCGGATTGCTGCAATATAGCCACCAGGGCCGCCGCCAATAACAACAACATCAAAATTTTTCGACATAATCAAATCCTGTTAATGCAAAAAAACACAAGCTTACAAAGATGTTCTTTGCAGGCATTGTGTCTTTTCGCTAAGTACGGTTAGATATCCAGCAACAAACGTGCAGGATCTTCCAGTGCATCTTTCATCGCAACCAAGCCCAATACAGCCTCGCGGCCATCAATGAGGCGGTGATCATAAGACATCGCAAGATAGTTCATCGGACGAATCACGATCTGACCGTTTTCAACTACTGCGCGATCCTTGGTAGCATGCACGCCGAGAATAGCCGCTTGTGGTGGATTGATTATCGGGGTCGATAGCATCGAACCAAAAGTACCGCCATTTGAAATAGTGAAAGTACCGCCCGTCAGATCATCCAGTGTCAGCTTGCCTTCTTTGGCTTTCTGGCCGTATTCGACAATTTTCTTTTCAATCTCTGCGATAGACATTTGATCGACATTGCGCAGGATCGGCACTACCAAACCGCGCGGCGAACCCACTGCAATACCGATGTCGAAGTAGCCATGATATACAACATCATTGCCGTCAATGGAGGCGTTGATGATCGGATATTTTTTCAGGGCTGCCACAGCCGCCTTGACGAAGAACGACATGAAACCCAGCTTGACGCCATGTTCTTTTTCGAACTTGTCCTTATATTTGGTGCGCAAATCCATCACCGGCTGCATATTGACTTCATTGAATGTGGTCAGAATCGCATTTGTCTGCTGGGATTGCAGCAAACGTTCAGCGATGCGGGCCCGCAACCGGCTCATAGGAACCCGCTCTTCAGCACGGTCACCCAAGTTCAGTGCGATCGGTGAAGTTACCTGCTGCAAGGCAGGTTTGGCCGTAGCGACTGCCAACGGCGCAACAGCAGCAGGCTTAGCTGCCAGTGCGTTGATTACATCGCCCTTGATAACGCGGCCATCTTTGCCAGTACCGGCAACTTGCGCAGTAGTCATATTGTTGTCGGCAAGCATTTTAGCGGCTGCCGGCATTGCAATACCTGCGGCCGAAGTGGACGCGGGCGCTGATGCCTGTACTACAGCTTCAGCAGAGGCTGCTACCGGAGGAGTTGACTCTTCTGCAGGGCTCGTTTTAGCAACTGCTTCAGTATCGATGATTGCAATGATTTCACCAGCGACAACAGTAGTGCCATCACCTTTGATAATCTGCGTAATCATGCCTGCTGCTGGCGCTGGCAATTCGAGGACTACCTTATCAGTTTCCACGTCGATCAAATTTTCATCGCGGCCAACCGACTCGCCTTCTTTTTTATGCCATTGCAGCAAGGTCGCTTCTGCGACGGATTCCGATAGTTGTGGAACTTTAACTTCAATAATTGCCATGTAAATCTCCGTTTCTGGTTGCTCAAGTGGCGCAGACGCTTCCGCCCGCCACCATCTTATTATTTTGTTAGTACAAAACCTTTAAGTTTCGAAAAGGCGGTATCCAGCAATGCTTTTTGCTGGGCATAGTGCTTGTCATAATAACCAACCGCAGGTGCTGCGCTTGCAGCGCGACCAGCATAGGCAAGCTTCTGCCCATCTCCCAGATTTTCAAAAATATTGTGCTCAATCTGGAACCATGCCCCCTGATTTTGCGGCTCATCCTGTGCCCATACCAGCTCATTAAAGTTCGGGAATTTTTTCAATTCATTCGCAAATGCCTTGTGTGGGAAAGGATAAAGTTGTTCCACGCGGATGATGGCTACGTCCATCTGCCCACGCTCCTTGCGCGAATTAACCAAGTCATAATAGACCTTGCCAGAACAAGCAATAATACGCTTGACCTTTTTCGCATCGATAGAATCGTCCATTTCGCCAATAACGGTTTGGAATTGTCCTTTGGCCAAATCGGATAATGGTGAACCTGCATCCTTGTTACGCAACAAGGATTTCGGTGTCATGATGATCAAAGGTTTGCGGAACAAGCGGATCATCTGGCGCCGCAACAGATGGAAAATCTGCGCTGAGGTAGTCGGTTGCACCACCTGCATATTGTTATCTGCGCATAATTGCAAGTAACGTTCAATGCGTGCTGACGAGTGTTCTGCCCCCTGCCCTTCGTAGCCATGTGGCAACATCATAACCAAGCCGCATGCACGACCCCATTTCTCTTCACCAGAACTGATGAATTGATCGATAACCACTTGTGCGCCATTGGCAAAATCGCCAAACTGCGCTTCCCAAATGGTGAGTGTATTGGGCTCGGACGTTGAATATCCGTATTCAAATGCAAGAACAGCTTCTTCGGAAAGGACGGAATCGATCACTGCAAATGGAGCCTGATTTTCCGACACGTTTTCTAGTGGAATATAGGTACCAGCATCCCAGCGTTCACGTTTTTGGTCATGCAATACCGCATGACGATGAACGAAAGTGCCGCGCCCGACATCCTGTCCAGTTAAACGAATCGCATATCCTGATGACACCAAAGATGCGTAAGCGAGGTGCTCGCCCATGCCCCAGTCCAGATTGAGCTCTCCCCGACCCATCGTGGCACGGTCGTTCAGTACTTTCTCAACCAGAGAGTGTGCCTTGAATCCTTCCGGAATAACTGTGATTCGCTCGGAAAGACGCTTCAATTCAGCGAGTGGTACAGCGGTGTCGGCTGCATCAGTCCATTTACGGTTAAGAAATGGGATCCAGTCAACCGCATATTTCCTCTTGAAGTTAGTGAGAACTGGATCGATCGTAAGGTGACCAGTATCCATTGCATCGCGAAATGCCATCACCATTGCATCGCCGCCATCCGCAGGCAAAACACCTTGCGCAATCAGTTTATCGGCATATATTTTGCGGGTTCCGGGATGCTGTCCAATCTTCTTGTACATCAGCGGCTGTGTCAATGCAGGCGTATCTTGTTCGTTATGCCCCAATTTCCGGTAGCAGAGAATATCGACGACAATATCTTTTCTGAACTCAAGTCGATAATCAAGAGCGATCTGCGTTGCAAGTACCACTGCCTCCGGATCATCGCCGTTTACATGCAGCACCGGCGCCTCGATCATCTTGACGACATCGGAACAGTACAGTGTGGAGCGGGAATCCCGCGGATCGGAAGTAGTGAAGCCGATTTGGTTATTGATCACAATATGGACCGTACCACCGGTGCCATATCCACGGGTCTGGGCCAAATTAAGCGTTTCCATTACAACGCCTTGCCCTGCAAACGCGGCATCGCCATGCACTAAAATAGGTAGAACCTGTGCACCATTCTTATCGCCACGACGCTCCATGCGTGCCTTGACTGAACCCTCGACCACTGGATTGACAATTTCAAGATGCGATGGATTGAACGCCAGCGAAAGATGTACTGGGCCACCCGGCGTCGTAATATCTGACGAAAAACCCTGGTGATACTTAACGTCGCCAGAAGGAAGTTCTCCACCGTGCTTGCCCTCAAACTCGGCGAACAGTTCTCCCGGCATCTTGCCAAGTGTATTAACCAATACGTTGAGGCGTCCGCGATGCGCCATACCGATGACTATTTCCTGTACGCCGCGCTCGCCGGCACGCTGAATCGTTTCATCAATTGACGCGATAAAACTCTCTCCGCCTTCCAGTGAAAAGCGTTTTTGTCCGACATATTTTGTGTGCAGATACCGCTCTAGACCTTCAGCAGCAGTCAGTCGATCCAGAATATGTTTTTTCTTTTCCGCAGTGAAGTTCGGAGTGGAGCGGATCGATTCCAGTTTTTGCTGAATCCAGCGCTTCTCGGTAGGATCGCTGATATACATGAACTCAGCGCCGATAGATCGACAATAGGTGTCGCGGAGGGAATTAATCAGGTCACGCAGGGAAGCAGTTTCAACACCAAAATAGGTATTGCTGACATTAAATAAAATATCCTGATCAGCATCTGAAAAACCGTAAAAAACGGGATCCAACTCTGGAATTCCCGGGCGCTCTTGTCGTTGCAACGGATCGAGATTAGCCCACTGCGAGCCCATATAACGATACGCAGCTATCAACTGCACAACAGCAACACTTTTACGACCCATATCGGCATCGATTGAGGCGCTTACTGTTCTTATTGGACCCTGCTTTGCCCGTTCGGCAAAGGATGCAATGACAGAGGCATGGGCCACGTCGGGTTTATTAGATCCGTCTACAGCAGGAACATGCTGCATTGCATCAAAATAAGTGCGCCAATTATCTGGCACCGACCCGGGATTATCTAAATAGGCCTCATATAACTCTTCGACATACGGGGCATTGCCTCCAAACAGGTAGGAGTTGTCACTGAATTGCTGCGTCATATATTGCTCACCTTTCTTCGCGTTTCGCGAGATTAGCGGGTTAATCTAACCTTCCGCGACACGGCCTGACCGGTTAGCGGATCGCACATCAAGTTGTGGGGAAGGGCTGCACTACGTGGTATTACACATAATTTTTCAAGCATATCACTCATACTTGAACACAACAACAAAAAGCGAGCCTGATTGGCTCGCTTTTAAAGGTTAACCTCGGCTACTCATCGGTGGCACATCGCGCCGTGTTGCGCCGACAAACAATTGACGTGGACGGCCAATCTTTTGCTCTGGATCAGAAATCATTTCTTTCCATTGTGCAATCCAACCAACAGTCCGGGCAAGAGCAAAAATCCCAGTAAACAAGGAAACTGGAATGCCTAGTGCCCGTTGCACGATACCGGAGTAAAAATCGACGTTCGGATAAAGTTTGCGTGAAACAAAATATTCATCTTCCAGCGCAATTTTTTCCAACGCCATTGCTAGTTTGAACAAACGATCATTTTGCAGTCCTAATGCCTCTAGAACTTCGTAGCAAGTTTCACGCATCAATACTGCACGGGGGTCAAAATTCTTATACACGCGGTGGCCAAAGCCCATAAGCTTCACACCGGAATTTTTGTCCTTGACCTTATTGATGAAGGCACCAATATTATCAACGCTGCCGATTTCTTCAAGCATGCTCAGGGCAGCCTCATTGGCACCACCGTGCGCCGGGCCCCATAGACAGGCGATACCCGCAGCAATGCACGCGAATGGATTGGCGCCTGACGAACCAGCTAGTCGCACGGTTGAAGTGGAAGCATTCTGTTCATGATCTGCATGCAGAATCAAAATACGATCCATAGCGCGCACCAGCACGTCATTGACTTTGTAATCTGCGCAAGGCGTAGAGAACATCATATTCATGAAATTCGCACTATAAGACAAATCATTACGTGGATAGACAAATGGCTGACCAACATTGTATTTGTATGCCATTGCCACTAATGTTGGTAATTTCGCAATCAAGCGTATAGCTGAAATCTCGCGTTGATGCGGATCATTGATATCCAGCGAATCATGATAGAACGACGACAGAGCACCAACCGTTCCAACCAACACCGACATCGGATGCGCGTCGCGTCGAAATCCACGGAAGAAGAATTGCATCTGATCGTGAACCATCGTATGGTTGGTTACGAGCGAGACGAATTTATCTTTCTCAGCTGCACTAGGTAACTCGCTATTAAGCAATAAATAACATGTCTCAAGGAAGTCACAATTCACAGCGAGTTGTTCAATTGGATAACCCCGATAGAGCAACTCACCTTTGTCACCATCAATATAGGTAATAGCAGAATTGCATGCCGCAGTAGACATGAAGCCTGGATCGTAAGTAAATTTTCCAGTTGACGCATACAGCTTACGGATGTCAATTACATCAGGGCCAATCGTACCTTCGTAAATTGGCATTTCCAGCGATGGTGAGCCATCAGAAAATGATAGTGTGGCTTTATTTGTTGAAATAGTAGTCATATATCTTTCTTTAGTTTAAAAGGTCAGTCGTTAGTCAAAACCGAAACGACACATCAATCAAGCGGTGCGAATTTTTTTCAAAATTGCATGGACTCTGGGAAGATCCAGATCACCAGACGGTTCGTTGCGACCCATTATCATATCCATTAATGCATTATCCGAAAGTTCTAACAATCGGGTAAATGCATCAACCTCATCATCTGTCAAAGCAGTCTCTTGGGCATCAAGAAAGCGCGACAAAATTAAATCATTTTCTAGCAATCCGCGCCGTGATCTCCAGCGAAGGCGAGCACGTTTTTTTGGATCTGCCTGATGAGTGATAGACATAATAAAACACCATTTATTGCGATACTTGAAACCTAAAACGATTTCATTACGATATCACGCAAAAAGTGTGGAAGTGATATGCACTTCCACCCTTACTTTTGCATGCCAATTTACCTACACACTTACCTACGTTTAAACGCCGCGTCGAACCAGCATTTCCTTGATCTTGCCGATTGCCTTGTTTGGATTGAGTCCTTTTGGACAGACATCCACACAATTCATGATCGAATGACAACGGAACAGTCGGTATGGATCTTCCAGATTGTCAAGACGCTCAGCAGTGGCTTGATCGCGCGTGTCCGCGATGAAACGGTACGCCTGGAGCAAACCAGCAGGTCCGACAAATTTATCAGGATTCCACCAGAATGAAGGGCATGAAGTCGAGCAGCATGCGCACAAAATACACTCGTACAGGCCATCCAACTCTTCGCGCTCATCTGGTGATTGCAGGCGTTCTTTTTCAGGAGGAATGGTATCGTTAATCAAAAACGGCTTGATCGAATCGTATTGTTTGAAAAATTGCGTCATATCGACGATCAAATCGCGGATGACAGGCAAACCTGGCAAAGGACGCAATACGATCGGCTCTTTCAATTCATTCAAGTTAGTAGTACAAGCCAAGCCATTTTTACCATTAATATTCATGGCATCCGAGCCGCACACACCTTCGCGGCAGGATCGGCGCAAAGCGAGCGAATCATCTACATCGGCTTTAATGCGAACCAATGCATCCAGCAGCATCCTGTCGGTATCCTGCAATTCAACCGTCAAGTCTTGCATGTAAGGCTTGGCGTCCTTGTCTGGATCGTAGCGGTAAATCTGAAATTTGAGAGTACGTGCCATATTATTACCTTGTTAGAAAGTGCGCGCTTTAGGCGCAAAGGAATCAACTGTCAGCGGCTTGGTGGTAACCGGTTTGTAATCGAGTCGATTGCCTTCCGAGAACCACAGCGTGTGTTTCATCCAGTTTTCATCGTCACGTTTCTCGTATTCACGATGTGCATGTGCACCACGCGATTCCTTGCGTGCGACCGCAGATGTAATGGTTGCTTTCGCCGTTTCGATCAGATTGTCTAGTTCCAGTGCTTCAACCCGTGCGGTGTTAAATACCTGAGACTTATCCTTGAACGATACATGCTTGCGACGCTCATCGAGCTCCATGATTTTCTTGTAACCGTTTTGCAGCAACTCGTCGGTACGGAATACGCCACAATATTGCTGCATTGCTGACCGAATATCATTCGCAACATTCTGCACACGCTCTGTACCTGTGCTGGTTTCGAGCTTGTTCAAACGCGACAGTGCTAAATCAGCGGCATCCGCCGGCAGCGGTTTGTGCTCTTTTTCCTTCAAATTGCTTTGCACTAGGTGATTGCCTGCTGCGCGACCGAATACAACGATGTCGAGCAGAGAATTGGTACCGAGCCGGTTTGCACCATGCACAGATACGCAGGCGCATTCGCCAATCGCATACATACCGTTGACAACCGCATTTGGGTTGCCATCTTTGGGCGCCACCACCTGACCATGGATATTCACCGGAATCCCACCCATTTGATAATGCGCGGTAGGTACTACTGGAATCGGCTCTTTGGTTGCATCTACGTTGGCGAATTTATGACCAATTTCAAGGATGGAAGGTAGCCGTTTGGTGATGGTATCCGCACCGATGTGACGCAGATCCAGATGGATATAGTCTTTGTTTGGGCCACAGCCGCGACCTTCCTTGATTTCCTGATCCATTGAACGCGAAACGAAATCACGTGGAGCCAGATCCTTGTACTGCGGCGCATAACGCTCCATAAAGCGCTCGCCCTCACTATTGACCAGAATACCACCTTCACCGCGCACGCCTTCAGTAATCAGTACACCCGCTCCAGCAACGCCAGTCGGATGAAATTGCCAAAATTCCATATCCTCCAGAGGCAGGCCAGCACGTGCTGTCATCCCGAGGCCATCCCCGGTATTGATATAAGCGTTGGTTGACGAGGCCCAGATGCGTCCAGCACCACCTGTTGCAAAAACCGTTGTCTTGGCTTCCAGCAGCATTACCTCACCGGTTTCCATTTCCAGCGCTACCACGCCGAGCACATCACCGTCGGCATCGCGGATCAAATCAATCGCCATCCATTCAACGAAGAAATGCGTTTTAGCGCGTACATTGCGCTGGTAAAGTGTATGCAACAGAGCATGACCAGTACGATCAGCAGCAGCGCAAGCACGCTGCACCGCTTTTTCACCAAAATTAGCGGTATGACCACCAAATGGGCGCTGATAAATTGTGCCATCCGGATTACGGTCAAAAGGCATGCCGAAATGCTCAAGCTCATAAACGACTTTTGGTGCTTCACGGCACATAAACTCGATGGCATCCTGGTCACCCAGGTAATCGCCACCTTTGACTGTATCAAACATGTGCCAGTACCAACTATCCTCAGCCATGTTGCCAAGCGACGCACCGATGCCGCCTTGTGCGGCAACTGTATGCGAACGGGTAGGAAATACTTTAGATAATACTGCCACGTTCAAGCCAGCCTCAGCCATTTGCAGCGAAGCACGCATGCCAGAACCGCCGGCGCCAACGATAATCGCATCAAAGCGACGAACAGGAATTGCAGATTTAATTGCTGCCACGATTACACTCTCCAGAGAATCTGTGCCGACCAACCAGCACAACCAATCAGCCACAGGAGTGTGGCAACTTGTAATGCTATCCGGATCGAAACCGGCTTGACGTAATCCATAAAGATATTACGCACACCCACCCAAGCATGATAAAAAAGCGCAAGGAAAGTTACAAAAGTAGCTAACTTAAACCACTGATTTGCAAACAGTCCCGCCCAACTTTCGTAGCTAAAACTACTAGCTGTTAAAAAACTTACTAGTAAAATAACGGTATAAATCGCCATAATAACTGCGGTTACGCGCTGCACTAGCCAATCTTTCCAGCCGTAATGCGCTCCTACAACCAAACGCCTCGGCCCAATATTATTTTTTGCCATTTAAAAAACTCCAAACAGTTTCAATGCAACCAGCGCAGCCAGAAGCAGACTAACCACCAAAACACTCACAGCAGACTTACGCGCAGAATCCTTATCAAGGCCTACATGAGTATCCATGATCACGTGACGAATACCGGCACAAAAATGATGCAAATAAGACCAAGATAGTGCAAGAATGACCAACTTCACAAACCAACCTGAAGTAAAACCTTTCAAGTAATCAAAAGTAATTTCGGAAGTGAGACTGCTACTCAATAAATATAAAATAAAAGGCAGTAGCAAAAAAATGAAAAGTCCACTTACACGATGCAAAACAGACACAAACGCTGCCAATGGCATGCGATATCGTGCGATGTCCGTCAAATGAATATTCCGGAACTCCGGACGCTCCTTTTTTACAGCCCCATTTATCGCTTCTGACATAAGGTGTCCTTTTTTGCGTTAACTAAAAATAATATTGCTATTTTCGCCTATTTTTCACAGCACTCAAATAAAAATTGTGCACTGCAAGTAAAAAAGCAAACCCATTGATAATGAGCAATGTAATCCAATTTTGGAACACATCACCACTCAGCTTGGTGTTAAGCCAAGACTAACTCAAATCATTTTGATAATAATGCTGACTAGTCGAATACAAAGCACGTCGGACTTCAACCGGTTTATCACCATAAGTAAAAGAAACGCGCTCCACACTCAATAATGGCTCATTGGTGGCGACTTCTAGTAACTCAGCCACCTCTTTACTCGCAGGAATAGCACGAATTTTTTCCGTTGCACGTATCATTCTGGTACCAAATTCAGTTTCAAAGAGCCCGTACATTGGTCCTTTGTATTCCATTAAGCGCTCTGCTGTCAGCCCCTTGAAAATCAAACCGGGTAGCCAGAGTTCTTCAATAATGGTGGGAACTTGATCAAAAGATTGGATACGCTTGATAAATACCACCGAATCTCCCGATTTCATATCCAACAGACGGGCTACTTCTGCCGGCGCACGCAATCTCTTGATTTCAATAATTTTATTATCCGCAGGACGCGGCGCGCCGACATCCGGCATCAACCGCAGAAAACGATATTGAGCCCGTGCTTCATGATGCGACGAAACAAATGTACCCTTCCCTTGACGACGCATAACCAGATTTTCACTAGCTAGCTCATCAATTGCTTTGCGCACAGTACCTTGACTCACCTTAAAACGATTGGCTAATTCCATTTCACTTGGAATCAACTCCCCGGGCTTCCATTCACCACTCTGTAGGCTTTGCGTAATACGTGATTTTATTTGCCGGTAGAGCGGACTAAACGTCGGTGGATTGCCGGAAAAAGGCGATACTGTCCCCGCATTTGAGATGGCATTGTTATTATTCAAATTAGAGAAGACAGGGTTCATAAGCTGTGATTTCACCATAAATCACCCCGTGCCGTCCAGCAAAATAAATATCTTATATCTTATATAAGACATAAGATATTTATTGACACACAAGAATAGCACCCCTAAACTTCATTTTGAATTGTTCTTGCGTTCGATACATGCCAGAGTCGCAATATAGATTATCATACGCCTGATTGTAAAAATCCTTGTTACTGGTATGTATACCAGCTGGCTCGAATGTTTCTCAGCGTTATCATTGTAGCTATCGAACATAAATTACGGTTTCTTTGAATTAATTTATTCCCTTACTGGAGATTAAACATGACTAAAGCCCCTATGCGTGTTGCTGTGACTGGCGCCGCCGGTCAAATCGGTTATTCCCTATTATTTCGCATTGCCAATGGCGACATGCTGGGCAAAGACCAACCGGTTATTTTGCAATTGCTCGAAATTCCTAACGAAAAAGCACAACAGGCGCTCAAGGGCGTCATGATGGAAATCGATGATTGCGCCTTTCCGTTGCTAGCTGGCATGACTGCACATGCAGACCCAATGACAGCATTTAAGGATATTGATGTTGCATTGCTGGTTGGTGCGCGTCCACGTGGTCCAGGTATGGAACGCAAGGACTTGCTGGAAGCCAATGCGCAGATTTTCACAGTACAAGGCAAAGCACTCGACGCAGTTGCGTCCCGCAATGTAAAAGTGTTGGTAGTCGGTAATCCAGCCAATACCAATGCTTACATCGCGATGAAATCAGCTCCTGGCCTGCCCGCGAAAAACTTTACCGCTATGCTGCGCCTGGATCACAACCGCGCATTGTCGCAAATCGCAGCAAAAACCAATAAACCAGTGACTTCAATTGAAAAATTGTTCGTCTGGGGCAACCACTCCCCAACTATGTATGCAGATTATCGTTATGCGACTATTGACGGCCAGTCCGTCAAGGACATGATCAACGACCAGACATGGAACAAGGATGTATTCCTGCCAACAGTAGGCAAGCGTGGCGCAGCTATCATTGAAGCACGCGGATTATCATCGGCAGCGTCAGCAGCTAATGCGGCTATCGACCATGTGCATGACTGGGTTCTCGGTACTAATGGCAAATGGACTACGATGGGTATTCCCTCAGACGGCTCCTACGAAATTCCAGAAGGCACGATCTTCGGTTTTCCGGTCACGACTGAAAATGGCGAATACAAAATTGTTCAGGGTCTGGAAGTTGATGAATTTTCACGTGAACGCATCAATGTGACACTCAATGAATTGCTCGAAGAGCGCGATGGTGTGAAGCACTTGCTAGGCTAAAACCTTGCATTGAATGGGCGAGCGAGGCGGCTGTTCAACAGCACATTCGCTTGCCCAAGATAATTCAGAAAATACAGGTATACTGGGTATGCATCCCTCTGAAGCCTTGTTTCAAGGCAGATATCAACCGATTTCATTACCTGTTTGCGATCATTATGCCGGCTCCGAAAAGCTGATGCATAAGTCGGTCGCACTCCAGCAAAAACTTGGCCCGATTTTTGACATCACGCTTGATGCAGAAGACGGTGCCACAGCCGGCAACGAAATATCTCACGCACAACTGATCGCTTCAGTCATCAATATTGAAGAAAACCGTTTCGGCAGAATCGGTGCCCGAATTCACGATTGCAACCACCCGTTTTTCAAACAGGAAATCGCCTTTCTCTGCCAAAGCGCAGCCATGCGATTAGCCTACTTAGTCGTGCCAAAAATTAACGGCATAAAAGACGCCATCCATGCCCTCGCGCTCATCAACCAACATGCGCAACAAGCTGGTCGCGACGCGTTGCCAGTGCATATGCTGATTGAAACCCAGGGCGCCCTGGCCGATGTCCAGGCAATTGCGGCGCTGCCGCAGGTAGAGTGTTTGTCATTCGGCATCATGGATTTTGTGTCGGGGCATTATGGTGCCATTCCAGCCAATGCGATGCACTCACCAGCCCAATTCACACATGGATTGGTAGTACGCGCCAAACTTGAGATTGCTGCTGCCTGTCATGCGCACGGCAAGGTGCCTTCGCACAATGTCACCACAAATATCAAGGATATGGCGATTGTTGCCAACGATGCTACACAGGCCGAGGCAGAGTTTGGTTACACGAGGATGTGGAGCATCCATCCGAATCAGATCAAACCCATTTTCGATGCAATGTCACCATCGAGTGACGAAATCAATCAAGCCGCGCTCATCATCGCCGCAGCCAGAAACGCACAATGGGGACCAATACAGCATAATGGCGTGCTGCATGATCGCGCCAGCTACCGCTATTATTGGACTATTTTACGGCGCACAAAAATAAATGGAATGACGATACCGGATTGGGCTAGAGTCTTATTGCAAGATGAATCCCCAATTAATCAGACAAAGCTGTAGCTAAAATAACGTCAAAAGAGACATCTCCATGAAAATGACATATTCCAAAATTTTCCTAGCAATCTCCTGTATTGCATTCGTAGCACCACAGGCACTGGCTGCCGCAACTGAACATGTGAAATCAAGCAAAGCCAGAGTAAAGCATACTAAAACCAAAGCCAAATCTGCACTTGTAATTACCAATGCAGCGATAGACGAAGATGATCTGGAACTGGATACCAAGAGCGCTCTTGCAACTGAATACAATTGCGAACTCGGTAATAAATTAACAATGTACCAGAATGCAGATGATGAAAATCATATTGGACTGGCCTGGAAAAAACGCATCCATCGTCTCCGGCGTATAGAAACAACTACCGGTGCAAACCGTTTTGAAAACCGCAAATATGGCTTACTCTGGATTGGCATACCGTCAAAAAGCATCTTGCTCGATACCAAGAAAGGTCAGCAACTCGCCAATGAGTGCAAGAATGCGGCACAAATGACTGCAGAATTAAAAGTACCGTGAGGTTGATCTCCTAAATTAACCCTACGCTGCTACTTCGATAATCAATCTTAAAAATTTAGTTCTACCCACAAAAAACGCAGCTTTCGCGAACGTAATTGCATGTATGCAGCGCTAATCCACTACAATACATGCCTCCCGTTTCACTACTACGAAATTTCACATGCGTCGTCCGTCAAAAAGCCCTCATCCCAAACTCTCTACCGACAGCCAGCGATTAATTGGCTTCAGCCATGCCATTGCACAAGCTTCTAGCCGACTGGAAGAACGCACTTGGGAGCGTGGTTTGGACACGCTGTCACAAAAACTATTAAAGAGTAATCATCAGGACGCCATTGACGCCGCGCTTGACAATGTTTTCAAGGCCGACTTGGACGCCTACGACTCGCTAGTCGAAGCTATCGAGGCAAACAGCGAATCCTGCGTGATAGAACAAAATGGCGTCCACTTTGATGCGTTGCTGATTGCTGCGCCAATTTTGGCGTGGACACGCTTTGTTATTCCCTCAGGGCCAATCGCGGAAGACATACGCCTGACCCTATCGGCGCAACTAGGTGCGCATCTACTGGCAGATGGTGCAAATTTGGTCGTTGCACCAGCGCTATTATCGATTGACCAATTGCCGCACACGCATGCCGAAACATTCGCACTCACGCGCCGCATGGCGCAAGCTGCGCTGAAAAACAGCGTGATTTCCATTCCCGCTAAAGCGGCAGAAACGGTGCCTTTCCTTGCTGATACACGCTACTTGCTGGCAATCGTTGTGGTGCCGGCAGGCGCACCGCTGTTTCGCTGGCAAATGCCCCCAAACCAGCCAAACGTCATTGACGATCAGCTGCAAGTATTATCGCAATGGCAAGAGCAGGCCACACCCACCATCGCCCGTCTGCTACCGGGTTGCGGCATTGAATTACTACTGCCAGAAGCGTATTACATCGCTTGCCGCGAAGCTGACAAGCAAATCCGCCCGGCAGCAATTCGCGCCGCACAGCATTACTTGACCCATACACTGAATATTGCAGTCTCTGAACTGCGCGCCATCATCGGCGGTTTCGGCGATGAGAGTAGCGACGACCAACTCAGCGAATACCGGATTGGTTTTGCCATAGGGACACAGCCGGAAATCATATACGGTATTGTCTGGCCGCTCTATGGAGAGGAAGACGATAGCGACTTGTCAATGCAACTTGACCAAAAAAAACCGATCGAGATTATTACAGCTTTGCTACAAGAAGAAGGCATTACCAATATCAAACGCCACAGCACGCGCTTCCCACTAGAATTTTGCGATGATTGCGGTGCGCCTCTGTTCGCCGATGACGAAGGCGAGCTAGTGCATCCGGAAATGCCAGAAGATACGCCGCAAGGAAGCGAACATTTCCACTAAATAATTATTTTCAGACTATGGAAATACTGACAAACGTATTTTTGAATGTCATAACGCGATTTGATGTCGCATTGTCGTGACTATTCAGCGTAATTTTTTGCTATAGAACAATTGCAAAGACGACCAATCAGTTCATCATACTGCGCATGGCCCAGAAATCGCTCCCCCCTGACCTTTCCACCCTCACGCACGCTGAGAAGGACGCCCTGATCCTGT
>JBGSTZ010000116.1:0-5992 GCA_041736255.1 Burkholderiaceae bacterium
TGATGGTTGGGCGCGACCGGGTGGCAGCGGGGCAGGCTTTGCTGGCCGCGCATCCGGAAATTGATTGCATCATCTCAGACGATGGACTGCAACATTACCGGTTGGCGCGCGATGTCGAAATCGTGCTGTTTGATGGTCGTGGCGCAGGCAATGGCTGGCTGCTGCCGGCCGGCCCTTTGCGCGAACCGGCAACGCGCCGGCGTGACTTTACGGTGGTTAATCTGGCGCAGGGTGCCGATCTGCCTGCCGGGATGCCGGCGGACGCTTACCGAATGGTTTTGGCGGGTGCGGTGGCGCAGCGTTTGTGCGATCCGGTGCAACAATTGCCGCTGCAAGAATTGAATGCGTTGCCTGGAAAGATCGTGGCTGCAGCCGGAATCGGTAATCCGGCACGGTTTTTCGCCACTTTGCGTCAGGCCGGGCTGGATTTTGAAGAGCTGCCGTTGCCAGATCATTATGATTTTGTCGTCAATCCATTTGGCAATATTACCGCTGACATCATCCTGATTACAGAGAAGGATGCAGTAAAATGTGCGCTCGTGACTGCGCTGAAAAACGACCCGCGCCTGTGGGTGGTTCCCGTGACAGCGTGCCTGGATGGCGCGCTGGCTCAACAAATTCTGGAGAAATGTCGTGGACAATCGACTACTTGATATTTTGGTGTGCCCGCTGTGCAAGGGCCCGCTACAACATGACAAAAAAGCGCAGGAACTGATCTGTCGCGCCGACAAACTGGCGTATCCGATCCGCGACGGCATTCCGATCATGTGGGTCGATCAGGCCCGCGAGATGACCGCACCGCTGCAGATCGAGGACAAATCTTAAACAATGGCTTTTACCGTCATCATTCCGGCGCGACTGGCTTCGACCCGGCTGCCCAACAAACCGCTCGCTGATCTGGGTGGCAAACCGATGGTGGTCAGGGTGGCTGAGCGCGCCATGCTGTCCGGCGCCAGCGACGTCATCGTCGCCACCGATCATGCCGATATTCTGGCCGCCTGTGCCGTCCATGGAGTGCGCGCTCACCTAACCCGCAGCGACCATCCCAGCGGCACTGACCGGATCGCCGAAGTTGCTGCGGCCCTGGGTTTGGCTGCCGATGCAGTAGTAGTCAATGTGCAGGGCGATGAGCCGCTGATCGAGCCCGCTTTGATTGCGGCAACCGCAGCGCAGATTAGCTGCGATGTACCGATGGCCACTGCAGCGCATCCGATTAGCGAAGCACGGGATGCCTTTAATCCGAATGTAGTGAAAGTCGTGCTCGACAAGTTCGGCCGTGCGCTGTATTTTTCGCGCGCAACGATACCCTGGCAGCGCGACGCTTTTGCAGAGTCGCAATCGGTCTTGCCGCAAGAAACTGTTTCATTACGGCATATCGGCTTGTACGCATACCGTAATGCTTTCTTGCAAGCCTATCCGGCGCTGACGGTATCGCCACTGGAGCAGGCCGAGGCGCTGGAGCAATTGCGCGTGCTGTGGCACGGTTTTCCGATTGCCGTGTACGTTACCGGTACCACGCCGGCCGCCGGGATCGATACGCCCGAAGACCTGCTGCGAGTACGGCAATACTTCCTGTAAGTGTTTGTCATGTGTCAATTTTTTGATGTGAATTCGCACGCAAAGTAACGACTTCGTGTAGTTTCGTGGTAAGTTTCGTGAAATATTAATGTGATAAAACATATTATCGCAATGCAGCATAGCGCTCTAATCCGGCGTATATCGACTGAAATTGCCGACATAATTTAAACTCATCTTAGGGAATAACATGCGTCTCATCCTGTTAGGAGCACCAGGTGCTGGCAAAGGAACACAAGCCACATTCATCAAGGAAAAATATAATATTCCGCAAATCTCCACTGGAGACATGCTGCGTGCCGCCGTCAAGGCCGGAACGCCGCTTGGCATGGAAGCTAAAAAAGTAATGGATGCAGGCGGCTTGGTATCGGACGACATCATCATTGGTCTGGTCAAGGATCGTCTGAAAAATGCCGATTGTGCCAACGGTTATCTGTTCGACGGTTTCCCGCGCACCATTCCGCAGGCTGATGCGATGAAAGATGCGGGCGTCGCCATTGATTACGTGCTGGAAATCGATGTTCCGGACGACGCTATTATCGGACGCATGAGCGGTCGCCGTGTGCATGCTGCGTCGGGCCGTACCTATCACGTCGAATACAATCCGCCCAAGGTTGAAGGTCGGGATGACGAAACCGGTGACGCGTTGATGCAGCGTGACGACGACAAGGAAGAAACTGTCAGGAAGCGCCTTGCGGTGTATCACGAACAAACCGAATTGCTGGTCAAGTATTACGGCGATTGGGCACAGGCCGGTTTGCCGGGTGCGCCAAAGTATCGGAAAATCGAAGGCGTCGGTCAGGTCGAGGAGATTCGCGATCGGGCTTTTGCTGCGCTGGCAGAGTAAATAAAAAAGCGGACTTGATGTCCGCTTTTTTGTGGGCGGAAACAATCTCAACGAAAAAGTACGCAGTATTTTAGTAGTGTAGGTTTCCGTGCCTGCATCGGGCCGTAGGCACGTAAGCCTTCGCCGCTACAAGCATCAGATAAATAAAAAGCACTATAAAATATTGTAAAAAAGTATTGTAAAAAAGTATTGTAAAAAAACCGGTAGCGACCGTCGGATAATAAAAATCCAGCGCCACTACCTGGGATATTTTTATCCACGTTGTTAATAACAAGGGGAAGCGATATGGCGGCAGTCTTGTGGTTTGCGGTGCTGAGTGGCTTGGTTGCAGTTATTTATGGGCTTAATTCGCGGCGCTGGATTCTTAGGCAGGATCCCGGCAATCCCCGGATGCAGGAAATCGCCGCTGCCATTCAGCAAGGCGCAGCCGCTTATCTGGCACGCCAATACCGCACCATTGCGCTGGTCGGCGTGATCCTTTTCATCATCATCGCTGTGTTGCCCGGAGTCGGGCTGATTACCGCAATCGGTTTCCTGATTGGCGCGTTGCTGTCGGGCGCCTGCGGCTTCATCGGCATGAATGTCTCGGTGCGCGCCAACGTGCGCACCGCCCAAGCCGCCACCAAGGGCATGAGTCAGGCGCTCGATGTCGCGTTCAAAGGCGGCGCGATCACCGGCATGCTGGTGGTCGGACTCGGCCTCTTAGGCGTGACGATCTTTTACTGGGTACTGACGGCTTCTGCGCCGCACGGATTGGGTCATACAGTGTCGCTGCATGATGTCATCAAGCCGCTGATCGGACTGGCGTTCGGCGCTTCCCTGATTTCGATTTTCGCCCGGCTTGGCGGCGGGATATTCACTAAGGGCGCCGATGTCGGTGCAGATCTGGTCGGTAAAGTGGAAGCCGGCATTCCGGAAGACGATCCGCGCAATCCGGCCGTCATCGCCGATAACGTCGGCGACAATGTCGGCGATTGCGCTGGCATGGCGGCCGATTTGTTCGAAACCTACGTGGTGACGCTGATCGCAACAATGCTGCTGGGCAGCCTGTTAGTCACTGGCGCAGAAGCGCAAGCAGTGCTGTATCCGCTGGCGCTGGGCGGCGCATCGATTTTCGCTTCGATTATCGGTTGCAGCATGGTCAAGTACAAGCCGGGCAAGAAAATCATGTCGGCGCTGTATACCGGGTTGTGGTGGGCGGCCGGTTTGTCCCTGATCGGTTTCGCGATCACGACTTGGTTGATCATGCCGCCGGAAATGCGCATGCCGATGATGGGCTCGGCCCTGGTCGGCATCGTGTTGACCGGCCTGATGGTGTATATCACCGAGTATTACACTGGCACCGATTTCAAGCCGGTCAAGCATATCGCTCAGGCATCGACTACCGGTCATGGCACCAATATCATCGCCGGCCTGGGCGTCTCGATGCGCTCGACTGCGTATCCGGTGTTGTCGGTGTGCGCTGCGATATTAACTTCCTACTGGCTCGGCGGCCTGTACGGGATCGCGATTGCTGCCACTTCGATGCTGTCGATGGCCGGCATCATCGTGGCACTCGACGCTTACGGCCCGATCACCGATAACGCCGGCGGCATTGCCGAAATGTCCGGCATGCCAGATTCAGTGCGTGCGGTCACCGACCCGCTCGATGCAGTCGGCAACACCACCAAGGCCGTCACCAAAGGTTACGCAATCGGTTCTGCCGGATTGGCGGCACTGGTGCTGTTTGCCGATTACACCCACGCCCTCAGTTCGGTCGGCATCAGCGCTTCTTTTGATTTATCGAACCCGATGGTGATTGTCGGCTTGTTTATCGGCGGACTGATTCCGTATCTGTTCGGCGCGATGGCAATGGAAGCGGTCGGGCGCGCAGCCGGCGCAGTGGTGGTCGAGGTGCGGCGCCAGTTCCGCGACATCAAGGGCATCATGGAAGGCACGGCCAAGCCGGAGTACGACAAGGCAGTCGATATGCTGACTGCCTCCGCCATTAGGGAGATGATCGTGCCGTCGCTGTTGCCGGTGGTGGTGCCGGTGTTGGTCGGCCTGATTCTCGGGCCGGCAGCCTTGGGCGGTTTGCTGATGGGCACCATCGTCACCGGCCTGTTCGTCGCGATTTCGATGACGACTGGCGGCGGCGCCTGGGATAACGCCAAGAAATATATCGAGGACGGCAATTATGGCGGCAAGGGTTCGGACGCGCACAAGGCGGCAGTCACCGGCGACACGGTCGGTGATCCGTACAAGGATACCGCCGGACCGGCAGTCAATCCGCTGATCAAGATCATCAATATTGTGGCCCTGCTGATCGTGCCTTTGCTGCCCGGAACCGGGATGCAGAGCGCCGCCATGCCGGCACCGGTTGCGTTGGTGGCGCCAGCGGCTAATGTCGACGGCTTGATTGCAGCGCCGCCTGCATCGGAAACCAAACTGCACTGATGCCGCGTGCAAACCAAGAAAGCGGCGAAAGCTGCTTTTTTTTTACGTTGCACTGCAAAAATTAGCTACAATTCGGAGTGATTAACGCTTACGTAAACGTAATATTGGCAATGTAAGCAGCAATTAAAACCCACTCATCAAGGAAGCAAACCATGCAAATTAAAGATAGCGTATTCATTATCACTGGCGGTGCATCTGGCCTGGGCGCAGCAACCGCACGCATGATTGTTGAAGGCGGCGGTAAAGTCGTGCTGGCAGACGTGCAGGTGGAAGCCGGTGAAAAATTGGCGGAAGAGCTGGGCGGTAAATTCGTCAAATGCGATGTCGCTTCCGAAGCGGATGGGCTGGCCGTCGTCGCCGCCGCAACCACACTCGGCATCCTGCGCGGTCTGGTCAACTGTGCCGGCGTCGCACCTGCGGTAAAAACGGTCGGTAAAGAGGGTCCACATCCATTGGAAGTGTATCAGCGCGTCATTAACATCAACCTGGTCGGTACTTTCAACATGTGCCGCCTGGCTGCCGATGCGATGGCGAAAACCGACGCTAGCGAGCAAGGTGAGCGCGGCATCATCATCAATACGGCTTCAGTAGCAGCGTATGACGGCCAGATCGGTCAGGCTGCGTATGCTTCATCAAAAGCTGGCGTGGTTGGTCTGACGCTGCCGATGGCGCGCGATCTGTCGCGCAGCGGGATTCGCGTAATGACGATTGCACCGGGGATTTTCGAAACTCCGATGCTGCTCGGCTTTCCGCAAGAAGTGCAAGACGCACTGGGCGCAATGGTGCCGTTCCCACCGCGCCTGGGCAAACCAGCCGAATATGCGCATCTGGCAAAAGCCATCATTGAAAACGTGATGCTTAACGGTGAAACCATCCGGCTGGACGGCGCAATCCGGATGCAGCCGAAATAATCGGCAAGTTAATCTGGTTGCACTGAAAAAGGCATGGGAGCTTCTAGTTCTACTGTGTTACAAAAAATGCGACAATATAGAGAATTAGATTGATGCGCGGGAGACGACATGAGCCTGAATATTGAATCGCGGTTTGACGCCTATTGCGACGAGTTGGTCAAAGCATTGACGCACGCGGACCGGAGCCAGCCGGCGCGCTGGTATCTGAAAGGCCTGATGTTGC
>JBGSTZ010000129.1:0-12203 GCA_041736255.1 Burkholderiaceae bacterium
TGTCTACCGGATGCTCGATGCGGGTGGTGCCGTACTCTATGTCGGCAAAGCGAAAAATCTCAAAAAACGGGTTTCGTCGTATTTCCGGGAAAACCTGACGAGTCCGCGGATCGCCCACATGGTCAGCCAGATTGCCGCCGTCGAAACCACGTCAACGCGTACCGAAGCAGAAGCGCTGCTGCTGGAAAACAACCTGATCAAGTCGCTGTCGCCGCGTTACAACATCCTGTTTCGCGACGACAAATCCTATCCTTACATCGTGCTTACCAAGGACGAATATCCCCGACTCGGTTTTTTTCGCGGCAATCCGGACCGCAAGGCCGACTATTTTGGCCCCTACCCATCGTCCTGGGCGGTTCGCGACAGCATCCATCTTTTGCAGAAGATGTTTCGCCTGCGCAGTTGTGAGGATTCCGTCTTCGCCAATCGCTCGCGCCCGTGTCTGCTTTACCAGATCAAGCGCTGCAGTGGACCTTGTGTCGCGCTAATCAGCCCGCAAGACTACGCTGCTGATGTTCAACTGGCCTCGATGTTCCTTCTCGGGCGCCAACAGGAAGTCACGAGGCGCCTGACCAAGGCGATGGAAGTAGCATCCAGGGGCCTTGCATTCGAGCAGGCGGCAGTCTATCGCGACCAGATCCAATCGTTGCGCCAGGTACAGGAAAAGCAATATGTTTCCAGCAGCAAGGGGGAGGACATCGACATCATCGTCGCCCTGCGCGAAAGCGGGCAGCTTTGCGTCAATCTGGCCATGGTCAGGGGCGGGCGACATCTCGGCGATCGTCCGCAGTTTCCGGTAAATGCCGGAGATTGTTCGCTGGGCGAGGCCATCGCAGCGTTCATTCGGCAGCATTACGCAGCCCACCCCGCACCAGCCCGGATTATCGCGCTGCCGCAACCAGAAACAGAGGAGGGTAGCGACGTCGCTCAGTTGCTTGCCGAACTGGCAGGCCGGGCAGTTCCCGTCATTGAAGCGCGCTCCGTTCTGCATCGTGCGTGGGCCGACATGGCACTGCAAAACGGCCGGCTGGCCATCGTCGCCAGAAATCAGGCTACGGCGCAGCAGGAACAACGCCTGCAGGCATTGCAGCAGGCACTGGCGTTGCCCGAAGCCATTCACCGTATTGAGTGTTTCGACATCAGCCATACGCAAGGCGAGGCGACAGTTGCATCCTGCGTGGTCTATCAGGGAAACGGCATGAAAAAGACGGATTACCGGCGCTTCAACATCCGCAACATCCAGGCCGGAGACGATTTCGCCGCCATGCATCAGGTCGTCAGCCGGCGTTATGAACGTTTGGCCAGCGGCGAAGGGATGATTCCAGATCTGATCCTGATCGACGGTGGCAAGGGGCAGGTCGCCAGTGCCCAAGCTGCGCTTGTCAACCTCGGACTAGGGGGTCTTGCGATGATCGGTGTCGCCAAGGGCGAGGGGAGAAAACCCGGGCTCGAAACACTGATTTTCACGGACGCTCGCGAGCCGTTACAATTACCGGCGGAACATCCGGGGCTGCATCTGATTCAGGAGATCCGAGACGAAGCACATCGCTTTGCCATTACCGGCCATCGGGCGCGGCGCGGCAAGACGCGAAGAACTTCAAGGCTCGAAGATCTGCCGGGAATCGGTGCTGTGCGCCGAAAAGCACTGGTCGCGCGTTTTGGCGGTCTGGCCGGTGTCCTTGCAGCATCGCCGGAGCAACTTGCCGGCGTCCCCGGAATCAGTCGCGAACAAGCTGAAAAGATATACGCCGCCCTACATTGAGCCAATGCCCTTCAATCTGCCCATTTTTCTAACCTGGCTTCGTATCGTTGCGATACCGCTATTGATCGCCGTCTATTACCTGCCGGCTGACTGGGCGAACACTCATCAGCGCGACCTCGTGGCGACCATCATATTTCTGGCGGCGGCATTCACCGATTGGGCGGATGGTTTCCTCGCCCGAAAATTGAACCAGACGTCTGCCTTCGGCGCCTTTCTCGACCCGGTGGCAGACAAACTGATGGTTGCCGCAGCCTTGATTGTCCTGGTTCAACTGGGAAGAACCGACGCGATCGTTGCGACGATCATCATCGGTCGCGAAATCACGATTTCAGCACTGCGCGAATGGATGGCGAAGATCGGTGCTTCGAAAAGCGTTGCCGTCTCGATGCTTGGCAAGGTCAAGACGTTCGCGCAAATGGTCGCGATACCCTTGTTGCTCTATCATGCCCACTTCTGGGGTGTCGATTCCCGAGTCCTGGGAAACTGGCTGATCTGGATCGCCGCGCTCCTGACTTTGTGGTCCATGGGTTATTATTTGCGCATGGCGTGGCCTGATATTGCCGAACGCAGCGAAGGGAAATGATGGACCATATGAAAGACCGAATGTTGACAATTCCCTTGCAGCACCTATAATGCGCCCTCCGTTCAAAGCGGCAGTAGCGCAGTTGGTAGAGCGCAACCTTGCCAAGGTTGAGGTCGAGAGTTCGAGCCTCTTCTCCCGCTCCAGTTTATAAAAGGAAGCTACCCAGCTTCCTTTTTCTATTTTCGCTCGGGTTTTTCGTGATTGGCCGGCATCTAACCCATGTTGGCCTGCGAATTGCGCCATACGGCTTTGACGAAATAACGAATCACCCCTTCTTGGTCCACAGACTGCACCAACCCTCGGAGCTGATCTGCCCATCGACTAGATTACAAGTATTCGACTCAGCGATGAAATTCTGGCATCCGCTACATTTCTGATCGCCTTTCGGCTGAGTCTGGTACTGCACGCTTGCCTGTGTCACCTTCGTGGTCACCGCAGATGTTGCAGAATCTGCGCTGGGGGTTGGAGAACCGGCAGGAGCAGAACTACTTGGGTTCGCGCCTTCCTTTGAATCACAGCCAGAAAGTGCAATCGGCAGCAACAAACTACAACCAACCGCCAGTGCTCCGCGCAGCACAACCCTGCGTGGCGGGATTTCTTCTTTGCTCATGCTTTCTCCTTTGGGTGATGCTTCCTGAATTTTGCTGCGCTGTGTTTTCACCGTGCCCTTGTCTGCGGCTAACGGTCTTCACTACCCTCGAATTTATGCACTTCATGCAGGCTTAATGACACGCCAACCTGCTGGCTAACCAGTTCGTCAGAATCTAGACTGGCATCCAATGCAAAAAATGTGTGTGATCGGCATGCATGATCACTTCATTTATTTATTTGTCTTCATTCTTGTTATTTTGTTTAATTTTAAAGCGCACGGATTGAGAGAAATCAAGCAGATTGCAGTCAATTTAATCAGCATCAACAAAACCTGTTGCATCCCCAAGCTTGGTGTGATGCCCTGTAATAAACATTAAAAATAACATTTGCAAAAGCCGCGCGATCATGGAAGTGCACCTGAGCACCGGATAAGCTCTATCCTTATATTTGGCGAATTGCAACGGATGCACCAGATTACGCTGCTGACGACATGACAGGTTCCGGGGCAAAAAAACTGGCGGACGATGGAATCGTAGCGGGACGCCGGTCTTGTATTGCGCCGACAATATTTCTCTGGCTTGCCTGGAAATATTTGTCCATATCCAGAGCGGCGGGTTACCGCTGAATCGGTATTTAATACAAATTTTAGTTCCCGATGATATTTGGGAAGAGGCAAGATGTCACAAGAGACACCCTCCAGTTGGTTGGGATGCAATACCTATAGGAAAGGTAAGTTTGGACGAATGACAAAAATGGTTGAGTAGTGGCAAAACAACATTTTTACTGGTTCCGTCAGTGATCATGCATGAAGAAGTAGTGTTTTGATTAATCCTGATCATCGAGATGCCTTGAGGATTAAGGCGAAAAAAATCAGAAAATGGGAATGCGATTTTCGGTTGGCGAAATAATCATGCCAGGCAGCAACCGTGCGCGCCTTGACAAGACCGCCATGCGTCCCCGATGATCGCTGCCTTCAGGTGCCCGCAGCCGCAAGGCTCAGGGAGAATCGGGAAGGCGGTGCAATTCCGCCACGTGCCCAACGCTGTGAGGAGGATGCCCCAGACACAATGCCACTGGCCGATGCCGGGAAGGCGCCGGGGGCAGATGAATCCGAGTCAGAAGACCGGCCTGAAAAATAAGCAAGCTGCACGGCCAGGCAGCCCCATTATTTTGACGCAAGGGGAATACATGAACACAGCACAGACGCAAGCCGCACAGGATATCCACGCCTTCACCGAGCAAGCCCGCGACGCGATCTATCACGCCATTTTTTCGCGCCGCGACGTGCGCGGCCAGTTCTTGCCGACGCCGGTTCCCGATGCGGTGTTAAGCCGCATCCTGACTGCGGCCCACTACGCGCCATCGGTCGGCTTCATGCAGCCGTGGAATTTTGTGGTGGTCCATTCCGGCGCGGTCAAGCAGCGGATCCACGAGGCGTTCGCGGTGGCACACGCGGAAGCGGCGGACATGTTCGAAGACGACAAACGCAACACTTACCGCCAACTCAAGCTGGAAGGCATCCTGGAATCGCCGCTCGGGATTTGCATCACCTGCGATCGCGAGCGTACCGGTCCGGTGGTGATCGGCCGTACCCACATGAAGACGATGGACCTGTACAGCAGCGTGTGTGCGGTGCAAAACCTGTGGCTGGCGGCCCGGGCCGAGGGGCTGGGAGTAGGCTGGGTCAGCATCTTCAACCAATCCGCGCTGCAGCAGGCGCTCGGGATTCCGAAGCGCATCACGCCAATCGCCTACCTGTGCGTCGGCTACGTCAGCCACTTCTACGCCAAGCCTGAACTGGAAACCGCCGGCTGGCTGCCGCGCCTGCCGATCGAAGAACTGGTGTATTTCGACCAATGGGGCCAGCACGACGACCAGCAAGCGCTGATCGGGCACCTGCGCCGCGACCAGGCCGAAGCACAGAAAACGGCAAATCTGGCCTTGATGCAAAGCCGTTAACTGCACGCCCTGCGTGGCAGGCTTTACGGCGCTGGCGGATAGCCAGCGCCAAACGCATCAAGCTGACATCAGCGCGTAAGTTCTACTCTTCAAAATACCAATAGCCGTCATTCACCCACTGCGCGAGGGCACGCACCAGCTGCGGCTGGCGCAACCAGTCGTGTAATAAAGCATGATCGAGGCTTTCGTTGTCGCACAGTGCCAGCACCGCGCCATGACAATCTGGGCCGAAATCATAGCGTTCGCCAGAGACAAAGCAAACTCCTTGTGCCACTGTTTCATCCAGATAAAAGCAACGCAAGCCGCCGATACGGGTCAAAGCCTGTTGCTGCAAATTGGCCAGCAAAGCGCTCTCATCCAACGGTTCATCCAGGGTTTGCAGATCCAGCGCGCATTTGGATTTGGACAAAAAACTGCCGGCAAAATCTGCCACCAGATTGTCATCGTCAAGAATGGCTTGCAGTTGCGCCTTGATGCGGGCGAAATCGCTGGCATTGATTTGTCCCTGATGCCGGTGCAGCGGCCGTCCGGGGTCGCTGATGAGTGCGCCGCCCAGTTCCTTGTCGATCACATAATCCGCCAGGCCGCTCAGCATGTCGCTGCCGGACTTGCTTCTGAAACCGGACGAAAAGCTCATCGAATGCTCCAGCGAGACGCCATCGTGCGGGAAGCCGGGCGGGATATACAAAATATCGCCGGGCAACAGTTCGACATCGATGATGGATTCAAAAGGATCGGTGTGCAGCAGCGCGGCATGCGCGGCGAATTGCCGGTGATTGCCCAGGTCGCCGACGCGCCAGCGGCGCCGTCCGGAACCCTGGCAAATGAAGACGTCGTACAAATCGATATGCGGTCCGACACCACCACCGGGCGTGGCGTAACTGATCATCACATCGTCAAAGCGCCATTTGGGAATAAACGAAAACGGCGCCACCAGCTGCGCCACTGCAGGGGACCAGTGATCCACCGCCTGCACGACCAGGGTCCAATCCTGTTCACCCAGATGCTCATACGATTCAAACGGCCCGACTTCGGCTTGCCATTGCCCGTCTTTCTTATACACCAGCCGCGACTCGACCTCCGTCTCGCACGCCAAGCCCGCCAGTTCATCCGGACTGATCAAATCGACAAAATTCGCGAATCCCTGACGGATCACGACCGGCTTTTGTTGCCAGTAATGCGCAAGAAAGTGTTCAACAGAGAAATCAGCAAGATTAAGTTTCAACATGGCAGCAAGGTAAAAAATGAAAGCCCACCTTGTAACACCGCTGCACAAACCTTGATACAAGCCATATCAAGAAATGCAAAATACTTCGTAGGATTGTGCCGCAACAGTCGGGCGCACTACCTCTGCATTGCGCGGTGCCTCTTGCTGATGGCGGCGACTGAAGTTATCCACATTTTCTGTGGATAACTCTGTGCGCAAGACGGTGTGAAAATTTCCAAGCCATTGATGCCAAAGGATTTTATGGCTATGCAGGATCGGTGTGCATCGGTTTCCCATCAGCGTTGCAGGGCAGTTGAATGGACTCGTCCCCACAAGAAAGGCCGCTACTGGTAAGGTTAGCGGCCTTGTCGTGTAGATCAGCCTTTCATTTTTTCAATCATGTGGTTAATAACCGTAGTGTGTTCATGTTGCGGGCTAAACAGAATGACTTCGGCGTTTTCTTCGACCCTGACCGTGTGTCCGGGCGGCCAGTAAAACAAGTCACTGGAACTGGTCACCTCTTGCGTGCCATCCGCATAAGTCGTGGTGAGTTTTCCTCCTAATACATAGCCCCAGTGGGGCGCTTGGCACAGGTCTCCTTCTAATCCTTGCAGAAGGGGTGATATATCCATTCCCGCAGGGAGAGAAAAATATTCGCCGCTTATCTTGCCGTAACCGGTCGCATCTCCAAAATCAATTTGCTGGCGCGCTGCGACACCAGGCGCGGCAATTTTGACCGGTATATCTTCTTTTGCGATATGCATGGATTCTTCCTCCTTGATAATAATAATTTTACCCAGGTTTTTCAGGACAAGAAAAGCCTTGAAGCCTGGAACGTAAAAAGTAAAAATTTGGATTCCGATCTTTTTTATTGATAAAAAAACATCCCTGATTTTTTATACTAGAGCACAAGGATATTTGATTCAAGACCAATTTAGGATTTAACCGGATGCTATAGCGCGGCCAGCAACGACGCGCTGGCGTCGACGGGCTGGAGCGGAACTGCTTGAGTTCGCACCTTTCTTGGGATCACACCCCGAAAGTGCGACCGGCAGCCACAGACCACAACCAACTGCCAGTGCTTCGGGCAGCGCAACTCTGGGAGGCGGGATGTGTTTCCCGGGTCTGGTCCCGCCGTGCTTCTACCGTACGCTTGAACATGGAAACCGCCCCGGGTCGGATGTACGCCATACTCCTGCGCGATCTCGTTAATCGTATTCATACCCTTGACAGATTCCAGTGCAACCTTGGCTTTTTGCACCCCGGTAAAAACTTTCCGTTTGCTTTCGCTCCCTGCCTGCCTCTTCATGATAGGGCCAGCTTAATCTCTTGTCCGGATTTCTGGGGCCACTAAGATGGAATGCAGGAATGCGGGCCGCAGTTGTTTTTTGCATCTCTTTTGAGATAGTGCAAAAAATGTCCGTTTTTTTTGGTCTATTTGCAGACCTAAATACATTAAATGACGCTATTTTTAGATCTGGCGCATTTGTTGCGCCTGTGTTGGTGTGCACACTAGAAGTTCAAGCCTACGACCCGGAGACATCATGCGCTTTTACAATACGGATACGCCAGAAGCACTCGCTCGCATAGTAGCCGCCGCCCTTCTTGCCGACGGCGGGCTCGACAAAACCGAACTCCAATCGTTGGAGGACAATGCTGTTATCCAGCGACTCGGAATGAGCACGGAGCAATTCGACCGTGTCGTACATGAGTTTTGCGAGGACATGCAGACCGTATCGCTACGCGATCATAGCGGCCAACTTGCGCTCGACCGCGAAACGATCGATCAGTTACTGTCCGATGTACGTTCGCCGAACTTGCAAATGAGCCTGCTGGGCATCCTGCTTGACATTGTGAGCGCCGATGACCGGCTCAGTTCAGGTGAACTGACTTTGGTTTCACAGGCGATGACACGATGGGGATTGGAATTGCACGCCATTTCCGCGCATCGCAAGCCGATAAGCTGGTCGCCGAAGACATAGTCGACAGGGACAGTATCATCTTTCCCCCTCTTTTCTTAGTGGGCTGCCACTCACTTCGAGACTTCTGGCGGCACTTACCGATCACGTCTGGTCAGATGCAGGCTGAAACGGGCAATGGTGTCCCATGCGCCCATGCGGGTAGCGATGCGCCCCAGTGGAAACGCCAACCAGATCAATGCAATGCCAAACAAGACGGACGCTGCCCCGGCAGTGCCAGAGTACCCGCTGATCAGTGACGGCGCCACCACCAACCATCCGCCAAAGCCGACATTGATGAAGCGTATTGGACGCGCAACATCGCCCCATGCGATGATCGAGAACGTCACGACGAGCGCGCCGACAATATGGTCGTTGTCCGCGGCCGGCCCCGAGGTGTCAAAAAGCAGGCGGGTACACATCAGCACGATACCGAGCGCTACGCTAAACATCAGGGTCCATGGCACGCTGATGCCGCTGAACAGCATTTCACGAACGACGGCGCCTGCCGGGGCCTCGAAATTATCCGAATAGTCAGCGCTGCCCCCGGTCATCGTGTCGCCGTGCAGCAATAGGAACCACAATGGCTTGCCCTGCAGTCGACGGTTTTTAAGGAATTGAAGAGTCGCGAGTATCTCGTCGAGCGAGTACGGAATTTGCAGCAGCATGGCCAGTGCGCCAACTAGGCACAAGGTGCACCAGGTGCCGATTACGATAGGCTGGATAATGATGAAGAACACGCTGACCCCGCCGAGCGGAACGATCAGGATGCCGAACAAGAGAACCAGCCACGGCATTGAACGCCAGCGCCGCTTGTTGCCGATGATGCCTGTAATAATTTCGATGACGTAAACTGCTGCGCCAAGGCCGGCATCGGCCACTGGCCACGCTTCGGACACCGAAGAGGTCACAATGCGCTCGCTGCCGTCGCCAAACAAGGGATCCCATGCGGCATCGACATGGCCAAGCTGGTACGCGGCGAGATAGCGGGAGATAAACAGGCCGACAAACGCGAGGAGGATGATTGGGAATCGATTGGTCCATCCCGACGGGCTGTAATCCCAGCCGGGTGGCGCGTCGGGGCCGCTGATCCGCGCGACCGGACTGATCCCGGGTGCGACAGGAATCGCGACCGCAAACGCAATAGCAAGCGCGCCAACAAGCGTATCGTTGCCATAAGCCGCCGCGCTGGGCGTCCAGAATAACAGCGGCGCAAAAAGCAGCCACAATCCAGTCGCAGCAACTGACCAGCGCGCCCAGCCCGCATCGCGCGAAAGCGACAGCAATCCGAATATAATGAGCAGCACGCCGCTGATGACGTCGCTCAACGTCATCCAGGTATCGGAGTAAGCCAGCCCGCGCCCGTTGGGACTGACCAGATCGCCCGGTTGCAGCCAGTTCTGAGCAAGCCCGAAAATGAACGGGCTGCAGATCAACCACAGCCCGAGCGTGACATTAGCGAAGTGACACCATAGTGTCCGCTGGTGCTCGGAACGATCCAGTGCATGATAATCGGCAATTGCACCGGGACTGACTGCCGCCTGGTCGGAAGTTTCTTCCAGCCATATCGGCAACGGAATCTTGTTGCGTTTGTACCACTGCAGCGGATTCTGCCGCAATGCGCCGACGATGGCAGGCAGGCTGCGGCGCAAAGAATGTTCGGGACTCCAGCCAAGCATTTGCTCCGCGCGCGATATATCCAGTTCATAGTGATCGTCCGCCAGATGCACCATGAAAGGCTTGATGAACGGTTTGACGCCACCGTCTATTGCATCCGGGATCACTTCCTCCATCTTGTCTTGCAGCCAGGCGCCCGTGGCTGCCACACTTTTCGGAATCTGCCGCGTTTCCCAAGATTCACCGTGCACCAGGCGTCCAATCAGGTTCTGTAGCGCTTGATAGCTTTCGGTAACTGGCTCACCGATGAGTATCGTGCTCGCCTGCGGCAGTTGCGCCCGCTGTTCGACGGTTGCGCGGAATGCCCGCGCAACGTCGTCCAGGTTGACGAACGCCTGCCCATACGATGTGTCGCCGGGGAACACGCGACTCACCATCTGCCGTTCATAGATGCGCTGGATCTGGTAGGCGAGCGACGGCAACTCGCAAGCGTCGGTATACACGCCGGCGATGCGCAGGATAACGGCCGGAATAGAGCCGCGCTGGGCATTCACCACGCCCTCGGCATTGAGTTTCGATTGTGGATACGGCCATGCAGGATTCAAAGGTGAGTTCTCATTGATCGGCTGGCCTGGTTGGGTTGGCGCATGGACCAGCATGGTGCTGGCATAGATGAACTGTTCGACCTCGAACGCCTGCAAAGCAAGCAGAAGCTTGTGAGTGCCATTGACATTCACCTCGTCGTAGAGCGGGTTGGGCGCGTCGGAAAATTCATAAAAAGCCGCCAGGTGGATCACCGAGGCGATATGGTTGCCGTAACGCGCGCGAATTGCGTCGCATCCCTGCGCCAGCGCCTCGTCCGAAGTCAGGTCAACATTGATGCAGTTATCACTTTTGCATTCTCGCTCGAAACCGACGATCTCATACGCGTCTGCCAGATGGGCGGTAATCGCCTTACCGAGCCGGCCTTCGGAACCAGTGATCAATACGACAGGTTTCTGCAAATCCATGACATCTTCCCTGGGAGCGCCGGAGGCCGCATATTTTCTACATTCTCCGTGCATCGTCCAATGGCGGGTTGCGTTTTTACAAACCCTCGCTCAATTCCTCAATCCGGTGAATGCATTGCGTTGCATTTATAGTAAGATCGTGCCATTGACCTCGGGCTTGGCGGTTAATAGAGTGTTCGGGGCCGGAGATTGACGTGGTAAACGAAGACAGTTTGTTCACCAGATGCTGCGTCAGGAAAGCCAGGGCTTGGATCAAAACGTCTAGCCGATCCTTCATGAAAGCCAACATATGAACGATTCCGAGAAGCCAGTTTCTCAGTTTGATGATATTTTTATCGGGTGGCTGAAACAATCCATCCGCTGGGCAGTACGCCTGTTGGCTTTTCTGATGATGCTGGTGATCTGGTGGGGTGTGGCTGACGTGATCTATGTGCTGTACGAGCGCATAACGGCACACCCGTACATGTTGCTCAACATCAGCGACATCCTCGCCACTTTTGGCGCTTTCATGGCGGTGCTAATCGCCATCGAGATCTTCGTCAACATTGTCAGTTACCTGCGCGACGATGTAATCCACATCAAGATCGTACTGGCCACGGCATTCATGGCCGTGGCGCGCAAGGTCATCGTGCTCGACTACGAGGAAACCGGGGCGGACTATGTCTTTGCCACTGCCGCATTGGTGCTCGCATTAAGCGTGGCTTACTGGTTGGCCGTGGTGAAAAATCCAAGCAATGCGCAACATGGAGAGTTGTAGCTCCTGATTTCGCGACGCAATGGAAGATTGGATTGCCGCTTGTATTGGTGTCAAACTTCCGTATTCCACCTGTTGCACCGCCCCGGTCAGTCGCAGTTATTGCTGGTTTGATGTGGCCGCTGATCGCAGATAACTCCGGTCGAAAAAGCCGTTGAATTCAGGTCTGTGCAGTATTGCATGCTGGTCGTACCCGTTATGGCATGGCGACTATCATTACGCTCGCCGGAGTGAAAATGCGTGTCATGGATTTCTTAACGCTAAAAAAGCATGGTTGCGGGCTGCAAAATCTAACCGCTGAATCTCACATTGTTCGCTAAAGAACGTCGTGCTTCACAAGATCAGTGCGAACCGGCTGATAGTCTGAGGCAGGCGACACGCTTTCTTTACACCGCCATGTATTTTTTTCATGCCAATGAAAACTTGCGGACAATGATTGATTATTCGCTATACCCCAACTTAAAACTTATTTTGTATGACGCAATATTGCTGCCAGCAAGGGCGCGCTGGCGTCGGCGATGCGGTCCAGGCTGTGTTCGCGCAGCTGCCCCAGATCGACGGTTTTGTCCGTTTCCAGGCCAGCCCAGCGCAGCAGCGCGGCGCAGGCAGCGGGGTGGTCGAACAGGCCGTGCAGGTAGCTGCCGAGAATCTGGTCGTCGTTTGAACGCGCGCCTTCCGGCCGCGCCTGCTCGCCATCGTCGATGATGAAGGCGGGGCGCGCCAGCGCTGCGCCGTGCGAGATGCCCATGTGGATTTCATAGC
>JBGSTZ010000159.1:0-46297 GCA_041736255.1 Burkholderiaceae bacterium
GAAATGGTAATGCCAGGCGACAACGTCTCCATTACTGTCAAACTGATCAATCCGATTGCGATGGAAGAAGGCTTGCGCTTCGCCATTCGCGAAGGTGGCCGTACTGTTGGTGCTGGTGTTGTTGCAAAAATTCTTGAGTAAATAGCTCAGAAGATATGACGAAAGTCGCCATATCACATCGCCGCGAAAGCAGTAGCTTTCGCGGTTCGTTCTTTTAAGGAATAATTATGCAAAATCAAAAAATCCGTATTCGTCTGAAATCATTTGACTATAAATTGATTGATCAGTCAGCGCTAGAAATTGTTGAAACAGCGAAACGAACTGGCGCAGTGGTTAAGGGCCCAGTGCCATTGCCAACTCGGATTGAACGTTTTGATGTACTGCGTTCACCGCATGTCAACAAAACGTCCCGCGATCAATTTGAAATCCGTACTCACCAACGATTAATGGATATTGTCGATCCAACAGATAAAACTGTTGATGCATTGATGAAACTAGATTTGCCCGCTGGTGTGGATGTTGAAATTAAATTACAGTAATTAAAGACGGACATAACATAGCCCGTTGTAAAAACAAAGTTATTGAGTTAAAATAATCGGCTTCAGTGTGAATTCGTAGTTTTTCGGATTCACACATTATTAGTAGTACAACAGTCAGCCCTGCCCAATCGTAGGTGGGAATGGAGAAAACAATGAGCCTAGGCCTTGTTGGTCGTAAGGTTGGTATGATGCGTATTTTCATGGATGATGGGAATTCAGTTCCTGTCACCGTGTTAGATGTATCAAACAATCGAGTAACACAAATTAAAACGTCTGCTACAGATGGTTATTCTGCAGTCCAAGTTGCATTTGGTCAACGTCGTGCGTCTAGAGTAAATAAGGCATCTGCTGGACATCACGCCAAAGCTGGTGTTGAGGCAGGTTCTTTTCTGAAAGAATTCCGTGTTGATTCAGTTAAGGCCTCAGAAATGAAGTCTGGCGATATGGTCGCTGCTGACTTATTTGAGGTTGGACAAAAAGTTGATGTGCAGGGCGTGACCATTGGTAAGGGATATGCCGGCGTTATCAAACGCTATCATTTTTCTTCTGGTCGTGCAACACACGGTAACTCGCGTTCGCATAATGTGCCTGGGTCAATTGGTATGGCGCAGGATCCAGGTCGTGTTTTCCCTGGTAAGCGTATGACAGGCCATTTGGGCGATGCAACACGCACAGTTCAAAATCTTGAAATTACGCGTATTGACGCTGAGCGCCAATTGTTGTTAGTCAAGGGTGCTATACCCGGCGCGAAAAATGGTCGGGTGGTTGTGACTCCTGCTATTAAAGCTCAAGCTAAGAAGGGGGCGTAATCAATGGAACTTAAGCTCCTGAATGATCAAGGACATGCTGGCTCAAATGTTGCCGCTCCAGATGCGGTATTTGGGCGTGATTACAATGAAGCCTTGATACATCAAGTCGTAGTAGCTTATCAAGCGAATGCTCGTGGTGGTAATCGAAAGCAAAAAGACCGTCAAGAAGTTCATCACTCTACTAAAAAGCCTTGGCGTCAAAAAGGTACCGGGCGCGCACGTGCTGGTATGTCATCGTCGCCGCTATGGCGTGGTGGTGGTCGTATTTTCCCAAATTCACCTGATGAGAACTTCACTCACAAGGTCAATAAGAAAATGTATCGTGCGGGTATATGCGCGATACTTTCTCAGTTGGCGCGTGAAAATCGTTTGCTTGTCATAGAGAATTTGACATTGGAAGCACCGAAGACAAAACTCCTGTCTCAAAAGCTGAAAGCTATGGGTTTGGATTCGGTATTGGTAATTACTGATGCCTTGGATGAAAATCTATTTTTGGCATCGCGCAATCTTCCGCATGTTTTGGTGGTTGAGCCTCACCAAGCTGATCCAGTTTCTTTGGTTCACTACAAGAAGATCGTGATCACTAAGTCTGCATTGGTCAAGATTGAGGAGATGCTGGCATGAGCACTATTGTAAAACATAGCGAAGAGCGTTTATTGAAAGTATTGTTAGCTCCCGTAATTTCTGAAAAAGCTACTTTTATTGCAGAGAAGAATGAGCAAGTTATTTTTCTTGTGATGCCTGATGCTACTAAGCCGGAAATAAGAGCTGCAGTTGAGTTGCTTTTCAAAGTTCAAGTGGAATCTGTGCAGGTTGCTAATCGCATTGGTAAGCAAAAGCGCTCAGGTAAATTTAATGGCCGTCGCAATCATACCAAGCGTGCTTTCGTGTGCTTAAAGCCTGGCCAAGAAATCAACTTCTCCGAGGAGGCTAAATAATGGCACTCGTTAAGGTAAAGCCAACCTCGCCTGGTCGTCGTGGCATGGTTAAGGTTGTAAACGCAGATCTGTATAAAGGTCGTCCGTTTGCAGCACTTATAGAAAAAAAATCGAAGAGTGCTGGCCGGAACAACAATGGCCACATTACAACCCGTCATATCGGGGGGGGGCATAAACAGCATTATCGCGTTATTGATTTTCTCCGTAACAAAGATGGGATCGTAGCGAAAGTTGAGCGTATTGAATACGACCCTAATCGTACGGCAAATATTGCGTTGCTATGTTACGCAGATGGCGAGCGTCATTACATCATTGCTCCAAAGGGATTGTCAGTTGGTGATCAGTTAATGAACGGTCCTCAGGCATCCATAAAATCGGGTAACTGTCTTCCTATCCGTAATATACCTGTCGGTACGACTATGCATTGCGTTGAGATGCTACCTGGTAAGGGCGCTCAGATGGCGCGTACAGCTGGTGCGGGTGTTGTGCTATTAGCGCGTGAGGGTATTTATGCTCAGGTGCGATTGCGTTCAGGAGAGGTTCGACGTGTTCACGTTGAATGTCGCGCTACTGTAGGTTCGGTCGGCAATGGCGAACATAATCTACGTAAAATTGGTAAAGCAGGTGCAATGCGCTGGCGTGGTGTGCGTCCTACGGTTCGTGGTGTTGTTATGAATCCTGTAGATCACCCGCACGGTGGTGGTGAAGGTAAGACCGCAGCCGGACGTCATCCAGTATCGCCATGGGGTCAGCAAACCAAAGGTAAGAAGACGCGTCGCAATAAGCGTACGACTTCTATGATTATCTCGCGCCGTGGCAAGAAATAAGGGGTAGTACATGACACGTTCATTGAAAAAAGGGCCTTTTTGTGATGCCCATTTGGTTAAAAAAGTCGAGACAGCGCAAGCTACCAAAGACAAAAAACCAATTAAAACATGGTCTCGCAGATCTACTATCATGCCGGATTTTATTGGCCTGACAATCGCGGTGCATAACGGCAGACAACATGTGCCGGTTTATGTTTCGGAAAACATGGTTGGCCATAAACTTGGTGAATTTGCGTTAACGCGCACATTCAAAGGTCATGCTGCTGATAGAAAGGCTAAGAGATAAGGTCCATGATGGAAACTAAAGCAACCCTCCGTGGTGTGCGCTTGTCGGCTCAAAAAGGCCGCCTAGTCGCTGATCTAATCCGCGGCAAAAAAATTGATAACGCACTCAACATTTTGACTTTTAGTCCGAAGAAAGGTGCTGTAATTCTTAAAAAAGTACTTGAATCGGCGATTGCAAATGCTGAACATAATGATGGCGCCGATATTGACGAGTTGACAGTTAAAACTGTCTTCATCGAAAAAGGTTCTGTCCTAAAACGCTTCACTGCGCGCGCTAAAGGCCGTGGTGACCGAATTTCAAAGCAATCCTGTCACATATACGTGACTGTCGGTAACTAAGGAGTCACGATGGGACAGAAGATTCACCCAACAGGTTTTCGTCTTTCAGTCACCCGTAATTGGGGATCACGTTGGTATGCCGGTAATAGTAACTTTGCCGCTATGCTTAGTGAAGATCTTAAAGCGCGTGCTTATCTGAAGAAAAAATTGAAAAGCGCTTCTGTTAGTCGCGTTTTGATTGAGCGACCTGCAAAAAATGCCCGATTCACTATTTTTAGCTCACGTCCAGGCGTAGTAATTGGTAAAAAAGGCGAGGACATTGAAGTTCTCAAAACAGAATTAACTAAGATTATGGGCGTGCCTGTCCATGTGAATATCGAAGAAATTCGTAAGCCAGAAACAGATTCTCAATTAATTGCAGATTCAATAGCTCAGCAATTGGAAAAACGTATTATGTTTCGCCGTGCCATGAAGCGCGCAATGCAAAACGCTATGCGTTTAGGCGCTCTCGGTATCAAGATAATGTCATCTGGACGATTGAACGGTATCGAAATTGCACGTAAGGAGTGGTATCGCGAAGGGCGTGTACCGCTACATACATTGCGTGCAGATATTGATTATGGCTTTAGTGAAGCGCAGACAACTTACGGCATTATTGGTATCAAAGTATGGGTTTATAAAGGCGATCGCTTACCTAACGGTACAACGCCTGTAATAGAAACTCCATATGATGATGAGAAGAAGCGTCGTGGACCACGTCGTGATGATGGAAAGCCGGCAGGTCGCCCGCGCGCTAAGCGAGTAGATGGGCAAGTTGCTGCAACGACAGCGCCATCTGCGGTAGCCAAGCGTGTTCACACCAAGAAGCCAGATGGCCTCGTTGATGGCGCAGTAGCGGTATCAACTGAGAAACCAGGAGAATAATCATGCTGCAACCAGCGCGCAGAAAATATCGCAAAGAACAAAAAGGTAGGAATACAGGTATCTCGCACTCGCGTGGTACGGCTGTATCTTTCGGGGAATTTGGCTTAAAGGCAATCACGCGAGGACGCATAACAGCGCGTCAAATCGAGGCTGCCCGCCGCGCAATGACCCGTCATATCAAGCGTGGAGGACGTATTTGGATTCGCATTTTTCCAGATAAGCCAATTACACAGAAGCCAGCGGAAGTTCGCATGGGTAAAGGTAAAGGTAATCCCGAGTACTACGTTGCTGAAATTCAGCCGGGAAAAATGCTGTATGAGATGGATGGTGTAGATGAGGCGCTGGCGCGTGAAGCATTTCGCCTGGCCGCATCTAAATTGCCGTTGTTGACTACGTTTGTCGTGCGTCAAGTCGGCCAATAATTGGAGTGAAACATGAATTTATCTGAACTCCGTGGCAAAGATCAGGCAGCGCTAACTAAAGAGCTAAATGACCTGCTGAAAGCACAGTTTAGTCTGCGTATGCAAATTGCTACACAGCAATTAAACAATACTTCACAACTAAAAAAAGTGCGTCGCGACGTTGCACGTGTGAAGACTGTTATGAATCTGAAGGACGCTAAGTAATGAACGAACAAGTGAAGCAAACGCTTAAGCGTACTCTGATTGGCAAAGTTGTTTCTGACAAGATGGATAAAACCGTCACTGTCCAGATTGAGCGCCACGTCAAGCATCCTTTGTATGGCAAAATTATTATGCGTTCGAATAAATATCATGCGCATGATGAGTCAAACCAGGCTAAAGAAGGCGATACTGTAGAAATACAAGAAGGCCGCCCAATTTCCAAAACTAAAGCTTGGACAGTTACGCGAGTCATACAAGTTGTACAGTTAGTATAATTATCTCTTGCAGGCCAATCATTTAAATGCAATAATGTTTGGCTTCATTCATGAACTTGAATGAATTTTACTAAGTCTAGTATAAGTTTAGTAATTCAGCCAGTTTTTCTATAACGTCCACCCAAGCAGTGCACCCAATAAGTGTACTGGCGGGACCAAGACTAACCGTTTATGCGCATTCGCTATAACCGGGTTAAGTTGGAAAAGAGAATATTATGATTCAAACAGAAAGCCGTCTGGAAGTGGCCGACAATACTGGCGCAAAAGAAGTTTTGTGCATCAAGGTATTGGGTGGTTCAAAGCGTCGCTATGCAGGTATTGGCGATGTGATTAAAGTGACAGTTAAGGTTGCAGCCCCACGCGGTCGCGTGAAAAAGGGTGAGATATACAATGCAGTAGTAGTGCGTACTGCTAAAGGCGTTCGTCGCCAAGATGGTTCTTTGGTTAAGTTTGATAGCAACGCTGCTGTTTTGCTTAATGCAAAGCTTGAGCCAATTGGTACGCGTATTTTTGGGCCGGTAACACGTGAGTTGCGCACTGAGCGTTTCATGAAAATCGTGTCGCTTGCGCCTGAGGTCCTGTAAGGAATCGTTATGGATAAAATTCGAAAAAGCGACGAAGTCATTGTCTTGGCCGGTAAAGATAAAGGCAAGCGTGGAGTTGTTCAGTGTCGAGTAGATGCTGAGCATGTAGTTGTTGATGGTATTAACGTAGCTAAAAAAGCAGTTAAGCCTAACCCAATGACTGGCGCAACAGGTGGCATCGTTGATAAGCTGATGCCGATTCATGTGTCCAATATTGCTTTGTTTAATGTTGCAACTGGCAAAGCAGATCGCGTTGGCTTTAAAGATGTGGATGGCGTTAAAGTCCGTGTTTTCAAGTCCAGCGGCGAAGTTGTTAAGGTTTAAGAGATCATGGCTCGACTCCAAGAATTCTATAAAGAAAAAATTGTCGCTGGATTGACGGAAAAATTTTCATATAAATCCGCCATGGAAGTCCCGCGTATTCTTAAAATCACTCTGAATATGGGTTTGTCAGAGGCGGTGGCTGATAAGAAAATTATCGAGCATGCTGTTGGTGATTTGACCAAAATATCGGCTCAGAAGCCAGTTGTTACTAAAGCACGTAAGGCAATTGCTGGTTTTAAAATTCGCGAAGGTTATCCGATTGGATGCATGGTGACTTTGCGTGGTGCTCGTATGTATGAGTTTCTGGATCGCTTTATTACTGTTGCGCTTCCACGAGTACGAGATTTCAGAGGAATTTCCGGTCGCTCGTTTGATGGACGTGGAAATTATAATATCGGCATTAAAGAGCAAATTATTTTTCCTGAAATTGAGTATGACAAGATTGATGTATTGCGTGGTATGAATATTAGTATCACGACTACAGCTAAGAACGACGAAGAAGCTAAAGCACTTCTAGTCGCCTTTAAATTTCCGTTCAGAAACTGAGGACGATATGGCAAAATTGTCACTGATTAATCGTGAGCAGAAACGTGCTGATTTGGTAAAGAAATTTGCTGGTAAGCGCGCTGTCTTAAAAGCCATAGTTGATGATCAATCAAAGTCGGAGGAGGAGCGTTATGAGGCGCGCCTCAAGTTGCAAGCGTTTCCACGCAATGCAAATCCGACGCGTCAGCGTAATCGCTGTTCGCTAACAGGTCGTCCACGTGGTACCTACCGTAAATTCGGTTTGGGCCGTATTAAGCTCCGTGAAATAGCCATGCGCGGCGAAATTCCGGGTATGACTAAAGCTAGCTGGTAATAGGAGTAGATGCAATGAGTATGAGCGATCCTATCGCCGATATGCTGACCCGCATTCGCAACGCACAAGGTGTGAGTAAGCCGACGGTATCAATGCCGTCATCCAAGGTTAAAGTTGCGATTGCTAGCGTCCTTAAGGACGAGGGTTACATTGAGGATTTTGCTGTATCCGAAACTGCGGGTAAGGCTGAACTCAAAATCGGTTTGAAATATTATGTAAATCGTCCCGTCATTGAACGTTTAGAACGTGTGTCCCGTCCAGGGTTGCGTGTTTATAAAGGTAAAGACGAGATCCCTAGTGTAATGAATGGCTTGGGTGTGGCAATTGTTTCTACGCCTAAAGGTGTCATGACAGACCGCAAAGCGCGCGCGACCGGTATCGGTGGCGAAGTTATTTGCTACGTGGCCTAAGGAGTCTAAGATGTCTCGTGTAGGTAAAGATCCGATTACCCTGATCGATGGTGTTGAAGTCACTATTGCGTCAGGTCAAATCGTAGTAAAAGGTCCTTTGGGTGCGCTTTCTCAGCGACTGTCAAACTTGGTAAGTATTAACAATGACAATGGTGTATTGCATTTTGAAGTTGCAAACGATAGTCGAGATGCCAATGCGATGTCCGGAACACTGCGCGCCTTAGTCTGGAATATGGTTGTTGGCGTTACCAAAGGCTTTGAGCGTAAGTTGAACTTGGTTGGTGTTGGTTACCGTGCACAAGCTCAGGATGAAAAGTTAAATCTTTCATTGGGTTTCTCGCATCCGGTTGTACATTTGATGCCTGAAGGCATCAAATGTGAGACACCAACCCAAACTGAGATTCTAATCAAGGGTGTCGATAAGCAGCGTGTTGGACAGGTTGCTGCTGAAATCCGCGCTTACCGCAGTCCTGAGCCTTATAAAGGCAAGGGAGTCCGTTATTCGGATGAAGTGGTAAAGCTTAAAGAAACCAAGAAGAAGTAATAGGGACTGACGATGGACAAGAAAGAATCACGGTTGCGCCGCGGACGTCAAACTCGTGCCAAGATCGCAGAGTTAAAAGTAAATCGTTTATCCGTGCACCGTACCAATCTGCATATCTATGCGAATCTAATCGGTCCAGATGCAAAGATCCTTGCCTCAGCTTCTACTATGGAAGCTGAAGTACGGCAGGAGCTATCTGGGCAGTCCGGCAAAGGTGGTAATGCATTAGCTGCGACTTTAGTCGGTAAGCGCTTGGCGGAAAAAGCACTTAAAGTAGGAATTACCGAAGTTGCGTTTGATCGCTCCGGGTTCCGTTACCATGGCCGTGTTAAGGCGTTGGCAGAAGCCGCGCGTGAAGCTGGTCTGAAGTTCTAAGGAAGAATCGTCATGGCAAAAATGCAGGCAAAAATGCAAAGCGACAAGCCCGATGATGGCATGCGCGAAAAAATGATTGCGATTAACCGTGTGACCAAAGTAGTTAAAGGTGGTCGTATCATGGGTTTCGCTGCGTTGACAGTGGTGGGTGACGGCGATGGTCGTATTGGAATGGGCAAAGGCAAATCTAAAGAAGTGCCAGTTGCTGTTCAAAAGGCTATGGAAGAAGCGCGCCGGAATATGATTAAGGTTAGCCTTAAAGACGGTACGCTGCAACACGCTATTACTGGTAAGCATGGCGCATCCAAAGTGCTCATGGCCCCGGCAAAAGAGGGTACTGGTGTTATCGCTGGTGGTGCTATGCGCGCAATCTTTGAAGTTATGGGTGTGACTAACGTTGTGGCAAAGTCGAACGGCTCAAGCAATCCATACAATTTAGTTCGTGCAACTCTGAACGGTTTGGCCAAGATGAATACACCATCTGAAATTGCTGCCAAGCGCGGTAAGTCAGTTGAAGAAATCTTGGGATAAGGCGACTCTGATGACAAACACAGTAAAAGTACAGCTGGTTAAAGGATTGATTGGTACACGTGAATCTCACCGTGCGACAGTGCGCGGTCTCGGATTGCGCCGTATTAATTCGATTTCTGAGTTGCAAGACACGCCATCTGTACGTGGCATGATCAATAAAGTGTCGTATCTTGTAAAAGTTGTTGCATAAGGCGCGCAGCCTTACGAACGGAGTAAATCATGGAATTAAACACAATTCAACCTGCCGACGGAGCTAAGCACGCAAAACGTCGCGTTGGCCGCGGTATTGGTTCCGGTCTTGGAAAAACTTCCGGGCGTGGACATAAAGGTCAGAAATCACGCTCTGGTGGATTTCACAAAGTTGGCTTTGAGGGTGGTCAAATGCCACTTCAGAGAAGGTTGCCAAAGCGCGGTTTTAAATCCACAGCTACGCCATTTAAAGCTGAGGTGCGGTTATCTGATTTAGAGGCATTGCCTTTAACTGAAATCGATATATTAGCGTTAAAACAGGCTGGTGTAATTGGGCAACAAGCAAAAGTAGTCAGGGTAATTTTTTGCGGTGAACTCACCAAAAAAATTACCACTAAAGGCTTAATTGTGACTAAAGGTGCAAAAGTTGCAATTGAAGCTCTTGGCGGTTCAGTAGCTTAAGCGTTGGAGTAATCGGAGCATTATATTGGCGACTAATCCAGCAATAGCTAAAAGCGCATCCGGAGGGTTCCCTTGGAGCCGTCTCTGGTTTCTTCTTTCGGCCTTAGTGGTTTACCGTGTTGGATCCCATATTCCAGTTCCTGGTATTGATCCTACCCAGTTAGCGCAATTATTTAAACAAAACCAAGGTGGTATTCTTGGTATGTTTAATATGTTTTCTGGTGGTTCTCTTTCTCGTTTTACAGTATTTGCTCTTGGTATTATGCCATATATTTCTGCATCTATTATTATGCAGCTTATGGCTATAGTGTCACCTCAGTTAGAGGCTCTTAAAAAAGAGGGTGAATCAGGTAGACGTAAAATTACGCAATATACGCGTTATGGGACTTTGGTTCTGGCTCTTTTTCAAGGCTTAGGGATTGCTATTGCGCTAGAGTCTCAAGCCGGCTTAGTGATTGATCCAGGTATGGCATTTAGATTCACTTCTGTAGTTACGCTGCTCACAGGAACAATGTTTTTAATGTGGCTTGGCGAACAAATTACGGAGCGCGGTTTAGGTAATGGCATCTCAATAATTATATTTGCTGGTATCGCAGCAGGTTTGCCGGGAGCGGTGGCAGGTCTTTTTGAGCTGGTTCGGACAGGCTCCATGAATGCTTTATCTGCAATATTGATTTGTTTGGTTGCTGTCGGCGTCACTTTTGTGGTCGTCTTCATAGAGCAGGGACAGCGCAAGATTCTAGTTAATTATGCAAAAAAGCAGGTTGGTAATAAAATTTACGGTGGGCAGAGTAGCCATTTGCCATTAAAACTTAATATGGCAGGTGTAATTCCACCAATTTTTGCCTCTTCAATAATTTTATTTCCAGCTACAATAACCAGTTGGTTTACTTCCGGGGATACAACAAGCGGATTTGTTCGATTCTTGAAGGATTTGGCGGCCTCTATGGCGCCAGGTGAGCCAATTCATGCATTATTATATTCAGCTGCAATTATATTCTTTTGTTTCTTTTATACTGCTCTAGTTTTTAATAGTAAAGAAACGGCTGATAACCTGAAGAAGAGCGGCGCGTTTGTTCCTGGAATAAGACCTGGCGATCAAACTGCTCGCTATATTGATAAAATCTTGATGAGATTAACTTTGGCTGGCGCTGTATATATAACGCTTGTATGTTTATTGCCAGAATTTTTGATCGCAAGATGGAAGGTACCATTTTATTTTGGTGGCACATCGCTGTTGATTATTGTTGTTGTAACTATGGATTTTATGGCGCAGGTGCAGAATTACGTCATGTCTCAGCAATATGAATCGTTGCTTCGTAAAGCGAATTTCAAGGGCTGAATTCCTTAGCGATAACCGCCCATTAGAAAGAGCAGACCGAATGGCAAAAGATGATGTTATACAGTTGCAGGGAGAGGTTATTGAGAATCTCCCAAATGCAACATTTCGAGTTAAGTTGGAAAATGGTCATGTGGTTTTAGGTCATATCTCTGGCAAAATGCGCATGAATTATATTCGTATATTGCCAGGTGATAAAGTAACTGTGGAGTTAACGCCATATGATCTAAGCAGGGCGCGGATTGTTTTCCGTACAAAATAGTTTTTAAGACGAATCGAACCTAGAAGTGAAGGAAGAGGGCAAAAATGAAAGTTCTCGCATCAGTCAAGCGGATCTGCCGCAATTGCAAGATTATCAAGCGCAAAGGCGTTGTTCGTGTTATTTGTACCGAGCCGCGCCATAAACAGCGCCAAGGTTAATTTGCGTTATTATTGAGGAATAACGAATGGCACGTATTGCAGGGGTTAATATCCCAAACCATCAGCACACTATCATCGGCTTAACAGCTATTTATGGTGTGGGTCGCCCACGGGCACAAAAAATTTGTGACAAAACAGGTGTCTTGACTACTAAAAAAATCAAGGATCTGGATGATAGCGAATTAGAGAAGCTTCGCGATGAGATAGGTAAATTTATCGTTGAGGGTGATCTGCGTCGTGAAATATCGATGAATATCAAGCGCCTTATGGATCTTGGTTGTTATCGTGGTATGCGCCATCGCAAAGGCTTGCCTTGCCGTGGTCAGCGTACTCGTACCAATGCCCGTACTCGCAAGGGTCCGCGTAAAGCCGCTCAGTCGCTGAAAAAATAATCCGGCGTCAGCTTGATTAGTCTTCGGATTCAAGGAAATAATTATGGCAAAAGCACAGAATAGCGCCGCAGCAGCACGTGTGCGCAAGAAAGTCAAGAAAAACGTTGCTGAAGGTATTGCACATGTGCACGCTTCATTCAATAACACCATCATCACCATTACAGATCGCCAAGGTAATGCACTTTCGTGGGCTACTTCTGGTGGTGCCGGCTTCAAAGGCTCGCGTAAATCAACACCATTTGCTGCACAGGTAGCTGCTGAAGCTGCTGGTAAAGTTGCGGTTGAGTGCGGTGTTAAGAATCTAGAAGTTCGCATCAAGGGTCCTGGACCTGGCCGTGAATCAGCAGTGCGGGCATTGAATAATTTGGGTATCAAAATTACCCAGATTCAGGATGTGACACCCGTGCCGCATAATGGATGCAGGCCCCCTAAGCGCCGCCGCATTTAATCTGCTATTAGTTTTTAAAGCAGATGTAATTAGCCGCCAAATAATTTGGCGGTATTTTTTTAAGACCACTGTGTGATTGCAGGCTAATCACACTAGCGCTCGGCAAATCAAAAATAGATTTTGTTATTGGGGCGTCAAAAATTTAAAGGAAATTCCGTGGCACGTTATATTGGACCTAAAGCAAAGCTTTCACGTCGTGAAGGTACTGATTTGTTTCTTAAGAGCGCCCGCCGCTCGTTGGATTCAAAATGTAAATTAGATGTGAAGCCTGGTCAACATGGCATCAAGTCAGGTGCTCGCACCTCTGACTACGGCAACCAGTTACGTGAAAAGCAAAAAGTTAAACGCACGTATGGTGTTTTAGAGCGTCAGTTCCGCCGTTATTTTGCAGAAGCTGACCGTCGTAAAGGCAATACTGGCGAGAGCTTGTTAATGCTGCTTGAGTCGCGATTAGATAATGTTGCTTATCGTATGGGTTTTGGTTCTACCCGCGCAGAAGCGCGCCAGTTGGTTAGCCATAAAGCTTTTACGGTGAATGATATCGTTGTCAATATTGCTTCTTATCAAGTTAAGCCTGGTGATGTGATTGCTGTTCGTGAAAAATCCAAGAAGCAAGTGCGTATTTTGGAAGCACTTTCTCTGGCAGAGCAAATTGGCATGCCGATGTGGGTTTCTGTCGATAGCAAAAAAATGGAAGGTACTTTTAAGTCCATTCCAGATCGCAGCGATATTGCTAAGGATGTTAATGAATCCTTGATCGTCGAACTGTACTCACGTTAATTTACAGTTTGGTCGAGTTCATCGCCTACCGGTTCACCGGTAGGTTTTCTTCATTGTGCCATCAGCCTTATTGGTGTAACGAGCCGAGGGTATTGAAAAGGTCATTTCATGCAAAATAGTTTATTAAAGCCCCGTATTATTGATGTTGAGACCTTGGGCGCGAGCCATGCCAAGGTGGTGATGGAGCCATTCGAGCGTGGCTACGGACATACGCTTGGCAATGCATTGCGTCGTGTATTACTTTCTTCTATGGTCGGTTTTGCACCAACGGAAGTGACGATAGCGGGCGTTGTGCATGAATATTCTTCTCTTGATGGCGTGCAAGAAGATGTTGTTGATTTATTGCTGAATTTGAAGGGTGTTGTCTTTAAAGTGCATAATCGCGATGAAGTTACTTTGACTCTCAAAAAAGAGGGTGAGGGTCCGGTTCTGGCCTCGGATATCGATTTGCCGCACGACGTTGAACTCATCAATCCAGATCACGAAATTGCGCATCTTACTGCCGGTGGCAAGCTGGATATGCAGATCAAGATTGAAAAAGGTCGTGGCTACGTGCCTGGCAACGTTCGTCGTTTGGCTGAAGATACAAATAAGACCATTGGCAGGATCATTTTGGACGCCTCTTTCTCGCCAGTGCGTCGGGTATCATATTCAGTTGAATCAGCACGTGTTGAGCAACGTACCGATCTGGATAAGCTAGTCATCAACATTGAAACCAATGGTGTGATTTCACCTGAAGAAGCGATTCGTCAATCTGCGCGTGTACTGGTCGAGCAGTTGAATGTATTTGCCGCTCTGGAAGGTACGGAAACTGCTGCAGAAGCGCCATCACGTACGCCTGCAGTGGATCCTATTCTGCTACGTCCGGTTGACGATCTCGAATTAACAGTGCGTTCTGCCAACTGCCTCAAAGCTGAAAATATTTACTATATTGGTGATTTGATTCAGCGTAGCGAAAATGAATTGCTTAAAACTCCGAATCTGGGGCGCAAATCATTGAATGAAATTAAGGAAGTGCTCGCTTCGCGCGGTTTAACTTTGGGCATGAAACTTGAAAACTGGCCACCTGTTGGCTTGGAAAAGTAATATCCCTCGTAAATAATATACGCAAATAACATATAAGTTATTTGCGGCTTGTTCAGTATAATTACACACTTAATTTTACCGGTCCGCGTAGTGGCACTGAATGCCACTACGATAGAAGAGCTGGGATCAAACTCAACTAGAAAGGAATTACCATGCGTCATCGTCACGGTCTTCGTAAGCTCAATCGCACTTCCTCACATCGTTTGGCTATGCTGCGCAACATGACAGTATCTCTGTTGCGTCATGAAGCAATCAAAACAACATTGCCTAAAGCTAAGGAATTGCGTCGCGTTATTGAACCAATTCTTACTTTGGGTAAGACAGATTCTCTGGCTAACAAACGTCTGGCATTCAACCGTCTTCGTGACCGTGAAATGGTATTGAAACTATTTGCTGAACTTGGCCCGCGTTATGCCAACCGTAATGGTGGTTATTTGCGCATCCTGAAAATGGGTTTTCGCGTAGGTGACAATGCCCCTATGGCTTTCATCGAATTGCTTGACCGTCCAGATACTACTGAAGCGGTAGAAATTGCTGACGCAGAATAAACAGCTGTTTTAAAAAACGTATCATTAACAAAAGCCAGGCTATGCCTGGCTTTTGTTCGTTTGGAATCTTGTGGTTAAGATATTGCCAACTTAACAGCTAGGCTCTGTGGAACATTGCTACAAGAAGCTTGTTATTATTCGTATGTTAAGAGACTACGCCGCTGCAGTAGTGGTGAAGAAATCCTTGTATCTTCAGTGCTTGGCCTATAAACCCGCTGCACGATTTGGCATTATTGCTGGCGTTTCGTGCTGCGGGATTTCATCTGGCAACGCTGATGGCTGAATTAATCATATTAAAGATGCGGTAAAGAAAGAATGTCTGAATGTTGAAGTACTTTTCCCTAAATTTTCCATCCCGCCAATCTGTTTTTTTCTGGATGTTGTTTGCATTGCTGGGGATTTTGTTGCCGCGTGCATTTGCAAATGAAGAATTCCTGGAACCGGAAGCGGCCTTCAAGTTTGCCGCCGAAATGCAAGACCCAAAAATGATCGTGGTGAACTTTGCCATCGCCGATGGCTATTACATGTATCGCGAGCGTTTCCAGTTCAAGGCTGCAGGCGCTACTCTGGGTACACCTGAATTGCCGCGTGGGATTATTAAATACGATACTACCTTTGAGAAAGATGTTGAAAGTTATCGTAAGCAGGTGAAAATCATGCTCCCGGTTGAAGCCAGTGCGCCATTTGTGCTAACCGTGATTTCGCAGGGTTGTACGGATCAGGGATTATGTTACGCGCCTATGGAGTCGGTCGTGAAACTGTCGTCTGTGAGCAGTGGTGGTTTGCTGGCGGCAGTGGAGGCGGTGCAAGGTGTTTTACAAGGTGCCGGAAGCGGTGCCCAGACTAGCCTGTTGAATACGGCTCCAGCGCAGGCGATTCCGGTTACCGGATGGCAGGATAGCGGTATGAGCAGTATCGAATCGTCGCTGCAAAGCCGTAAATTACTTGTCATCCTGCCGTTGTTCTTTTTGTTGGGTCTTGGCCTGGCATTTACGCCTTGTGTTTTGCCGATGGTGCCGATTTTGTCGTCGATCATTATGGGAGAAGGCGCCCAAGTGCCCCGTTCGCGCGCCTTTATTCTCTCGGTTGCTTACTCGCTCGGTATGGCTATCGTGTATACAGCGCTTGGCGTGACCGCAGGTTTGATCGGCGAAGGCTTGGCCGCCACCTTGCAAAATCCCTGGGTACTTGGCCTGTTTGCGCTGGTAATGGTGGCTCTGGCGCTGTCGATGTTTGGGGTCTACCAGTTGCAGGTTCCAGCAGTGATTCAATCGCGCCTGATCCGAGTGTCCGAGCACCAGTCTGCCGGCAAGTTGTTTGGTGTCTTTGTCATGGGTGCAGTTTCGGCTTTGATCGTTGGGCCTTGTGTGGCAGCGCCTTTGGCCGGGGCATTGGTGTATATCAGTCAGACTCGCGATGTGGTGATCGGTGGCGGCGCTCTGTTTGCCATGGCGGCGGGAATGAGCGTTCCGTTGCTGTTGATTGGCGTTTCTGCCGGAGCCTTGTTGCCGCGCGCAGGCGCATGGATGGAAACGGTGAAGCGTTTTTTCGGCGTGCTGATGCTGGCACTGGCATTGTGGATGGTGGTACCGGTTTTGCCTGGTTGGCTGGAGATGGTGGGCTGGGCGGTATTGGGCCTGGGCTATGGCATTTTCTTGTTGCGCCCGCTTACTGGTAAATTTACGATTGCGTTCGGTCTCGTATTGGCGGTATTTGGCCTGGCGCAACTAGTGGGGGTTGCAAGCGGCGGTCGTGACTCTTGGGCACCATTGTCGCATTTGATAGGCAATACCGAGAAACCACTGCAATTTACCCGCGTGCGCTCGGTAGCAGAACTTGATGCGGTACTGGCGTCAGCCCAGGGCAAAACAGTGATGCTCGATTTTTATGCCGACTGGTGCGTTTCTTGCAAGGAAATGGAGAAGCTGACCTTTACCGACACGCGCGTGCGCGAAAAGATGGCCAAGCTATTACTGTTGCAAGCGGATGTGACTGCGAACAATGCGGATGACAAAGCGTTGCTCAAGCGTTTCCATTTGTTCGGTCCACCCGGTATTATTTTCTTTACCGCACAAGGTACGGAGATTGAGGGCGCACGGGTCATCGGCTATCAGAATGCAGATCGATTTGTGCGATCTCTGGCGCGAGCTATCTGATCAAACTTATATTAGTGGAGTATTTTTAAAATCACGATATAAATATGCGGATAGTATGGCTTTTTAAGCCATACTCCTTATATTTTACTTAAATGCATAGTCCTCGGTGCCGGCTTGTGAATTGTCGCCCGGGTCGGCGAATCGGTCAGGCCTGTTTCAGCAGGCGGGCGATGTCACGGGCAAAATAGGTGAGCACGCCGTCGGCGCCGGCACGTTTGAAGGCCATCATCGATTCCATCATGATTTTGTCGTGCTCCAGCCAGCCATTGTGGGCTGCCGCCTTTAACATCGCGTATTCACCACTGACTTGGTAGGCGAATGTTGGGACCTTGAATTCATCCTTAACGCGCCGCACAATGTCCAGATACGGCATGCCCGGTTTGACCATGATCATGTCGGCGCCTTCGGCCAGGTCGAGTGCGACTTCGCGCAATGCTTCGTCGCTATTAGCAGGATCCATCTGGTAGGTCGCCTTGTCGCTCTTGCCCAGATTGGCCGAGGAGCCGACTGCGTCGCGAAACGGGCCGTAAAATGACGATGCGTATTTGGCCGAGTATGCCATGATGCGCGTGTGAACATGGCGGTAGGTTTCCAGTGCACTACGGATGCTGCCGATGCGGCCATCCATCATGTCCGATGGCGCTAAAATATCCACTCCGGCTTCGGTTTGGGTGAGTGCTTGCTTGGTCAGCATCGCGCAAGTTTCGTCATTCATAACATAGCCGCTGGCATCGATCAAGCCATCCTGGCCGTGACTGGTATATGGATCGAGGGCGACATCGGTCAGGATGCCGAGTTCTGGAAAGCGGCGTTTCAGCTCTCTGACTGCGCGCGGCACCAGACCTTTTGGATTGACCGCTTCGATCGCGTCAGGCGTTTTCAGCGATGATTCGATGACCGGAAATAACGCCATCACGGGAATCCCCAGCGCCACGCAGTCTTCGGCAACTTCCAGCAGCAGATCGACTGAAAGCCGCTCCACACCCGGCATCGAAGCCACCGCTTCGCGCTGCTGTGTGCCTTCCAACACGAATACCGGATAAATCAAATCAGAGGCAGTAATGCAATTTTCGCGCATCATGTTGCGGGAAAAAACATCCTTGCGCATGCGGCGCATACGGGTGGCGGGAAAGTGGACTGGTGCGGATAAAAGTTTCATAGCATGGCCCAAATAAGTGGTTGAAATTGAATGAACTTTTTGCATAATAGGTAATCTTATTTGCAGGCAGACTTGTCTGCCTCCCGCTTCTCCTCCCTGAGCGGGTGCCATATCGCGCCATGCGCGAAAAGGCTTTTATCCCCGGAGATCAATCCCCTTTCTCCGGGGATTTTTTATTTACTGCAATTTTTTGGGTTGCATGTATTTTTTAAATATACCCATATTGGTATATTTAAAACAGCTTAATTAATATGCGGGAAGCAATGATTTTTTAATCATACTCCTTATAATTTCAACTTTCCTCTGGCGCTGCAAGGTCCGCTTCGACAGGTGTTTGCGGCGGACTTACTATCGTATTCATGCCGCACAATTCAATGATCTTCTGGTCTGCCTCTTCCAGGCCAATGCGTTTCAGAGATGAAAACAGCTGCGCCGTGTAAGGGAAGGGTGTGCCTTCGCTGTCTACATAGCTCTCCAGAATGGAGCGCGTAAGGCGCAGCGCGTTGGTCGATTCAGTGCGATTGAGTTTGTCGGCTTTGGTCAGTAAGCAATGCACCGGTTTGCCGGTGGTCGCGAACCAATCCAACATTTGCGTATCGAGTGCAGTAAACGGCCGGCGCGCATCCATGATGAGTATCAATGCCGCTAGTTGCTCCCGCCTGCGCACATAGTCGCCGAGCAATTCCTGCCAGTGCAGCTTGGCTGAGCCAGAGACTTCTGCATAGCCGTAACCAGGCAGATCGACCATCAGCGCACGGATCTCGTCGACGATGGTTTCATCCTTGCGATGCTGGCCGACGCGGGAGCCGCCAATTGAAAAATAATTGATATGCTGAGTGCGCCCAGGCGTTTTGGATGCGAACGCCAATTTCTTCTGGTTGCACAAAAGATTGATGGCAGTAGATTTGCCTGCGTTGGAACGGCCGGCAAAAGCGACTTCCGGGACATGGGTATCCGGCAAATTACGAAGATGGTTTACCGTAGTAAAGAAGCGGGCTTGCCAAAGTATGGACATAGGTTTAATGAATAAATGCAGCTAAAATGGGCAAAAACGCCAGAAAGCTATTGTACAATAAGGGGTTACGTATAGTTGCGCCGCGTATCAGCGAAGTCGCAAGTCAAAGCGCATAGGGTAGCTGCCATTAGGGCAAATTTTAATATTCAGTCTCAAGGTGCTTGAATGAACCGTATTTTTTCGCCAATCGTGAAATCCCTGTTGTTCGTGGCTCTGGCCGCATCCACCGTTGCCAGTGCAGGTGCAGCTGAGCCGGCAGTCAAAGCAGATCCTGTCAAAGGTGAGGCGCTCTATGTTAATGGCGACAGCGCACGCAATGTTATTGCGTGTATCTCGTGCCATGGCGCTGCCGGCAATTCCAGCATCGCGCAGAATCCAAAGCTCGCGGCGCAGCATGAAGCCTACTTGCATAAGCAGTTGGTCGACTTTACCGGTCCTACGCGCAATAACCCTATCATGACCGGCTTTGCCAAGGCTTTGAGCGACGAGGACATGAAAAATATCTCTGCATATCTTAGCGTGCAAAAACCCAGCCCTGGCACTGCGAAAAACATAGATACCGTCGACATTGGCAAGAAAATTTTCCGCGCTGGCATTGCGGAAGCAAATATTCCAGCTTGCGCCGGTTGCCACAGTCCAAATGGAGCGGGCATTCCGGCACAGTATCCGCGCATTAGTGGTCAGCATCAGGATTACACAGCAGCACAATTAACCAGCTTTCGCGCCGGCACCCGTAGCAATAGTGCGCAGATGACGGCTATCACGAAACGTATGTCCGATGCTGAAATCAAAGCTGTGGCAGACTATGTGGCTGGCCTGCAGTAATGCGACATTTATCGCAATCCATTTCCTGAAATAACCGTACACGTTGTCGGCCTCACTTGCGTCATTGATAGTGAAATGGAATAGCGATTACAAGATGTATTGATGGGGTGGCTAATGCTGCCCCTTTTTTTTTGTTTGAACGTGGCATTTTAAAGATGACGATCTCCTAGCATGAGTACAAGCACCGCCGGATTACAGATCAAGACCAATCGCCCCTGGCTCGCCAGCGCGGTTGAACTCCTTTCCTCCATGCGCTTTGCCATTAGCCTGTTGACGCTGATTGCAATTGCTTCGGTCATTGGTACGGTGTTGAAACAAAATGAGCCGATGACGAATTACGTCAACCAAGTCGGCCCGTTCTGGTTTGAAATACTCGGAAAGTTCGGCTTGTACACCTTATATTCGACTTGGTGGTTTTTGCTGATCATGGCTTTTTTAGTACTGTCGACATCACTGTGTATTACCCGTAATGCACCGAAGATGATCAAAGACATGCGTAGCTGGCGCGAAAACGTACGGGAAGAATCTTTGCGTAATTTCCATCACAAAGCCGAGTGGGCCTCCAGCGCATCCCGCACCAACCTGACGCAGCGTCTGGTCGCGCAGTTAGGCGACCAGGGATACAAGACCAAAGTCGTCGCAAAAGATCAGGCAACCCTGATCGCGGCCAAGCAAGGCGCAGCCAACAAATGGGGTTATATTTTCGCCCATAGCGCAATCGTCATTATTTGCCTCGGCGGTTTGCTGGATTCGGATATGCCGATTCGCTTTCAGCAATGGTTTATGGGCAAGGTGCCCTTTGCCGGCAACGGCATCATTGCTGACATCCCCGAGAAGCACAGGCTGGGTTTGGGTAACCCGACTTTTCGTGGCAATACCCTGATTCCTGAAGGTGGCATTAGCAATACGGCCATCATTCCGCAACAGGATGGGGTGATGATCCAGGATTTGCCATTCTCAATCTTACTCAAGAAATTCACCATCGACTTCTATTCCACCGGCATGCCAAAACTGTTTGCCAGCGATGTGATTGTGACCGATCACCAGAGCGGCAAGACGTTCCCGGCTACCATCGAAGTCAACAAGCCGCTGATTTACAAGGGCGTTGCCATTTATCAATCGAGTTTTGAAGACGGCGGCAGCAAGCTGGAGCTGGCCGGTTATCCAATGGCAGGCGCTAAAGCTTATTCATTTCCGATAACCGGTGTAGTGGGCAATACGACCGTATTGAGCAAGGCCAATCAGCCTGGCAATGGCGGGGAATATACGGTGGAGTGGTCAGGATTTCGTCCGTTCAACATTGAAAACATGGGACCGGGCCAAGATCTGCGCTCGGTTGAGAAATCGTTTAACCAGCAGTTATCAAGCACACTCGACAAGCATCTCGGTTCTGCTGCCAAAAATGCCAACGATAAGAATTTGAAAAATGCTGGACCAAGCGTGCAGTACAAACTGCGCGACAAGAACGGCCAAGCGCGCGAATTCCAGAACTACATGCTGCCGATATTGTTCGACGACGCATACGTATTTCTGGCCGGCACGCGTGACACGCCGGCGGAACAATTCCGTTTTCTACGGATTCCAGCTGACGATAACAATACCGTACAAGAATGGATGCGCTTGCGCGCCGCTTTGCTAGACCCAAGCCTGCGTCAAGAGGCAGCACAGCGCTATACGCGCCGCGCATTGCTGGGAGTGCCAAAAGACGGTGATACGCTGGCTTCACAGTTGCAACAGTCTGCGAACAAAAGCTTGTCAGTGTTCGCAGGTGATGGCGTAGTGGGCGGTTATGTTGCGGTATCAAAATTTCTCGACAATATTCCCGCAGCGGAACAAGAAAAAGCAGCAAATATTTTCATGAAAGTATTGAACGGCAGTATGTGGGATCTGTGGCAGGCGGCTCGCGAAAAAGATGGTTTGAAGCCCATCGAAGCTACCGATAAGCACGCACTTTTTTTGCAAATGAGCACCAGTGCGTTATCCGATGCATTCTTTTATGAAGCGCCGGTATATTTGCAGTTGCAGGGTTTCGAAGAGATCAAGGCTTCTGTGTTTCAGGTCACCCGTTCACCGGGTAAAAACGTGGTGTACTTTGGTTGTCTGTTACTAACGCTGGGCATATTTTCAATGTTTTATATCCGCGAGCGCCGTTTGTGGGTTTGGCTCAAGGATGGTGATACAGGTTCAGTTGCGCTGATGGCGATGAGTTCGCAGCGTAAAACGCTCGATTTCGAGAAAGAATACCGCGATCTCAAGCAACAAATGACGCAGCCGGACCCCGCTGTGCAGTAATGGCAGGATAGGGCTACACTTCTGCAATTCTGAATTGGTTATTTAACAGCGTGTTTAACAGCATACCCCGGAAACAACGGAGAAGAATTATGGAATTGACGCAACAAGCAGGCTATTCGTCGCAACCAGGCTATTTCAAACGCTTGTCAGCGCTCGATTGGCTGTATGCAATCGCCCTAGTCGTTGGCTCGCTGGTCGGTTTGAGCATGTACGGCCAGCACATGGATATTTACGAAAAATCGATCCTGATTCTGGCTGCGCCGACTTTCGCTTGGCTGGGCTGGAACTGGAAGCCGGTGCGCTGGCTGTTTGCTTTGCTGGCGATCCTAAGTTTGTCCGCCATCGCACTGTACGGCGGTTCACTTGAGATGGCCAATCAGAAATTTCTGCTCAAATACCTGCTGTCGAGCCAGTCTGCGATTTTGTGGATGGGAACTTTATTCCTACTTTCAACAATTTTTTATTGGATCGGTTTAGTTGCCCGCTCGGATTTCGGTTCTTCAGTCGGTTCGGTATTGTGCTGGGTTGCGGTAGTGATGGGTTTTACAGGCCTGTTGGTGCGCTGGTACGAGTCGTATCTGATCGGCGCTGACATTGGCCATATACCGGTGTCAAACTTGTACGAAGTGTTCATCCTGTTCTCGATGATTACCGCTTTGTTTTATCTGTATTACGAACAGCAATATGCGACCCGGCAGTTGGGGCCGTTCGTGCTGCTGGTGATTGCCGCTGCGGTTGGTTTTCTGCTCTGGTACACCGTATCGCGCGACGCCGCCAATATTCAGCCGCTGGTGCCGGCGCTGCAAAGCTGGTGGATGAAAATCCATGTGCCTGCCAATTTCATCGGTTACGGCACTTTTGCTCTGGCGGCGATGGTAGCGGTTGCCTATCTACTCAAATCCAAAGGTATCCTGGTCGACCGTTTGCCGTCGCTTGAAGTGCTGGATGACGTCATGTATAAGGCGATTTCAGTCGGCTTCGCATTTTTTACCATTGCCACCATCCTGGGTGCGCTATGGGCTGCAGAAGCATGGGGCGGCTATTGGTCGTGGGACCCGAAAGAAACTTGGGCGCTGATTGTCTGGCTTAATTATGCAGCGTGGTTGCACATGCGCCTGATGAAGGGCTTGCGCGGGCGCGTGGCGGCATGGTGGGCGTTGTGCGGCTTGGTAGTCGTTACCTTCGCTTTCCTGGGCGTCAACATGTTCCTGTCCGGACTGCATTCTTACGGCGAATTGTAAAAGTTCAGAAGTGACACACGGCACACGTAAAACATGAAAAGCATTATTGTCTACGAAAAGCACGAAAAGGGTTAAGAGCATAGTGCGCTCTGCAAGAACCGGTTTATTTTTCGTGACTTTCGTGTTTTTTGTGCGTAACGTCAGCTGACACTCATGGACGGCCGACATTCCACTCTGGAGTCACCATGTTGATCAAGCGTAGCCCGAACGGGATCGAGATTCCGTTTTCTTCCGAAATCACCCCACAACATATTTTTGAATCGCGCCGCAGCTTCATCAAGCAGCTGGCGGTTGGATCAATCGCCAGCGGCGCACTGCTGGAGATGGCCGCGCGCGAGGCGCTGGCACAGAATGTTGCGCAGAAACTGGTCGGCAAACCCAATCCAGCTTATGTCGTGATGGACCGGCTGAGCGCCTACAAGGATGCGACTACCTACAATAATTTTTATGAATTTGGTACCGACAAGTCGGACCCGGCCAAGTATGCCGGCAGCCTGAAAACGCTGCCTTGGAGCATTGCTATCGAAGGTGAAATTAAAAAGCCCATGACGCTGGACCTTGATAGCCTGATGAAACTGGCACCGCTGGAAGAGCGCATTTACCGTTTGCGCTGCGTCGAAGGCTGGTCGATGGTGATTCCATGGATCGGTTATTCGCTGTCGGCTTTGATTAAAAAAGTGGAGCCGACCAGCAATGCAAAATTCATTGAATTTGTCACGCTGGCGGATTCGAAACAGATGCCTGGATTGCGCAGCTCAGTACTGGACTGGCCATACGTTGAAGGCTTGCGCATGGATGAGGCCAATCATCCGCTGGCGCTGCTGACTTTCGGCATGTACGGCGAAGTTTTGCCGAATCAGAACGGCGCACCGGTACGCATCATGCTGCCATGGAAGTACGGCTTCAAATCAGCAAAATCGATTGTCAAGATCCGCTTCGTTAAAGAGCAGCCGAAGACCGCGTGGAATCTCTCTGCAGCGCAGGAGTATGGTTTTTATTCCAATGTAAATCCTGCTGTCGATCATCCGCGCTGGTCGCAAGCCAGTGAGCGGCGCATCGGTGAGGATGGCTTCTTTACCAAGAAGCGCAAAACGCTGATGTTCAACGGCTATGGCGAGGTTGCATCCCTGTACACAGGAATGGATTTGAAGAAATTTTTCTAAGGTTGTAATGTGATAAAACCCGCCACCAACATGTCATTTCACCCGACGCCGCAGCAAATGACAGGCATTAAGGTCAGCCTGTTCCTGCTGTGCCTGTTACCGTTTGCACGCTTGGTGCTATTCACCCTGACCGACCGCTTGGGCGCCAATCCAATTGAATTCATCACGCGTAATAGCGGCGACTGGACTTTGTATTTTCTCTGCATCACTCTGACCGTGACGCCGCTGCGCAAATGGTTGCAATGGCCCTGGCTGATCAAGTTGCGCCGCATGTTAGGGTTATTCGTATTTTTTTACGCCTGTCTGCACTTTACGACTTTCATCTGGTTCGACCATTTCTTCGATCTGAACGAGATGTTTATAGACGTCATTAAGCGCCCTTTCATTACGGTCGGCTTCATCAATTTTCTATTGCTCATTCCGCTTGCGGCCACCAGCAGCAACCGCATGGTGCGCCTGTTGGGCGGCAAACGCTGGCAATGGCTGCACCGCCTTATTTATCTGATCGCACCGCTGGCAATTGTGCATTTTTGGTGGATGAAAGCGGGCAAGAATGACTTTGCGCAGCCGATTCTGATGGGCTTGATCGTGGCCGCATTGCTGCTGGTGCGGATCATTTCCTATATCAGGCAAAAGCGCAGGCAAAAACGGCCGAAAAATCGCTTCATCAAAATTTCCCCGATTTGAAGCGCTCGCGCCTTACGCACAATAACGCTGGAGTAGTGCATGCTGCCGAAGCTACATTATTTAAAATATAAATAATGGGGGAGTATGATAATAAACAATGGCATTACCGCATATTCCATATGCGGATAATAAAAATACATAACACACTATCAATAGTTTAACGAGTCAATCACGCAATCAGCGTTTCCAGTGCAAACAGATCTGCGACCATTTCGCGCTTGCGGATCAGGTGGACTTGGTCACCATCCACCATCACTTCAGCAGCGCGTGGGCGGGTATTGTAATTCGACGCCATCGTCATGCCGTAAGCGCCGGCTGACATGATCGCCAGTACGTCGCCCGGCTCCAGCCCCAGTGCGCGGCTGCGCGCCAGCCAATCACCCGATTCGCAAATCGGGCCGACCACATCGTAAGTCCGGGCTTTTTGCGCACGCGGTGTCACAGCTTGCACGCCGTGCCAGGCTTGATACATGGCCGGGCGCATCAAATCGTTCATAGCGGCATCCACCACCGCAAAATTCTTGCTTTCGCCATGTTTCAAATACAGGGTTTTTGTCAGCAGGATGCCGGCGTTGCCGACGATCGAGCGGCCCGGTTCAAACAAAACCTTGATCGGCGTACCGCCATGCTTTTCTGCGCGCCAGCCATCGATTCTGGCGAACAGGCGCGCCAGGTAGGCACCAATGGCGACCGGTTGCTCATCGTCATACGTGATGCCGATGCCGCCGCCGATGTCGAGATGATGGATGGGGATGCCTTCCGCAGCCAGCGTGTCGATCAAATCAATGACTTTGTCGAGCGCTTCCAGCAGCGGCGCATCGTCCAGCAGTTGCGAGCCGATATGGCAGTCGATGCCGAGTACCGCCAAATGCGGCAATCCGGCTGCGGTGCGATAGGTTGCCAGTGCATCGTCATAGGCGACGCCGAATTTATTGTCCTTCAGTCCGGTCGAAATGTACGGATGCGTGTTGGCATCGACATTCGGATTGATGCGCAGGCTGACCGGCGCGACTTTGCCCATTTCCCCGGCAACGTCATTTAACAGATGCAATTCAGGAATCGATTCGACGTTGAAGCACAGGATGCCGTGCTCAAGCGCCAGACGCATTTCGTCGCGGGTCTTGCCGACGCCGGAGAACAGGCATTTGCCCGTGTCGCCGCCAGCGGCGATCACGCGCTGCAGTTCGCCGCCGGATACCAGATCAAAACCGGCACCCTGTTGCGCCAGCAGATTCAGGATGGCGAGATTGGAATTTGCCTTTACCGCATAGCACACCAGCGCATCGCGGCCGCTGCAGGCATCGGCGTAAGCAGCGAAATTATGCTGCAATGCTGATTTGGAATACACATAAGTCGGGGTTCCGAACTGCTCTGCAATGCTGTTTAAAGACGTGCTTTCGGCGTATAGCACGCCATTCTGATAAGGAAAATGCGACATAAGTAATAATATTTTTTAAGATTTATTGGGCTGCTGGAATCGGTGCGCTGGCGGGTTTGTCGGGCGTTGTTGCGTCAGGTGTTGTAACAGAATTTGCAGCTGCAGGGGCAGGCTCGCTTTGTAAATACAGCGGCCCTTTTTGGCCGCAAGCACTTAGCAGGAAGAGGCAGCTCAGGGTGGCAAAAACGGCGATGGCGCCAAAGCGCGACAAACTGGAATGGGAGTTCACGATTAGAATCACGGTTACATAAACGGATTGGAGTGTAGCATGACCGAATCAGAATTTTTGGCGTTGGCCGACGCAACATTGAACGCAATCGAAGCCGCGCTGGAACGTGCCGCCGAGTCCAGCGATCTGGATGTTGAATGCAGCCGCAGCGGCAACGTGCTGGAAATAGAATTTATCGACAATGGCACTAAGATCATCGTCAATAGTCAGGCACCGATGCAGCAGATGTGGGTCGCGGCGAAATCAGGCGGATTTCATTACAAGCACGAGGATGCGCGTTGGATCAATACCCGCGACGGCTCGGAATTGAACGCCGCCCTGTCGTGCATGATAAGCGAACAGGGCGGTGTAGGTTTGGCACTTGACGCGTTTTAAGTGTTAGCAAACTATCAGATCAAAATAGTTCGTTTTTGACTTCGTTGCCGGCTCCGCCCACAGCGGAATCCTCATCTAGTCCCAGACTTTGGATGCCGGTACCCGGCGGATTTTCAGCATAATAATAGTCGCCGTTGGCGGAGATGATGCCGTTTGGTATCGGGCGTTCTTCAATCGGCAAGGTTTTACTGACCTTTTGCATGTAGTCGATCCAGATTGGCAGCGCCAGGCCGCCGCCGGTTTCCCGGCTGCCCATATTCTTGGGTTTATCAAAACCCATCCAGGCGATGCCAACCAATTTCGGTTGGTAACCGGCGAACCAGGCATCAATTGAATCGTTGGTTGTGCCAGTCTTGCCGGCCAGATCCGGGCGTTTCAATACCCGCGCCTTGGTGGCAGTACCATAACTGACTACGTCCCTGAGCATACTGTCCATCAGGAATGCATTGCGTTCGTCAATCACACGATTGCTTTCATCGCCCGCCATGTCAGGGGCGACCTGCGATAACAGAGTGCCGTCGGCATCGGTAATTTTCGTTATGAGATAAGGGCTGACTTTGTAGCCGCCGTTGGCAAATACCGAGTAAGCGCCGGCCATTTGCAACGGTGTCACCGCGCCGGAGCCCAGCGCGAGCGTCAGATAAGGCGGATTCTTGTCGGCATCGAAGCCGAACCGGGTCGCATATTCCTGTCCGTATTGGGCGCCAATCTGATTCAGAATCCGTACTGAAACCAGATTTTTCGATTTGGTCAAGCCACGCCGCATCGTCATCGGGCCTTCATATCTGCCATCATAATTTTTCGGTTCCCACGCCTGCCCGCCAGTCAATCCACCGCCGAAGGTGATCGGTGCGTCGTTGATGATGGTGGCTGGCGACATGCCTTTTTCCAGCGACGCAGAATAAATGAATGGCTTGAACGAAGAGCCGGGCTGGCGCCAGGCTTGGGTGACATGATTGAACTTGCTGCGGTTAAAGTCGAAGCCGCCAACCAGTGCGCGGATTGCGCCATCGTCGGTGCCGACCGAGACGAACGCCGCTGAAACTTCAGGCATGTGCGTGATGCTCCAGCCCTTGCTGTCCTGCGTCACGCGAATCACTGCACCGCGTTTGATGCGGTGATTCGGCGCTGCTTTGGCTGACAGCCAGCTACTGGCAAACTTCAAGCCGTTGCCGGTAATGTCAATTTCTTCGCCGGAAGACAGTACTGCATGTACTTTTTTCGGTGAGGCTTCAAGTACGATCGCCGCCACCAGATCGTCGCTATCGGAATAATCGGCCAGGTTTTTTTCAATCGCATCCTCGGCTTCAGCCTTGTCCGACGGGATTTCCATGAAGCCTTCCGGCCCGTTGTAGCCATGGCGTTTCTCATAATCCATGACGCCACGGCGCAGGGCCAAATAAGCGGCATCCTGATCGGTCTTGCGGATCGTGGTGTATACATTCAAGCCGCGGGTATACGTGTCTTCCTTGTATTGCGCATACACCAGTTGCCGGGTCATCTCAGCCACATATTCGGCGTGCATGCCAAATTCATTGCTAAAGCTCTTGATGCGCAGGGGTTCGCTTTTTGCCTGTTCCCATTGCGCATCGCTGAGGTAGCCGAGTTCATGCATCCGGAACAGGATGTATTGCTGGCGCACTTTTGCGCGCTTGGGATTGACTACCGGGTTATTGGACGACGGCGCTTTCGGCAGTCCGGCCAGCATCGCCGCTTCAGCTGCGGTGATATCCTGCAATTTTTTGCCAAAATAAATCTGTGCTGCCGAGGCAAAGCCGTAGGCGCGCTGGCCCAGATAAATCTGGTTCATATAAACCTCAAGAATCTGGTCTTTCGACAGGCTTTGCTCGATTTTCCACGCCAGCAGGACTTCATAAATTTTGCGCTTGAAAGTTTGTTCATTCGTTAAAAAGAAGTTGCGTGCCACTTGCTGGGTGATAGTGGAAGCGCCTTGTCTGGTGCCGCCACTCAGGTTGTGGATCGCGGCACGGAGAATGCCCTGGAAGTCAACGCCGCCATGCTCGTAAAAGCGATCATCCTCAATAGCGAGTACCGCTTTTTTCATTACATCCGGAATATTCTTGATGCGCACCATGCTGCGTCGCTCTTCGCCAAACTCGCCAATCAACACATTGTCAGCAGAAAAGATGCGCAAAGGCATTTTTGGTCGGTACACTGTCAGCGCATCCAGCGCCGGCAAATTCGGATATGCCAGTGCCACTGCGATGCCGAGTACCAGCGCCCCAATTAGTGCCAGGCCTATTAACAATCCGCCGGCGCCGATCATGATCCGGGCAATCCAGCCAAACGGGCTTGAAGGTGATTTTTTTGGAGATTTTGCAGCGTTATTGGTTGTCATGCGCAGTGTCTGGTTGAAGTCGTTATCGGCGACATTATAGCGGCAGCCGTAAAGAACCTTTTGTTATAACAAAGGGCGCAACGGACTGCCAGACTAATTGTGATTGACAAGCGTTGCAGTTAAATGGAATTTTCGCAACGCACATTGTTATTTCTCTGTGGAAAAGTTCTTTACATATCCGAACGCTTATTGCTACGATTTAAGCTGATTTAAATTCGTTTGCTCTAAATCACTACTTAAAAGCAAAACAAACTTGCGTTTTCATTCTATTCGGGGAATTGGACCGTCGGTTAGATGTTGCGTTCACCCAATGGATTACGTTAAATTGCGGTGCGCTGTGCAAATGCACGCAAAGTTACGTAAGGTCACGTTAGGGAGGCCGTCTTTGGCTATTGAAATCAGATCGTTGTTCGGTACCAGGAACCTGCCATTGATAGGCCTGGATATTAGTACTTCCGGCGTGAAGCTGGTTGAGTTGTCCGAAGTGAGCAAGGGCGAGCTGCGGCTGGAACGCACCGCATTTGAAGCCTTGCCGCGCGGCGCCCTCGTGGATGGCAATATTGAAAATATCGAGCAGGTTGCCGAGGCAGTACGGCGCATCTGGAAAAAAAGCGGCACCCACGCAAAAAATGTGGCTTTGGGAATGCCGCCCGCCTCGGTCATTACCAAAAAAATAGTTTTGCCTGCCGGAATGTCCGAGCTGGAACTGGAGCTGCATGTCGAGTCAGAGGCCAGCCAGTACATTCCGTTTGCGCTGGACGAAGTCAGTCTCGATTTTGATGTGATTGGCCCGTCCGGCAATTCCACTGAAGATATTGATGTCTTGCTCGCAGCCTCGCGCAAAGAAAAAGTGGAAGACCGGGTGGCGGTTATCGAGTCTGCCGGCTTAAAGCCGGTAGTCATGGATATCGAATCGTACGCAGCACGTGCCGCGCTTGACCGCATTATTGTTACGCTGCCCAAGGCCGGCAAAGGGCAAATCATCGCATTGTTCCAGATTGGTGCGCAGTTGACGCATATCTCCGTGGTACTCGATGAACAAGTTATTTATGAGCGCGAGCAACCCTTCGGCGGCAATCAGCTGACCCAGGATATCGTGCGCAGCTATGGCTTAACCTTTGAAGAAGCCGAGATCAAGAAGAAGACAGGCAATTTGCCCGACAACTACGTGGCTGACCTGCTCACCCCTTTTCTGGAAAACGCGGCACAGGAAATTACCCGCGCAATACAGTTCTTTTTCACCTCAACGCCACACTCCCGTATCGACCGCCTATTTCTCGCCGGTGGCTGCGCCGCCATCCCGAGTTTGCTCGACATCGTCGCCAGCAGAACCCAAATTGCCAGCGCGGTAGTCAATCCCTTTGTCGGTATGAAACTGGGTAATGGTGTGGGTGAAAAACACTTGCACACCGATGCGCCCACCTATTTGGTCGCTTGCGGCCTGGCGTTGCGGAGATTCAATACATGATCAAGATTAACCTGCTGCCGCATCGTGAGGAAGCGCGCAAAAAACGCCTGAGCGAGTTTTACGCAATGCTGGGTTTGGCCGGCACGGTGGCGGCTCTGATAGTGATTCTGGTGGGCTTTGGCATCGGCAATAAAATTTCCGTGCAAGATCAACGCAATAACTTCATCAAGACTGAAAATGCCAAACTTGACATTCAAATCAAGGAAATCTCTAGCCTGAAACAGGAGATCGAAGCCTTGAAAGCGCGCCAGCAAGCGGTGGAAGATTTGCAGGCAGACCGCAACCAGCCTGTTCACCTGATGGATGAGTTGGTCAAACAAACTCCCGAGGGCGTTTATTTGCGCGCTTTCAAGCAGGACGAACAGCGTGTGGTCCTGAATGGCTACGCACAATCGAATGAGCGGGTATCTGAGTTTTTACACAATCTCAGCAATAACTCTTCCTGGCTTAATTTGCCCGAATTGATTGAAATTCGCTCCACCAACCTTGGGCAAGGTAAGGACGCCAAAAAAGTCTTCGCATTCACCGTTAATGTGGGGATCAAGCGACCGCGCGACAAAGAGTCGGAGTTGGCAGACAATGCCGGCGCTCTCACCGCAAAACCCTGACAACAAAGCAAGAGAGACGCTTCATGGCAGATTTAAAACAAGTGATCGCTACGCTCACAGCACAATTTCAGGATCTCGATAGTCGGCAGCCGGGCGAGTGGCCGCTGGCACCGCGCCTGTTATGCGCATTCGGAACCCTGTTTGCAGTATTGACGCTGGGTTGGTATTTTTATTGGAGCGACCAGATTGCAACCTTGGACGCCGGGGTGCAGCAAGAGCAAGAGCTCAGGGATGCCTATCGCAGCAAAATTGCGCAAGCCATGAATCTGGACGGTCTGCGCAAGCAAAAAGAACTGGTGGGCGAATATGTCGCTACTTTGCAAAAGCAATTGCCGAGCCAGGCGGAGATGGACGCGCTGCTGTCTGACATCAATCAGGCTGGTATTGGGCGCGGCCTGCAATTCGAGTTGTTCAAGCCAGGTCAGGTAGAAGTCAAAGATTACTATGCCGAGTTGCCCATCAATATCAAAGTCGTCGGCAGCTATCACGCGGTCGGTGCATTCACCAGTGATATCGCCAATTTGCCGCGCATCGTCACGCTCAACAACATGAACCTGGTTGCGGGCAAAGATGACGTATTGAGTCTGGAAGCGATCGCCAAAACGTTTCGTTATCTGGACCCGGAAGAAGTGGCGGCGCAGCGCAAGCTGGCTAGCGGCAAGAAGGGCGGCAAAAAATGATGCGCTCCCAATGGATTACGTGTTTGCCGCTGGCGCTACTGCTGACCAGTTTGAGCGGATGCGGCGACAGCGAACAACTCGAAGTCACGCAATGGATGAAAGATGTCAAGCGTGACACGAAAATTGTCATACGAAAAATTGAAGAGCCGAAACAATTCACGCCCTTTGTCTACAGCGCCGCTGATGCGGTCGATCCTTACAACCCGATCAAGCTTTCCGTGGCGCTAGCTAGAATGCGCGCCAAAACCAAGGGCACCCTGAAGCCAGATTTTGATAGACGCCGCGAAGTGCTGGAAAATTACCCGCTGGACACACTGAAAATGGTTGGCACTCTGCGCAAGCCCGGCCTGAGTTACGCACTATTGCAGGTGGATAAGTCTGTGTATCAGATCAAGGTCGGCAATTATGTCGGTCAAAACTTTGGAGTTGTGACCAACGTGACCGAAACCGGCTTAGAAATCAGGGAAAGTGCTCAGGACGCGTCCGGGGAGTGGACCGTGCGCGAAGTCAAGCTAGAGTTGCAGGAGAGTAATAAATGAATGCATTAAAAAAACAATATGGACTTGCCCTAGCCGTTGCCGCCAAGCGTGCAGTACAGACGTCGGGCGTGCTATGCCTGTTTTTGGTCAGCGGTTTTGCGCTGGCGCAGGCACCTGCCCATAATGCGATTACGTCGGTTATCGCCAATCAGCAAGGCTCCAACGTGATTATTAAGGTGATGCTTAAAAATCCGGTTGCCAAAGCGCCACTCGGTTTTGCAATCACCAGCCCGGCCCGCATCGCGCTGGATTTCGCCGGCGTCAGCAATGCCACTGGCAAGTCGGTGCAAGACATCAACCTGGGCGACGTCACCAATGTCAATCTGGTGCAGGCCGCGACCCGCTCGCGCCTGGTGTTCAACCTGAAACGCCCCCTGAACTACGCCACCGTAGTCGAAGGCAATATGGTCATCGTGACCATCGACGGTTCCGGCGGCATCGCCACTCCGGTCGGCGCATCCGGCTTGCCGGTGGTAAGCGCAACACCGGCGGCGACAGGCAGGCAAGACCTGCGTTACATTGATTTTCGGCGCGGGGTGGCAGGCGAAGGGCGCGTTATCGTTGATTTGCCAAACAGCCAGATCGGTGTCGATGTGCGCCAGCAGGGCCAAAAGATCGTGGTGGATTTTCTGCAAACCAGCCTGCCGGAAGTACTGCGCCGCCGCATGGATGTGGCCGATTTCGGTTCCCCGGTGCAAACCATCACGACCGTGCAACAGGGCAGCAATGTGCGCATGACCATCGAGCCCAAGGGTTTGTGGGAACACAGCGCCTACCAGAGCGAATCCCAACTGGTGATCGAAGTCCGGCCGATTAAGGAAGATTCCAACAAACTCACGCAAGGAACGCAAGGCTATCGGGGTGAAAAGCTGTCATTAAATTTTCAGAATATCGAGGTGCGTGCCGTGCTGCAAGTCATCGCCGACTTCACCGGCCTTAACATCATTACCAGCGATAGCGTCAGTGGCAACCTCACACTCCGATTGAAAGACGTGCCGTGGGATCAGGCGCTCGATATCGTGATGCAATCCAAGGGTTTGGATATGCGCAAAAACGGGACCGTGATCTGGATCGCACCCAAGGATGAATTGCTGACCAAAGAAAAACTGGAGCTGGAACAACGCGCGCAAATCGCCGAACTGGAGCCGCTGCGTTCAGAATCGTTTCAACTGAATTACCAGAAAGCGGAGTCATTCAAGTTGATTTTCGGCCTGGATGGTACTGCTGATAGCAAAAACAGCATCCTGTCGAAACGCGGCAGCGCCGTCATTGATCCACGCACCAATCAATTGTTCGTCACCGATATTGCAACCAAACTGGAAGATATTCGCAAACTGATCCAGAAGGTAGACATCGCAACCCGCCAAGTCCTGATTGAAGCGCGCATGGTCGAAGCTAGCGATAGTTTCAGTAAAAACCTCGGCGTCAAGCTGGGCTTCGCAGATTTGCGCACCATTCGTGGCGGGGACAGCGGTTACGAAATAAACGGCAACAACCGTGGCGCGATTACCGGAAACTATTTGGGCGTCGGTGAACAGACCGGGCAAACCCCGGTTACCGAAGGCAGCTTCATCCCGAACTCGCAGTTCGTCAATCTGCCGGCGGCCGGCCTCAACGCATTTAACTCAGGCAGTCTCGCAATCAGCCTGTTCTCGGCTGCTGCCAACCGCTTCCTGAATCTGGAATTATCGGCACTGGAGGCCGATGGCAAGGGCAAGATCATCTCCAGTCCACGCGTCGTCACCGCCGATAAACAAGCCGCGTTGATCGAACAGGGTGAGGAAATCCCCTACCAGGAGGCGAGCAGCAGCGGCGCCACCACGACCCAGTTCAAAAAGGCCAATTTGAAGCTGGAAGTCACGCCACAGATCACGCCGGACGGCAATATCATTCTTGAGGTCGATGTCACCAAAAACAGCCGTGGCGCTCCGGTGGGCGGCAACTTTGCGATCAACACCAAGCATGTAAAGACCAATGTCCAGGTCGAAAATGGCGGCACCGTGGTACTCGGCGGCATCTACACCCAGCAGGAATTCGACCAAGTGACACAGGTTCCGCTGCTGGGCGATATCCCTGTCCTCGGCAACCTGTTCAAAAACAAGAGTCGCACCAATGACAAGACGGAACTACTGATATTTATCACACCGAAAATCGTGGCAGATCGTTTGTCAACGCGTTGATTACAATTTTTTTAAAATAGCTAGGGAATAATAATGAGATTTGGCCTGAAAAATATTTCGACGAAAATGCTTTTGAATATTGGCGCAGGAACTTTGGCTGCAATTATGTTGACTGCTTGCGGGGGCGGGGGCGGATCGCCAGGTGCGACTGTTGGGACCGGAGCAACAGGGGCTCTGAGCGCAACCAAAGGTAAGATGACGGTGACGTTGGTAGATCAGAATGGCAATCCGGCAAATTTAGTGAGCGGAGCCGTCGCATTGAGCGCCAAAGCCAAGGTGGTGGATTCGACGGGCAAGCCCGTTGTGGGTGCAGTCGTGAAATTTTCAGCTACAGATGCCACTTTGGTCGGGGTCAGCCCGGCATCCGATTTGACCGATGCCAATGGTGTTGCCATCGCCACCATCACATCAGCTAGTCCGTCGGCAGCTGGAGCAACTACGATTTCGGCAGAGTCGGCGTTTGATGATTCGGCGAATCCTGGTACGCAAATTTCGCTATCCGGAAGCGCCAACTTAAAAGTAGGTGTTGCAGCTCAAGCCGCACCATCAACGATTGAGCTTGTTTCCTATATGCCTGCGGATCGTTCGATTTTGATTAAAGGCAGTGTCGGTACGGGACGTAGCCAGACAGCACAAGTTACATTCAAGGTCACAGGTAACGGACAGCCTATTGCCAATCAGAAAGTTAAATTTGAGTTTCAGCCTGCGAATGCCGACTTGACGTTTGCCAGCAACAGCGGCGTGACTGGTCAAGGCGGGGAAGTTACGGCGATTATAAATTCCGGTGCGACGGTCACTGTTGCTGCTGTGAAAGTAACTGTGCTTGATGCCACTGGCAATCCGACTTCAATTGTCACTACCTCGGATCAAATCTCTGTGACCAACGATACTACTAGCACCTCGGGTATTTCGCTTTCTGCCGAAAAGTTCTTCTTTGAAGCTTTTCAGTTTGATGGTGATGAAGTCGCAATTATTGCAAGGTTGACTGACAAACAGGGCGGTCAGGTAACTGATGGCACCGTTGTTACATTTACCACTGATGGCGGAGCGATTACTGGTCTAAACAATAGTGCAATGTGCCAGACCAAGGATGGTGCTTGTAGCGTGAAACTGGTCGGTCAGAATCCACGCCCCACAACTGGTATCGCTACTGTCACCGCGTCGGTTCAGGTGGACGGTAGTATCAAACCAACCAAAATCCGGATTGTCATGAGCGGCTCGTTGGCTACTTTTGCCGGCAACTTCAACGCCGACGCGACGACAAGCTGTGATCCGCAAACCATCACCTTCAATGTGTCAGATGCAAGAGGAAATTCAATGCCTGTAGATTCTAAGCTGACAATCCTCACTTCGCAAAATGCAACAGCGAAAGTTGTCGGCGATACGGTTAAAAATGGTTTTGTACTTACCGGAGGAACTACTCATGATGTGGAAATCACACCGGGGGATAAATGCTTCGTCGGTGGTGCAAACATTGCATCAGGAAGCGCAACCTTATTACTTACAACACCCAATGGTTTCGAGTCCACTCAAGTCGTGACGGTGAATTACCAAGCAAACTAGCCGTTCAGTCACCTTATAATGGCCGAAGAATTCTTCCGGCTATTTTTCATGAACAAAAACATATTTCTCGTTGGCCTAATGGGCGCCGGCAAAACCACTGTCGGGCGCGCCTTGGCCAAGAAACTGAACAAGCGTTTCGTTGATTCCGATCATGAAATCGAGGCGCGTTCTGGCGCCTCGATTCCGTGGATTTTTGAAATCGAGGGCGAGGCCAGTTTCCGCCGGCGTGAAGCGGAAGTGATTCGCGATCTGACTGCGCAGCAGGGCATCGTGCTGGCTACTGGCGGCGGGGCGATTCTCGATGTGCAGAATCGGGCGTATTTGCATGCGCGTGGCACGGTGGTGTACTTGCGCACCAGCGTGCAAAATATTTTGCAGCGCACCGGGCATGACAAGAACCGGCCGTTGTTGCAGACTGCCGATCCGCGCAAACTGCTGGAAGAACTTACCCGCTTGCGCGATCCGCTGTATCGCGAAATTGCCCATGTCGTTATCGATACCGGGCGACCAAATGTACAATTCATGGTGCATGCGATATTGCATCACCTGGGCTTGACAGTGCCCAATATGCAATCTGCGCAATCAGAACAATCTGCACGCTCTTGTGCGCTTAACGAACACCAGCATAGACGGCAACACATGAATACTTTGCAACACCCCTCAATGCAATTGAAAGTCGATCTCGGCGACCGCAGTTATCCGATCATCATCGGCCAGTCGCTGTTGACTGACTCCATTCTGCTGGCGCGCCATATCCAGGGCCAGCGGGTGGCGGTAGTGACCAATAACACGGTGGCGCCCTTGTATCTGGAGCCTTTTGTGCAGGCGTTGCGTGCGGCTGGCAAAGAGGTCATGACCATCATCCTGCCGGATGGCGAGGAATATAAAAACTGGGCCAGCCTGATGCAGATTTTCGATGCATTGCTGGGCGCAAAATGCGACCGCAAGACCACCCTGATTGCGCTCGGCGGCGGCGTCATCGGCGACCTGACCGGGTTTGCGGCCGCCAGCTACATGCGCGGCATTCCTTTCGTGCAAGTGCCCACTACCTTGCTGGCGCAGGTCGATTCCGCAGTCGGCGGCAAGACCGGCATCAACCATCCGCTGGGCAAGAACATGATCGGCGCGTTTTACCAGCCGCAGGCAGTGATCAGCGATACCAGCACGCTGGCCACATTGCCGGCGCGCGAACTGGCCGCCGGCCTGGCCGAAATCATCAAGATGGCAGCCATCATCGACGCTCCATTCTTCGACTGGATCGAGAGCAATATCGTCAAACTGGTGGCGCGCGACACTGCCACCATTACTGCGGCAATTCACCGTTCCTGCGAAATCAAGGCCGATGTGGTGCGCCAGGATGAACGCGAGGGCGGTTTGCGCGCGATTCTTAATTTCGGCCATACCTTCGGCCATGCGATCGAATCCGGGCTCGGTTACGGCAAGTGGTTGCACGGCGAAGCGGTCGGTTGCGGTATGGTGATGGCAGCCGATCTGTCGTACCGGCTGGGTTTGATCGATTACGTGACCAAGGTTCGCGTCGATGCTCTGGTGCAGGCGGCAGGTTTGCCGACTGTGGCACCGGACCTGGGCACGGCGCGATGGCTGGAGCTGATGGAAGTCGACAAGAAGAACGAAGGCGGCCAGATCAAGTTCATTCTCCTCAAGCCGCTCGGCAAGCCTACTATCATGAGCGTGCCGCAGGACATTCTGCTGGCGACGCTGCAAGCTGCAATCCATTAACGTATGTGACATACTTCCCAAGCAAATCGCGTCGGAATCCGTGGCTTGGTGCGGAGCAAAGCGCAGTCCAATATTCTGCACCCAATGTTGGGCTGATACGGCGCATCCCAACCTACGTATGGTGTATATTTTATATGTATAGTAAATATATGCGGTAAATGCCATTAAAATGACGATACTCCTTGTTTTTGTGAAAGTCGCAATGGTCTGAATTGCGTTCGTGTCTTTCGTGGACAAGTGTGGTGCATCCGAAAATACATCAAATTGGACCCAGGCCCATGACCATCAATGCCGATCTTGCTTCTTATGCAGCCCAGCCGGCCACATCGCAAGGCCGGCGTTTTGCGGAGCCGCCGCCTGCTTCTCGCACCGAATTTCAGCGCGACCGCGATCGCATCATCCATTCTGCGGCCTTTCGCCGGCTGGAATACAAGACGCAAGTTTTCGTCAATTACGAAGGCGATCTGTTCCGCACCCGTTTGACGCATAGCCTTGAAGTAGCGCAGATCGCCCGCTCGGCGGGGCGCAATTTGCGCCTGAACGAAGACTTGATCGAAGCCATCGCGCTCGCGCATGACTTGGGACACACGCCGTTCGGCCATGCCGGACAGGATGCGCTGAATGCCTGCATGCAGGGCTATGGCGGCTTTGAACACAATCTGCAAAGCTTGCGTGTGGTCGATGCGCTGGAACAGCGGTATGGCGCCTTCGATGGCTTGAACCTGACTTTCGAAACCCGCGAAGGCATTCTCAAGCATTGCTCGCTGGAAAATGCGGCCAAGCTCGGCGTCATCGGTCAACGCTTCATCGACCGCAAGCGACCGTCGCTGGAGGCGCAACTGGTCGATCTGGCGGACGCAATCGCTTATAACAATCACGACATTGACGACGGCTTGCGCTCCGGCTTGCTGACGATCGAACAATTGAATGAAGTCGATCTGTTTGCGCGCCACCGGCACGAAGTCGAAACGGTATTTCCTGGCATTAGCGGGCGGCGGGCGATCTATGAAACGGTGCGCCGCATGATCAATGCGCTGATCGTCGATTTAATCCAGACTTCCGAAGCCCGCATCGCGCAGGCGCAACCGGCATCCATTGAGGACGTGCGCAGCGCCGACACGTTGATCGCGTTTTCGGACCCGATGCGCCAGGATGCTGCTCTGATGAAGCATTTTCTGCATGAAAATCTGTATCGCCACTATCTGGTCAATCGGATGTCGAGCAAGGCGCGTCACATCATTACCGCCCTGTTTGAGGCTTTCATGGAGGAGCCGAATCTGTTGCCGCCGGACCATCGGTTGCCCGCCGGGCAGAACGATTTGCAGGTGCAGGCGCGCAAAATTGCCGATTATATTGCCGGCATGACCGACCGTTATGCAACGCGCGAACATCGTCGTTTATTCATGGTGGAAGAGCTTTGACGATTCGGCTATCATAAAATACATGCTAATGTATTTTATGATAGCCGCATATTTAATATGCGGTAAATGCACTGTTTTTTACTATACTCCAGCTATTTAAGTAGGTTGGGTTAGCGGCTTCATCGCGTAACCCGACATGTGCGGCTGAGAATGTCGGGTTACGCTACGCTAACCCAACCTACATTTCCAGTTATTCCAGGCTTCGCAGCGGATGTGCGTGCGGCGGCCAGGCGGGTGCGAAGAAGCCGGCGATCATGTCCGGCGTCACTTCCGCCAGTGTGGACGGGTTCCACTGCGGGGTATTGTCCTTGTCCACCACCAGCGCCCGCACGCCTTCGATGACTTCGCCCAACGTGAAACAATGGCGCACCATGCTGCGCTCCACGCGCAAGCAGTCCGCCATGCTCTGTGCGGCGCTACGCCGGATATGTTCCAGCGTCACGCACATCATCAGCGGCGAGCGTTTTTCCATCATGGCCAAGGTTTTTTGGGCGAACGGCGTATCGTCCTGCGACAGCGATTTTGTGATGGCTTCCACAGTATCCAATGCAAAATGACGATCAATCGCAGCTCGATTGCTTGCCAGCATGCTGGCATTTAGCTCGATGTCGTTTTCGAAGTCGGCAGCGAAGTCGAATATGGCCGTCCGCACATCGTGATCGCTTTCCGATAGTAGTATTTCTGCGAGCAGCGGCAATTTCTGCGACGGCAGGAAAAAATCCGCCAGTCCCGCATACAACGCGTCTGCGGCGGTGATGATGTCGCCGGTGACGCCCAGATAGGTGCCGATCTGCCCCGGACAGTGCGACAGAAAATAACCGCTGCCGATATCCGGGAACAGACCGATATTGACTTCCGGCATCGCCATTTTGGTGCGCTCTGTGACGATGCGCAGCCGGCTGGCCGGGCCGGCTTGCGACACGCCCATGCCGCCGCCCATCACCACGCCATCCATCAGCGCGATGTACGGTTTCGGATAGTGATGGATCAAATGGTTGAGCGTATATTCTTCGGTGAAAAAATCTTCCAGCAAGGCGCTGCCGCCGCGCGGCGTGGCGGTGCCAACCTGGTAAAAAAAGCGGATGTCGCCGCCGGCGCAGAATGCTTTTTCGCTGCTGCTGCGAATCAGCACAGCATTGATATCGGGATCGTCACGCCACGCCAGCAAGGTTTCCGTGAGGGTGCGAATCATTTCCAGCGACAAGGAGTTGAGCGCTTTGGGACGATTCAGTGTGATGCAGCCGATCTGGTTTGCGGTTGAAATGTGAACAAGTTCTGTCATGGTGAGGATGCGTCCTGGCTGGATGGTGAAGTTGTGTAAGTTTTTTTACTGGCGGATTTTTTGTGCGTAACGTCAGCTAATCAGGTGTCAAAAAGGGCGCAGAGCGCCCTTGATTGTTGTGAGTCGAATTGTTCGACCTTGAGTATTTCCAATCAGGAAATCTCGGATGCTTCCGGCAGCTCGGGTTCTTCTCCGTTCAGGTGCTTGATGGCATCGTGTGGGTGGTCTTGTACCTTGCCTTTGTGCTTGATGATTTGGCGGTCGAGCTTATCGACTGTCACATCAATGGCTGCGTACAAATTTTGCTCTGCGCCTTCAGCGTGCAGTGCTTTTCCGCTCAGATTCAGGTTGATTTCGGCACGTTGCCGTTTTTCTTTTTCAGGGAGCTTGTCAACGCTCAGGATGACAGCAATATCAATAACATGATCGAAGTGGCGCGTGATGCGCTCGACTTTGGATTGTGTATATTCGCGAATGGCGGGGGTTACTTCGAGGTGATGTCCACTGATGGTGAGATTCATAAAACACTCCTTTGAAAATTGTCGCTGCGTGCTTCGGGCCGGAAGTGCCGGTTAGAATCAAATGCAGCATTAACAACTGAATTGCAAGGACTTCAGACAACGGGGCTACAAAGACTTTCGCAAATTGACGGCCGGGATTTTAAGCGCTTCGCGGTACTTTGCGACGGTACGACGGGCGATGACCATACCTTGCTCGCCCAGCATGTCGGCGATTTTACTGTCGGAAAGTGGGGTTTTCTGGTTTTCAGCTCCTATCAATTGTTTGATCAGTGCGCGGATTGCTGTGGAGGAAGCTTCTCCTCCGGCTTCGGTGGCGACATGGCTGCCGAAGAAATATTTCAACTCAAACATACCATGCGGAGTGAGCATGTATTTTTGGGTGGTGACGCGGGAGATTGTGCTCTCGTGCAGGTTTAGTGTATCAGCAATTTCACGCAAAACAAGAGGCCGCATGGCAACTGCGCCGTGGCTGAAAAAATTCCGCTGCCGTTCGACTATCGCTTCTGCAACCCGCAAAATAGTGTCGAAGCGCTGCCGCATATTCTTGACCAGCCACTTCGCTTCCTGCAATTGCGATGTCATGCCACCACCCTTGTCTTGCTTGAGAATGTCGGCATACAGCGCATTGACTCGCAGGCGCGGCATGACGGCATGGTTCAAACTGACTTCCCAGCCATCTTTGCCGGCTTTGACTATGACATCGGGTACTACATAGTCGGCACTGCCGCTGCCGAATACAGCGCCCGGGTGCGGGTTGCATTGCCGGATCAAGGCCTGTGCTTCGCGCAAATCCTCATCGTCGCAATCGAGCAGTTTCCTGAGTTTGCCAAAATCGCGTTGCGCAAATAATGTCAAGTGCTGTTCGACGATGGCTAGCGCCAGGCGGCGTGTCACGAATGGCGCCTTGGGCAGACGGCGGATTTGCAGTGCCAGACATTCCGACGCGCTGCGTGCGCCAATGCCGGCCGGATCAAAACTTTGCAGCAAGGCCAGTGCGAACGACAGGTCTTCCGGTTCGATATCGAGTTCGGGTGGCAAACGGTCGTGGATATCGTCCAGAGATTCTTCCAGCGCGCCATTGTCATCGAGTGCGTCGATCAGCAATTCGAGCAAGGCGCGGTCGCGCTGCTGGTGCAAGCTTAAATGGGCTTGCTCCAGCAGATGCTCGCGCAGAGTGCATTCGTGCGCGACCAGTTGCGCCCGGCCGTCGTCGTCTTCCGGGGCCTTGCTGGTGCGCGCCACATCGTCAAAACTCCAGTCGGATTCGGCTGCAGACGGCGCCTCGGGCGCATCCGACACGGCCTCCGCTTCGGTGCCATTCTGAGTGGTGACGGGATCAGTTTCTGCCGAGCTTGTGGTAGTGGTGGTGGCAGGGCTGGTGCTGATGGCGCCATCGGCCAGCAAGCGCACCGCATGGTCGAGCGGATCGTCCAGCCGTTCCAGCAGCGGGTTGTCGCACAGAATCTGTTCGAGCTCCTGATGCAGCTCTAGCGTAGAAAGTTGCAGCAGGCGAATCGATTGTTGCAACTGTGGCGTCAGCGCCAGATGCTGCGAAGTGCGTAGCTGGAGGGATTGCTTCATAGAGAAAGATCTTGTCGCATCGGATAACCTATAACCTATATTTACATGCGGAAATGTTCGCCCAGGTACACCCGCCGTACCGAGGGATCTTCAATGATGTCGTCGGGCTGACCGCTGGCCAGCACTGCGCCCTGGTTGATGATGTAGGCGCGATCGCAGATGCCGAGGGTTTCGCGCACATTGTGGTCGGTGATCAGCACGCCAATGCCGCGCTCCTTGAGAAAGCGCACGATGCGCTGAATTTCTATCACGGCAATCGGGTCAATGCCGGCAAACGGTTCATCCAGCAGGATGAAGCGCGGGCTAGTGCCCAGCGCGCGAGCGATCTCGACTCGCCGTCGCTCGCCGCCGGACAGCGATAAAGCCTGATTGTCGCGCAGCTTTTCAATTTGCAAATCGGCCAATAGCTGGTTCAAGCGTTCTTCAATGGCTGCCTTCGAAAGCGCTTTGCCATTTTCTTTTTGCAATTCCAGCACGGCGCGGATATTGTCTTCGACCGTCAGCTTGCGGAAAACCGAGGCTTCCTGCGGCAAGTAGGACAGGCCAAGCAACGCACGGCGATGGATCGGCAGGCGCGAGATATCGACGCCATCAAGGTCGATGCTGCCAGCGTCGGACGGTACCAAACCTACGATCATGTAAAACGAAGTGGTCTTGCCGGCGCCGTTGGGGCCCAGTAAGCCGACTACTTCGCCGCTTTTTACTTCCAGCGAGATGTCGCGCACCACCAGACGCTTGCTGTAACTTTTTTGCAGGCCGCGCACGCTCAAGGTGCTGGCCGGGAAACTGGATGGCGTCATCTCATTGGTCCTTTGGCGTGCGCGGCTGGATGATTACTTTGATGCGCCCGTTGCCCGGCTTGCTAACACCGCTGGCACTGTTGGTGACATTGAAAAATTCAGTGTTGCTATTGTAGGAAATGAACTCACCTTCGACTTCGTCGATGGTCTTGCTGCCATCAAGCCGCTTTAACTTTGCGCGTGAATACAATTTAGCAACTTCCATTTTGGTATCGTATTCGATTCGCTCCGCTTGTCCTTCCACCCACAGGTTGGGGCCGCCATCGCGTTTCTGGCGAAAGGTCGCCACTGTGCCGCCCGGCGCGCCATACAAGGTGGCGAACTGATAGCCGGCCGGGTCGGTCGTGACGATTACCTTGTCCGCCTTCATTATCAGCGTGCCGCGTGTCAACACCACGTTGCCGGTAAAAGTATTGATCTGCTTCAGATCATCGTAAGACATCTGGTTGGCTTCGACGTTGGTCGGCTTGTTTGTATCGGCTTTCTCAGCGAGTGCGCCGGCCGAAAAAATTATCCCGGCCAGTGTCAGGGACATCAGTAAAAACCGTTTCATAACGCTATTCCTAGCAAAGAGTATGGGTTGCCGCAGGTTTGGTGCATTTGGTGCATTGGGTACATTAAGCATCAGGGCGCTGACGAGGGTGGGAAGCTGCCGCGCACGTTACCCGATACGCGCAATTCACGGGTAGCATTGTTGGCAAACATGCCATTGCCGGAGAGCATGGATTGGCCCAGAAGCATTTTTACCGGCTGGTCCGACTGCATCACATCCTCGTCGGGCAACAGCAGCAAGTATTCGGTTTCGAGGTGCAGGGATTTGCTCTGGCCCGAAGTAGGGCGGTCGATTTTTACATTCTTGTACATATGTACTTTGCTGTTGTCGTCTTCGATCATTGCACTTTCGGAGCGCATCGTCATCGGTGCACGTGTCGGAGACAGGCTGATGATGACCGGCTGTGCGACTTGGTAAGTATCATGCAGCGGCTCGTGGGTGAGCTGGGCGCCGGACATTTTGTAGTGCAGCGCGCCGTCTTTAGTAAGCTGAATGAATTTAAAATCATCGACGTAAAAATCGGGAGTACTGCGGGCAACAGCGGGCGCATTATCGATAGCGCTTTTACGCATCACTTCCAGCGCCCAGAAACTGCCCAGTGTCACGGCAAAGCCCAGCGCAATCATGACGATCAGACGCAGGCGATAGGTCGCGCCAGCGGTTTTCAAGTCAGATACGGTGCCAGCGCCGCCTCGTAATTACCTTGCGCGCGCAATATAAAGTCGCAAATCTCGCGCGCCGCGCCGCGTCCGCCGCCGGCATGCGTCACGTAATGGACTCGGGATTGCACTTCGGGATGGCCGTTCGGCACGCTGGCAGCAAACCCTACCCGCGTCAGAATCGGCAGATCAATCACGTCGTCGCCGATGAAGCCGCAGGCTTGCATCGGGATTCCTGTCTGCGCCAGCAATTGCTCGAAGGCGTGCCGCTTATCGTGAATTCCTTGTTGCACATGCACAATGCCCAGGTCGGTGGCGCGGCGCGCCACGATGGCCGACTGCCGCGCGCTGATGATGGCGGTCGCTACGCCTGATTGCTGCAACAGCTTGATGCCGTGGCCGTCGAGCACATTGAAGCTCTTGATGACTTCGCCGTCCGAGCCAAAGTGCAGGCTGCCGTCAGTCAGGATGCCATCGACGTCGAAAATCATCAGCCTGACCTGGGCTGCGCGCTGCCGGGCGCGGTCGACGCGGTCAATGCTGTCATTATTATTTTGCGGCATCAGATTACCTTGGCGCGGGTCAGGTCGTGAATGTGTAGCGCTCCGATCAGGATTCCGTCAGCATCGGCGACCAGCAACTGGTTGATGCGAAATTCCTCCATGATTTCAACCGCTTCTACCGCCAGCTGGTCGGGGCCGATAGTGCGCGGGTTGGCGTGCATCACATCAGCGATCATCAGTTTGCTGAAATCCTGCACATGTTCAATCAGGCGTCGCAAATCGCCATCGGTGAATACGCCGACGGCGTGAAACCCGTGGTCCACCACGGCGGTCATGCCGAGGCTTTTGTGAGAAACCTCAAGTAATGCGGCGCTCAACGTAGCGTCGATCGATATGGCCGGAATCGCGTCGCCGCTGCGCATCACGTCGCGCACATGGGTCAGCAGACGGCGGCCGAGCGCGCCACCGGG
>JBGSTZ010000119.1:0-58863 GCA_041736255.1 Burkholderiaceae bacterium
AGGATCAGGGCGTCCTTCTCAGCGTGCGTGAGGGTGGAAAGGTCAGGGGGGAGCGATTTCTGGGCCATGCGCAGTATGATGAACTGATTGGTCGTCTTTGCAATTGTTCTATAGCAAAAAATTACGCTGAATAGTCACGTATATTTTAAGTAGGTTGGCGCTGAGCGCAGCGAAGCCCAACATTGCGCGCACAATTTTGGGCTGATAAAACTTTAGCCCAACCTACCAAAACCGGCTCAAATACCGAAAAAGCGCGGCTTCATTCTTGCTTCGGCTTGGCTTCTTCGCGCCGGTTGAATCCGGCCACCATGTCGAAGCGGAACAGCCGGCATTCCAGCGCGCCATTGAAGAACGGTGTCTTGCGTGCTTCTTTCAGGCGCAGCATTTTGGGCACGGTCAGGTCAGCCGAGAACAGGAATACTTTCCAGCCAGCGAAACGCTGCTTCAACGTGGTACTGAATGCACTGTAAAAAGTGGCGGTCATTTCGTCGGCTTCAATAGTGCTGTCGCCGCGCACGCCGATCCGCTCGCCATATGGCGGGTTGGTCAGCAGGATGCCGGGAATCTCGGTCGGCGGTTTGATTTCCTGTGCTTCAATCTGCTTCAGCGGCACCTCGAACAGGATGCCGGCGCTACGCAGATTTTCGCGCGTCATCGCAATCGCGTCGCCGGAGATGTCGCTGCCGAAAATGCCCGGTTCGGTCGGCAATGGCAGCGGTTTGACATTGGCCTTGATGGCAAGCCAGGCGGCGTTATCGAAGTTGTGGAATTTTTCGAAAGCGAACGAGCGTCGTCCACCGGACGGGATGCCGGCGACCATTTGCGCTGCTTCGACCAAGATAGTGCCAGAGCCGCACATCGGGTCGAACAGTGGAATGCCCGGTTTCCAGCCGGCTACGCGCAACAATCCTGCCGCCAGATTTTCTCGCAGCGGAGCGTCACCGGTATCGAGCCGCCAGCCGCGCTTGAACAAGGCTTCTCCGGAGGTATCGAGATACAACGTGAAATGGCGCGCATCGAGGAAGCCGACGATGCGGATGTCCGGGTTGTGGGTATCGACCGACGGCCGCTTGTCGAACTGATCGCGGAAGCGGTCGCAAATTGCATCCTTGATTTTCAACGTGGTGAATTCGAGGCTGCGCAGCGGCGACTTGATCGCGGTGACGTCGACCCGAATCGTGTGATCGACGCTGAACCAGTCTTCCCATTCCTGCGCCAGCGTCAGGTCGTAGATATTGTTTTCATTCAGATAACTGATGTGTGCCATGCGCAACAGCACGCGCGAAGCGATGCGCGAATGCAGGTTAATTTGATAAGCATCGGTCAGCTCGCCCGAGCAATGGACGCCGCCGGGAACCTGGTTATGGATTTTGAGTGTCGACGTATGTTGCTGGCCGATTTCAAGTAATTCTTCTGCCAGTGCTATTTCCAGGCCGCGTGGGCAAGGACAAAAATAGGAATGTGCCATGGGGAACCTTTTATCCGTTATGTTGCAAAATTATTCAAAGCGCAGCGCCAACCCCGGTGGCTGGTGTGCGTATTTATTCCGTGATGTTATGCACGGCCAATGCAGTGTATGAAAAATATTGTCCACGAAAGACACGAAAAAGCACGAAAAAATGCATAACATCAGTTAGGTAGGTCGGGTTAGCGCAGCGTAACCCGACATTTTGAGCCGTAAATGTCGGGTTACGCGATGAAGCCGCTAACCCAACCTACAGAACTTTCGTGGACAATGCCTCGGTTATTTCCGCAAGGCCCGCTCGACGAAATCCAGCCGGTCCTGGCCCCAGAATCCTTCGCCGTCGACCACATACCATGGCGCGCCGAATACGTTGGCTGCCAGCGCGTCATTGGTGTACTGATCGTATTGGCTTTGCACGGCGCTGGTCTCAGATGTTTTCAGCAGCATCTTGCCGTCCAGCTCAATACCTTTGCAGTCATTGGCTATGGCTGCCAGCGTGTCGGCGTCGGCGATATTTTTTTCTTCCGCCCACAGTGCGCGCATGATCGCGCCGGTCAATGTCATTGCCGCTGCATTGCCGTGTGCCAGTTGGGTGGCGACGATCAGTTTGGCTGCCGCGTCGCCGGATACCGGAAAGAATTGCGGTTGCGGATTCAGCGGCAGCTGCAAATATTCGCTCCAGCGTGCCAGTTCCTGCAGGCGGTGCGCCTGCCGCTGCGGTGCCCGTTTTGCCAGCGGCAGCCCGCCCGAGAGGGAAAATATCTTGCCAATATCGCACGGCTTGAGCTCGATGTGGGCGCCGTGCTGTTCTGCCAGCGCCGCTAGCCGTGCATGGCCCAGATAAGCCCAGGGTGATTGCGGCGCGAAATAGTATTCACAAATTTTGGTCATGGTGGGCTCGGGATTAAAACGGTTTGACAACGACCAGCACGGTGACGATTAGGAAGGCGATTACCGGCACTTCATTGAACCAGCGGAACCAGGTATGACTGCGCGTGTTGTGTCCTAATTCGAATTTCTTCAGCATCCGGCCGCAGGCATGGTGGTAACCCAGCATCAGCACCACTACCAGTAGTTTGGCATGCAGCCAGCCGTTGCCCGGACCTTTGCCGATACCGTAATATAGCCACAGCCAGAGCCCTAAAGCTACCGCTGGTATCGCGAGGATGTTCATGAAACGGTATAGCTTGCGCGCCATCATGATCAGGCGAGTGGTCGCTAACGGTTCGCTCTCCATCGCCAGGTTGACGAAGATGCGCGGCAAATAAAATAGCCCGGCGAACCAGGAGGCAACGAAGACGATGTGCAGCGATTTGATCCAGAGCATGCGGTTTCCTTAGAGTGGATATTTTTTATGGCGTATGTTTGACTGCAGTTTTTATTGGCGAACTTCGCCGTGGCCGAGCACGATGTATTTCATCGAGGTCAAGCCTTCCAGTCCGACCGGGCCGCGTGCGTGCAATTTGTCGTTCGAGATGCCGATTTCCGCGCCCAGGCCGTATTCGAAACCGTCGGCAAAGCGGGTCGAGGCGTTCACCATCACCGAAGCCGAATCGACTTCGCGCAGAAAGCGCATCGCGCGCGAATAGTCTTCGGTAATGATGGCGTCGGTGTGGCGGGATGAATAGGTGTTGATGTGCTCGATGGCCTGGTCCATGTCTTCGACGATTTTCACCGCCAGGATCGGCGCCAGGTATTCGGTCTGCCAGTCCTCTTCGGTGGCTGCGATCAGGTTCGGGTAGCCGGCCAGAATGTCACGTGCGGCATCGTCGGCACGTAATTCGACTTCCTTACCGGCGAATAGCGCGGCCAGTTTTGGCAATACCACCGGCGCGATTGCGCGTGCAACTAGCAGCGTTTCCATCGTGTTGCAAGTGCCGTAGCGGTGGCATTTGGCGTTGAAGGCAACCGCGGTGGCTTTTTCGATATCAGCCTTGTCGTCGATGTAAATATGACAGATGCCGTCCAAATGCTTGATCATCGGCACCCGGGATTCGCGCATCAGGCGCTCGATCAAGCCTTTGCCGCCGCGCGGCACGATCACGTCCACAAATTCCGGCATGGTGATCAGTTCGCCGACTGCGGCACGGTCGGTGGTTCCGACGATTTGCACCGCGTCTTGCGGCAGCCTGGCCGCAGCCAGCCCTTCCTGGACGATTTTTGCCAGCGCCTGGTTGCATTGAATTGCTTCCGAGCCGCCGCGCAGGATGGTTGCATTGCCGCTCTTGATGCACAAACCGGCGGCGTCCACCGTCACGTTCGGGCGCGCTTCGTAAATGATGCCGATCACGCCCAGCGGTACGCGCATCTGGCCGACCTGGATTCCGCTCGGGCGAAATTTTAGGTTGGAGATTTCGCCGATCGGGTCGGACAGCGAGACGATTTGCTCCAGCCCTTCGGCCATGGTCGCAATCGCCTGCTCGGATAAAGTCAGGCGATCCAGCATGGCGTCAGTCAGGCCGCTGGCGCGTGCTGCCGCCAAATCCTGTTCGTTGGCAGCGCGCAGCAATGCGGCATCGCGCCGGATGGCAGCGGCAATTGTCAGCAACGCCTTGTTTTTGGCGGCGGTGTCGGCTTTGGCCATCGCGCGGGAAGCGGTCCGAGCCTTCTGGCCGAGGTCGTGCATGTATTGTTTGATGTCCATGATCTCTTTTCTTGGAGCGTTTTTTTAATGGGTCCACGAAAGACACGAAAATCACGAACAGAAAGTAGGTTGGGCTAGGTTTTTTAGCCCAAAATTTTGCGCAGAATGTTGGGCTTCGCAAGTTCAGCGCCAACCTACGCCTGCGTACTATTTTCGTGCCTTTCGTGCTTTTCGTGGACCATGCTTTTTTGCGTTATTTATTTTGCGTTATTTAATAACCGCGTGCCACTTTCAAGCCTAGTTGCAGCAAAGCGTCCCAGGCATCGCCGCAAAATGCCGGGGCGCGCAAGCCTTTGATCATCTTATCGACTTGCGCCGCTTCCTGCAGCGCGGCTTCCAGCGTTTTGAGCGACAGCCGTCGCAGCGCCGGCTGCATCAGCTTTTCGCGCGGGCCCCAGATCCGGTATTCTTTGAGCAACTGGCCCAGCGCCCGGCCTTGTTCGATGCCCGACTTCAGCTTGAGCAGCGTGCGGATTTCTTCGCTGACCGCCCACAATACCAGCGGCAGCGCTTCGCCTTCACCTTGCAGACCTTCCACCATGCGCACCAGTCGCAGCGCGTCGCCGCCCAACATCGCTTCGTTAAGCTTGAAGACGTCGTAGCGCGCCACATTCAGCACCGCATCCTGGATTTGCTCGAAACTCAGTGTGCCCGGCGGATGCAGCAGGCCGAGTTTCAAGATTTCCTGGTGGGCAGCCAGCAGGTTGCCTTCCACCCGGTCGGCTATGAAGTCGACGCTGTGGCGCTCGGCGCTTTGTTGTTGCGTCGCCAGCCGGATGCCGATCCAGTTTGGCAATTGGGCGCGTTCGACCAGTGGGATATCGATATATATGCAGGCTTGCTGCAAGGCGTTGACCCAGGCCGATTTTTGCGTGGCCCAGTCGAGCTTGGGCAGTGAGATTATGGTTACCGTATCACCATTGGTTTGCCCGCCCATGGCAGCGCAATACTGCTGCAATGCTTGCCCGCCGTCCTTGCCCGGCTTGCCGGTGGGGATGCGCAGTTCGATCAGTTTTTTGTCGCCGAACAGCGATTGCGACTGGCTGGCGGCGAGCAATTCGCCCCACTTGAAGCTGCGTTCCACCGTCAGTACTTCGCGTTCGGAGAAACCTTGCGCACGCGCCGCTTTGCGGATTTTGTCTGCCGCTTCGAGCGCCAGCAAATGCTCGTCGCTGGTGACGACATACAGCGGCGCCAGCGGCTTGGCTAAATGTGCATCGAGCGCGTCAGGCCGCAACTGCATTGGACGCCCTCATTGCCGGGTTGATATAGCGGGGATAGCGGGTATAGCAGATAAGCGCCGCATTATCTGTGCTACCAGATCGCTCTCCATGTCGCGATACAGCATCGCTTCTTCGCTTTCTTTGGCCAGCGTTTGCGTATCGTCGTAGTTGATATCGCGTCTCAGCATAATCTCGGTGGGTGCCAGCAGCGCATTATTTTTGGCATCCTTTACTTGGAATTTAAACCTATATATCAAGGTGTATTCGCGTACCCGGCCCAGGCTATTGAGGGATAGTACGGACTTTTCGCGCGTTTCCGACAGCACATCCAAAATCGCTTCTGCCTCTTTGGCGTCGGTCACAACGGTGGTGTTGCCGCCACCCCGGATGCTGCGCTTGAGCGCATTCCCCAAAGTGGAGGTGTCGGAGAAGCCAAGATAAATCGTCTTGAATGGCATCGCCATATCGCTGGACCCTCGCAAATGGAAACCGCAGGCGGTCAGCATCGCGGCCAGCAGCAGGCCAAAGGCGTATTTCAGGAGTGCAGGGCGGGCTGGCATCATGGTTTTTTTCAGAAGACAGTTAATGAGACAGTTGGGGTAAAAGTTGCTGCTTGACTTAGTTCGCGCCACTCTCCTGTTTGAGGGAGGGTGGCGTTATCTTATAGCTTAGGCAACGATGTTGACCAGTTTGCAAGGCACCACGATGATTTTTTTCGGCGGGCCATCTAGATAACGCTGGACATTTTCATGTGCCAAGGCAGCGGCTTCTATCGTCGCTTTGTCAGTATCTTTGGCAACCGTGATACTGCCGCGCAGCTTGCCGTTGACCTGGATCATCAGTTCGATTTCAGACTGTTCCAGTGCTGCCGGATCGACCTGCGGCCAGGCGGCATTCAGGATGTCGCCATGCACAGTGGCAAAGCCGAGTTCCTGCCACAGCGCATGGGTGATGTGCGGTGCGACCGGATACAGCACGCGCAGGAAGATCGACAAACTTTCTGACAGAACCGCATTGGACGCGGCACAGTCATCGAGCTTGGCGGCTTCCAGCGTATTCAGCATTTTCATGCAGGCCGAGACCACGGTGTTGTACTGGATGCGTTTCAAGTCGTGATCGGCTTGCTGCAAAATCTTGTGGATTTCGCGGCGCAGGGTTTTTTGCGGATTGTTCAGGCTTGCGTTGTTTACAGCACCGGCAGCAGCGACATGGCCGGCTTGCGCATAAGCGAAGGCCCAAACGCGGCGCAGGAAGCGATTCGCACCTTCGACGCCGCTGCCCGACCATTCCAGCGTTTGCTCCGGCGGCGAGGCGAACATCGTAAACAGGCGGGCGGTATCGGCGCCGTACTGGTCGATCTGGGCTTGCGGGTCGATGCCGTTGTTTTTCGACTTCGACATCTTTTCGGTGCCGCCGATGGCGACCGGTTGGCCGTCGGATTGCAGTTTGGCGGCCAGTGGACGGCCTTTTTCGTCCAGTTCCAGCGCGATGTCTTCGGGGTTGAACCAGGTCTTCTTGCCGCTGGCTTCTTCGCGGTAATAGGTTTCGTTGAGCACCATGCCTTGCGTGAGCAGGTTGACAAACGGTTCGTCGAACTTGACCAGGCCGAAGTCGCGCATCACCTTGGTCCAGAAACGCGCGTACAGCAAATGCATCACCGCATGTTCGATGCCGCCGATGTACTGGTCCATCGGCATCCAGTAATCGTTGCGCGCATCGACCATCGCATCGTTTGACCCGGGCGAGGTGTAGCGCATGTAATACCAGGACGAATCGACGAAAGTATCCATGGTGTCGGTTTCGCGCCGCGCCGGCTTGCCGCATTGCGGGCAGTCGACGTGCAGGAATTGTTGGTGCTTGTTGAGCGGATTGCCACTGCCGTCCGGCACACAATCTTCCGGCAATACCACTGGCAAATCTTTTTCAGGGACCGGCACCGCGCCGCAATCGTCACAGTGGATTATCGGGATCGGCGTGCCCCAGTAGCGCTGGCGCGACATGCCCCAGTCGCGCAGCCGGTAAGTAATCTTCTTTTCGCCTAAGTCCAGCGCGGCCAGGTCGGCGGCGATCGCATCGACCGCATCCTGAAACGCCAGGCCATCGTATTTTCCGGAATCAACGCAATGGCCGATTTCCTTGTTGGCATACCAGTCGTGCCAGGTTTCCTCGGAAAATATTTTGTCGTCGACCGCAATGACTTGCCGGATCGGTAATATATATTTGTGCGCAAACGCGAAATCGCGTTCGTCATGTGCCGGCACGCCCATCACCGCGCCGTCGCCGTAGGTGATCAGCACGTAATTGCCGACCCAGACGTCGATCAGCTTGCCGGTCAGTGGATGCTTGACTTGCAGGCCGGTCGGCATGCCTTTCTTTTCCATCGTCGCCATGTCGGCTTCGGCCACGCCGCCCAACTTGCATTCAGCGATGAATTCGGTCAGTTCCGGATTGTTGATCGCGGCAAAAGTGGCCAGCGGATGTTCCGGCGCTACTGCGCAAAAGGTCACGCCCTTGATGGTATCAACGCGGGTGGTAAACACCCACAGCTTGCCGTCCTGGATCAGCTTGCCGTCGGCGTCCTGGATCTCGTGCGGGAAAGCGAAGCGCACGCCGGTCGATTTGCCGATCCAGTTGGTCTGCATCAGGCGCACGCGTTCCGGCCAGCCTGGCAATTTGTTATCGACGTAATCGAGCAACTCTTCCGCGTAATCGGTAATCTTGGCGTAGTACATCGGAATTTCGCGCTTTTCGATCAGCGCGCCGGAACGCCAGCCGCGGCCGTCGATCACTTGTTCGTTGGCAAGTACGGTCTGGTCGACCGGGTCCCAGTTCACGGTGCCGGTTTTTTGGTAGATGATGCCTTTTTCCAGCATCTTCAGGAACATCCACTGGTTCCACTTGTAGTATTCGGGCGTGCAGGCAGTCATTTCGCGCGACCAGTCGATCGCCAGCCCCATCGATTCCATCTGCTGCTTCATGTGTGCGATATTGGCGTAAGTCCATTGCGCCGGCGGCACGTTGTTGGCCATCGCGGCATTTTCTGCCGGCATGCCGAACGCGTCCCAGCCCATCGGCATCAGCACGTTGTAGCCGTTCATGCGCAGATAGCGGTACATCACGTCGTTGATGGTGTAGTTGCGCACATGGCCCATGTGCAGCTTGCCGGACGGGTAGGGCAACATCGAGCAGGCGTAATACTTGCCTTTCGGGAAGCGTGGGTCGTGTTCGATCGCTTTGTAGGCGTCGATTGCTTTCCAATGCTGCTGTGCGGATTTTTCTACGTCGGCGGGGCTGTATTTTTCTTGCATGACGGGTTCGGCTTGAAGTGGCTTGGAACCGCACATTATACCGGCTCAATCCAGCGCAAATGGTGCGCCGTTCAGAGCAGGACCAGTTCCAGCGCCGGTTTTTCGCCGTAATCGGCGTAGCGCTCGTTGATGGCTTCGATGCAAAAAGCTAGATCGTCGAGAATTTCAGGTGCTTGCGCGCGCAAACGCTCGGCGTAGCGCATTTCTATCCGCAGCACTTCATCCGGTTTCAGGCGAAATTTTGACATGCCGTCATCGTCGCGCAGGTAGCTCAGGCAATCGACCCAGGCATTCATGTTGCGACCGTAAAATTCGGGAAAGCCGAACACGCGCTGGCTTTCGTCATGGAAAGCATCCCAACTGGTGATGGCTTCACCATTCATGCTGGCGGTAGGCATGTTGTCATACTCCTTGTTGTTGATGGTTTTATGTGGAGTATGTCAATAAACATGGCACTTTCCGCATACAATAATTGCTGCTTTAAAAATACAATTTGCAGTATATTTTTTATCTTGATTCTTTTTTGGTTGCATCGGTGACGAAGCCGAGTTTCGACAAGCCGTTAGTTTGCGCTGCCGCCATGATTTGCGCTATGACCTCGTAGCGGGTTTCCTTGTCGGCGCGCAGCTGCAACTCGGGCTGCGGTTGTTGCTGTGCTGCGGCGGCAAATTTGGCTGGCAGTCCGGCCTGATCGATGGCTTGATTGTTCCAGAAGATTTTACCGGCGGCATTGATCGAAAGTGAAATCGTCTCGGGTTTCTCGGGCGCGGCCGCCGACTGCGCGCTTGGCAGGTCGAGCTTGATCGCATGGGTGAATAGCGGTGCCGAAAGAATGAAAATAACCAGCAGCACCAACATCACGTCCACCATCGGGGTGATATTAATCTCTGCCATCGGGGCCTGGTGCCGGTTGTCGTTGAATCCGCCGAAAGTCATGGTGTACTCCAATAAGGATTAATTGCCGATTTATTTTCCGACCCGTGTGCCGGTGGTCAGATAGGCGTGCAAGTCATGGGCAAAGGCATCGAGTTCGGCCAGCGTAATGCGGTTGATGCGGGTGAACGCGTTATACGCCAGCACCGCCGGAATCGCCACCACCAGCCCGAGCGCGGTCATGATCAGCGCTTCGCCGACCGGCCCGGCAATCTTGTCGATCTGGATCGTTCCAGCGCCTGACACCGCAATTAGCGCATGGTAAATTCCCCACACGGTGCCGAACAGGCCGATGAAGGGCGCGGTGGAGCCGACCGAAGCCAGCAGGGTCAGCCCGTTTTCCATGCGTGACGAAACCCGGTTGATTTCCTGGCGCAAGGTGCGGGTGATAAGTTCGCCCGGATCGGTGGCAGTATTGAGCGACGTGGCGGCGTCGGTCTGCTGGTGCAGATTGGCGGCTTCAACGCCTTGGGTGGCCAGCGGGGTGAAAATATTTTCACTGTCTTGCTGCCCGATGACGGTAATGGCGTCGGGCAGCGTGGGTGCTTTCCAAAAACCTGGGAGCGCCGATGCAGCCTTGCGGATGCGCCATGCGCTCCACGCCTTGGACAAAATGTAATACCAGCTGCTAATCGACATCAACAACAAAACATAGGCGGCCGCGTGGCTGACGGCATCGCCTTGCGACCAATAGTGGGCCAGTCCGAGGGTTTGATTCATGGTCTTTGGGGCAAGATAGGTTAATCCCGCAGTGTATAGGGAATGGAAATTTCATACCACTCGGAAACGGGTTTGCCGTTCCGGGTGGCAGCAGCGAAACGCCAGTCGTGTGCCGCAGCAAACGCAGATTGATCGAGCAGCGGGTAACCGCTGGATTTTCTGATGCGCACTTCGCCGGCAGTGCCGCCAGCGTCAACCAGTATCCGCAGCACCACGGTGCCTTGCTCATTGTAACGGCGCGACATCAGCGGGTATGCGGGTTTGCGGTTGCGGGCCGCATAGGCGGCTGGAATCCAAACTCCGGTTTTGGTGGCAAGCTGCGGTGCTTCAATGTCAGCGCCAGTGTTGATGGCCGCGATTGCGTCCGGCGCTTGGATTTGCGTTGAGGATGGCGCGATTTGTTGTTGTGACTGGGGTGTTTTGGCGGGCATATCTGACGCGTCTGGTGCGTCTGATATCTGCGGCTGCTGCGATACGTCGGGAACCTGTTTTTGCGCGGCAGCCAACGGTTGTGGTTGTGGCTGCGCCTGCACCTGCACTTTTTGCCGCGATACGATTTTTGGCACGGCTTGCGGCCGTTTTGGCGCTGCGCTGTTTTTGGCCAACGCTGCTGTTTTTGGTTTGTTTTTTGGCTTGCTTTTTAGTTTGCTTTTCGGCTTATTAACTGCTGCGGCTGGGGCTGGAATAAAAGCAGCAGCTGCTGCAGCACCACCACCACCGTGCAGGGTCACGATCTGAATATTTTCAGGTTGATCCGGTTTGACTGGCGTTGTCAGCCAGACCGTTGCCGAGGCAATCAGCGTGAGATGCAGGGCTATTGTTCCAAGCAGCGCGACAATCACGGCGCGCTGTGGATTCTTGCGGGTAGTCATTAAAATTTACCGGAAATCATGGGACAAACCTGCATAAGGATGCAAGCCTAGCGCAGCCCGAGCACATCCTGCATGTCGTACAGACCGGTTGATTTGTTGGCCAGAAAACGTGCAGCCCGCAATGATCCGTGTGCATAAGTCACGCGGCTGGATGATTTGTGGCTGATTTCGATGCGCTCGCCAATGCCAGCAAACAGCACTGTATGGTCGCCGACAATATCGCCGCCGCGAATGGTGGCAAAGCCGATTGAAGAGGGGTCGCGCTCTCCGGTGACGCCCTGGCGTGCATACACCGCGCAATCATCGAGATTGCGTCCGAGCGCGTCGGCGATGACTTCGCCCATTTTCAACGCAGTGCCGGACGGCGCATCGACCTTATGGCGGTGATGTGCTTCGATGATTTCGATGTCATAACCTTCGGCGAAGCTCTTGGCTGCCATTTCAAGCAGCTTCATCGTCACGTTGACGCCGATGCTCATGTTGGGCGCGCACATGATGGCGGTTTTTTCAGCCGCAGCAGCAATTGCTGCCTTGCCAGCCTCATCGAAACCGGTGGTGCCGATGATCATCTTGATGCCGTGCGCCGCGCAGTATTCCAGATGCTTGAGCGTGCCTTCCGGGCGAGTGAAGTCGATCAGGTATTCTGCATCTGCCAAGCCCTTGTCCAGATTGGATTCGATCAGCACGCCTTGTTGCGCGCCCAGAAAAGCGCTGGCATCGGTGCCGATGCCAGGCGCTTGTGCGATATCCAGCGCGCCCGCCAGAGTGGCATCGTCTGCGTTTTGGATGGCTTCAATCAGCATCCGGCCCATGCGGCCGGATGCGCCAGCGACGGCGATTTTCATTATATTCATATGATCCAGGAGTAATTATTCGGCGGTAGCAGCGCTGCTGGGGGCGGCTTTGGGCGCAGTGACTTCGGGCGTTTTATCCGCTTTATCTTTGGGCGGGCTGCCGGCAATCCGCGACAGATAATCCTCTTCCGTAGGCAAATCGCCACCTTCAAAGCGTTCCACCACGTCATCCTTGAAGTACACCGTCACGCGACTGGTGGTGACTTCGCCGTTGCCTTTTTGCATGCGAAATGGATAATACCAACGGTCGTCGTGAAAAATATCGCTCAACATCGGTGTGCCCAGCACGAAGCGCACCTGATCGTGCGTCATCCCGACTTTGAGTTGGGATATCATTTCTTTCGAGACGAAATTACCCTGTTGAACATCAATCTTGTAAGGCGAGAAAGCGCCCAGTACACGCGCTATCCCGGTCGGGCCGCTGGTTTGGGTGCTGCTAGCGCCTTCAAGCGATCCTGCCGCAGCGGTTTTGGCTGGGGTTGCAACAGTCGTCTTTGCCTTGGATACAGGCGCATCATCCATCAGTGGATTCTTGGAGGCGCATCCTGCCAAGGCCAGGCACAAACTACCGATCAGCAGCAAAGCAGGGGAACGGGTGAAGCGTGGGGAGTGCAGCAATCGCATAAGGTATCTCAATTCAATTGTGCTAAAACACAGAATGATAAAACAGAACTGCCCGAATCTTACCTGAAGCGGCTGATTAACTCATCTCCGCCCTGCATATCGGATGCAAGCATTGCCAGTCCACGTTATTATTTCAACTTTCGTACCGTCCTGACGGACGGGGTTTTAAATCTTAGCGTGTTATCCGGCAACCATGAACAATAATCCCAGTGATTTAAAAGCCAGCGGCCTCAAGGCAACCTTGCCACGTCTGAAGATTCTCGAGATTTTTCAAAATAGCCCTGTGCGCCATTTGACGGCGGAAGATGTGTACAAGATATTGCTGAATGAAAACATGGATGTTGGCCTTGCCACCGTGTATCGGGTCTTGACGCAATTTGAGCAGGCGGGCTTGCTTAATCGCAACCATTTTGAAACTGGCAAAGCCATATTTGAACTCAATCAAGGTTCGCATCACGATCATTTGGTCTGCTTGGACTGCGGCCGGGTGGAAGAGTTCTATGATGAGGAAATCGAAAAACGCCAGCAGAAAATTGCTGCTGAACGCGGTTTTCGCATTGCCGAGCATGCGCTGGCGCTGTACAGCAATTGCATCAAGGACAATTGCCCGCATCGCACCAAATGATGCGATGCGTAGGATGGGTGAAACCCATCGCATATCGAACTTAAAAGATGGGTTTCACCCATCCTACGGTGCTTCAAATCTTCAATGTAACGCGCATAGCTTAATGACTTAACGCATGCGAGAGCAGTCTGGCAGTGATGTTTACCATCGGTATCACGCGCTCATACGCCATGCGGGTTGGCCCGATTACACCTAACGTGCCGACCACGCGGCCGTTGACTTCATAGGGCGCGGTAACGATGCTGGTGTCATCCATCGGCATCAGTTGTGATTCGCCTCCGATAAAAATCTGTACGCCGGTGGCCTTGCTGGAAATATTCAGCAATTGCATCAAACTGGTTTTTTGCTCGAACATGTCGAACAGTTTGCGCAGTGAATTCATGTTGGCGGCCAGATCGCTTACGCGCAACAAGTTGCGCTCGCCCGCGATCACCATGTCTTCGCTGTCATCTGTCATCGCTTCGCTGCCGGCTTCTACTGCTGCCTGCATTAAGCGCGTCATGTCGTCGCGCAGGCTGCGCAATTCGCTTTGCAGTCGTCCGCGCACTTCATCGAAACTCAGTCCGCCGTAATTCTGGTTGATGTAATTGGCTGCCTGCACCAGTTGCGCCGGCGTGTAATCAACGTCCGTCAGCAACAGGCGGTTCTGCACATCGCCACTCGGGCTAACGATGACGAGCAGCACCCGTTTATCCGACAGGCGCAAAAATTCGATTTGCTGAAACACCGATTCATGCCGCTGCGTCAGCACCACACCGGCAAATTGCGACAGGGAAGACAGCACCTGGGCGGCATTGGCAATGATTTTTTGTGGCGATTTTCTGGACAGCGTAGTTTGCATTCTGGATTCGACCGTTGCTTCGTCGAAGGCTTGCAACGTCAATAAGGTATCGACAAAGACCCGATAACCGCGTGGTGTCGGCACCCGGCCGGCCGAGGTATGCGGACTGGCGATGAAACCCATTTCCTCCAAATCCGACATGACGTTGCGGATGGTGGCGGGTGACAAATCGAGTCCCGACAATTTAGACAAGGCGCGCGAGCCGATCGGCTGGCCGTCGGCGATATAGCGTTCGACCAGAGCCTTGAGCAGAGTTTGTGCGCGAATATCGAATTGCATAGGTTTATGTGGGGCAAGTTGATATGACCATACATCGGGACAACGGTGGCAACTAACAAGTTACTACAAGTTATCACTAGCAATATTATGCGCGCATCCTCATGCGTCCATCGCGTCCACCAGCCAACGGTCGAGTTCATGCAGTGTAGTGCAGACCGCGTCCGGGCGGCACTGATCGGGCAGGCTGCGTCCAAAACGGTTCATCCAGACGCCCTGCATTCCGGCATTTTGCGCGCCCTGGACGTCCAGCATCAAGTCGTCGCCAACATACACCGCTTGCTGCGGCCGGATATCGAGGGCGGCACAGGCTGCATGAAAAATCTGCGGATCGGGCTTGGCGCTGCCAAAACTGTGCGCTGCAATCGAAATCTGGAAAAGGTGTGCAATGCCAATAGTATGCAAGTCGGCAAAACCGTTCGAGATTGAACCCACCGCCAGCCGCGTATTGAGGCGGGTCAGACCCGGCACTACATCCGCAAACGGTGTTACCGCATTACGGGCAGCGGAAAAAACCACCATCGCATGATCCACCAGCGCAACATCAGCGTCTACCTGACGAAATGCCGCGCACAGAGTCGCATGGCGCAAGCCCCACAGGTCAATCTGGTAATGCGGCGCAGTTTGCATCAGCGCCTGTCGCTGGCTGCGCAGCAGGTCGATCGAATAGCGCGCGGCGACTGTTGGCGCGTGCAAGCGCAGCCAGTCGTGCAATACTTTTTCAGCCTGTTCGATCACAGGAATAATCGGCCATAAGGTGTCATCGAGGTCGAACAGTACAGCTTTGATCGGTGTTTTTAACATCGTATCTTTCACATCTTTCAAGAGATGATTGAATTATGTTCTAATCGGTGAACATCGTTCTCTTACCCTTGGGCCAATACAACATGCCTTTAGCACCAAAAACAATCGCAGTTATAGGCAAGCCCCAAGCTCCTGGAATCGCGCAATCATTGTCCAAAATCTGCCACTTTTTCGATGATGCAGGATATACCGTCGTGCTGGAAGCCGAAACTGCGCGCGACATTGAACTGGCCGGTTTCGATTCCATGACGCCGGCGCATATCGGCCAGCATGCCGATATTGCGATTGTGGTCGGCGGCGACGGCACTATGCTGGGCATCGCACGCCAGTTGGCGCCGTATGACGTGCCGCTGATCGGAATCAATCAGGGCCGGCTGGGCTTCATGGCGGATATTCCGATAGATGGCATGTTGACCGTATTGGCTGACATGCTGGCAGGGAACTACGAGACGGAATTCCGCAGCCTGCTGGAAGGCTGCGTGATGCGCGATGGCGAAAGTATTTTTTCTGCACCGGCGTTCAATGACGTGGTGGTGTCGCGCGGCGCCGGCGCCGGCATGATCGAACTGCGGGTCGAGGTCGATGGCCACTTCATGTACAACCAGCGCTCCGACGGCTTGATCGTCTCGACGCCGACCGGTTCCACCGCGTATTCGCTGTCGGCTGGCGGGCCATTGCTGCACCCCAGCCTGGGCGGCGTGGTGTTGGTACCCATGGCCCCACACGCGTTGTCGAATCGTCCAATAGTGTTGCCCGATTCGAGCGAAATCGTAATCGAAGTCGTCAGCGGCCGCGATACCAGCGTCAACTTTGACATGCAGTCGTTTGCCAGTATATTGCTGCACGACCGTATTCATATCAAGCGTTCCGAGCACCGCGTCACTTTCATGCATCCGAAAGGCTGGAATTATTACGATACTCTGCGCAAAAAATTGCACTGGCACGAATCTCCGGCTTTAGAAGGGTAATTCACCTACATTGCAGTTTTTATGTCAATGCAGCAGCCCGTTGCACATTTATCAGGTCTTATCATGCTACGTACACTTTCCATCCATGATTTCGTAATTGTCGATAGGATCGAGCTGGAGTTTTCCGCCGGTTTTTCGGTATTTACCGGCGAGACCGGCGCCGGTAAATCGATTCTGATCGACGCGTTGGCACTGGCTTTGGGCGGGCGCGGCGACGCCAGCGTGGTGCGCGAAGGCGCACAGAAGGCAGATATCAGCGCAGAGTTCGCCGTCAATGCGCACACCGCCGCCTGGCTGGATGCCAACGAATTCCAGAACGAAGAGGACGCGCTGTTGTTGCGTCGTGTGATCGACAATACCGGGCGCTCCAAAGCCTTCATCAACGGCATCGCCGCCACTGCTGCGCAATTGCGCGCAATCGGTGAGTTGCTGGTCGATATTCACGGCCAGCACGCACACCAGTCGCTGCTGAAACCCGATGCCCAGCGCATTTTGCTGGATACGCAGGCCGGTTTGCTGGTGCAGGCACGGGAAGTCGCCGCCGCTTACAAAGACTGGCGCAGCATCGCCAAACAGCGCGAAATATTTGAAAAAGACGCTAAAAACGTACTATTGGAACGCGAGCGGCTGGAATGGCAGGTAGGCGAGCTGGAAAAACTCGCCATCAAACCGGGAGAATGGGATGCCGTCAGCACCGAACACAGCCGCTTGGCGCATGCCGCGGGTCTGATCGAAGGTGCGCAGGAGGCGCTCGATGCCATTTCCGAATCCGAACATCCGATTCTGTCGCAATTGTCTAGCCTGAACCAGAAATTAGGCAAGCTGGCCGACATCGACGCCACCCTGAAACCGGTGCTGGAACTGCTGGAGCCGGCACGCATTCAATTGCAGGAAGCGGTATCTACGCTCAACGATTACCTGAGCCGGGTCGAACTGGACCCGAATCGGCTGCGTGAAGTCGATGCGCGGCTCGAAGCGCTGCATTCGACCGCCCGCAAATTTCACGTGGCGCCGGAAGATTTGCCGAACGAATTTGCAGCCTTGTCGGTGCAATTGAAACAGTTGGCCGATGCCAGCGACCTCGATGCGTTGCGGGCGCAGGAACAGAAAGTCAAGGCTGCGTACTTGCAAGTGGCGCAAAAACTGTCCAAAGGCCGTAGCAAAGCCACTAAAATATTGGGTGACGCGGTGACTGCCGCGATGCAGGATTTGAGCATGGCCGGCGGGCGCTTCGTGGTGGGATTAAACCCCTGTGAGCCAGCATCTTATGGCTTGGAACAGGTGGAGTTTTTGGTCGCAGGCCACGCCGGCACCGCGCCACGCCCTTTAGCCAAAGTCGCCTCCGGCGGAGAATTGGCGCGCATATCGCTGGCAATTTCAGTCATCACCTCCAGCGCCACCTTGACACCAACACTGATTTTCGATGAAGTCGACAGCGGCATCGGTGGCGGCGTAGCCGAAGTAGTCGGGCGCCAGTTGAAGCGCCTGGGTCAGGATCGGCAGGTTTTATGCGTGACGCACTTGCCGCAGGTTGCCAGCCAGGCCAATCAGCATTTCGAAGTCAGCAAGGATAATCAGGGCGGCAGAACACTTTCCCGCATCAATGCACTCGACACCGAAGATCGCGTAGAAGAAATCGCGCGCATGCTGGGCGGGATTGAAATTACCGCCACCACCCGCAAACACGCGCGCGAATTGCTGGCACTGTAAATAATGTTGTAATTTGCAGTTGATGTCTCGTACAAAAAATCAGTCCACGAAAAGCACGAAGACACGAAAAAAATCATCTCTGTCGCAGTCGAAAGGAACCGGTTTGTATTCCTTCGGGCTTTTCGTGTCTTTCGTGGACAATGCTTTTCATACACCGTGAGTCACTTCGGTGAATCCATGCTAATTATGACGCAGCCAAATTCGTTCAACTTATCACTAGAAACCATCCGACATGTCTTTTAAAACAGAGCCGTCATACGCGCACGGCACCATTCCTAAAATCGCCGTCGTGCTGGTAAATCTCGGCACGCCCGAAGCGCCGACTGCTGCCGCGGTGCGGCCTTACCTGAAGCAATTTCTGTCCGACAGCCGTGTAGTTGAAATCCCCAAAGTGGTCTGGTGGTGCATTCTCAACGGCATCATTTTGCCGCTGCGCGCCGGCAAATCGGCGGCTAAATACGCGACCATCTGGACCAAGGAAGGCTCGCCGCTGAAGGTGCACACCGAAAAGCAGGCCAAATTGTTGCAAGGCACTTTGGGCCAGCGCGGTCACCAATTGCAGGTGGTGTATGCGATGAGTTACGGCAATCCTTCGCTGCCAACCGTGCTCGACAAGCTGAAGCTGGATGGCTGCGAGCGCATCCTTGTTTTGCCCGCGTATCCACAATATTCCGCCACCACCACCGCATCCGTTTTCGACGCGGTGTTTGCGTATTACCGCAAGGTGCGCAACATTCCGGAGCTGCGTTTTATCAAGCATTATCACGACCATCCCGGCTATATCAATGCGCTGAAACAATCGGTTCTGGCACATTGGCAGAGCAACGGCCGTCCGGACAAGCTGGTAATGAGCTTTCATGGTGTGCCGAAACGCACGCTGAGTCTGGGCGATCCGTACCATTGCGAATGCCATAAAACAGCGCGCTTGCTGGCGGAATCGTTGGGTTTGACATCAGAACAATATCTGGTCACTTTCCAGTCGCGTTTCGGCAAGGCCGAGTGGTTGCAACCGTACACCGCGCCAACGTTACAGAAACTGGCCAAAAAAGGCGTCAAGCGGGTGGATCTGCTGTGCCCGGGCTTTACCAGCGACTGCCTGGAAACGCTGGAAGAAATATCCATCGAAGCACGCAGCGATTTTTTGGCCGCCGGCGGGCAGGAATTCAACTACATTGCCTGCCTCAATGAATCCGCAGTATGGGTCGATGCGCTGGCCGACATCGTTTTGCAGCACACCGGTGGTTGGCCGACGGTGAGCACGGCAGCGTCACGCGACGCGCAGCAAGCCGCCGCCGCGATTTCCCGCACAGAATCAAAGCGTCTGGGTGCAACTTCATAGTAAAAATGGCAGTATATTTAAATAGTATTTGAATATATGCGCAATAACATGTTTTATTAAGCATACTCCTTATTTACCTGTTATTGCGCATAGGCTTGTGCTGTTCTCTATTTGTGCGTCTGTGCTCCCCTTGAATATGGTTGGGATAGCCCCATTTATTTGGAATGTTGGAATTGGCTTATTGATTTTCGGAGGCTTTAATGCAAGATGCAGAGAAACAAACAGAAAAAATGGACCAGTCGGAACCTTTGGCACCTGAGCAGGAGCAGGAAAAAACAGCAGGTGGCGAACAGGCTACCGGCGATGCAGCACAGGATCAGCAACAGCAACAACTTGCAGCGGCGCAAGCCAAAATTGCCGATATGCAGGATGCATTCTTGCGCGCCAGGGCAGAGGCCGAAAATATTCGTCGTCGCGCTCAGGAAGATGTCAGCAAGGCGCACAAATTTGCCATTGAAGCTTTTGCTGAATTGTTGGTGCCCGTCAGAGATAGTCTGGAAATGGCGCTGACAGTCGAAACGCCATCGGTTGCCTCGCTCAAGGAAGGCGTTGAAATGACCTTGAAGCAACTGGCCACAGCGTTTGAGAAAAACAAATTGACAGAAATATCGCCACAACCGGGCGACAAACTCGATCCAGCCCGCCATCAACCCATATCCATGGTGCCGGCTGAGCAGGACGCCAATACCATCGTTACCGTATTACAAAAAGGTTACATGATCTCCGACCGTTTGCTACGCCCTGCGCTGGTGACGGTATCGCAAGGCAAATAATCCATCAAAATAGTGGTTAAAAATGCTTGAAAACAGTTTTTTTCACCGCATATTCAACAACAATCACATTTAAGTAATTTAGTTTAAAAGGAATAACATCATGGCCAAAATTATCGGTATTGACTTGGGTACAACCAACTCCTGCGTTTCCGTCATGGAAAATGGCAAGCCGAAAGTAATCGAAAACGCGGAAGGCACACGTACTACGCCATCCATCATTGCATATCAGGAAGATGGCGAGATTCTGGTTGGCGCCACTGCCAAACGGCAGGCAGTCACCAATCCGACCAATACCCTGTATGCGGTCAAGCGTCTGATCGGGCGTAAGTTCGACGAAAAAGAAGTGCAAAAAGACATCGGCCTGATGCCTTATAAAATTATCAAGGCGGACAATGGCGATGCGTGGATTTCCACGCGCGGCAAGAATCTGGCGCCACCGCAAATTTCCGCTGAAGTTTTGCGCAAGATGAAAAAAACCGCTGAAGACTACCTCGGCGAAGAAGTTACCGAGGCCGTCATCACGGTACCGGCGTACTTCAATGACGCACAGCGTCAGGCCACCAAGGATGCCGGTCGTATCGCCGGTCTGGATGTCAAACGCATCATCAACGAACCGACTGCAGCAGCACTGGCGTTCGGTCTGGACAAGACAGAAAAAGGCGATCGCAAGATTGCCGTGTACGACTTGGGTGGTGGTACTTTCGACGTTTCGATTATCGAAATTGCCGATGTCGATGGCGAAAAGCAGTTTGAAGTGCTGTCCACCAATGGCGACACTTTCCTTGGCGGTGAAGATTTCGATCAGCGCATCATCGATTACATCCTCGACGAGTTCAAGAAGATCAACGGCCTCGACCTGAAAAAAGATCCGATCGCATTGCAGCGCATCAAGGCTTCGGCCGAACGCGCAAAAATCGAGCTGTCTTCCGCGCAACAAACCGAAATCAACGAACCGTACATTGCGATGGCCAACGGCGCCCCGGTCCATCTGACCATGAAAATGACCCGCGCCAAGCTGGAGTCGCTGGTTGAAGAATTGATCATTCGTACCATCGAACCATGCCGCACTGCAATCAAAGATGCCGGCGTCAAGGTCACCGATATCGACGACATCATTCTGGTAGGCGGCATGACGCGTATGCCAATGGTGCAAGAAAAGGTCAAGGAATTCTTCGGCAAAGATCCACGTAAAGACGTTAATCCTGATGAAGCAGTCGCTGTCGGCGCTGCAATTCAGGGTTCGGTCTTGTCGGGCGATCGCAAGGATTTGCTGTTGCTGGACGTAACGCCGCTGTCGCTCGGTATCGAAACCATGGGCGGCGTGATGACCAAGATGATCCAGAAAAACACCACGATTCCGACCAAGTTCAGCCAGGTATTTTCGACCGCCGAAGACAACCAGCCGGCAGTGACGATCAAGGTATTCCAGGGTGAGCGCGAAATCGCTGCCGGCAACAAAGGCTTGGGCGAATTCAATCTGGAAGGAATTCCACCATCCAGCCGCGGCACGCCACAAATTGAAGTCACGTTCGATATCGACGCCAACGGCATCTTGCATGTCGGCGCCAAAGACAAGGCCACCGGCAAAGAAAACAAGATCACGATCAAGGCCAATTCCGGCTTGACTGAGGAAGAAATTCAGAAGATGGTCAAAGACGCCGAGTTGAATGCGGAAGAAGATCATAAGCTCAGAGAGTTGGCAGATGCCCGCAATCAGGGCGATGCACTGGTACATTCGACCCGCAAATCGATGGGCGAGTATGGCGAAAAGCTTGAAGCCGGCGAGAAAGAGCAAATCGAAGCAGCGATAAAAGAACTTGAAGAGGTGCTCAAGGGCAATGATAAAGCTGCCATCGACGCTAAAACTGCCGCGCTCTCCACTGCATCGCAAAAACTGGGCGAAAAAATGTATGCGGACATGCAAGCGCAACAAGCAGCAGGTGCAGCCACTGGCGGCGCAGATGGCGCTGCAGGTAGCGCAAATGCAGATGGAAAACCAGCCGAAGATGATGTAGTCGACGCTGATTTCAAGGAAGTCAAAGACAAGTAACACCTGTCGGGCGGAGTAAGTAGCAAATGCGCCGCAATGGCTTGCCGAGTTCATGCAAAAGCGCAAGCGATGCTGACTCGGCTTTTTGCATATTCCCATTTGCATTGAGATGGCACAAACGTGGCACAAACGATGGCAGCGTTGAAAGCCTTGCCCTGTATTGGGCTGGTGTTTGGCTTTGCTCTCCTTTTTAATGCAAATGGGAATAACTAATAGCTCTGAGTAAAAGGTTGGAAAAAGATGGCGAAGCGTGATTTTTATGAAGTGCTGGGCGTACCGAAAAATGCGTCCGATGAAGACATCAAGAAGGCGTACCGCAAGCTTGCAATGAAGCATCATCCGGATCGTAATCCGGATAGCAAGACCGCAGAAGGCAAGTTCAAGGAAGTCAAGGAAGCGTACGAAATGTTATCGGACGCGCAAAAGCGCGACGCCTATGATCGTTACGGCCACGCCGGCGTCGATCCAAACATGGGTGGCGGTGGTGGTGGTGGGGCAGGGGGTTTCGGCGCCGATTCCTTCGGCGACATCTTCGGCGATATTTTCGGGGGCGGCGCTCGCGGCGGACGCAGTGCCGGGCCGCAAGTCTATCGCGGTGCCGATTTGCGCTACAACCTGGAAATCACGCTTGAACAGGCGGCGCACGGTTTCGATACCACCATCCGGGTACCAACTTGGGATGCTTGCGAAACTTGCCATGGCAGCGGTGCCAAGGCTGGCACATCGCCGAGTACATGCTCAACTTGCGGCGGGCATGGTCAGGTGCGCATGCAACAAGGCTTTTTCAGCATCCAGCAAACGTGCCCGAAATGCCACGGCACCGGCAAGACCATAAACGACCCTTGTCCACCCTGCGGCGGCGCCGGCAAGATCAAGCGCAACAAGACGCTGGAAGTAAAAATTCCGGCCGGGATCGACGAAGGCATGCGGATTCGCTCCAGCGGCAACGGCGAACCAGGTACCAATGGCGGCCCGTCGGGCGACTTGTATGTCGAAGTTCACATCAAGCCGCATACAGTGTTTCAGCGTGACGGCGATGATTTGCATTGTGAAATTCCGATCTCGTTTACTAAAGCTGCGTTGGGCGGCGACATCGAAGTGCCAACCCTCAGTGGCAAAGCATCGTTCTCGATTCCTGAAGGCACGCAGTCCGGCAAGACTTTCCGCTTGCGCAGCAAAGGCATCAAAGGCGTGCGTTCCGGTTATGCGGGTGATCTGTTCTGCCATGTCGTAGTCGAAACTCCGGTCAAATTGACCGAAGGCCAAAAGGCCAGCCTGCGCGAATTCGAACGCCTGACGTTGGAAGGCGGCGCCAAGCACAGCCCGCAAAGCAAATCCTGGATGGACAAGGTCAAGGGTTTTTTTGAGTAACTGAGCTTGCGAACGGCACATGCAGCATGCGCAAAATTTGGTGGAGTATATTTAAAGACACGCTTATTATATGTGGGAATATGCATATTTTTTCTATACTATGACCTAGTAATTGCATGGCTACAAGTATGTAAAAACGGCAGAACGATGCAATATCGTTCTGCCGTTTTTTATTGCGCCCCGTCGCCCGGCATGGCTTTTTCTGGTGCCCGAATCGCTATGCGATTCGCTTGCGGGAGAGGCCGGTCAAGGTGCACGGATATGGTCAACAAAGGCGAGTGTTTCTGGTTTCGGTGGCGGCGTGACCAGGCTGGCGATAATCAGCGCCAGCATGCCGGCTGGCACGCCGAATACGCCGGCTGAGATCGGCGCGATATGGAACCATTGACCGGCGCTACTGCCGCCCAGAGCCGGATAGGTGTGCACGATGTAATACACGCATACGGCAAAGCCGGTGACCATGCCGACGATCGCGCCTTGTTGGTTGGCGCGCTTCCAGAACACGCCCAGCACCAGCGCCGGAAATAACGCCGAAGCCGCCATGGAAAATGCAGCGCCGACCATCGACAGGATGTCGCCCGGTTTCAGCGATGCGGTATACGCGGCCACCAGCGCCACCACTACCAGCAGTAGTTTGGAAATCGTCAGCCGTTTTTGGGTTGATGCGCGCGGGTCCAGCACCTTGTAATAAATATCGTGCGACAGTGCGTTCGAGATGGTCAGCAGCAAGCCGTCGGCGGTCGATAATGCCGCCGCCAGACCGCCAGCGGCGATCAGCCCGGAGACCACATAGGGCAGACCGGCGATTTCTGGCATCGCCAGCACGATGATGTCGCCGTCGATGGCGATCTCAGCCAGTTGCACGGTGCCGTCGTGGTTGATGTCGATGATTGAAATCAGCGGCGCGATTTTGTCGATATTGGCCCAGTACGAAACCCATGCCGGCAGCTCGGTGAAAGCGCTGCCAACCAGTGACGTATAAATTTCATACTTCACCAGTACCGCCAGCGCCGGGATGGTGATGTAGACCAGCATGATGAAAAACAGCGACCAGAATACCGAAGCGCGGGTTTCCTGCACCGAGGGCGTGGTGTAATAGCGCAGCAGAATGTGCGGCAAGGCGGCGGTTCCGACCATCAGGCAAAACACCAGTGCCAAGAAGTTGTTGCGCTTGATATCGGAGGCGGCTTTATCCTTGGCCGGGAAGGGCGCGCTGTGGTCCAGAATGGAATCGGCCCGCGCCAGATTGTAGTTGCGTGCCGCGTTCCAAAGCGTGTGAGCTTCTTCGCTAGTATTGGGATAACTCGACAATGCGCGTTCGGCGTTTTTGATATCAATCAGTGTGGCGCCGGTTTTTTTCAGGCGGTCGACTTGACTTTGCAATATGGCGCGGCCTTGCTGCAACGAGGCCGGCAACGTTTCCATTTTCTGCGCATAATTGGCGGCAACGCGCTTGAAGATGGTGCGTACTTGCTGTTCTTTTGGATCGTTTTCCAGCTTTTTTTCGGCCACGCCGATTTTTGCCAATACGGCGCCGTAAGCGACTTGCGGCACGGGTACGCTGGTGTGCTTGGCTGACAGCCAGAATACCGGGATCATGTAGGCGACAATCATGATGATGTATTGCGCAATCTGGGTCCAGGTGATGGCGCGCATGCCGCCCATGAAGGAGCAGACCAGAATGCTTGCCAGCCCAAGGAAAATCCCGACTGAAAAATCGACTCCGGTAAAGCGCGATGTAATCAGGCCGACGCCATAAATTTGTGCCACTACATAGGTAAACGAGACCAGCACGGTGGCAATTACCGCCAAAATGCGCACCTGGTTGCCACCGTGGCGGCCGCTGTAGCGTGCCGCCAGAAAATCGGGGATGGTGTACTGGCCGAATTTGCGCAGGTAAGGTGCGATCAGCAAGGCGACCAGACAATAACCGCCGGTCCAGCCAACGATATACGCCATGCCGTCAAAACCCTGCAAGTACAAGCCACCCGCCAGACTGATGAAACTGGCCGCCGACAGCCAGTCGGCAGCGGTCGCCATACCGTTGAACAGGGCTGGCACACGCCGTCCGGCCACATAATATTCCGCGACATCAGAGGTGCGGCTCATGACGCCAATGCCGGCGTACAGGGCGATAGTGGCGAACAAAAACAGATAACCGATCCAGGCCCGTGGCACACCTTCAAATTCCAGAATCGATAGCGCGATCAAAAATAAAATTAAACCGAGGGTGTACCACGCGTAATAGCGCCAGAGTTTCTGATTGAACGCCTTGCCCGCCATCAGTCCTGGTTCCCGCAACGCAGGTCGAGGATGCGCATGCGCCACGCATAGATACCCAGAATCACCACGTAGATTAAGGGCACGCCTTGGGCGATCATGTAAAACGACACCGGCCAGCCGAACAGGGTCAGGGCGGACAATTCTCGTGCGTAAAAAATACTGCCAAAAGTGACGATCAGCCATGTCAGCAGCAGCACTGTAGTCAAGCGTTTGGTGGCGCGCCAGTGATGGGCGCGTTTCTGTTGATGGAATTGCTGGCTGGAAAATGTCATATCAGCCTAAATCCTCCATCCTGTTTCTGTCGATTGCCGGCTGCGGGTGCATGTGCAAAGTGACGCGAAACAGACTGCCGGGAAATTTAGAATCGTGCTGATGCGGATTGTTGGAGATATCAATTGCGGCATCGTGCTGCTGGGCGATCTCTTTGACAATTGCCAGGCCCAGTCCGCTGCCTTCAGCATTGCTACCGAGAATGCGATAAAAGCGCTCGAAAATATGCTTGCGGTCGAAGGCCGGGATGCCTGGGCCGGTGTCTTCGATTTCCAGAAACGCTTGCGCATTGTTGGCGTCACTGATCACGCGCACGGTGACACAGCCGTATGGCGGCGTATACCGCAGTGCATTATCGATCAGGTTGTTGAGGAGTTCGCGCAGCATCAGCGCATTGCCCATAATCATGATTGGGTGGCCCGGCTGCTCAAAACCGAGATCGATATGCGTTTTAAATGAGGTTTGCACCCAATCATGTACTGCATCGCGCGCCATTTCCGATAAATCAAACGGTTTAAACTGTTTGGTGGCCGGGGTCTGATTTTCGGTGCGCGCCAAGGCCAGCAATTGGTTGACCAGGCGCGTGGCCGATTCTGAACTCTTCAATAATTGCAGCAGCGAACGGTGAATTTCATCCTGATCGGTCTGGCGCAGAGCAAGTTCGGATTGCATGCGCATTCCCGCCAGTGGCGTTTTCATCTGATGTGCGGCATCGGCGATGAAGCGTTTTTGCATCTCGGTCGATTGCGACAGCCGCACCAGCATGTCATTAAATGAATTGATGAGCGGCGAAATTTCTTCCGGCACCTGGCCCGAGTCGATCGGACTCAAATCGTCCAGTCGCCGGTTGCGGATGCGCTGCTGCAATTCCGCCAATGGCAATAAGCCGCGCGACAGCGCCAGCCAGACCAGCGCCAGTGCAATGGGCAGAATGATGAACTGCGGCATGATCACGCCCTTGATGATTTCATTGGCAAGTTGCGCCCGTTTGTCCAGGGTTTCACCGACCTGAACCAAGGCCGTTGCCGTTTCTTTCGGGGTTGTCAGATTCGATGGCGACTGCGGCTGCCAGCGGTAAAGATCGACATAGGTGTAGGCGATTCGAATTTCTGTCCCGTGCATGGTGTCGTTGCGAAAGGCGATGATGCCGGGCAGAGGTTTTTCCGCATCCTGCTGCTCCTGCTGCGGCGTCGGCATGTCGCGGTCGCCTTCGATAAATTCTGCATGCGGCCCCCGAATCTGAAAGTACACATAATCGATATCGTCGGCCCGCAACATATCGCGCGACGCGGGCGTTGTTTGCGTGACGACTTTGCCGTCCACCTGTTTGACTTGCTGCGCCAGCACTGCGACCCGATCTTCCAGTGCATGATCAAATGGCTGGTTGGCGATAGATTTGGTGACGATGTAAGTAATGGCGATACTCATCGGCCATAGCAGCAATAAAGGCACCAGCATCCAGTCCAGAATTTCACCGAACAAGGAGCGCTGGATCGGTTCAGCCGGCTGGGTTTCCAGCGTATCTGGAAATAAGTATGGTGCAGTCGATGCAGTGTCGGCGTCCACTTTTTTGGTGTCGCTCATAGCTGACTCAGGATGCAATTAGCGCGATGTCGGGGCTGCAGGAGTGCCAGAAGTACCGGGCGCATTGGCAGTGTTGGCATTAAGCGCTTCAGTAAATTTTTCAAGGCAGTAGCCGATGCCGCGCACCGTGACGATGCGCACGCCACCGATTTCAATTTTTTTGCGCAATCGATGTACATAAACTTCAATCGCGTTATTGCTGACTTCCTCGCCCCATTCGCACAAATGGTCGACCAGCTGATCCTTGGAAACCAGGCGGCCGGTGCGCTGCAGCAGCACTTCTAGCAAGCCGAGTTCGCGCGCGGAAAGGTCCAGCATTTGTTCGTTAATATAGGCGGTGCGGCCAACCTGGTCATAGGTCAGCGGGCCGTGCTTGATGACAGTCGGGCCGCCGCCCGCGCCTCGCCGCGTCAGTGCGCGTACCCGCGCTTCCAGCTCGGATAGCGCAAATGGTTTAGCCATGTAATCGTCAGCACCCAAATCGAGCCCTTTGACGCGCTGTTCGATTGAATCGGCGGCGGTCAGGATCAACACCGGCAAATGGGATTTGCGGGCGCGTAAGCGCCGCAGCACTTCCAGTCCCGACATTTTGGGCAGACCAAGATCCAGAATCAGCAGATCGAAATCCTGGGTGGTCAAGGCGGCATCGGCTTCCATACCGTTTTGCACGTAATCGGTCGCATAGCCGGCCTGGCGCAAAGAACGGGTCAGACCATCGGCGAGCACACTATCATCTTCCGCAAGCAGGATACGCATGGTTTTTAATATGTCATCAAAAAGTAAGCAGAGGAACGAGTCGCAGCTAAAATGAATGCCTTGATGCTCGCAAGAACGGCTTACAGTCTATTGCGTTTCAATCAAGGCAGCAAGGCACAGCGGGTTTTCAGTTTCAAGTATGATAATCACGGTTGAAACTTATTTGTAATTCATACTGTTTTTTTGTACAGTACTATTTGTGACATAATTCAATCCGACTATTACCACCATTACCACCACTACCGGATTACTGTGCGCTGCAATTGCGCTCTCACAGCTGAAAGAACCTTATGGACGAAAAAAAAGCAGCTCCCGTTACGGATAAAAGCAAGGCCCTCGCTGCCGCGTTGGCGCAAATTGAGAAACAGTTTGGCAAGGGTTCGGTCATGCGCATGGAAGATGGCGCAGTGGTCGAAGAAGTGCAGGTGGTCTCGACCGGTTCGCTCGGTCTGGACATTGCGCTGGGCGTTGGCGGCTTACCACGCGGTCGCGTGGTCGAGGTGTATGGACCGGAATCCTCCGGCAAAACTACGCTGACCCTGCAAGTCATTGCAGAAATGCAAAAGCTCGGCGGCACCTGCGCCTTCATTGATGCCGAGCACGCACTGGATGTCGGTTACGCCAAAAAATTGGGCATTAACCTATCGGATCTGCTGATTTCTCAGCCGGATACCGGCGAGCAAGCGCTTGAAATTACCGATGCACTGGTGCGTTCCGGCAGCGTTGACCTGATTGTCATCGACTCGGTCGCGGCACTCACGCCGCGCGCTGAAATCGAAGGCGACATGGGCGATTCGCTGCCAGGCTTGCAGGCACGGCTGATGTCGCAGGCGCTGCGCAAACTGACCGGCAGCATCAACCGTACTAATACGCTGGTGATCTTCATCAACCAGATTCGTATGAAAATCGGCGTCATGTTTGGCAATCCAGAAACTACCACCGGTGGCAATGCCCTGAAATTTTACGCCTCGGTACGGCTCGACATTCGTCGCACTGGATCGATCAAGTCCGGCGATGAAGTCATCGGCAACGAAACACGGGTCAAGGTCGTTAAGAACAAGATTGCACCGCCATTCCGTGAAGCGCATTTCGACATCCTGTATGGCGAAGGCATTTCACGCGAAGGTGAAATTCTCGATCTCGGTGCAGATGCCAAGATTGTTGAAAAGAGCGGTTCCTGGTACAGCTATAACGGCGAACGCATCGGACAGGGCAAGGACAATGCTCGCAATTACCTCAAAGAGCGGCCTGAACTGGCGCGCGAAATTGAGAATAAGGTACGCGTATCGCTAGGCGTTCCGGCATTGCAGACGATTGCCCCAGAGGTACAGGCCAAGCCGAAAGCCAAAGGCAAGGATAAAGATAAGGACGCGGAACCAGCGCCGCCAGCGGAACCCACCCCACTTTAAAGCGTTCATCTGTCAGGCGGCAGAGTAGGGTTGTCCTTAGGGGCGGGTTCCAAACCCGCCCTTACAGTTTCGTAGGATGGGTGAAACCCATCATTGGTGTTGATAGCGATTGAAAAGTGATGGGTTTCACCCATCCTACGCGCACTTTTTTCCAAATTATGGCCGCATTAAAAATCAGTCTGAAAGCCCGCGCGCTTAGATATCTGTCTATACGCGAGCACAGCCTCACGGAGTTGAGGCGTAAGCTCGCCCGCCACGCAGAAGAATCCGATGATGTCGATGCCTTGCTGGATTTTCTGGAAGCGCAAAACTGGCTATCGCAAGCGCGTTTCTCTGAATCTTTGGTCAAGCGGCGTGCAGCGCGTTACGGCAACAGCCGCATTCTCGCTGAATTACAGAGTCATGGCATTAGCGGCGATGCGCTGACTGACATCAAGATGGAACTGGTGGAGGACGAAATCGCACGCGCCTGCGCGGTCTGGAGCAAAAAGTTCGGAGCCGTTGCTACTGACGCTACCGAACGGGGCAAGCAGATGCGTTTCTTGCAGCAGCGCGGTTTTTCCCATCGTGCCATCCAAGCGGCCATGCGCGGCGCAGTCGATTGCGACGAATAATCCAATCCTGTGTGCGCCATATTGTTGCGCTCCCAGACTTGTCACCATCCTCGCGATTACCTCGTGCCTTGTTCTTTTGATATTTATCAAATTTCCTGCATTGAAAAGACAATCAGTGCTGAATTGATATTAATGTGGCGCATAGATTTATCCCGACCGAAATGGAGACAACCATGACAAGTCGCACTTCCCGGTTTTTCCCACCCCTCAAAATTTTCAGCATGGTAGTTCTGGCACTGATGGCGCTGGCCGTCGGCTATTCGGCAGCAATCTCGGTGAGCAACTGGAGTGGTATCGGCGTGTAAATCTTACTGGCAGTCACTGTTCGTGGCTCGCCTTGGTTTAAACAAAAAAAGGAAGGCCGCGATGACTAAACGACAAGGACGTCTTTTTTTCATTCTCTGCACTCTCGCCACAGCTGTGATATTCATCATCATGACAGTCCACAGCCATACCCGCTTTGACGAACTGACCAACGCAGACAAAATTACGCCAGCGGTAATCAATGGCAAACACGTCTGGCACAACAATAACTGCATCAATTGCCATACTTTGATGGGCGAGGGTGCGTACTATGCGCCGGATCTGACCAAGATCACGCAGCAGCGCGGCGCACCTTATTTGCAGGCCTTTCTGAAAGATCCCTCGAAATTTTATTCGGAGGAAAAGCATCGGCGGTTGATGCCAAACCCCAATTTGAGCGAAGAGGATATCGACAATGTGATCGCTTTCCTCGACTGGGTCGGCCACATTGACAATCAGGGTTGGCCGCCTCGCCCTCTCCTCGTATCAGGAGCAGCGATACCCGGCTCGGATGTCGGTCAGCCAGCCAAAGCAGCGGCCGCGTCGTCGGAACCTGTTGCCAAGGGTGAGGCATTGTTTAAATCTACTCCGCCCGCCTGCTTTGCCTGCCACTCGGTTTCTCCTGGCGTAAATCTGGCTGGACCTTCGCTGGCTGGGTTGGGGGCGCGTGCCGCAACCGTGATTGCTTCGCCCGATTACAAAGGCAGCGCTAAAACTCCTACGGACTTTATTCATGAATCCATCGTCAAACCAAGCGCGCATTTATCTCCCGGCCCGATGTATTCGGCTAACGGCCAGTCCTTTATGCCGAGCAGCTTCGCGGTCGATCTCACCCCTGAACAAATCGACAGTCTCGTTGCTTACCTGGAAACTTTGAAATAGGAGTGGCTATGCGCTATCGCTCACAATCCGTTGCATATTGGTATTTCGCTATCGCCATGTGTCTGTTCGGTTTGCAGCTGGTGTTCGGCTTGCTTGCTGCGTCAAAATACCTTGGCCCGGACCCGCTGTTGAACATTCTGTCATTCGACAAGGTCAAGGCGATCCACACCAACTTGTTGATCGTCTGGGTCTTGACCGGCTTCATGGGAGCGACGTATTACGTAGTGCCGGAAGAATCGCGCGGTGAAATCTACAGTACCAAACTCGCATATGTGCAACTGGTGGCCTGGACGCTGATGGGCGTGACTGCCGTAGTGGGTTATATGTTCGGCTGGACTGCCGGCAACAAATTGCTGGAACAGCCGTTTCCGCTAAAAATAGTCATCGTTATTGTGATGCTGATGTTTCTTTACAATATTTTGATGACAATCAAGCAGGCAGGGCGCTGGACCGTCACTGAAGGCGTGTTGGTGGCAGGTCTGGCGCTGGCGGCGTTGCTGTATCTGCCGGCGTTGATTGAATATGACAATTATACGGTTGCCATTTTTTACCGCTGGTGGACCATCCATCTGTGGGTGGAAGGCGTATGGGAAATGATTCAGGGTGGCCTGTTGGCGTACCTGCTGATACGTCTGTCCGGCGCCGACCGCGAGGTGATGGAAAAATGGCTGTATGTCATCGTCGGTTTGGTTTTTCTGGCAGGAATCATCGGCACCGCACATCATTATTATTGGATCGGCGTACCGCATTATTGGCTTCCGATTGGTGGATTTTTCAGTGCATTGGAACCGCTGGCATTGCTCGGGATGGCAATGTTTGCCTATTTTGCGATGCGCCGTTCCGGTCTCGCTCACCCCAATGCACTTGCCTTGCACTGGACTATTGGCAGTGCGGTATTTACCGTGTTCGGAGCAGGCTTACTCGGGTTGGCACACACCTTGCCTGATGTCAATAAATGGACTCACGGCACGCTGGTGACGGCGATGCATGGGCACGGGGCTTTTTACGGTGCCTATGCGATGATCGTAATGGCAGTGATCACCTATGCGCTGCCAAGCCTGACGCACAACCGTCGGGTAGAAGGCAGTAGCATTGGTTACTGGGCGTTCTGGCTGCAAATAGCCGGCATGTTCGGGATGGTCTTATCCTTTGGCACTGCCGGTATCGGTCAAGTTTATATGGAGCGCATTCTTGGCTTGGGTTACCTTGATACACAACTCAAGTTGCAGGTGCATTTCTTGATGCTGATTACGACCGCAACGATGTTTACGATTGGCGCAGGCTTGTTCATCTGGGATTTTTTCCGGAGCTCGCCAAAACTCAGCAGCGATGCGATCAGTGCAGTACCGGCAGCGGCGCCAATGTAGGCGATGGAAAACTTGGCAGAGGCAAGCTGCAGATTGGCCGATACACGCCAGAGTCCGCTGCATTCTCATCTTCAGTCCGCCGGTATTGAGCCCTATTACCTGCCGACAGGTGATGAAATCAGCATATTCACGCAGTGTCATTTGCGCAGTCTGGCAGTAATGCTCAAAGGCCCCACCGGCTGCGGCAAAACGCGCTTCGTCGAGCATATGGCATGGCGCCTGAAGCGGCCGCTGGTGACCGTGTCGTGTCACGACGATTTGTCGGCCGCCGATCTGGTCGGGCGCTTTTTGATTCGCGACAACGGCACCGTCTGGCAGGATGGGCCGCTGACGCGGGCGGTGCGATCGGGCGCAATTTGTTATCTCGATGAAGTGGTCGAGGCGCGTCAGGATGCGGTGGTGGTGATCCATCCGCTAACCGACTACCGCCGGATTTTGCCAATAGACAAGACCGGTGAGCATATCGAGGCAGCGCCAGGATTCCAGCTGGTAATTTCCTACAATCCGGGCTACCAGCATGTTTCCAAGGATCTGAAACCCAGCACGCGGCAGCGCTTCGTTGCGCTGGAATTCGATTTCCCGCCAGCCGAGGGCGAAGTCGAGATCATCGTCCATGAAAGCGGTGCCGACCGCGCGATAGTGCACGATCTGGTGGCGCTAGCCGGGCGCATTCGACAACTGGGTGACCGTGGCTTGGCTGAAGTTCCCAGCCCGCGCTTGTTGGTCGCCACTGCGCGCCTGATCGCCAACGGCATCGCCCCGCGCCTGGCCTGTTATGTCGGCCTGGTATCGCCGCTGTCAGACGATCCCGGCATGATTGCCGCTATGCGCGATCTGGTAGATGCAGTGCTGATCAATTGAGGCGCCGTAGGATGGGTGCAACCCATCGCATGTTGAACTTACAAAATGGGTTGCACCCATCCTGCTGCCATGGCTGAGCCCGAAGAACTGATCATCGACGCGGCCCGCCATGCGACCGTATTCGTGCAAAGGTTATGGCAGCGAGGCGACCGCGATCAGCCTGATTTTCCTACCTTGCGGCCATATCGGCAGCGACTGGAGCTGTTGTTGGCAGCCGTATACGGCCATCATATCGGCTTGCGCGTGGCGCAATTGCCTGCGCCGCAGACTGCTTTAGCGCGTCTATTCAAGCGCACGCCGAGTTACTTGATCGAGCCATATGCGCTGCCGGCACATGACGGTACGCAAATTTTCCTACCGCTGCGGCTTGCGGCCGGCAACTTTGCTAGGCTGGAGACATTGGCGACATTCCGTGCTCTGGCCTTGCAGCAAGCCGGGCGCGCGTTAAGGAGCTCGACAGCTTCCCATAGTGAAAATATTCTGGTGCACGACCTGTTTTGTTTGAGTGAAGCCGCAGCAGTCGATCATGCGCTGGCGCAGGATTTTCCCGGCATCGTGCCGGATTTACTGGCGCTGCGTCGCACCACCTTGTCGGATCGCCCGCGGCCGGCGCTGCTCAATGCGCCGGAGCAGGCAATTGAAGACCTGTATGCGTGTCTGCTGGGCGCATTTCCTGCGGCTATTCCGGCTCCTTTGGTGCTGGCATCTACCGCGGCCGATTCGCTGGCCTGGGCACTCGCCACGGCACAACAGATAGCAGCCATCAATGCGCACTATCGCGGCATGCGCAAAGGTCTTTGGCTGGGTACGAATATGCCGGCGTCGGGGCAGCAGCAGTTGCAGCCCGGCAGCGAAGCGGCAGCGGATGCATCCCCCAAGCCGCAACGTCAGGCGCAATTGGCGCGCCGGCCCGAAGTGCGCGCACCGCGTGAGGATGAAGACGATCCGCAGGAACAGAGCATGTGGATGCTGCAGATGGATGATCCCCAGCAGCATGTGGAAGATCCGATGGGCTTGCAACGCCCTACCGATCGCGACGACAGCGCCGACCCGGGCGACCTGGCCGATTCCTTGTCCGAATTGCCCGAAGCGCGCCTGATCTCCACGCCGCGACCGGCGCCGGAAATTTTGGTTTGTGAAGATGCGCTAGACCGGCGCGCCATATTGCACGCGCCTGCAGCACAGGCCGCCGCTGGAATCGTGTATCCGGAATGGGATTGCCGCATCAACGGCTACCATCGACAGGGCGCGACAGTCCGGCTCCAAGTGCCCGGTGAGGGCGACCCGGCTTGGGCCGAAGCGGTGTTGCAGAAACGCCATGCGCTCTTGCAGCTGATTTTGCGCCGCTTCGAAGGCTTGCGCCCGAGCCGGGTGCGCCAAGGTCGCCAACCGGATGGCGATGAAATTGATATTAATGCCTTTGTTAATGGTTACGCCGAACGGCGTGCCGGCTTGCCGCTGCAAGAGCGCTGGTATCAGTCGGCGCGGCCGACACGGCGCGATATCGCGATTGCTTTGCTGATAGATATCAGCGGCTCGACCGACGGCTGGGTGACCCAGGATTTGCGCATCATCGACGTCGAGAAAGAAGCGCTGTTGTTAGTCTATCGCGCACTGGTGGCGCTAGGCGATCCGTTTTGTATCCAGGCATTTTCCGGCGAAGGCCGGCATAACGTGGCGCTGTGGCCGCTGAAAGGTTTTGATGAAAACCCGAATGGCGTGATCGAGCGCCGTATAGCCGCGCTGGAGCCGCAGCGCTACACTCGCGCCGGGGCCGCCATTCGCCATGTGACTGCCTTGCTCAATACGTGTCCGGCCCAACACCGCTTGCTGATGCTGCTGTCTGACGGCAAGCCGAACGATGTCGATCATTATGAAGGCCGCTATGGCGTGGAAGACATGCGTCAGGCGGTGGCCGAAGCAACGCTGCAAGCGATACATCCGTTTTGCCTGACGGTCGACCGCCAGGCGCCGCACTATCTCGCCAGCGTGTTCGGACCCGGACGCTACGCGGTGTTGCAGCATCCGGAGCGCCTGCCCGTGGTGTTGGTAGACATCCTCAAGAACCTAATCAAAGCCTGAGTTTTTGTCTATGGAACGGGCCGATGCGCGGGGCTTATGCCGATAAAACTGGTGTGGTTTATGCAGCGCAATATTTGACATGATAATAAGCATTATTCTGCAGCACTGTCGCAATGTGCTACACTTTTCCGCTTATTGCAGTGCCGCATGAGCGGCTGCTATCGTAATCCGTAGAAGCTGCGGTAACGAACGCAATTGCGGCTTGATTAATTTTGCCGGTTTTTTCGGCGTTGGCCCCTATGCCCCTTTCACCACCCGCTGTCCCGCGTATCCTGAAGCACACGCGCGCAATTCAGATCGAAGCGTTTTCGCGCGAAGATGGCCTATGGGACATTGATGCTTGCATTACCGACGTCAAGACCCGCGACATCCCGCTCGCTTCCGGCGTGCGCTTGGCCAATACGCCGATCCATGAACTTTGGTTGCGCATCACGATAGACATCAAATTTAATATTGTCGCAGTCGAAGCGGTTTCCGACGCGGTACCTTATCCCGGTTATTGCAACACAATCGGCCCCGATTATCAGAAAATGGTTGGACTCAATCTGATGTCCGGCTTTCGGCATCAGCTCAAGCATCTGCTATCAGGCATGCACGGTTGCACTCATCTGACCGAATTGGCGCAGATTCTGCCGACTGCCGCGATCCAGGCATTTGCCGGCGAGGTACTGGATACCCATGATGGCGCCAATGCCGACCTGCAAAGCCAAAAACCATTTCAACTCGACCACTGCCATGCATTACGTACCGATGGTGCAGCGGTTGCGAAATACTATCCGCGCTGGGCCTGCACCTCGCTAGCAGATAATTCCGGTAATCCAACCAGTTAATTTAGCAAGTTAGTTTTAGTCAGTAGTTTTATCCATAGTGTTTTTATCCATACCTAAGCGTCTGAAGGGAACCTCGCATGAAAATCCATGAGTATCAGGGCAAAGAAATTCTCCGCAAGTTCGGAGTCACGGTTCCGCGCGGCATTCCGTGCAATTCCGTAGATGAAGCAGTTAAAGCAGCCGAAACCCTTGGCGGTCCGGTGTGGGTCGTCAAAGCCCAAATCCATGCTGGCGGTCGCGGCAAGGGCGGCGGCGTAAAAGTTGCTAAAACGCTGGAACAAGTGCGCGAATACGCCGACCAAATTCTCGGCATGCAATTGGTTACGCATCAAACTGGCCCAGAAGGCCAGAAAGTACGTCGCCTGTTGATCGAAGAAGGCGCTGACATTCAGAAAGAACTGTACGTCAGCATGGTGACCGATCGTGTCAGCCAGCGCGTAGTATTGATGGCTTCCAGCGAAGGCGGGATGGACATCGAAGAAGTGGCCGCAAGCCGCCCGGAACTGATTTTTCAAGTCGCCATCGACCCTAGCGTCGGTCTGACGGACGCTGACGCGGACGATATCGCCACCAAAATCGGCGTACCCGCAGCATCGCTGGTTGACGCACGCACACAGTTGCAAGGCTTGTACAAAGCGTACTGGGAAACCGACTCTTCACTGGCCGAAATCAATCCATTGATCCTGACCGGTTCCGGCAAGGTTATTGCGCTTGACGCCAAGTTCAACTTCGACGACAGCGCGCTGTTCCGTCAACCGGAAATCGTCGCTTACCGTGATCTGGACGAAGAAGATCCAGCCGAAGTCGAAGCATCCAAATTCGACCTGGCTTACATCTCGCTCGACGGCAACATCGGCTGCCTGGTCAACGGCGCCGGTCTGGCAATGGCGACCATGGACACGATCAAATTGTTCGGTGGCGAACCAGCCAACTTCCTCGACGTCGGCGGTGGTGCGACAGCGGAGAAAGTAACTGAAGCCTTCAAGATCATGCTGAAAAACCCAAGCTTGAAAGCCATCATGGTCAACATTTTCGGCGGCATCATGCGCTGCGATGTGATCGCTGAAGGCGTGATCGCGGCCGCAAAAGCGGTATCGCTGAATGTGCCATTGGTAGTGCGCATGAAGGGCACCAACGAAGACATCGGCAAGAAAATGCTGACTGAATCCGGCCTGCCTATCCTCGCCGCCGACACGATGGAAGATGCAGCCAAGCAAGCCGTCGCTGCCGCCAACGCTTAAATATCGCACAAGGAACCTATATGTCGATCCTGATCAATAAAGATACAAAAGTCATCACCCAAGGCATTACCGGCAAGACCGGGCAATTCCACACCCGTGGCTGCCGCGATTACGCCAATGGCAAAAATTGCTTCGTAGCTGGCGTGCATCCGAAAAAAGCCGGCGAAGATTTCGAAGGCATCCCGATTTTTGGCAGCGTGTCCGATGCCAAAGCCGCCACTGGCGCCACGGTTTCAGTCATTTACGTACCGCCAGCAGGCGCTGCAGCAGCGATCTGGGAAGCAGTGGAAGCCGAACTCGATTTGGCCATCTGCATCACCGAAGGCATCCCAGTGCGCGACATGATGATCCTGAAAGACCGCATGGCAAAAGCCAACAGCAAAACATTGCTGCTAGGCCCAAATTGCCCAGGTCTGATCACACCCGACGAAATCAAAATCGGCATCATGCCAGGCCACATTCATAAAAAAGGCCGCATCGGCGTGGTATCGCGCTCCGGTACTTTGACCTATGAGGCGGTCGGCCAATTGACTGCACTCGGCCTGGGCCAATCGTCGGCAGTCGGCATCGGCGGCGACCCGATCAACGGTCTGAAGCACATCGACATCATGAAGATGTTCAATGACGATCCTGACACCGATGCAGTCATCATGATCGGCGAAATCGGCGGCCCGGACGAAGCCAACGCGGCTTACTGGATCAAAGAAAACATGAAGAAGCCAGTCGTGGTCTTCATCGCCGGCGTGACAGCACCTGCCGGCAAACGCATGGGCCACGCCGGTGCGTTGATCTCCGGCGGCGCCGACACCGCGCAAGCCAAGCTCGACATCATGGAAGCATGTGGCATCAAAACCACCAAAAACCCGTCAGAAATGGCGCGTTTGCTGAAGGCGATGCTGTAATTTGTAGCTACCGGAAGCAAAAGAAATAAAAGAAGTAACAACGGGGAGCTGCGGCTTCCCGTTTTATTTGGCTTGTGCAATGCCCGCAGCATGAAATATACATATAAGTGTATTTCTAATCTCGCATTGAAACAATGCGGGAAAGTAGCATTTTATGCATATACTCCACGTAATAAAAATTACGTAATTGCGTAGGTTGGGCTAACGTTTCATCAGCCCAACATTCTGCGCAGAATGTTGGGCTTCGCTTTGCTCAGCGCCAACCTACGAATTATTCGCAGGTCTTTCGTAGACATTATTATCTGATTCCTTCCGCCCAATTGCGCCTTACAGCCATTGCACTTTTAGTTAAACTGCTCCGATGACACCTGTAGCAACACCCAACAATCTCGAATTCGCCGCACGGACCGATGTCGGCCTGGTGCGCGCTCACAATGAAGACGCGGTCGCCGTCAGTCCGGAAAGCGGCTTCGCGCTGCTGGCCGATGGCATGGGCGGGCATCTGGCGGGCGAAGTGGCCAGCGGCATGGCCGTGACCATCATTCAGCAAGAGCTGGAACGGATTCTGCTGAACCACGCAAACACCGCCTCGGCTGTAATGCGGCAAAAAATATACGGCTGGATGCGGGACGCAATCCTGTTGGCCAACGCCCGCATCTTGGAAGCCGCGCACAATCAAACTGCTTGCCGCGGCATGGGGACCACGCTGGTGCTGGCGCTGCTGCATGAAAACACGCTGTACGTCGCCCACGCCGGCGATTCGCGGCTGTACCGATTGCGCGGGCGCACGTTGCAACAACTGACGCTCGACCATTCGCTGCTGCAGCAGCAGATCAGCGCCGGTCGGATTGCGCCCGAACAGGCGGCGCATTACAAAAACCGCAACGTCATCACCCGTGCGCTCGGCGCGGATTTGCTGCTCGAAATAGAACTGCACGAGCACGATTTTCAAGCCGGCGACATCGCCCTGTTGTGCTCAGACGGCTTGACCGAAATGGTGCCGGACCAACAGATCGCCGATTTGCTGCACGCCAACCAATCCGACTTGCCGCACGCCTGCGCGCAACTGATCGCCAGCGCAAATGCACACGGCGGGCAAGATAATGTCTCGGTAGTTTTGATGAAAGTACGCGAAAAATTATGACTGCACGGCATAATGGCCTCCTGAAATCCAGATAGAACGCAGGAGAAACAGCATGGCCAAAATCATTCTCATGGCAGACGGTGTCGTGTTGCAGGAAATGACGCTCTCGAAAGAGCGCATCACCATCGGACGCCGCCCTAATAACGACATCGTCATCGACAACCTCGCCATCAGCGGCCAGCACGCCGCCATCACCACCATACAGAACGATTCTTTTCTCGAAGACCTGGGCAGCACCAACGGCACCCAAGTCAACGGCCAGCCGATAAAAAGGCATTTCCTGCAAAATGGCGACATCATCGAACTGGCCAAATATCGCATCCAATACCAGACTCAGGTCCCGGTGCAGCAACCCACAAGCAGCGCGGCCAATCAGGCCGACACTATTAACACCCTGACGCGAGTCATACCCGACACGCAGTTCTATAATCCGCCAGAAGCCGAAGCAACGCGTCCAGCCAGCATCAAAATCATCAGCGGCAGCAACAGCGGCAAGGAGATGCCGCTCACCAAAACGCTCACCACCGTCGGCCGCCCCGGCATTCAGGTAGCCGTCATCACCCGTAGCCCGCAAGGTTACGCCATCACCCACATCGAAGGCGATTCCCGCCCGAGCGTCAACGGCCAAACCATAGGCATCGCAGCTTATGCTTTGCAGGATGGCGACGTGCTGAATCTGGCCGGCATCGAAATGCAGTTCAGCTTGAAATAGCCCATAGCTAATCGACAGGTGAACGCCCATCCAAAAGTAGGGCGTCAATAAGCGAAGCGCATTGCGCCGGATGATTGTGATGCACGGGAACCTTCTATTCGCGTGGTGCTTTACGCCTGAATATACGCAATACAACAAATGGCTTGCCGGCGTTGCACAATATTGATGGCGATTGTGGTCTGCACAATCGGCGCAATGCGCTTCGCTTATTGACGCCCTACGTGCTGTTCATTGACAAGTACCATGCCAGGTATTTAATACTACCGCTTTAATAATATGCGGAAAATGGCATATTTTAAGGCATACCCAACTGTTTATTGAATTTTCATGCAGTGCTTGCAAAGCGCAGTGCAGACAGGTAAAAAACCCGATCCTCCGACAGCGGCGCTGTGGTGATCTGACAATCCTTGCCGGGGCTGACAATTATTGTCAGTCGGCGACAAAAAACTTCCTGTTTTGCATTATTTTTAAGCGGAAAACGCTTTAACTGGCCACTTTTTCCGCTGGCACAACACTTGCGATTAGGTAAGCATGGCAGAACGGCTGTCAGCATTGCTAACCACAGAGAGAAATAAAATGAAATCGATGAAAATGATCCAACGCGCACAAAAAGGTTTTACGCTGATCGAATTGATGATCGTTGTTGCGATTATCGGAATTTTGGCTGCGGTGGCCCTACCGGCTTATCAGGATTATGTTGTGAAGGGCCAAGCAGCCTCCGCTCTTGCTGAAATTACTCCGGGAAAAATTGGCTTCGAGTTGGCAATTAATGAAGGTAAAACTCCATCACTTACTGCTGGAGATGCTGGTTTTATCGGGATTGCTAGTCCTACTAGTTTTTGTACGGTAACTTCAGATTTTGCAACCACAATTGTATGTACTGCAATAGGTGGTAACGTAACCAAATTTAATACTAAAACGCTCACTTGGACTCGTACTGCAGCTACAGGTGCGTGGGCTTGCACTACAAACCTCGACGAAAAATACCGCCCTGGTAAGTGTACTGGTGTCTAATAGCCCGCGTAGGGCGTAATAAGCGAAGCGCATTACGCCGCATGACCGGCAACACACCGAAACACCCGATTCGTCGGGTGTTTTTTCGTCTGCGCCCGAACTTGCGCGTCATCATCGTAGGCTGTTTGATTCTGCGCCGCCATGTTGATGGCGATAGTGGTCTGCGCATCCGGCGCAATGGTGTATTGCCCCACGCCTGCGAAACGGTATCCGCTTGCAAACGGAGTTGCACCCCGTAAGGACTGCGCTTATTGACATATATGGGCTGATCCCTACATAATTAACTATATAATTTTTGTTATATATATAGGAATCTAGGAGCCATTATGCTTACATTCAAAGTCACTACCGTTGGTGCGTCAGAGGGATTCATCCTGAACAAGGAAGCAAAGGCCAGGTTGGGGGTGCAAAAAGGCGATACGCTGTATCTGACCGAAGCGCCGGACGGCGCTTTGCGCATTACGCCCTACAACCCCGACTTTGCGCGGCAGATGATGTTGGCTGAACAAATCATGCACGACGACCGGGAAATTCTGCGGGTATTGGCGCAGTGAAGTCATGGCGTTGGGTCAGGCCCGATCTGGTCTACGCGGTGCATGAAATCCAGTTGGCGCGTCACGGCGGGCTGGACGGATTGCGCGATCAGAATGCAGTCGAATCAGCCTTGGCTCGGCCGGAGCAATTGCTCGCCTACGGCAATCCACCGCCGGATGCAGCACATCTTGCAGCAGCCTATGCGTATGGTCTGGCACGCAACCACGGTTTCAGCGACGGCAATAAACGTACAGCTTGGGTAGTGGCGCGCGTGTTTCTGGCGGATAACGATGTTCGCTTGCAATTTTCTGAAATCGACGCCATCCACGCAATGCAGGCAGTCGCGGCTGGTACGCTGGATGAGTTGCAGTTGGCAGATTGGTTTCGGGTCCGGATTGTTTAGGAACGATTTAAATGTCGGCTGTTAAAATATAAATCCCCCACAAGCATTCCCAGGAAAAAACATGATCAAAGTCGGCATCGTCGGCGGTACGGGCTACACGGGCGTCGAGTTGTTGCGCCTGTTGGCTACGCACCCGGAAGTCCAGCTTACCGCCATTACTTCACGCAAAGAAAACGGCTTGCCGGTGGCGGACATGTATCCGTCGTTGCGCGGGCGCGTGTCGCTGGCGTTTTCGTCACCGGAATCTGCGCGCTTGACCGAGTGCGATGTGGTGTTTTTCGCCACGCCGCACGGGGTCGCGATGGCGCAGGCGCAGGCCTTGCTGTATGCAGGCGTCAAGGTGATTGATCTGGCGGCGGATTTTCGCCTGCAGGATACCGCGCAGTTCGAAAAATGGTATGGCATGCCGCATAGTTGCCCGGGTTTGCTGACGGAAGCTGCGTATGGCTTGCCGGAATTGAACCGCGCCGCCATCAAGAGCGCGCGCATCGTTGGCAATCCGGGCTGTTATCCGACTACCATGCAACTGGGTTTTTACCCGTTGCTGAAAGCGGGCGTGGTCGATGCGTCGCACCTGATCGCCGATTGCAAATCCGGCGTCTCGGGCGCGGGCCGCAAGGCGGAGATCGGTTTTCTGTTCGCCGAAGCCAGCGACAATTTCAAGGCGTATGGCACATCGGGCCATCGTCACCAACCGGAAACGGTGGAGCAATTGCAGCACATGACATCGGAAAAAGTCGGATTGCTGTTTTCGCCGCATCTGGTGCCGATGATCCGCGGCATGCATTCGACGCTGTACGCCCGTCTGACTCAGGAAATCGACAATCAGGCGCTACAGGCTTTGTTCGAGGATGCTTACCGCGATGAGCCGTTCGTCGATGTGATGCCGTTCGGCAGCCATCCGGAAACCCGTTCCACCCGCGCGTCCAACATGCTGCGCCTGGCGCTGCACCGGCCCGATAACGGCGATATGGTGGTGGTGCTGGTGGTGCAGGATAATCTGGTTAAGGGCGCATCCGGGCAAGCGGTGCAATGTATGAATCTGATGTTCGGCCTGGCTGAGACGACCGGCTTGCTGCATGTGCCGGTGCTGCCATGATGCAGCAATGAGGTTTTTAGGTTGAAGCATAAATTACGACCGCAGCGGCTGTCGGTAGCGGCCTCGAAGATGACTATCAAGCGTCACCTGCACTGGTCTTTGAAAGCGCTGATTATTGCAACCGCTATCGGTCTGGTAGGCGTCATGGCTTACCAGGCTTACGATCTGGGGCGTAGTTTTACCGGCTTTGATCCCGGTGCGTCGCGCCAGCGGATTGCCGATTTGGAGCAGCAAGTCCGGCAGTTGGGTCGCGAGCGCGATCGTTTGTCGGCGATTGCCAATGCGGCCGATTCCAGCTTGAATATCGAGCGTTCGGCGCAACAGCAGCTTGCTCTGCAGGTAAAGAATTTGAGCGACACTAATGCGCAGATGAAAGAGGATCTGGCTTTTTTCGAGAGGCTGCTGCCCACTGCAACGGGGCCGGCCGGCATCAGTATTCGTCGTTTGACGCTCGAAATGCTTGGACCGGGACAGTTGCGCTACCGTTTTCTGGCAATGCAGGGCGGGGGTGATGTACGCGATTTTTCAGGCAGTTTGCAGTTGGCGGTAACGCTGTCGCTGGCAGGAAAGGAATCAGTATTGCTTTACCCTGAACAGAAATCGGCGCAAGCTGATAAATTCAAGCTTGATTTCAAGCATTATCAACGCGTCGATGGCGTGTTGATCTTGCCGGCCGGCGCTGTGGTTAAAAAAGTCGAGGCGCGGGTGCTGTATCAAGGCAAAATCCGGGCGCATCAGTCTGCCAATTTGTAAAGGAGTAACAGGATGTTCAAACGTAAGTCCAGTAATACTATCGATAGCCTGATCGGCGTAACGACAACGATTGAGGGCAATCTCCATTTTAAGGGTGGTTTGCGCATCGACGGCAAGATTAACGGCGACGTGATTGCGGAATCCGGTGAGGTGAGCATGCTGGTGGTTTCCGAGTTGGCCCGCATCACCGGCGAGGTGCGTGGCGCACATCTGGTGATCAATGGGGAGATTATCGGCGCGGTACATTCCACCGATCTGCTTGAATTGCAGCCGAAAGCCCGCATAACGGGTGATGTATTTTACAAAACCCTTGAAATGCATGGCGGCGCGTTGGTGGCCGGCAAACTTACGCACGGGCAACCAGCAGCCGAGACGATAGATAAGCTGGCGGAAGAGCGTGTACTTAAACTGGCGGCGTCCAAAGCATGAGTCGCGGTGAACGTCTATAATTGCCCTATATTGTTCCTTAGTAGGAGTCTTAAATGAATGCTGTTACCGAAATGCCTGCGCCGATTATTTTTACCGATAGCGCAGCACAAAAAGTCGCCGACCTGATAGCCGAAGAAGGCAATCCGGATTTGAAACTGCGCGTATTCGTGCAAGGCGGCGGCTGCTCTGGCTTCCAGTACGGCTTCACTTTCGACGAAGTCGTCAATGAAGACGACACCACGATGTCCAAGAACGGCGTGCAGTTGCTGATCGACTCGATGAGCTATCAGTATCTGGTCGGGGCCGAGATCGATTACAAGGATGACCTGGAAGGCGCACAGTTCGTGATCAAGAACCCGGGTGCCAGCAGTACCTGCGGCTGCGGATCTTCATTTTCTGCCTGAGTTGTTGCACAGAATCAAAAAAGACGCGAAAGCGTCTTTTTTTATATTCGGACGGCTTTAATTCCCTCTCCCACTTGTGATAGCGGGTATTTACACATCGAGTAGTCCACTGCTTTTCTCCTCTCTCCCGCTTGCGGGAGAGAGGGCGTCAGCAAAAACTTCGGCCGTATTAGGTGGCAATGCAATCAAGATTGTGCCTTGTTTTGACACCTTGCATATTGCGAACACCCTCTCCCGCAAGCGGGCGAGGGGGCCATTTATGGTGTGCTGAACACTACCAATATTTTTAATATATCAGTGAGTATGCTGCAAAAAACTGCATTTACCGCACGTAAACAGTGCGACTTTAAAAACACATATTGCAGTATATATTCAGACGAAATTCTTTCAGCGCGGATAAAGTGCGCCTAGCACGCGCAATCCTTTGGCGCCGGTGACGGACGGCAGGTTGCCGGGCAGGCGTAGCAGAAAACGTTGCGCCAGCCATGCAAAAGCCAGCCCTTCTACCTGATTGGGCGCTACGCCTAGTACCTCGGTTGACAGCACATGGGCGCTTTGCCCGCGTGCCTGCAGGGCAGTTGCCAACTGCGCTCTGAGTTGCGCATTGTAAGCGCCGCCGCCGCACAGATAGACCGCTGCCGCACTGTCGGCGGTGTGCGCAATGGCGTCAGCCAGGGATTGGGCGGTGAACGCGGTCAGGGTTGCTTGCACATCTGCTGTTGTTGCAGCGGGGTAGGCGTGCAGTTTGTCATCCAGCCATGCCAGATGAAAAAGGTCGCGCCCGGTGCTCTTGGGTGGTGGCGCCGCCAGATACGGTTCCTGCAGCAGCAATTGTAACAATTCGTCAATCACCGTACCGCTGGCGGCCCAGGCGCCATCTGCGTCGTAGGGCAAGCCCTGGTGACGCCCGATCCATGCATCCAGTAGCAAATTGCCCGGGCCGGTATCGAAGCCACCCACTCCCGCATCACCACTGCCGTCGAGAATGCTGATATTGCTGATGCCACCGATATTGGCTACTACGCGGATTTCGCCGGCTTGGCTGAATGCAGCTTGATGAAAAGCGGGTACTAACGGAGCGCCCTGGCCCCCGGCAGCCACATCGCGGCTGCGAAAGTCGGCGATCACGTCGATACCGGTCAGTTCGGCCAGCATAGCCGGATTATTTATCTGGCGCGTAAAGCCCAGTTCAGGGCGGTGCCGAATGGTTTGTCCATGCGCACCGATGGCGCTGATTTCGCCCGAACTTCGACCTGCGCTTTTCAGCAATTGTTGCACGCAGGCGGCGTATTGCAGCGCCAACGCATTGGCGCTGTGTGCTTCACGCTCGATTTCGTTGTCGCCGGCGGTTTGCATGGCCAGCAATTCGGCCCGCAGCGCATCCGGAAACGGGATGTAAGCGCTGGCGATGGCGCGCATCTTGTCGCTATTACCGTTCTCGCAAATGGCGAGCACGCCGTCCACGCCGTCCAGGCTGGTGCCGGACATGAGGCCAATGGTCAGATTGTCGGGGCAGGATTTCGGAATAAGGGCAGGGTGCATTTTGGGTTGATATCTATTTGCATGAGTTTAAGTAGTGCAGGCCTCCGTGCCTGCACTACTGATGCAAACAAGATTTTGCGTAAGCCCTCATAAAAAACGGTTACTGAAGTGCTTCAGTAACCGTTTTTGTTGTTGCTTTAAAGAAATCACATCAATCGATGGATGCCAGTTTGTCTGCGCTGCTTTGCGGCTGCATCAAAGCAAAGCGATGCATGATGCCTTTGGTGGCGTCGCGGAATTGCTTCAACTGGGCCGTCGTCATCGGTGGTGCATTTGGCACATCGACCGACAGCGGATTGACCGCTACGTTGTTGACGCGGAATTCATAATGCAAATGCGGGCCGGTAGCCCAGCCGGTGGAGCCGACATAACCGATTACGTCGCCTTGGCTGACTTTGCGGCCCTTGCGCATGCCGGCGGCAAAACGGCTCATGTGAGCGTAAGCGGTGGAATAGTTGTTCCAGTGCTTGATGACGATGAAGTTGCCATAGCCGCCTTTAACACCGGCGAAGTCAAGCACGCCATCGCCCGAGGCGCGGATTGGCGTGCCCGTGGCGGCAGCTAAATCGACGCCTGCATGTCGCCGCCATTGGTTAAGGATCGGGTGTTTGCGCATTGAGAAGTTCGATGAAATGCGAGAAAATGCGAGCGGATATTTGAGGAAGGCTTTTTTCAGCGACTTGCCATCAAAACCATAATAACCACCGCCTTGTTTTGCACCTGGTTCCTGGAACCAGACCGATTGGTAGGTTTTGCCTTTGTTGATGAATTCGCCTGCCAGCACACGGCCGGTGCGCACGAAGTCACCGTTTTGCCAGAAGGTTTCATAGACCATATTGAAGCGGTCACCTTTGCGCAAATCGGAGGTAAAGTCGATATTGCTCGAGAACATGTCGACCATTTGCAGTGTGATTACATCCGGGATGTCAGCACTGTCGGTGGCCGCAAAAAGCGATGAATGGATCAGGCCGGAGCGCATTTCAACCCGCATCTGGACCGCTGCGGTTTCTTCTACGGCCTTGAAATCGTCGCCATTGCGTGCGATCAAGAGATTCTTGGCCGGGTCGTCGCGACCGCTGACAATGGTGGTGCGCAACCACTGCAGAGTGCCATCGTCATTAGTTTGCGCCTGCACACTTTTGCCAGTGCGTAATTGCAACACGCTGCGTGCGGTGCTGTCGGACTTGATGAAATTTTCCGCTGCAGCATCAGTGATCCCCAGCCGGTTCAATAAAGTTGCCAGCGTATCGCCACTGCGTACTTTTTCTTCTCGCATGTAATATTGAGGCGGTGCTTGTTCGAGCGAGGCAATTTGTTGGGCCAGATTGGGCAGCGTGATCTGCTGTTCGATCAAGCTGACTGGCAGATCAGAAGCGTCCGGTGCATTTGGCGCAACACCGATTGCGCCGAATGCGCATACCGCCAAAAACACGGCGGTAGCCGAAATGATCCTGGTCTTGCGGGATGTGCCTAGCAACAGCTTGCCAGTTGAGTCGAGGCTCGGGTTTTTGTGATTTGGTTGCATCTAATCAGTTAAAATTTGTCGGGTTGGTGTGAATACAATGCAAGTACGTTTCTTATTGTTTTATTATTGACTAGCGGCAATTGGATGATATGTCAAGCATTATAACAAAATCGGAAGCATTTATTGGCCTTTTGAAAGTGAAATAAAGTTAAAAATGGACGAAAAATCCCCATCCACTCTGGACCAAGCTCCAGTAAATCATATTTCTTTCTCTGAAACAACTAAAACGTTGTTGTCGCCCCTCTCGGACCGGGTGCAAGAGGCGCTTGCCATCGCTCGGCGCGGTGCTGATGAATTGTTGATCGAAACCGAATTCGCGCAAAAATTGGCGCGCTCCGAACGCAGCGGCATACCGCTGCGCATCAAGCTCGGGCTCGACCCGACCGCGCCTGATTTGCATCTAGGCCATACCGTGGTGCTGAACAAGATGCGCCAGTTGCAGGATCTGGGCCATAACGTGATCTTTTTGATCGGCGACTTCACTTCGATGATCGGTGATCCGTCTGGGCGCAACGTGACGCGCCCGCCACTGACGAAAGAGCAGATCGAACAAAATGCGATCACGTATTTCAAGCAGGCAAGTCTGGTGTTGGATCCCGAAAGAACCGAAATTCGTTACAACTCCGAATGGTGCGATGCCTTAGGCGCACGCGGCATGATTGAGCTGGCCTCGCATTCCACCGTGGCACGAATGATGGAGCGCGACGATTTCAGCAAGCGCTTCAAGGCCAACACGCCGATTTCAGTACATGAATTTTTATACCCGCTGATGCAAGGTTACGATTCAGTGGCCTTAAAAAGCGACCTCGAACTCGGCGGCACCGATCAGAAATTTAACCTGCTGATGGGGCGCGAACTCCAAAAAGATTACGGCCAGGAGCCGCAGTGCATCTTGACCATGCCGCTGCTGGAGGGGCTGGACGGCATCGAAAAAATGTCGAAGTCGAAGAATAACTATATTGGCATCACCGAGCCGGCCAATACCATGTTCGCCAAAGTGATGAGTATTTCGGACCTGATGATGTGGCGTTATTACGAGCTGCTGTCTTCGCGCTCGATGGCAGAAATTGACGCCTTCAAGGACGCTGTTGCCGTGGGTAAAAATCCGCGCGATGTCAAAGTGACGCTGGCGCAAGAAATCGTGACGCGCTTCCATTCGGTGCAGGCCGCGATTGATGCGCTGGCCGATTTTGTCAATCGTTCCAAGGGCGGCATTCCGGATGACATTCCTGAAGTCGCCTTGAACGGCGCGCCGCTGGGCATCGGCCAGTTGCTGAAACAGGCCAATTTGTGTGCCTCCAGCTCGGAAGCGCTACGCATGGTGGAGCAGGGCGGGGTGCGGATTGACGGCAACGTGATTTCCGACAAAGGCTTGAAAGTGGAAGCTGGCACCATGGTGCTGCAAGTCGGCAAGCGCAAGTTTGCCCGGGCCACTCTTTCATAGGATAGTGCGATGATCGCATTACTGCAGCGGGTGTCGCAGGCGAGCGTGGCAGTCGAGGGCACCATGATTGGTGCTATTGATGCCGGTTTGCTGGTGTTCCTGTGTGCCGAGCGCGGCGACAGCGTCAAGCAAGCCGATGCGCTGCTGGCTAAATTGCTTGCATACCGCGTATTTCCTGACGATGCGGGTAAGATGAACTTGAGTCTGGCGCAAGAGCAAGGTGGTTTGTTGCTGGTGCCGCAGTTCACATTGGCAGCCGATACCAAAGCTGGCACACGGCCGTCATTTACGCCCGCCGCACCAGCCGAAGAAGGCCTGTTACTGTTCGATTATTTTGTGGCGCAGGCGAGCTTGCATCATCCAGTGGTGGAAAGTGGATGCTTTGGCGCAGATATGCAGGTCACATTGACCAACGATGGGCCGGTAACGTTTTGGCTTCAGGTCAAACCGGTTATTTGAGGCATCTGAATAGTAGTTACTGTTCAGCCCGCTAGGTAGAATGGTTTTCTCCTCCCCTTTCAAGGGGGAGGCCGGGTGGGGGATGGGTTTATTTTTGCGGTAAAAAACCATCCCCTCCCTAACCCTCCCCTTGAAAGGGAGGGAATATCTAGCCTGATTGCGTACATCCCCATAGGGGACTAAATAGTTACGAATAGTATCAATTTATGGGGGGTATGCCATAAAATACCAGTAATACCGCAGTATTTTAATGTGGTTTAAAAAAATACAGTATTAGGTATATTGGCGAAAAGCAATTTTAAGCAATTTAATCCTGATAACGATACTGAAGGAGCGAACATGCAACTCTGGAGCGATTCATTCAAGGATGGTGATGCTATTCCTGCCAAATTTGCGTTTTGCAAAATAGATGCCAAAGCACATGTAGCCTTAGCCGACAATAAAAATCCACATTTGGGCTGGCGCGATGTGCCACCCGACGCCCAGTCACTTGTCGTGATTTGCCATGACCCCGATGCGCCGTCGCAAGGCGATGACGTCAATCTGCTGGATCGAAAAGTGCCGGCCGATCTGCCCCGCGTCGATTTTTTTCACTGGGCTTTGGTTGATCTGCCGCCAACCATGCTGGCAATTGCCGAAGGCGAGTTCTGCGATGGCGTGCTGGCGCGTGGCAAACCGGGGCCGGAAGCTCTGCGCGGGGCGCGTCAGGGTATCAACGACTACACGGGTTGGTTCGCCTCCGATCAGGACATGTTGGGCGACTATTACGGTTACGACGGACCTTGTCCACCGTGGAACGATTCCATAGTGCATCGCTATATTTTCACCGTATATGCACTGGATATCGCACATTTGTTGGTCGAGGGCACCTTTACCGCACCGCAGGTGCTGGCAGCGATGGAAGGTCATATTCTGGCGCAAACCAGCATCAACGGTACTTATACGCTCGCGCCGGAACTGGCGCCGTAGGATGGGTGAAACCCATCATGATCGGCCGCCAAATGTGATGGGTTTCACCCATCCTACTGCGATGAAAACAAAGGCAATATGAGCAAGAGCACTGAAATATTGCTGATCCGGCACGGCGAAACCGACTGGAATGCGGCGAAGCGGCTGCAGGGGCATTGCGATATTGCGCTCAATGCCCAAGGCCAGGCGCAGGCCGATGCATTGGGGCGGGCGTTGTGCGATGAGCCGCTGGCAGCCATCATCAGCAGCGACTTGCAGCGGGCGCGGCAAACTGCGCAGGCGGTGGCGCAACAGCAGTCGGGATTACAGCATGCAGTCGTCACTGACTCCGGCTTGCGCGAGCGCTGTTACGGCGCGTTCGAAGGCTTGTACTACAGCGAAATCAGCCAGCACTATCCGGCTGCTTTCGCTGCCTGGCAAGCACGCGATATCGACGCAGTTTTTCCACCGGGCGAGCGCATCGGCGAGAGTTTTCGTGATTTCTATGCACGCATCGAAACCGCCATACGGCACTGGGCACGCCAATATCCGGGCCAAAAGATCGCGCTGGTGGCGCACGGCGGCGTGCTGGAATGCGCCTATCGCGCCGCCTTGGCGCTGCCGTTTTCGGGACCGCGCAACTTTCCTATCCTGAATGCCAGCGTCAACCGCTTTTGCCTGGAAGCCGATACGTTGCAGCTAATCTCCTGGGGTGAAGTTGCGCACTTAGATGCGATGGCGCTGGACGAGGTTGATTCGCGCGTTCCCTGATTTTGCTTATTTTTTAAGCAGAATTCGTATAAAATAGCGTCCCTTTTCACCATTCCCATTCGCCCATCGTGCATATAGGCCCTTATTTGCTGCGCAATAACGTATTCGTCGCGCCGATGGCGGGGGTGACTGATCGGCCGTTTCGTCAGTTGTGCAAGGAGCTCGGCGCCGGCTATGCGGTGTCCGAAATGGCTGCGTCCAATCCCAAGCTGTGGCAGACCGAAAAATCCTCGCGTCGCATCAATCACGCCGGCGAAATGGAACCGAAAGCGGTACAGATCGCCGGCGCCGATCCGACCATGCTGGCTGACTGCGCCAGATTCAATGTCGAACGCGGAGCCCAGATCATCGACATCAACATGGGTTGCCCGGTAAAAAAAGTCTGTAGCAGTTGGTGCGGTTCGGCCTTGTTGCAAAACGAGAAACTGGTCGGTCAAATTCTGGATGCGATAGTTGCTGCAGTCGATGTGCCAGTGACGCTGAAATTCCGTACTGGTTGGGATAGATCAAACAGGAATGCGCTGACGATTGCCAAAATGGCTGAATCGGCTGGAATTGCGATGCTGACGTTGCATGGCCGCACCCGCGCCGACGGTTATAGCGGCGCAGCGGAATACGACACGATTGCTGCGGTGAAAGCGGCGGTGACGATTCCGGTGGTGGCGAATGGTGACATCACGACTCCGGAAAAGGCCCGCTTCGTGCTGGACACCACCAAGGCAGATGCGGTGATGATCGGTCGTGCGGCGCAGGGTCGGCCGTGGATTTTCCGCGAGATCGACCATTTTTTGCGCACCGGTGCTCATTTGCTGGCGCCGCTGATAACCGAGGTGCAGCCGCTGATGATCGCCCATTTGCTCGCCCACTATGCGTTTTACGGCGATTATCTGGGCGTACGCACCGCCCGCAAGCATATTGGCTGGTATGTGCGTGATTTGCCCGGCGGCGAAGTATTTCGCCAGAGCATGAACCGGATTGAGTCGATCGAAGCGCAACTGGATGCGCTGAATACATTTTTTGAGATGCAATTAGCGTATGGCGAGCGGTTACAATATGCCTCCTCAGCGCAAGCGCTGATTGCCTGAAGCCGCGTAAAAGTTTTTTCGGTTCGCCGTATTTCAGGAGTATATGAAAAAATAAGGTGTTTTCCGCATGTATTCATTGCGATATTAAAAATACACCACGCACTAATTAAATTTCAAAATGCGTTATTCAAAAATATCAACACGTTAAAAGAAAAAGCAAAGAAAAAGCATGAGCAAAGAAAGCATCCAGGAAGTCGTTCAGCACAGTCTTGAAAAATATTTCGACGACCTGGGCGAACTGCAAGCGTCGAACGTGTACGACATGGTGGTGTTGAGCGTCGAAAAACCGATGTTGGCGGTCGTGATGGCGCGTGCCGAAGGCAACCAATCGTCGGCTGCAGCCATGCTTGGCATCAACCGCAATACTTTGCGCAAAAAGTTGCAACAGCACGGGCTGTTGTAATCCTGTCGTAACCCCCAGGGGGATAACGTGAGGGGCGCGGTTAGCTTATTAGTTAGTTCATTAACATTAGTTTTACCAATATCGTAGGTCGGGTTAGCGGCTTCATCGCGTAACCCGACATTCGTGGCAGCAAATGTCGGGTTACGCTGCGCTAACCCGACCTACGATACTTCACCTTGGCCGTCTTGGCCGCCTTGGCCACTTTAGATTCAGAGAACCTTATCATGATCAAACAAGCACTTATTTCCGTTTCCGATAAAGCTGGCGTACTCGACTTCGCGCGTGCGTTGTCGGCCATGGGCGTCAATATTCTGTCCACCGGCGGCACCGCCAAACTGCTGGCTGAGAATGGCGTTGCAGTCACTGAAGTGGCCGATTACACCGGCTTTCCCGAAATGCTGGATGGCCGTGTCAAGACGCTGCATCCTAAAGTGCACGGTGGCATCCTGGCGCGACGCGATTTTCCTGAACATGTTGCTGCTTTGGAGCAACACGGCATTTCAACCATCGACATGGTGGTGGTCAATCTGTATCCGTTCCAGCAAACCGTCGCCAAACAGGAATGCTCGCTGGAAGACGCGATCGAAAACATCGATATCGGCGGCCCAACCATGCTGCGTTCCGCGGCCAAGAATCACAAAGACGTGATCGTCATTTGCGACCCAATCGATTACAGCGTTGTGCTAGAAGAATTAAAAGCCAGTAACGGTGAAGTCAGCTACGACACCAAGTTCACATTGGCCAAGAAAGTATTCGCGCACACTGCACAATACGATGGCGCAATCACTAATTACCTGACCAGCCTCGGTGCCGACAAGGCGCACGCGACGCGCAGCCCGTACCCGCAAACGCTGAACATTGCCGCCGAAAAAGTGCAGGAAATGCGCTATGGCGAAAATCCGCACCAGTCGGCTGCGTTTTATCGCGACCTGAACCCGTTCGACGGTGCGCTGGCCAATTACACCCAGTTGCAGGGCAAGGAATTGTCGTACAACAACATCGGCGACGCCGATGCCGCGTGGGAATGCGTGAAGACTTTCGATGCATTAGGCACTTCCGCTGCGTGCGTAATTCTCAAACATGCCAACCCGTGCGGCGTGGCGGTTGGTGTCGATGCTCTGGAAGCCTATTCCAAGGCATTGCAGACCGATCCTACTTCGGCTTTTGGCGGCATCATCGCCTTTAACTCCGTATGCGACGGCAAAGCAGCCGAAGCGATTGCAAAGCAATTCGTCGAGGTGGTGATTGCACCATCGTTTTCCGCTGAAGCAAAGCAGATTTTTGCCGCCAGACAAAACGTGCGCCTTCTGGAAATCCCGCTCGGCAAAGGCCTGAACCCATTCGAAATCAAGCGCATCGGCGGCGGCCTGCTGGTGCAATCGCCGGACGCCCGGAATGTCGGCATTGCCGATATCAAGGTCGTCAGCACGCTGCAACCAACACCGCAACAAATGCAAGACATGTTGTTTGCCTGGCGCGTCGCCAAGTTCGTCAAGTCGAATGCAATCGTATTCTGTGCCAACGGCATGACGCTGGGCGTCGGCGCCGGCCAGATGAGCCGGGTCGATTCGGCCCGTATCGCTGCCATCAAAGCCCAGAACGCCGGCCTGTCGCTGACCGGCTCGGCGGTGGCCTCGGATGCATTCTTCCCGTTTCGCGATGGCCTGGATGTCGTCATCGACGCCGGCGCAACCTGCGTGATTCAGCCGGGCGGCTCGATGCGCGACCAGGAAGTGATCGACGCTGCCAACGAACGCGGCGTCGTGATGCTATACACCGGCATCCGACATTTCCGTCACTAATTCAGATTTTCATTTGAATCTGTGGAGCTGAACCTGCCGGCGTCATTTGTGCAGCCCTTGACTTATCTGGGGCTGCTGCTGGGCATCCTGGTGGTACCGAAAGCATTGCAACGCTTTCGCATTCCGGGACCTATTACCTGCCTGTTCTTCGGCATCGGGATTTCCCTCTGGGGCGGCGATTACCAGCATAACCAGACCCTGACGCTGCTGTCGGTGTTCGGCATCGCATCCTTGTTTCTATTTGCCGGACTGGAAGTCAGCCTGAGCGACTTGGTGAAGCACAAATGGCCGATTTTTACCCATTTGCTGATGACGCTGTTGATCGTGACTGCGTGCGCCTTGCTCAGCATGCGGTTTTTTGCGTTGTCGTGGCAGGCAGCAACCTTGGTCGCGCTGGCACTGTTCATCCCGTCGACCGGTTTCATCCTGGATTCATTGTCGCAATTCGGGCTGAGCGACTCGGAACGATTCTGGGTCACGCTGAAAGCCATTACCAGCGAACTGCTGGCGCTGGCATTGATGTTCATTGCCTTGCAATCGGATTCGGTCGGGAATCTGGCGCTGTCATCCGGCATCATGCTGGCGATGGTTTTCATCATGCCTTTCCTGTTTCTGTTGTTCGGCCGCATCGTGCTGCCGTATGCGCCCGGTTCGGAATTCACTTTCCTGGTCCTGATGGGCGTGATTGCAGCTTCGATCACCAAGGAATTGGGTGTGTATTACCTGGTGGGCGCGTTTCTGGCCGGGTTCCTGGCGCGCCAGTTGCGCGAGCGCATGCCTTCACTGGTGACCGATAACATGATGCATTCGATAAAACTGTTTGCATCCTTCTTCTTGCCGTTTTATTTCTTTCATGGCGGCATCGGTGTGCCGGTGGAAGCCTTGAGCTGGCAAGCGCTGTTGCTGGGCGTCGGCATCACTGCGGTGGTGCTGCCGGTACGGGTCTTGATCGTATGGGGCCAGCGGCGGGTCATGTTCCATGAAACCTTCCGCAGCAGCCTGCATGTGTCGATCACTTTGATGCCAACCCTGATCTTTACTTTTGTATTGGCAGGCATTTTGCGCGAGCGTTTTGCGATAGAGGATACTTTGTACGGTGCTTTGCTGGTATACGCGGTGCTGACCACGGTTCTGCCTTCCTTCCTGTTGCCGAAAGCGATCGACTTCGATGCGCCGTCGGATTTCAATGCGGTTGAATTGCACCGAATCCCAGTACCGTCGACTGACCAGGTCTGAAATGCGTATCCTCGGCATTGACCCTGGCCTGCGCATCACGGGTTTTGGCATCATCGACAAGCAGGGCAACAAGCTCGCCTATATTGCCTCCGGCACCATCAAGACCGCCGACGCCAGTTTGCCGGAACGTCTGAAAATCATTTTCGATAGCGTCGCCAAAGTAATTGCGACCTATCAGCCGGATTGTGCCGCAATCGAAAAGGTATTCGTTAACGTCAATCCGCAATCAACGCTGTTGCTTGGGCAAGCCCGCGGTGCAGCGATTTGCGCGCTGGTAGGCGCCGATCTGGCGGTGGCCGAATACACCGCGCTGCAACTCAAGCAAGCGGTGGTCGGACATGGCAAGGCCAAGAAAGAGCAGGTGCAGGATATGGTGCAGCGCTTGCTGTTATTGCCGGGCCTGCCCGGGCCGGATGCCGCTGATGCGCTGGGAGTGGCGATTTGCCATGCGCATTGCGGCGAGGCGCTGGCGATGTTGGGCAAAATGGCGCCGGGGTTAGCCAAACGCGGCCTGCGGGTCAAAGGCGGGCGGTTGGTAGGTTAGATTTTTTCATGCGGTCTGCACAGGTCTGCATGAGGATGTTTTTCTGCTTTGCGCGCAGCGATTTCAAACCGGTTGTGCCAGTAGGCTTGACGGCCGTGCAACAGCGCCGATGCGCTGGCGATAAGATAAATAAGCGGGAAAGTCAAACCCCAGCGCGCTGCCTGCCGCACATGCTCCAGTTCATGCGCGAGTGTGCTGGCCGTTGGTTGCTGTCTGGCGATGATGATGTGGCCAATTGCCATCGCCGTCATCGGTCCGAACGGGTGACGCGCCAGCAGCCGATCGGCGAGCGGGCCGCGCACCAGCAAGGCAGGCACGCTGCCGGGGACTTTGTCGAGGCGGCCTCGCAGAATCCATATTGGGAGTGACAGAATCACCCCAAACAAGGTTAATGGCAGCGCCCACACGACGCCAAACTGAGTGCCAGTAGTGCGCAACAGCCGGCTTCCCAGAAAATTGCGGATCCTATTTTGCATGTGCTGTATGTATGATCAGTGCGTTCCTAGTGTGTCCTGTATGATGCCCATAACTTATTTTTAAGGTTTTGCCATCATGATAGGTCGTCTTTCCGGTATTTTGCTTGAGAAAAATCCGCCCCAGTTATTGATCGATTGTAATGGCGTCGGCTACGAAATCAGCGTGCCGATGAGCACCTTTTACAACTTGCCCGCGCTGGGCGAGAAAGTCGTGTTGCTCACACATCTGACAGTACGCGAAGATGCGCATCTGTTATATGGCTTCGGCAACGCCGAAGAGCGCACCGTCTTCAAACAGTTGATCAAGATTACCGGCATCGGCGCGCGCATGGCGCTGGCGATCCTGTCCGGCATGTCAGTGGCCGATCTGGCGCAAGCGATCACGCTGCAGGAAGCCGGTCGCCTGACGCGGGTGCCGGGCATCGGCAAGAAAACCGCCGAACGGCTGCTGCTGGAACTCAAAGGCAAGCTCGGTGCCGATCTCGGCGCTGCCGGTGGCATATTGGTGGCCGACTCGGCCAGTGATATCCTCAACGCATTGCTGGCCCTGGGGTATTCGGACAAGGAAGCGCTGCAAGCCACCAAGCAGATTCCGGCGGGTAGCGGCGTTTCGGATGGCATCAAGTTAGCGTTGAAATCGCTCTCCAAAGGGTAAAACAATTCCATGAACATCCAGACCGACAGTTTCACCGAACAGCGCATCATCGCCGCCACGCCCGTCTCGCATGTAGAGGAGGCGATGGAGCGCGCATTGCGCCCCAAGCAACTCGATGAATACGTCGGTCAGGAAAAAATTCGCGGACAGCTCGAAATCTTCATCACTGCCGCCCGCAACCGCAGCGAAGCGCTCGACCACACGCTGCTGTTCGGCCCGCCGGGTTTGGGCAAGACCACGTTGGCACACATCATCGCGCGCGAGATGGGAGTAAATTTGCGCCAGACTTCCGGCCCGGTGCTGGAGCGCCCGGGCGACTTGGCGGCGATCCTGACCAATCTGGAAGCCAACGACGTGCTGTTCATCGACGAAATCCACCGTCTCTCGCCGGTCGTGGAGGAAATCCTGTACCCAGCGCTGGAAGATTATCAGATCGACATCATGATCGGCGAGGGTCCGGCAGCGCGTAGCGTGAAGCTCGATTTGCAACCGTTTACGCTGGTCGGCGCAACCACCCGCGCCGGTATGCTGACCAATCCTTTGCGGGACCGTTTCGGCATCGTTGCCCGGCTCGAATATTATACTGCCGCTGAATTGACGCGGATTGTGCTGCGCAGCGCCGCGCTGCTGAAAGCGCCGATCGAGGACGATGGCGCGTTCGAGATTGCCAAGCGCAGCCGCGGCACGCCGCGCATCG
>JBGSTZ010000169.1:0-10570 GCA_041736255.1 Burkholderiaceae bacterium
TTTATGCCGTATTCAAATTGGAGTGCCTGAATATAAAGCTCAAAACAAACCATTTCGCGATAAGGGCAAAACTCTTCATCAAAGCAACCCGACAGGCCTATGCCGAACTACAGGCTCTGCAGGCTGCGTAACATCAGTTAGGTAAGCTGAAAATCACTCGCAATTACGCCGCGCCATGGCTTCGAGGGCAGCTTTCAGGGTTGCGTTGCGAGGCGAGTTTTCCAGCGTATCGGCCAGCACCGCAAGCGCCGAACGCGCTGTGTCCGACAGTGCCGCTTGCTTGGCCATGCGGGCTTTATCCAAGATTTTGACAACTTGCACTTTGAGGCGGATTGCGTTAACCTGCCAGCCTCTCTTTAGCAGTAAATCCTGCAGTTTTGGCAACTGTTGCTTGAGTTTGGCGGCCAGTGCCGTATTCGGCGTCGATAGCACCAACTGACCGGATTCGAATTGCAAAATGGCGCAGGCTTCGAACATTGCGGGTAGTGCTGCCGCGCAATCTTTTTGCAGTGCAGCCATTCTGGTGACAGTCGGCATCAGCGCCGCCATTTTGTCATCACTCCGCAAAAAATCTAACGCGCCCAGCGGCGCGCGCGCTAACTGCCCCGGACGGGTGCTGCGCTGATAAGGAGTGTAGGAAGAGGAGGATGGCCGCATCCGCTGAACCTTACCATAACCGGCGCACCATAGAGGATCGTTATGCAAGTCATTCTGTTGCACTCACGCCTGGCTCAGGCTAAATCCATTACTTTGACTAAAAAGCATTTGCTATTGGTAATGCTGGGATTTTTGGCTGCCGTGACTGCCGGTGTAGTCTTGCTGCAGGCGCTAACGCTGCGTTGGGCGGCGGATAGTTCTTCCCCTTTTTTGCTGGGATTAGTATCCCAATCAGTGCCCGATCAAGCCAGCCAGCAAGATAACAGCCAGCAAGATAAATATCTGAAGCAAAATCTGGCACTCATGGCCACGCGTTTGGGCCAGATGCAAGCCCAATTAGTGCGGCTTGATGCGCTCGGCGAACGAGTGCAAGGTCTGGCCGGCGTCAAGCCGGAAGATTTTAATTTCAAGGCTTTGCCCGGTCGCGGCGGTGCTGCTCCGTCCAGTTCGGAGCGGCAGGTCGGGCCGGATTTGACCCTGACTAACTTTCAGAAATTGCTCGATGCGATGGCAACCGACGTTGAGCATCGGGCCGATTACATGAATGTGCTGGAATCGACGCTGATGGCCGACAAGATCCAGGCGAAACTGCTGCCCACCATGCAACCGGTCAAAGTGAATTATGTCGCTTCCGGGTTCGGGGTGCGCTTCGATCCATTTACCGGGCGCAGCAGTTCTCATGAGGGTATCGATTTCCCGGCCCCAACCGGCACGCCGATTGTGGCCGCAGCAGGCGGGGTGGTCATCGCCTCCGAGATGCATCGCGATTACGGCAATATGCTGGAGATCGACCACGGCAACGATATCATTACCCGTTATGCGCATGCGTCGCGTCTGCTGGTGCAGATTGGTGACATCGTCAAGCGTGGCCAGCATGTGGCCAACATCGGCACCACCGGTCGTTCGACCGGGCCGCATTTGCACTTCGAGGTGCGCGTCAAGGATGTAGCGCAAAATCCGAACAAGTTTCTGGACGCCGGAGCCGATCTGGCGAAAGTGGTGGCGCTACGGGGGAAATGAGTTTCTGGGGCCGATTCTGTGCAAATCCGACCGGCAACAATAGTAGTTACCCATTGTTTCCACCCAGGTAAGCCCAATATGCGAAAAATCGCATGCTAAAATCCGATGTTAAACATAGTCCGGCCCGATGCCAGCAGTTTTGCAGTGCAGATGCCCAATGCAGATGCATCGAGTCATTTTTCCGGCGCTTTTTTAGAATCCAAGTATGTCATTACTGACCCAGATTTTCGGTAGCCGCAACCAGCGCCTGCTCAAGCAATACAAAAAAACCGTTCGTGAGATCAATGCGCTAGAAGCAGAGATGGAAAAACTCTCGGATGCGCAATTGCAAGCCAAGACCCCGTACTTCAAGGAGCGCCTTGCCAAAGGCGAAAAACCGGACGACCTGCTGCCGGAAGCGTTTGCCGTGTGCCGCGAAGCCAGTAAGCGGGTGCTCAAAATGCGCCATTTCGACGTTCAGCTGATCGGCGGGATGGTGATACACCAAGGCAAGATTGCAGAAATGGGTACCGGCGAGGGGAAAACCCTAATGTCGACTCTGGCGTCTTACCTTAATGGCTTGAATGGCAAAGGCGTGCACATCGTCACAGTCAACGATTATCTGGCGCAGCGCGACGCCGAAAGCATGGGCCGCCTATATAGCTGGCTGGGCCTTACGACTGGCGTGAACCTGTCGCAGATGGATCACGACAGCAAACAGTTTGCCTACGCCGCCGACATCACTTACGGTACCAATAACGAGTTCGGTTTCGATTACCTGCGCGACAACATGGTGTTTGATGTCGCAGACCGGGTTCAACGTGGCCTGCATTTCGCCATCGTCGATGAAGTCGATTCGATCCTGATCGACGAAGCGCGCACGCCGCTGATCATTTCGGGCCAGGCGGAAAACCACACCGAGCTGTATTACAAACTCAATGAGCTGCCAAAACGCCTGACCATGCAGATCGGCGAAGAAACGCCGGACGGCAAAGGTCACGTGGAGGTTCAGGGCGATTACACCAAGGACGAAAAGGCGCATCAGGTGCTGCTGACTGAAGCCGGCCACGTAAAGGTCGAGCAAATTTTGACAGACATGGAGCTGCTTGAAGAAGGCAGTTCGCTCTACGATGCGACCCACATCGCGCTGGTGCACCATTTGTATGCGGCGCTGCGCGCCCATGCGCTTTATTTCAAGGATCAGCATTACGTGGTGCAGGACGGTGAAGTCATCATCGTCGATGAATTCACCGGCCGCATGATGACGGGCCGGCGCTGGTCCGATGGCCTGCATCAGGCCGTCGAAGCCAAAGAAGGCGTCAAAATCCAGAACGAAAATCAGACTTTGGCCTCGATCACCTTCCAAAATTATTTCCGCATGTACGGCAAACTGGCCGGCATGACCGGTACTGCCGACACTGAAGCTTTCGAATTCCAGTCGATTTACACTCTTGAAACGGTGGTGATTCCGCAAAACAAGCCGAATCAGCGCAAGGATCGGCAGGATCAGGTCTACAAGACCAATGAAGAAAAATATCAGGCAATGCTGACGGATATTCAGGATTGTTACGCGCGCGGCCAGCCAGTCTTGGTCGGCACCACCTCGATTGAAAATTCCGAATTACTGTCCGGTATTTTGGATCAGGCTAAGTTGCCGCACAATGTGCTGAATGCGAAACAGCATGCGCGCGAAGCTGAAATCATCGCGCAAGCTGGTAGCTCGAAAGCAATCACGATTGCGACCAATATGGCCGGTCGCGGTACCGACATCGTGCTGGGTGGCTTTGTCGAAAATGCGATTCAGACTATCGAAGCCGATCCGGGAATTTCCGACGCCGACAAAGCAGCGCAGGCGCTTGCCTTGCGCAGCGGCTGGCAGGCATTGCACGATCAGGTGGTGGCAGCCGGTGGCTTGCACATCATTGGTACCGAACGCCACGAATCGCGCCGGGTTGACAATCAGCTACGCGGCCGTTCCGGTCGTCAGGGCGACCCCGGTTCTTCGCGGTTTTATCTGTCGCTGGATGATGCGCTGCTGCGTATTTTTGCCGGCGACCGGGTGCGCGCCATCATGGATCGCCTGAAAATGCCCGAAGGCGAACCGATCGAGGCCGGCATCGTGTCGCGCTCGATCGAGTCCGCACAGCGCAAGGTCGAGGCGCGCAACTTCGATATTCGCAAGCAATTGCTGGAATACGATGACGTTTCCAATGATCAGCGCAAGGTGATTTACACCCAGCGCAACGGACTGCTGGAGTCGGATAATGTATCCGAATTGATCGCTTCGCTGCGCAATGGCGTATTCAACGACCTGTTCCGCGCCTTTGTGCCGGCCGAGTCGATGGAAGAGCAGTGGGATATTAAGGGTTTGGAGGCGGTGCTGGTCGACGAATGGCAACTTGACTTGCCGTTGGCGCAGATGCTGGAAACCGAGCCGAACTTGACTGACGAAGAATTGCTGCAGCGCACTTTGCAGGCTGCCAATGCGGCCTATGATGCCAAGATTGCTATTGTCGGACAGGAATCGTTTGGCGGTTTCGAGCGCAGCGTGATGCTGCAAAGCGTCGACTCGCACTGGCGCGAACATCTGGCTGCGCTGGATCATCTGCGCCAAGGCATCCATTTGCGCGGTTATGCGCAAAAGAATCCGAAGCAGGAGTACAAGCGCGAAGCGTTCGAACTGTTCGGCCAGATGCTCGACCTAATCAAGAACGATGTGACCAAAGTCATCATGACGGTACACATCCAGTCGCGTGAAGAGATCGAAGCGGCCGAGCAGGACTTGGTGCAATCGCATGTCGCAAACGTCAATTATCAGCATGCGGATTTCGATGCCAACGCGGACCCGGAAGATTTGCTGGCGCCCACCGCACGCTCGGAGGCAAAAGCGCAACGGCTGGACCCGAACGCAGTAGCAAAAGTCGGCCGTAACGACCTTTGCCCTTGCGGCAGCGGTAAGAAATACAAGCAGTGCCACGGCAAGCTGGTGTAAACGTTTCCTGGAATTTGGTTAAAACGGGCTTGTGTGCCATACCGTTAATTCCCTTTTCCTGAGACGTGGCTGCCTTCAGCCCTTGTAGTAAAAAAGCCGACCGCATAGCGGTCGGCTTTTTTTGTCGTGATGTCGCCAGGGCAGTCCTGTATGCCTACTTGCTGCCCGGGCCTTCCTGCATCAGTTGCTGACGAATCGTGAGCAATTCCTGTCGGCGCTTTGCGTCGGTTTCGGGATACTGCATTTTGAGCGACTTGAAAGCATCGAGGACAATTTCGGAAATAATCAGCCGGGCGTTTTCCTTGTCATCGGCTGGCACCACATGCCAGGGTGCATTTTTTGTGCTGGTTGCGCTCAGGCATTCTTCATAAGCCTGCATATACTGCGGCCAGAATTTCCTCTCTTCCATGTCGGCCAGGCTGAATTTCCAGTTCTTGTCGGATTCGTCGATGCGATCGAGGAAGCGCTTGCGCTGCTCTTCCTCTGAAAGATGCAGAAAGAACTTGATGATGCGGGTGCCGTTACGGTGCAGATGGCTTTCCATATCAAGGATGGAACGATAGCGGTCCTGCCAGATGGTTTTTTCGTCAAGCAGCCCATCCGGAAGCCTCTGGCTGCGAAGAATCTCCGGATGCACGCGAACGATCAATACCTCTTCATAGTAGGACCGGTTAAAAATGCCGATCCGTCCGCGCTCCGGCAAACATTGGGTGGTGCGCCACAGAAAATCGTGATCCAGTTCCGTCGGACTCGGATGTTTGAAGCTGAACACCTGGCAGCCTTGTGGGTTGACGCCGGACATTACATTCCGGATAGCGCCATCCTTGCCGGCCGCATCCATCGCCTGAAAAATCAGCAGCACTGCATAGCTGTCGGACGCATAGTGCATGCGTTGCAGTTCGCTTAATTCCTTCACTTGTCCCGCGAGAAAATCCTGATACTGGCTTTTCGATTTGTATACCGGCTTTACCAGTGTTGGCCACTTCTTGAGTTTGACTTGTACACCTTCCTGTACCAGGAAATCTTTTGTATTGATTTTCATCGTATTCCTTTCATTCTTCGCTAAGATTTTGTAAGGGCCTCGAAGCCGGAGACAAGGTCGAACAATTCCTCGTCAATGCCGCTCTGACGCAGGCGGTGAAAGTTCCGGTTCAGGTCTTCCAGCAGTTCATCAATATTTTTTTCAGCGCGTTGCATCGCAGCCAGACGGCTGGCGTTTTCGCTTGCAAGCGATTCAGCGCAGGCCCTGAAAAGCGAGACAAACAGATATTCGCGCACGAATGCCAGCAGCGCCTCCTTTTTGTGATTCATGACCTCGGGCAAATTCTTGCCGGGCCACTCAATTGCAGCCAGATCGCGCCGCCATACATCATCCAACGGTAGCAGTCGTTGATTCACTGGCGTATACACCGATCCGGACACGGGACGGTTATAGAACAGGTAAACTTGCGCGATCTCGCCCTGTTCACGCTGCGCTTCCATCTCGATCAAAATCTGCCCGATCAGTGGCGAAATAGTACTGATGGAATTGGGCAAGGTGAAATTTTGCCCAACCAGCAGGCCGGTTTCCGCAAGCCGTGACTGAATACGTTCACCGACTGCCCACACCTTTTTTTTGCCCGGCAGCTGTGCCAGCGTAGTGACGACAAAATCGGCCATTACATCATTGAATTGGCCAACCAGCCCCTGATCGGAACCGAACACGACTGCGCCAATTGCGCCTGATTGCTTCTGTTGCGCGGGTGTTGCGGCAGCAGACAGTTCAGCTTGGCGGAAGCAGGCCGCCAAGCCCAATTGCACGGTCCAATAATAATCATCGAGAGCGCGCACGGCCTTTTCGTATTGCCCGATGCTCGATGCGGCCATCGCCTTCATCGTACGCACTACCGATTGGAGATCGGCGGCGCTGTCAATCTTGCGATGCAGATTCGCCGTGGTGTCGCTCACGACTTGGCCCCTGTCTTAGGATTTGTCTTGGCGTGCGTTTTTCTGGTCTCCGGCGTATTCCCGGCTTCAGCCGCTGGTTGATAGCCGGCGAGCGCGCTGCCAGCGATCTGGAGTATCGCTGCCCGATCTGCATCGTTCAATTTGCCGGCAGTGTCGAAGCGTGCGCTGACTTCCGGTCGAATGTGGGTTGCCGCCTCGCGTACAGCGTGCTCGGCATCCGCCATTCGGTCGAGCGGTATGTCATCAAACAGTGCGGCGGTCAACGCTAGCAATACCGCAATTTGTGCTGGAACCGACACCGGGGCGAATTCCGGCTGCTTGAGGCAGGCCCGGATGCGCCTCCCATGCTCGATAATTTGGGTGGTATTTTCGTCCAGCCTGGCACCAAACCGGGCAAAGGTTTCCAATTCCTCGAACTGGGCGTATGCGAGCTTGAGGTCGCCAGCCACCGCCCGGTAGGCTGCGCGCTGTGCTTTGCCGCCCACGCGTGAAACGGATTTCCCGACGTCGACCGCGGGCAATACGCCCAATTCAAATAAGGACGGCGACAGGTAAATTTGCCCATCCGTGATCGAAATCAGGTTGGTCGGAATGTAGGCAGAAATATTCTGCGCCTGGGTCTCGATGATGGGCAGAGCGGTCAGCGAGCCGCCGCCACGCTCCGGGCGCAGATGCGTTGCACGTTCCAGCAGCCGCGAATGAATATAGAAGATATCGCCCGGAAAAGCTTCGCGTCCGGGCGGGCGCCGCAACAACAAAGAAAGCTCGCGATAGGCGCGGGCGTGTTGCGTGAGGTCGTCGTACACAATCAGGACGTCCCGACCCGCTTCCATGAAATGCTCGGCAATGCTGGTGGCCGCGTAAGGGGCAATGTAGGCCAAGCCCGGCGGGTCATTGCCCTCGGTAACCATCACGACGGTGTACTCCATTGCCCCTTTCTGCTGCAAGGTGGAAACAACTTTTGCCACGGCGGCAGCGCGCTGTCCGATCGCGCAATACACGCACAAGACATTCTGGCCCTGCTGGTTGAGAATGGTGTCGATCGCTATCGTGGTTTTGCCGGTCTGCCGGTCGCCCAGGATCAGCTCGCGTTGGCCACGCCCGACCGGAATCAACGCGTCGATGACTTTCAGTCCGGTCTGCAGCGGCACGGTGACCGGTGCGCGATCCATGATGGGCGCAGCAGGGCGTTCAATCGGCAAGCGCTGGTCTGATACCACCGGACCGTTGCCATCGAGCGGCCGGCCGAGCGGGTCGATGACGCGCCCCAACAAGCCATCGCCGACGGCCACGTCCATCACCCGGCCGGTGCGCTCGACTTCATCGCCGGCCTGCAGATGCCAGTATTCGCCGAGCAGCACGACGCCGATTTCGCCCTCGTCGACATTGAATGCAATGCCGAACACCTCTCCGGGAAATTTCACCAGTTCGTCAAAGCCTACGCCGGGAAGACCGGAGACCATGGCGATGCCAGTGGAGACACTGGTGATCGCGCCCACTTCATGCGGCGTCAGTTGCGGCGTAAAGGATTCACGGCCATGGCTCAGGCCGGCGAATGCGCGCTCAAAGGTGCTTTGCAAGGTATCGGGCGGCGTACTCATTTGGCTTTCTCGGAATCGGCATTGGCAAGTTCCGTCCCGGATTTCGGCTTGGTCTGCGGTTTAGCCTGTTGTTGTAATAGTTCGTCGATGCTCTTTTCGAGTGAGCCGAGATAATCCGCGATGCTCCAGGCGACCTTGTGTCCGTTTGCACTGAGTTCGATGCCGCTGATCAGGTCTGGCGCGGTCTCGAAATTGACCGCGATTTCAATCGAACACAGGTCATTGAGCGCTTGTTGAATCGCCGTTTTTTGCTGGGGCGGCAGGTCGAAAGCGCTGCGCACGACAGCCTGGGCAGGCGATGTTTTCACGCACTTGATCAGAACAGTTTTCTCCGTTTCGTCCAGCTGCCGCAAGCGGCGCGCGAACACTGCACTCATCTGATCTTCCAGCGTGGCATTGGCAAGATCGGTCAGCGTCTTGCGTGCAATAGCAAACACTTCCTGTCGCGTCCGGCGGCCGATTTCATCGTTCAGGCTCTGTTGTTCGCTTCTCAGCGCATCCTGTCGTTTCGCGAGCAAAGCGACAGCCGCCTGCCGCGCTTCGTCGAGCAGGCGCCGGCGTTCGGCGTTCGCCTCGGTCGTCGCCTGAGTCAGGAGCGCGGCACGCTGTTTGTCGAATGCCTCGTTCTTGTGCGTGAACTCGTCACGCTCCTTTTGGGCTTCTGCCTCTTTTGCTTCGGCGCCCGCGAGTTTTTTGGTGATGCTGTCCTCCCGAGCATCTATGGCGTCGAGGATCGGCTTGTACAAAAAACGTTTCAGCAGCCACACCAGAATGAGAAAGTTGAGTGTTTGCGCGCCGACGGTGAACCAATCGATGAGCATGGCTTACTTCCCCGCAGCTTGGGCGATGGCGTGGTTCCAGAACGGATTGGCGAAAATAAGAATCATCGAGACCACGAAGCAATAAATGGCAGTGGACTCGATCATCGCCAGACCGACGAACAGGGTGCGGGTGATGGTGGCGGAGGCGTCGGGTTGCTGCGCCAGCGAGGTCAGCGCGGTTGCGACCGCTCTCCCTTCCGCCAGCGCTGGCCCCAAGCAGCCAAAACCGGTAGTGATGCCGGCGATGACAATGGATGCCACCGCGATGATTGTCATGCTGTCCATAGTATTTCCTTTGGTTGTTTATTCCGTTGTTTCAGCGATGGGTTTTGCTTCAGGTTCGGATTTACGCTTGCGAACGCGCATGGCGGCGGCGATGTATACCGTGGCCAGAATGAAGAAAATGTAGGCTTGCACCATGCCGGTAAGCAGACCCAGCGCCGTCATGACGATCGGAAAGAGGAAGGGCGTGATGCTGACCAAAATACCGATGATCATCGCGCCGCTCATCATGTTGCCGAACAGGCGGACCGCCAGTGCCAGCGTGCGCGAGACCTCGCTGATGATGTTGAAAGGCAGCATGATGACCGTCGGCTCCATGTAAGACTTGAGGTAGCCGCGCACGCCCTGGTCCTTGATACCGAAAAACGGCACCGCCACAAACACGCATAGCGCCAGTGCTGCCGTGGTCGATAGCGAGCCTGTCGGCGGTTCATAGCCGGGAATGATGGTGCACAGGCTTGCAGCGGCGACGAACAAAAAGAGCGTACCCAGAAAACCTACATACTTCTCCGGATGGCGCAGGCCGATGTCGGCAATCTGATTCTGAATCGCGGTGACGATGATTTCCAGCATGTTTTGCCAGCGAGAACGCTTGATTCCCATGGACAGTTTGCGCGTGATCAGTTTCGATCCGACCGCCAGCACGAACATCAGCGCCCACGTGGTCGCAATGGTGGCGTTAAGCTTGATAAAGCCGAGCTGCCAGAAGATCAGTTGATCGGGGCTAAGGCGCATGGCTGGCCGCCTGTGCTGTAGGAGTTTTTGGATTTTCTGCCGGCAACCGGGTCAGCCAGGTCACGGCCAGACGCGCGAGGAAAAACCCGAGGATACATGCCATTAGCCGCTTCAATTGACCACCAGAAACAAAATAAAACCCGGTCAGGGCAACGCCCATGCGCAGCAACAGGCTACCGAACACCCATAGCGCCGGCTGTCTGGACGCAATGCTTTCGCGCACCGTCCACCAAAGACCGCCAAAGAAAATCGTGCCGAGCACGCTCCCTGCCACCCATGCCAGCATCAGCGTCAATGTTTCACTCATTGTTATCCTCCTGTTCGTCTCGCATTGCTTTGTCTTCCTTGTCGACCCAATGCCAGGCATTGAAACAGCCGAGCACCAGGCCGGCCACCAGCAGCGCCAGCGTCCAGGAGCGGCCACCGGGATAGCGCCCGTCCAGCCAGATTCCGAGTGCCGCGCCGAGCAGCGTCGGCACCACCACCGACCAGCCGATCAGCCCCATCATGCCCAAGCCAAACCAGACGCCCTGCCC
>JBGSTZ010000001.1:0-52571 GCA_041736255.1 Burkholderiaceae bacterium
CGCCGCCTCCCACGCCGGCGCAGCAGAACCCAGCGTGGCCACCGTCGCGCCGAGTACAAAGAACGCCAGCGCCGCCAGTGGGCTGAAATGCACGCTCGGCCGCACGCCGGGGAAATAACCGCCGCCCAAATCGCCGCCAAAAAAATGCAAGGCGGCTGCCGCCATCCCGTATCCAGCCGCGATGCCGCAGGCGGTGCCGATGATGCCCAGCGTCGCGCCTTCCAGCAATATTTGTCCCATCAAATGCCGGCGCGTCATGCCTGCCACCCGCAACAGCGCAAACTGGCTTCGGCGCCGAAGCACTGACAGCGCCTGCGTGGAAAACACCAGAAACGCGCCGGTAAACAAGGCCACCAGCGCCAGCGCATTCAAATTGACGCGGTACGCGCGCGACATGTTGGCGGTGCGCGCTTCCTGATCGGTAGTTTCAAACGCCAGCAAGCGGCCTTCAAATTCGCGGTTCAGCGCGGCCTTGAAAGCAGCGCGATTGACGCCGTCGGCCAGCTTCAATTCAATCCGCGACAACTGACCGATGCGCCCGAAGTGCCATTGCGCTGCGCCGATGTCCATCACCGCGATCCGTTGTCCTGCGCGCGAACGCAGCAGCGTACCGGCCACCCGCAAGTCGATAGTGCGACTGCCTGCGCGTAGTTGTAAAGACGCGCCTGAACGAGTTTTCAGCCATTCCATCGCAGCAGGAGAAAGAAAAATCGCATCGTCAGCGAGAGTGTCAAAAGGCATATCATCAGCGGAAATGCCGATCAAGTCGGGCGCAATTTCGGCGGCGCGGAACACATCAATGCCAAGAATCTTCAGCGCGCTGCGCTCACCTGAAACGGATGCATTGACCACGGCTGCATCCAGTTCCAGCACCGGGCTGGCCAGCGCCACGCCTTCACGCTGCGCCAGCAGCGGATACAGTTTCTCGTCAAAAGTCGGCTGCACGCCGCGCACCTGCAAATCGGACAGGCCCGACAAACTCTTGATCGCCGCTGAAAATTCATTGAAAGCCGCCGCATTGATCAGATGAATCGCAAACCCGAGCGCCACCCCCAGCGCAATCGCGCCGATGGCGACTGCGGCACGCACCGGATGGGCATGCCATTCGCCCAGCAACAGCCAGCGGGTCAGCAGTCGCAAACGCATCGGCTTCGACGTAAGCGTGGATGCACTCATGTCAGGCCGGGTGCAAACCGTCTTTGCTTAATACAAGGATGCGGTCGGCCATCTCCGCCGCCGCGTGCGAATGGGTGACCATGATCGCCGACGCGCCGCTGGCCTTGATTTCTGACCGCAACAGCGTCAGCACGCCATGCGCAGTGTCGGGGTCGAGATTGCCGGTCGGCTCGTCCGCCAGCACCAAATTCGGCTGATGCACCAGCGCCCGCGCAATCGCCACCCGCTGCAATTCGCCACCGGACAACTGACGCGGAAAATCGCCACCGCGCCCCTGCAAGCCGACAGCATCCAGCATCTCCCGCGCCCGATGCCGGCTCTCGCCATTCAGCAGCAAGGGCAGGGCGACGTTCTGCTGCAAGGTCAGATGCGGCAATACATGAAAAGCCTGGAACACGAAACCCATTTTCCTGCGCCGCAGCAAGGTCGCCGCATCGTCATCCAGCGCCGACATGACGACGCCGTCGAGCATCACCTCGCCCGAGTCCGGCACATCCAGCCCGGCGATCAGGTTCAGCAGCGTAGATTTGCCCACGCCCGATTCGCCCATCACCGCAACGAATTCGCCACCGGCCAGCGTATAGGTCAAATCATCCAGCACGCGTTGACCGTTGCGGTATGACTTGTTGATATGGCGCAGTTCGAGCATCGGTGCTCCGGTGGGTGGCGGGTTTGAAGTTGTGGTGAATAGCTATTTTAAAACTCACGCACATTGATTATTGCAAACCATGATTATCCTGCATGCGACAGTTGCATGGACGCGAGACTCTTTGGATTCGGGCAATCATCATTAGACACAGCCTTAGTTGTAGGGCGTCAATCAGCGCAGCACATTGCGCCGCATGATCACACCATGCAATCGGATCGGCAAAAGACTCACGATGAAAAATTTGTGCTTCCAGGATACCTTGCATGACGATAATGCGACTTCGGTCGCCTTGGACGCAGCATACGGCGCAATACGCTGCACTTATTGACGTCCTACGGCTTACGGCCTTGCGTTGTGAAGTTTTTCAGTAATGACAATAGGTTGAGGGCTGCAGCAGAGTGGGCCAGGGCGGTGGTGTTCATGCATGTGCCGCCGCTCGGTCGGCCCAGCTCGTGGTGTCCGGAGCGAATTGGCAGCATGATAAGCCGCTAACCTTTTGTTGGACCGAATTGCAGCTATAGTGACGCTTAATATAAATATAGTATCCAGAATATAAAAATATAGACACGTTCTCCGCATTGAGGTGGACGACTCCGGATAATAAACTCAATTTGATTTTAATCGAGCTTTAGTCTGGCGTCGTCGCCAGCGACTCAGAGGCAGTAACACAGCATGACATCAACTTTGGATGCAACCACCGAGTTCTGGCGTGACCAGGCCTTGCCTTATGTCGAGAGTCGGAGGGCATGCCACAGCCGTGCTTGCTACAAGTCGCACAGCCATCCGACTTTTTCGATCGGAGCGGTGGATCAGGGCAGCAGCCATTTCACCGGCGCGGCCGGTGGCCCAGTCGTGATCCAGGCTGGAACTGTGGTTTCTGTGCCATCCGCCTGCGTGCACTCGTGCAATCCGTTGCCCAATACCGCATGGAGTTACCAGATGCTACATCTGGACGCCGCATGGCTGAAGGCCCTGAGACAGGAATCCGGTACCGGGCAGCGCAAAGACGTAACGCTGACCCGCGATGCCAGCGTCTATGCACGGTTTTGCCAGCTAAATACCTTTTTGTTCTCTGCCGCGAGCGTATATGAGAAGGAGGCTGCTCTCATTGCATTCATCGGCGACTGCGACAGCGACGATCAGGAAATTATCACAGCACCCGAAAAGGCAACCCTTGCCCACAGCAGGCTGCAGCCCGTCCTGGAGCGCCTGCAATACGACAGTGTAGCCATGGTGTCGTTGGCCGAACTGGCCAAAATGGCCGGCATTAGCCGTTACCAGCTGATTCGGGCTTTCCGCGCATCGACGGGGATGACGCCCCATGTCTACCAACTGAACCTGCGCATCAATCAGGCCCGCGCTTGGCTACGTTTGGGCGAGGAGATGGCCGATATTGCCTACCGCCTGGGCTTTGCCGACCAAAGCCATTTCCAGCGCGTGTTCAAAGCTTATGCCGGCGTAACGCCCGGACTCTACCGGTCATAGTCCAGCGCAATTTTCTTCAATACAAGTACTTCGGCAGCCTGCAGACTCCGATGATTCACCGCTTCGGAAGTTTGTACATGATCCAGCAGTTTTTGATAGTCGCCGCGGCGCATTTTCTGGCGCTTTTGTCGCCCGGCCCTGATTTTTTTCTGGTTGCCCGCACCTCGATGGCGGCTGGGTGGCGGATAGCGACAGGGACATGCCTGGGCATTGCACTGGCGAACGGCGTTTTCATCGTTGCGGCATTCGGCGGGGTCTCTGTCTTTCATCCTGACAGCGTCATGTTTATCGCCATACAGCTCTCCGGATGCCTGTACCTGCTATACGTGGGTGGGCTGTTCATCCGCCATGCTGGCAAAAGTTCGCTCGCCGAGGTGGCATGCAGCACAAGGCGTCCATCTCCTTCAGGCAGCTTATGGTGGCGGGGGGCAGGCATGGGCTTCCTCTCGGGATTATTGAACCCAAAAAATGCCCTGTTCTATGTCAGCTTGGCTTCCCTGGTGAGCAGCACCCCTATAAGCGGGGCCTGGAAGATTACCTATGCTCTCTGGATGTTCGGCGTTGTGCTGCTTTGGGACATTCTGGTGGCCGCTGCGATTGGAAACAAGCTTGTGCTCCATCGCTTCACCAAAGCGCTTCCCTGGCTGGAGCGAGTGTCTGGCGGCGTTCTGATACTGCTCGCCGTAATGGTGATTTTCTCCACGGCCAGTAGACTCGCGGCAAGTTCCTGATGCTTAAAGTCAGGGTGGGTGCAACCCGCATAGGCAGTATCAAGCACGAAGCCGCGCGGGTTTCACCCGCCCATGGCTGCATACGGCAGTTGGATGGGCTTGAGGTGCGCAGGAGTTGCCAATAATGTGCCGGCAGTGCGTTTTTGCTCCGCGTATACTGAACCACTTCGGAATACTTATGAACGAGGATGTCGCTATGACTACCGCAGCAAGAAAATTTGTAGTGTCGGAGTTTGCCTGTCCGTCTGATGGCGAGCCGATTCGAATTGTTGTACTTGAAACTGAAGAGTCCGTCATCGTCGTTTGGCATGTTCTCCCTAAGCAAGAACTCGCTGCTCACGTTCATCCGCACGGCCAAGACACCTGGACCGTCCTCTCTGGTTCTGCCGATTATTACCAGGGAAACGGCGTGGTTACCAAGCTTAAAGCCGGAGAAATTGCCGTTGCAAAACCTGGGCAAGTTCATGGGGCCATGAACACTGACGCGAAAGATTCCTTTGTCTTCGTTTCGGTCGTAGCGCCGGGTAATGCCGGCTTTGCATCGGCTGAGAAATAACCGTTAGCAAGGCTGGGCTGCAAAGCCCAACATTCAGTGAGCGAAGGCCGCAACCCCCGGTAAGGCGCCACGGCGCAGCTGCGCTTACTGACGCGTTACGAACTGCCGTTTACGACTTTGCAGCAATAAATTCAACGCTTACCTTGCGGATACGCAAAGCAAAACCTCATGAGCCGCTGAATATTCAACCATCGCTGAAGATGTCGGACTGAGTCAAATCGGCGATCGAACTTTATGCTAGGTATTTTTTTATCAAATATCAAAGGAGTGAAGCGCCATGTCAAAACCAATCCCAGCAATATGCTCGATGGCCGCAGTCTTGGCCATCATGTTCACGCAGACAGCAATTGCCGCCGATGCGCCGATGGGCGCAAAGGCGGCAGCACCGTCGGCCGCCGACCAGAAAATGATCAAGAGCGCGATGCAGGCCGCACCGAAAAAAGTGGGTGCGACGGCAACGATTGTCGCCGCAGGCCCGGACGGGCAGATGCGCACATTGCGAGAAGGCACGAACGGATTCACCTGCATGCCGGACAATCCGGCGACTCCGGGTCCCGACCCTATGTGCATGGATAAGGCCGCCCTGAATTGGGCCGAGGCATGGATCGGTCACAAGACGCCTGCCAGCGGCGTGGTCGGTTTCATGTACATGCTTGCGGGAGGAACTGACGCCAGCAATACTGATCCCTATGCGACCAAACCCGACGCTGGCAATCAGTGGATCAAGACCGGGCCGCATGTGATGATCGTGGGTGCCGAGTCGAGTTTTTATGACATGTATCCAAAGAGTGCTGCCCCTGACACCTCGGTTCCCTATGTGATGTGGTCGGGAACCCCGTACCAGCATCTGATGATTCCGATCAAGTGAATGCGAGCAGACATATAGGGGTGCAATTCACATAGACCGCATCCAAGCGCTAAGCCGCGCGGGATGCACTTTTTTATAAAGCTTATTTGTTGTCTGGCACTACCAGTTCACGCAATACGCCACCTTCGGATACGCTGCCGCGGATAGTGCCTTCACCTTCAAGGCGACGCTGACAGGCATCACGGTCGTCTGCCGGCAGCGCATTGCAACGTATTAAGGCATTTTGTCTGTACATATCATCCGCACCCTGGTTGCTACCAAGGCGCCCTTTTTTTGACTCTTGCAGTGCGGCCCCGGCTTCTCTCAGACACGTTGCGCGGTCTTGGTGTGACTGGCCGCTATTACACATTGCGCGTTCCGCCTGATAACGCCCATTCGCGTCTGACGTATTGCTTGCAGCCATTGTCGCTGTTGCCGCAAACGTGCTGCTTATAGCGAGCAATGCCAGAACCGATAGCCGCATTGCAGTGCGATGAATATGTGTGTGTGCTGCGGCAAAACGAATTTGGTTCATTGACATGATGATCTCCGGTTTAAAACGTAAATCTATCGAAAAACAGCGCCTGCTGTATGTGCGCTATCCAACTTTAGAGGTTGGAAGTGTAGCGCGCAGAATATTGGGCTAAAGCTGTATCAGCCCAACATTGACGCCCCATATTCCGTGCCGAATGTTGGGCTTCAACGCGCTCAGCGCCAACCTGCCAATGCAAAAGGATGTGCGCAACTTCAACGCAACATTAACGCAACATCAACGCAACTTCAACCATCAATAGCGCGCATGGCGATTATTGCGCATCAGTCGTTCCACATCATCGCGCAACGCCGTCAATGCATCTTTCAATTGCTGGCGTTCCTGTCGGGTAACGACATCATCAGTCTTGAAACGCGCTTCCTGGCGTCGAATCTGGTGTTCCTTACGCTGCAATCTACGCGCTTCAGATTGCGTTATCCGACCAGAGCGTACGCCTTGTTCAATCCGATCGCTGATTTTGAATTGGCGATTGTCAATGTTGGGCGTGTTGACAGACTGTCGCGGCACGACGCGAGAATTGGCGAGTTTAAATTCAACTTCATCGCGAAGTTTGTCCAGATCCTGCCTTAATTTTTGCCGTTCTTGTGGACTGGCAGAGCCATCGGATTTGAAACGATTCTCCCGGATTTGAATTTCGCGGTCACGTCGATACAGGTACTGCGCCTCGGAAGGTGTAATGTGCCCGGACGCCAAACCTTGCTGAATCCGTGCGCCGATTTCTTGCTGGGCTTGGTTGATTTTGGGTGTATTTATTCCTTGGGCCATCGCTGGCGAGATGCCTATGCCCGCAAACAAAGCAGAGGCTAATAAAGACACAGCTATCAATTTTGATTTCATGGTGTTTCCTATTGTATTTAGGAATTGACAAACAACGTGTAATTGCAATGCATTTTTAACATTTATTTCTCAACACTTATTTTTCAACACCTAATAGCGGTATGGATTGTTCGGTCGGCGGTCATGTCGGTTGGGTACGCCATCACCATCGCGGTCACGGTCGAAGCGGTTGGGTACGCCGTCATGATCCCGATCACGCCGCGGGCGATGATCGCGATTCCAGCGAGGCTGGTGCCGGCCTTGCCTGTAGTGCCGCTCCTGATAGTAGAATTGCGGCTGTCGATAGGATCGGCGTGGCTGTTCATAGACTTGCGCCGGCTGCCAGAACCCTGGAACGCCAATGCTGACTGAAACGTCGGCACGCGCCATGGCGGGAGCGGTAGCTAACATCAGCACGGCACCTGACAATAATCCTGTGATAATTCCTAATCGGCTTTTCATCGTGAATCTCCTTGGAATATTTCCGGGTTGATGTCTGTATTAAATGCCAAACAACGGTGTCTATCAATGCAGGATGCGTAACCGCGGTAAGCAGATGTATCGGTGTACAGTATGAAAATTTATATTCAAGGTTGATTTTCCACATTGAAAACACACATGCGAAGTGCCAAGGATGTGTGCATGCAGTATTCTGAGATGTATTACGGTATGCGGTATGGTTGCTAGGGTGTGAGCGAAGCGTGCTTGTGTGGACTACTTTATTGGGAAGCAATATGTCGACTACAAAGGGTTCTTCTGTACAAGATTTTCCTATTGTTTGTATCGGCGGTTCGGCCGGTGGATTGGATGCCTATATCCGGCTGTTGGAAAATTTCCCGGCCGATATGGGCGTGGCTATCGTGATCGTTAATCACATAAAAACCATGCCGACTCATTTGCATGAAATTCTTCCCCGCTACACCATCATGCCGGTCAATCTGATCACCGAAAGTTTGCAGATCAAGCCTGACCATGTATTCATCATCCCTGAGAATCGGGATTTGCATGTCAGTGAAGGTGAGTTCCGCCTCAAGCCAATATCAAAGCCGCGCGGCTGGCCTGATGTGATCACGGTTTTCCTGCGTTCCCTGACCCGGTATTGGGACGGCAAGCTGATTGCTGTTATCGTGTCCGGCTACGATGGCGACGGGGCAGAAGCGATGTGTGCCATTCAGCAGATAGGCGGCGTTACCATCGCGCAGAAACTGAGTACAGCGATCCAGTCCGACATGCCGGAGAGTGCAATTGATACTGGCTGCATCGATTTAGTGCTGTCGCCGGAAGAAATTGCGCAAGAAATTGTACGCATTGCGCGGGAATCGAAATTGCAGGCGCAATCGAAGTCGCCGTAACAAGAACCACAGCTTGCCAAGAGGTGCGCAAGCTTGGGGGCCTACATACCATAGATGTTTCTTGTTGTTTTGTGACTATTCAGCCGGTAGGGTAGTGTGGTTTTCTCCTCCCCTTTCAAGGGGGAGGTCGGGTGGGGGATGGGTTTATTGTGCGGCAAAAAATCCATCCTCTCCCTAACCCTCCCCTTGAAGAGTAAGGAATATCCAGCCTGATCGCGTGTAGCACCATAGCGGGCTGAACAAGAACATTTTTTCGTGCTTTTCGTGTCTTTCGTGGACAATGCTTTTCAAGGCGTTTTCAGAATATTGCAATTGTCTTTCAGGAAAGACAGAACTTCGACGAATTTTGTATCCCAATCGTCCAGCAGGTATTTTTCGGCTTCGGCAAAAAAATCATCCCACAGTGCAATCAAGCCTTCACGCATCTCAAAGGGGGCGAATTGGTTGATATACACCGGAACCCGTTCCGGATCGATGCCATCCTTGCGCATCTTTCGCACTATTTCCCGTGTTTTTCTCTCGTTGATGCTGGTTTTTGGCGTAGAGCTTCCAGCCAGGCAGATAAACAGGGTGAGCAGAGATTCCGAGTCTGATTTGCCTTCAGTGACGCGAGTCCAGTCCTTCGAGACGATGGCGTCAAAATTGCTGACATCATCGGCGTCGTCGCTGCGCAGGTAGTATTTTTGCTGGAGTTTGCCCAGCAACTGGGCCAGCGTGGTGGTCGGATCGAGAATTTCCGGGATGTCGGTTTTGACGATTTTCTTGCGGATGCGCTCCACGATAACTTTGTACTGCTCGGGCATGTCAGCGGGGATCACATGGGCGCGTTTTTGAGCGTCAGCCGTAATGCCCTTGGTTCTGAAAGTGTCTATCAATTGCGCAAATTCGAATGCGTTCGGCATCGAAGCTGCGGTGCGCTGATTTTTACTGGCGCTTAAACGCAGCAGTACCGCAGTGCGTATCACCAGTTCGGCCGCTTCATCTTCGAGTGCGTCAGCGGGCATTCCTGCTTGTTCGGCCAGCCAGAGCGCGGCTGCAATTTCATGCTGCGCAGCTATGCGTTTCTTGTGTTCTTTGCGATAAGCAACTGGCGTCTGGCGCGACCATTTTGTTAGGAAGTCCTTGAGTTCGGTGCTCCTGTGATTGCCGATGATGGCGTCTTCCGGCAGGACAAATAGTTTTTTGAGCAGCTCGGAACCGCCGCGCGAATGCGACAGAAAAGTATTGTCACGCAGCGATTGCGCGGCCAGCATCAAATCTCCGTCAGTTTTTTCTTCAAGGTACAAGCTCACCAGATTGACCATGCGCGTCAATGCGATTTCCACATCCGGGCGCAGGTATTGGGAACCGAAAAAATCGGCAATCTGGATGATACCTTTTGGCGCATCATCCAGAATGGCGCGCACCTTGGCAGGATCAATGGTGCCGTTTTGCACGCCTAAATGCAGCACCTTTTCAAAAAACGGCCGAGCGTCGTACAGAGAAACCTTGTTGCTGTTATCGGGCATAGGTAATTGGTTTTGGTTTAAAACGGTCTGATGCAGCACGGTGCAAGCGAGATATGAAATGCATTGTCCACGAAAGACACGAAAAGCACGAAAGATGCATAAACCCTTTTTGTGCTGCGACCGGGAAGGTTTGTTCGTGTCTTTTGTGTCTTTGGTGTTTTTGTGGACAATTTTTACTGCATTATTTACAGCGCAGATTCCTCTCCCAATACTACGGAAGGCGTTTCTTCGTGGGTCGGTTCTTTGGCGTTCAATGCAGCTTCAGCCAGCGCTTCAAGACGCATGCTGTCACGCCAGCGCGCCCGTAACATGAATAGAATTTCGCTGAACAGATCGGGTGTGACGTAGCGCAGCGTCCATGTCAACTCCATCCAGTCGTGGTCATTTACTTCTTCCAGGCTAAGGACCGGATGCTCGTCGGGGTCGCCTGCCAGGTCATAGTCGATCAGCGCGGTTTTCGATTCATTGCCATACTTGAAAAGGTCGAAAGTCGAGTATTGAAAGAAATGCTCAACCCGTTCAGCCTTGTCTGACAGATAGTCCACCAGCGCATCGCAGCCGCCTTCGAGCGCGCCAATTGCGCTCAGGAATTCGCCGGTATCGTGGTCGTCGCGAAAGATGACCGAGTTGATCATGCCGCGCAAGTGCTCGTGACTGATATCGTTGTATCGCGTCTCCAAAACCACCGCGCGTGCGAATTGTTCTGGTGTGACCAACATGTTAACGACCGATTCCTTGGATATGTCATATTCCCGAATGATCGCCAGCAGGTCGGAAGGCGGCAAATCATCGAGGGCCACCACGAGTGCGTAATCGCCCTCGGTATCGGCCAAGGTTACCAATGCATGTTCCGCGCCGACAATATCGCCGATACGAACCAAGCCTTGTGCTTTGAGTAATGCAGGAAGAGTGTTCATTGGCTATCCAGTACAAAAAAGTGATTAGTTATTACGGTCAAATCCCTGTTCGGCGAGCCAGTCTGATCCTGCTTCGGCAAGATCGGAATCTGTACCATCATCGTCGTTCTCATCATAATCGTTGTTAAATCCGCCGTCATCCTTGTCATTGTCCTCTTCTGCATCATCAGAGCGGGAATGTTGCGGGATGGCGATGTCGCTCTTGCCGTGCAGATATTCCAAGCCAGCTGTAACGATCAGAAACTGCTCGCCATCCGGATGTTCAAGAACCGTTTTGGCGAGTTTGTCGGCCCATGCGCTTAATTCCAGCGATGGCAGCAGGCTGGTCCACAAGGGAAAATCTTCCGGCTCTTGTTTTACCAGTTCGTCCATTGCTTTGCCGCTGACAAAGTGGATGCCGTTGTGGAAAGCGACTGCGGCCATTTCCGGATAACTTTTGAGCATGGACATCAGGGATGGCATTTGGTCGCGCTTTGCTTGCAGTCGCGACTCCAGAACATCATTGCCGGCAGAATCGCTGCTCATGTCTTCGAGTTCGGCGTCAAAGGCGGATTTCAGTTCATGGAAAAATGGGGAAAGTCTCAATGCAATACTCCTTGAATATAATTTGTCCAAATATCTTTGGCTGTTTCAATCGGGTTATCGAGCAAGTTCCGGCGCCGGTTTTCATCATAGGCTGCGCGTTTTTCTGCGTCCGACAACGTGTCATACGCTTGCTTGATTTCCCGGAATTTGTCTGCTGCATCGTGCGATGCGTTCTTGTCTGGATGAAATAATGATGCTTTTTGCCGGAAGGCAGTTTTTACCTCCACGAGTGAGGCATCACTCTCAATGCCCAGTACAAGATAATAATCTTTTATATTCTTCATTTTATCTAACTTGTAATTTAGACGAGTATATTTAATTGCCGCAATTAATATATGCGGTAAATACACTAAAAATAGCCATACTCATTTTTTTATTATCTATCGGGTCATCATGCGCCGCAGCCAGAAACTGATCGCATCGACCGCCGCGACCATGAACAGCATCGCAATAATGACGCTGGCGGCTTGTTGCATCTGGAATAACGACAAGTGATATTTCAGCATCTGGCCTAGCCCGCCAGCACCGACCACACCCAAGATAGCGGCGGCCCGGATATTATTTTCCCAGCGGTACAGAGTATACGACAGCATTTGCGGCAGCATTTGCGGCAGTGTCGCATAAAAGAAGGCCGTCATCGCTGAGGCGCCGTTAATGCGTAGCGTTGCCTCTTGTTCTGGCGGCAGGTTTTCCAGTGTATCGGCGAACAGGCGTCCCAATACGCCGGTGGTATGCGCGGCCAGCGCTAGCGTGCCGGCGAACGGTCCCAGGCCAGCGGCTATCAACAGAATTGAGGCCCAGACCAGTTCCGGAATTGAGCGCAAGACATTGAGTTTCAGGCGCATCACCGCGCGCGCAGTGCGGCCGAAACGGCCGCTGGCTGGCAGCGCCAAAGCGATCCCGAGCACGACTGCGATGGCGGTGCCGAGCGCCGACATCGACAAGGTTTCCAGCGTACCGACGGCGATTTTTAGCAGAAAAGGCCCGGCCAATTCGGGCGGCGCGAAGCCGTGCAAAAATTCCATGCTGGAGCGCAGGGCATCGGCGCTGAATAGCGCGCTCCATTGCAGCGGCAGCGAGGCAAAACTGGCGATGATCAGCGCCAGCAACGCAACGAGCAATGCAACAGTAGAAAAATCGGCTGCCGGTGGCGGAGGCGCTTGACGGGTTTTCATATGATCAACCCAAGCGCTTGCGCAAGAAGGTGCTGACCAGATCAGCGCCAGCCACCAGCAGCACGAAGATGATCAGCATGGTGGCGACTTCGCCGCCGGCCAGCATTTTCATCGACTCATCCATCCGTTGCCCGAGGCCGCCGGCACCGACGAAGCCCATGATGACCGAGCCCCGGATCGCGCATTCCCAGCGGTAGGTGGTGTAAGAAACCAGCTCCGAGGCCGCTGCAGGCAAGGTGCCATACAGCAGCGCCGCCAGACGGCTGCTGCCGTTTTTCAGCAGCGATTCGGTGGCGTGGGTGTCGGTAGATTCGAGGATCTCGGCGTACACCTTGCCCAGCATGCCGCAGTAAGTCAGTGCAATTGCCAGCACACCGGCAGTCGGCCCCAGCCCGACGATGCGCACGAACAGCAGCGCCCAGACTAGTTCCGGCACGCTGCGCAACAGTACCAGCAGCCAGCGCGCGCTTTGCCGAATGAGGTAGCCGGCCAGACGCATGCGACCGCTGCCGAGGCGGGAAATCGATAGCGACTGCGTCACCAGCAAGGTCAGCGGGATCGCGCCCAGCAGTGCCAGGGTCAGGCCCGCGGTGGCCATGGCGACGGTTTGCCAAGTTGCCGCCAGCATCAGTTGCAAGAATTCGACCGAATGGGCCGGCGGCACAAAATCGGCCAGGAAGCGCCCGGCAGCGCTCAGGCTTTGTGCGTCGAACAAGCCCCAGGGCTTGAATTCGCTCGCCACCAGCATCGGCCACAGCAGCACCAGCGCGATGATGCTGCCCATTACGCGGGAGCGCCAGGCTGGATCGGGATGCTGCGAACGGTTTACAGTGAGATGCATAAGCTAGCGTCAGCAATGCCCAATGATAATGGCAGGCGGCGCACTGAAATCCACCGCTTGCGGCGTGCTACCGGCATTCTGATACAGCGCCGCAATCATCGCGTCGGTAACTTGTGCACGCGCCGCGTCGAACACGATGCGGCCGTCGCGCAAGCCGACGATGCGCGGAAAATGGCGGCGCGCAAGTTCTACCTGATGCAGGCTGCAGATCAGTGTTGCCTTGCGGCTGGAAGCTTCGTGTTGCAGAGCGGCCAGAGTTTGCAGCGCCAGCATCGGGTCCAGCGCCGACAGCGGCTCATCGACCAGGAACGCTTCGGCCTTTGACACCAGCAAGCGCGCCATGCCGCAACGCTGGCGTTCGCCGCCGGACAGGCGATCGACTCGTGCATACAACTTGTCTTGCAGGTTGAAACGCGCCAGCGCGTCATAAGCGACTTGTGCATTGTGCGCCCCCGGTTTGATCAGCGCCGCCAGCGCGCGCCAGAAGCCCCATTGCGGCAAGCGTCCGGCCAATACCGCCGTCACTACGCGCTGGCGCGGGGGCAGCGGCGGGGTTTGCGGCGCCAGAAACAGTCGCGTACGCAGCAAATGGCGCTCGGCATGCGTCAAACCCCAGGGCGATTTCCCGAAAGCGGAAAACTCGCCTGCCTGCGCCCGATGGGCGCAAGCGAGTGTATGGAGCAAGGTAGTCTTGCCGGCGCCGGACGGCCCGATCAGCGCGATCTGTTCGCCCTGATTGATCGACAGGCTGATATCGCTCAGCGCGAAACCGGCGCCAACGTCTGCGTGCGCGGTCGATGGATGGCGCACGCTGGCGCCACGCAATACGAATGACATCGTTGCTTCAGTCCTATTTCAGCAAGCCGGCGCTGCGTGCAGCCGCTTCGATGGCGGCATAGTTTTCAGCTTTGGTTGGGATGAATTTGCTGGCGCGCTGCAAGTCGAGGATTTCTTTGTCGGCCGGATTTTTGGCGTCCAGCGCCAGGAAAGCGTCGCTCAGCTTTTTACGCACTACCGGGTTCATGTCGGCGCGCACAGTCCAGTTGTAGTCGTAATAGCCGGGTGTGGTGTAGAACACGCGCACCGCTTTGGTGTCAACTTTACCGCTGGCAACCAGTTTTTCCCAGACTGAAATATTCAGCGCGCCGGCATCCACCTTGCCGCCAGAAACTGCCGCTACGGTAGCGTCATGCGCGCCGGAAAAAGCGATACGCTTCAGGTCGGTATCCGGATTGATTTTGGCTGCCAGCAGGTAAGAACGCGGCATCAGATGGCCGGAAGTCGACGATTCGGAGCCGAAAGCGAAAGTTTTGCCTTTCAGGTCTGCCAGTTTTGTAATGTCTTTGTGGGTGGTGATAAAGACAGATTTGAATTTCTCGTCTTCTGCGCGCTGCACCAGTGGCACCACCTGGTTGTTGCTGCGCACTTTAGCCTGAATAAAAGTGAAACCGCCGAACCAAACCATGTCGAGTTTGTTATTGATCAAGCTTTCGACCGAAGTTGCATAGTCGGTGACTGGCGTAAATTCGACTTTCATGTCGAGTTTTTTTTCCAAATAATCACCCAAGGGCTTGAATTTGCGCTGCAGTTCGGTCGGTGCCTCGTCGGGAATGGCCGACACGCGCAATACCTGCTGCGCCTGCGACAGGCCGGACGACAGCAGCATGGCTGACATGAGTGCAGTGGATAGCAATACCTTGAGAATTTTGGAAGACGGGAAATGTGACATAGGATACCTTTAGTAAAGATCTTCGTTTTACGGCGAAACCAGACTGGTTCGCTCAATGTAAAGTCGATATTATCCGCGAATAACTGGTTACAGGCATAATTGGTAAAAACACAATCAATACATCATATGTTGCGCGCTAAAAATTAGTCTAGGAAAAACATAAAAGATACGAAAACTTTCTTGGTCACACTAGAAAGAAAGAAAGAAGAAAGGTTTATGCACTTTTTCACGCTTTTCGTGTATTTCGTGGACAAAGCCTTTTCATGCCATTTGCAGTTTATTGCTGATTGTTGTTCGCTGGTTTTTCCGATAAACCGATATACAACCCATTCATGCTTATGCCGACATCACAGAATTTTTCCGTATTGCATGCCACTGCTGCAGATCTGCCGCATAACAGTGCGTCCAACGCAGAGGCGATATGTGCCGAACTGAAAGCTGGTTTGCTGGCAACGCCAGCCACCACTTCGCCGAAATACCTGTACAACGCGCTCGGTTCCAAGCTGTTCGAGGCGATTTGTCTGCTGCCGGAATATTATCCAACCCGCACCGAAGCAGCGATTTTTGATGCCAGCCTGGCACAAATCGCGCAAGCAGTCGGGCTGGGAGCAACTTTGATCGACCTTGGCGCTGGCAATTGTGCCAAGGCGGTTAGCTTGTTTCCTGCCTTGCAGCCGCGCCAGTATGTGCCGATTGATATCTCGGCTGCGTTCCTGGCGCAGGCGCTGGCCTTGATCCAGCCGCGTTTTCCGGCCATTGAGATGACGGGCATCGGGCTCGATTTTTCCAGTAGTCTGGATTTGCCGGCTACTGTCAGGCAGAAAAATCGGTTGTTTTTTTATCCCGGCTCGTCGATCGGCAATTTCGCGCCAGAGCAGGCGGTGGATTTTTTGCGTCGGATACGTGCCGCTTGCGGTGCTGATGGGGCACTGCTGATCGGAGTCGATTTGATCAAGGATCACGCGATTCTTGACGCCGCCTACGATGATGCGCTGGGGGTGACGGCGGCTTTCAACCTGAATCTGTTGCACCATCTGAACGATACGCTCGGTACCGATTTTGTAGTAGGCGACTGGCTGCACCGGGCGTTTTACAACCCGCAGCAAAGCCGTATCGAGATGCATCTGGAAGCGCGCCGGCCGCTGACTGTTCACTGGACAGGCGCACAGCGTCATTTTACCGAGGGTGAACGCATCCACACTGAAAACAGTTACAAATACACGTTGCAATCGTTTTCTGCTGTGCTCAGCGCGGCCGGCTTTGGCGCAATCCGGAGCTGGACCGATGAGCGCGGCTGGTTTGCCGTCATGCATGCACGGGCGGCATGACTTGACTGGAGATGCACCATGACAATGCTTATTTCTCTGTTGGCGGAATATAACCTGATACGACAGGCCACGATGACACTGACTGAGCCTCTATCCGACGAGGATTGCTGCGTGCAATCGATGCCAGATGCCAGTCCGGCCAAGTGGCATCTGGCGCACACCACTTGGTTTTTCGAGACATTTGTGCTGGAGCGCTTCGAGCTTAATTTCAAGCCGCACCATCCGGCTTTCCGGGTGCTGTTTAATTCGTATTACCACGGTATCGGCAACCGGCATCCGCGTGCCCAGCGCGGCCTGATCACGCGGCCATCCTTGGCCGAAGTGGAAGATTACCGCAGCAATGTCGATGCCCGCATGGCGGCGCTGATCCTGATCGCTGCTGCGCTGCCGCCGGCACGGGTGGCCGAACTGGTGCAACTGGTGACGCTGGGTTTGCAGCATGAACAACAACATCAGGAATTGTTGCAAACCGATGTTTTGCATCTGCTTTCCTGCAATCCCATGCTGCCGGCCTATGCGGACGGCGCGGTGCCGCCGTTGGCGCTGGTGTTGCCGCTGCACTGGCAGCAGCATTCGGGCGGAGTGGTCGAGATCGGTCATGCTGGCGACGGATTCTGCTTTGATAACGAGTTGCCGCGCCACCGTCAGTTTGTCGAACCGTTCGCGTTAGCGTCGCGTTTAGTGACGAATGAGGAATACCGGAATTTTATTGAAGCTGGCGGGTATCAGAACGCCGGGTTGTGGCTGTCCGAAGGCTGGGATTGGCTGCAAGCCGGGCAATTGCAGCATCCGCTGTATTGGCACCAGATCGAGGGCGCGTGGCATGAATTTACTTTGCATGGCTTGCAAGCGCTGGATCTGCCGCGTGCGGCTACGCATTTGTCGTATTTTGAGGCGGATGCATACGCGCGCTGGGCTGGTGCGCGTCTGCCCACTGAAGCCGAGTGGGAATCTGCGGTTGTCAGCCAAGCGCCGTCGGAAGAGCTTCCTTTGTTGCAATTATTCGATACCGGATGGCAATGGACATCAAGCAGTTATGCGCCTTATCCGGGCTTTCAAACTTCTGCAGATGCGATCGGGGAATACAACGGCAAATTCATGGTCAATCAATACGTATTGCGAGGCGCCTCCTGCACCACGCCGATTGATCATGCCCGCTCCAGCTACCGCAATTTTTTCCCGGCTGGCGCATGCTGGCAATTTACCGGCGTCCGGCTGGCACGGTCTATGTAATTACAGCAGCGCCGCAGGTGCGCATTTATTCGCATCTGCGCAAATGCGAATAAATGCGCACCTGCAAAAAATGCCATGCCACTGGCGGGCAAAAGGCTATTCTTTTCCTATAATGCCAAGTCCCGTATCGCGGCGCAACTTCCAGTCGGCGCGGGTGTACGGTTTGTCATGGCCAGAGAGGGCGAGCGCCATTTTGACCAGCACACTTTGCGATGGTATGGGTTCTATATACGACATGCCTATCACGCCGATGAAGGTTGCGGCTATCAGCGCGCGGTTCAGCAGTGGCTTTTCCTGTGTGCAAGATAATGCGATGAAACTCAGGCTGACTGCCATGCCGAGTATTCCGCCCAATACTGCTTCCGCTGGCGAATGGGCTTGCACCATGACCCGCGAGATGACAATCAGCGCTCCCAACAGTATTCCGCCCAGTACTCCGAGGCGGCGGGTTGCCACGCTGGTGTTTTGCAGCACCAGAAAGAACAACACCGGTATCACTGCCATGGCGCGCATCGCGTGGCCGCTGAACCCGGTAAAGTCCAATGCCGGAATACCGATGCCCCAGCCGATAAAAGCAATTTTCGATGCAATTACGACCGCCAGGCCGGCGCCAAACAAGCCGCACCACCACAAAGACATGCGCCAAGCGCCGCCCAGCGCCAGCCAGGCAGCAAAAGCTGCAGCAGCTGGCATCATCACGGCGCTGCCGCCATAACTCGTAATCGTGGTCCAGTAATGCATGTAAAAAATTTCCTGAAAAGTAAGTAACTGATGTTGTTTGTGTTGTCTTTAAATCATGAAAAACGTTGTCCACGAAATACACGAAAAGCACGAAATAATGCACACCCCTAAATGCACACCCCTGCTTTTGACTGTCGCAAAGACAGTTTGTTCGCATTTTTGTAGGCTGCATTTTTTGCGCAACATCAACGCATGAAATATCCAGCTAGCCGGAATTCAGAATTATTCAGCGCTCTCCGCCGAATAATCAATCGGAATGATGACGGTCAATGCGGTACCTTCATTCTCGCGGCTGTCGATGATCAGTTCGCCGTGCAGCGTGTTGACGCGTTCCTTGATGCCGATTAGTCCATACGATTGTGTTTTTCTGCGGCTATTCAAGCTTAGTCCGATGCCATTGTCGATCACTTTCATTATCACGTTGCCAGCATCTTGCGAAAGCTTGATCTCGATCTGACTGGCCTGAGCGTGACGGCTGACGTTGGCCAATGATTCTTGCAGAATGCGAAACAGTGCGGTGGATTGTTCGTCATCGAGTTTGTACTGTGCATCGGTGCCGCTGATGTTCAGGGTGCAGTCAATGCCGCTGCGGCGCTGGAATTCCTTGACTTGCCATTCGAATGCGGCAGGCAGGCCCAGATCGAGTACCGGCGGGCGCAGATTGTTGATGATGCCGCGCACTGATTTGATAGTGGTATCGATATCGTTCAGCGCGGATTTGACCTTTGCGTTGAGGCGCGGATGGCTATGTTTGGTGCGTGCTTCCAGCATCGACACATCGATGCGCAGGGCCATCAGATTTTGTCCCAGTTCGTCGTGAATTTCACGCGCGATGCGTTTGCGTTCGTTTTCCTTGACGATTTCTTGATGCGCAGCCAGGCTGCGGATGGTTTCTTGTGATTGTAACAAGGCAACTTCGGTAAGCTTGCGTTCGGCAATTTCTGCGTTAAGACGTTCATTGGTTTGAATAAGCTCTGCGGTGCGTTGCTGGACCTTTGCTTCCAGTTCGTCATGAGATTGATGCAGCGCTAGTTCTGCGGCCTTGCGCAGGCTGACGTCTTCCACTACCAGGCGGCAGGTGTGCTCAGCGGCGTCGGCATTGGCTTCAATGCGGGCGAAAAACGGACGCTGCTCGGCATTCAAAATCTGCACTTCGCACGACTGCTTGGTCTCGCTGGCAAATACACGCCCCAGAAAAGCATTGAAAGTCGGACGCGACTCGGGCGCGATGAAAGCACCAAAACGCCGTCCCACCAATTTGGAACGCGCCAGTCCGATCAAACTGGCGCCGGTCAGATTGACTTCGTGCAGGGTGCTGTCGCTCCCCAGCGTGAAATATCCGATCGGGGCAAACTCATAGAGATCGGTATACCGAGCCAACAATACCTCGATTTCGCGCCGGGCATCTTGCAGTCCCATCAGTTCGCTATTTTGCAGCGCGAGTTCGATTTGATTGACTTGCAGTTCGTGCAGTTGCTTGCGTGCATCAATGTCGCTCTGCGATGTTGCTGCATTGCTACGCGTATTGCGCAGCACTTGTTCTGCCCTTTGGCGCAGATGATGGGTGGCTGTAGAGCCAATAGAATCATGCATTTTTTGCTTGTTCGCAGTCATTGATATCGTCTTTCCGGGCTTTACCGGTCAGCATTTTGGTTGATGCTGCACAAGAGTTGATGTATTATTTATTTATCCATATTATAAATCTAGTCGTGCTTTTTGGGCGTGGTGGACCTGCCCATGAAGTTGCAACCGCCATCCACGGGCAACATTTCATTTCTTTCCACTATCTATCTTCAGGCGTAACTCTGCTTCCAGTTTTTTTGTGGCAGTGATATCGGTGAAAGTCATTACCACACCGTCAATCACGTTTTCCAGCGTGCGATACGGCATGATGCGCACCTTAAACCAGCGGCCGTCGCCGGTTTCAATCTGTTTTTCCGAAAATATCAAGGTGCGCAGCACTTCGCGGGCATCCTGCTGTAATTCCGAATAGCGTAAATCAGTGACAATATCGCTCAACGGACGCCCGACATCGCCGGCAATCAGTTTGAAAATATGAGTCGCCTGGGTGGTGAAGCGCCGCACATGCAATGCCTCGTCCAGGAAAACTGTGGCAATGTCGGTGCTATCGAGCAGGTTTTTCATGTCGTTGTTGAGCAGCGACAGGTCGTCAACTTTTGATTGCAGTTCGGTGTTGACGGTTTGTAACTCTTCATTCAGGGATTGCATTTCTTCTTTGGAGGTAGTCAATTCCTCGTTGGTCGATTGCAGCTCTTCATTGGTGGACTGCAATTCTTCGTTGGTGGCGGTAAGCTCTTCCTGTGAGGTCTGCATCTCTTCGCGGATCAGCAGGATTTCTTCGCTGGCGCGTTCCAGTTCGGCCTGCTGCGTATGGCCGGGTAGGGCGGTTGAAATCGTCTTTTCCAGTGGCGTGGGTACATGGGTAAATAGGATCATGACCATGCCATGCAACAGTTCCGGCTTTTCAATCAACTGCACCGTAATATTGATGGTTTGCACCGCACCGCTATTGTCCTCAATCCGCAAATTTTCCAGAATAATTGTGCCAGTCTGGCGCACCACTTTTTTGAATGCATTGGTGAGTTGGGGGCGCAAGCTGTCGCGCGCCATCGCATAAATATTCCAGTTAGCCTTGCCTGCCGCCGGTTCCAGATATTTTCCGGTGCGCCCGTTGATATACAGGATGTCGCCCTCGCCGTTGACCATAACAGCGGCTGGCGTGTAATTCTGCAATAGAAACTGATCGGTCTGAAATTGTAGGTTGGTGGCTGGATTGACGCTTTTGTTTTGCTCCTGCACAACGCTTAATGCGACCGGAAACTTGACTGGAAAATCGACTGCTGTAGCCCGCAAGGCATTGTCAATGCGCCGATACAGTCGCGCCTTGCTATCGATCGGCGCAAACAGACTGGTAAAACTGCCGGTGGTTTCGGCACTTCCCAGCAGCAAAATTCCGTTGCGGTTAAGTGCGTAGTGAAACAACGGTATCAACTTGGCTTGTAGTTCCGGCCCTAGATAGATCATCAGGTTGCGGCAGGTTAGGATATCGAGTTTGGTGAAAGGCGGGTCCATGATGATGTTTTGCGGTGCAAAAACCACCATTGCCCGAATTTCCTTGCCAATCCGGTAGCTATTTTCGTCCGCTTTGAAATATCGGCTGAGGCGCTCCGCAGAAACATCCGCAGCGATATTGATGGGGAATACACCCTGACGTGCCTTGTCGATCGCATCAAGATCCAGATCGGTAGCAAAAATCTGCAATGAATAGCGCGCTGTGGGTTTGAGCCGTTGCAGTACTTCTTTGAATATGATTGCCAACGAATATGCCTCTTCGCCAGTCGAGCAGGCTGGCACCCATGCCCGTAGCACTTTGCCATTCGGGTGTGCAGCCAATAACGCAGGAAATGTATCATTTAGCAAGAAATCCCAGACATGCGAATCACGGAAAAAATTAGTGACGCCGATCAGCAATTCTTTAAAGAGCAAGTCCTGTTCTTGGGGATTTTCGCGCAGATAGCGCACGTAATTGTTAATCGCGTCGATCTGGTGCAGGCTCATGCGGCGCTCGATACGGCGATAAACGGTGTTTTTCTTGTAGTGCGAGAAATCGTTACCGGTGCGCTCGCGCAGCAGGATTACGATTTTTTCCAAGGCGGATTGCGATTTGGTTTCCATAATCACATCGTGCTGTATATGCGGGCGTACTTGCCGCAGATAAGTCGTGATTTTTTCCGGTAATTTTTCCACGGGGGCGACGATGTCGACCAGTCCGGCATTAATTGCGCTCAGCGGCATCGCATTGAATTTGGCGTTAGTTGGCTCTTGTACCAAGGTCAGTCCGGCTCTTTCCTTGATGGCGCGCAAGCCCAGCGTACCGTCCGAACCCATCCCCGACAGAATCACGCCGATTGCCATTTCACGCTGATCTTCGGCCAGCGCGCGAAAGAAAGAATCAATGGGTAGGCGCAGGCCGCGCGGCGCTGCCGGTTCCAGTAAGTGCAGCACGCCGTGCAGGATTGACAAGTCTTTGTTGGGCGGAATCACATACACACAGTTCGGCCTGAGCCCCATGCGGTCGGTGACTTGAAAAACCTCCATCGGCGTGGCCCGTTGCAGTAACTCGGGCAGCATGCCTTTATAAGTTGGGTCCAGATGCTGGATCACGACATACGCCAGCCCGCTTGCCAGCGGTACGTTTTCAAGGAATTGTGTCAGTGCTTCCAACCCACCGGCAGATGCACCGATGGCCACCACCGGCGGCGTGCTGCTCTTGGATTTTGCTTTGGAGGCGACGATTTTCTTGACTGACGTTGCTGGATTCAATGTGGCCATGCTTTCTTTCTTGCCGCACAGGGCGGGCGATTGTTATGACCTGATGTTACGGATACGCATTTTGCCCGGAAATATTATTCACGAAAGACACGAGCAAAATTCAGCAAAGACGATTTATAAAATAGAGAGTATTACCATTTTTATGGAATTTTGCACATATATCAATGTGATAAAAATATACTCATGATGATATTGAAAATGCGCCAAACCCTCGATTGCAACTTATTTGCAACTTATTTGCAACTTATGCAACGGTTTCAACGCATTTTATTATCATTATTTTCGTGCTTGTCGTGTACAGCGTTTTTGTGCGTGAAATCAGTTATGACGCAGCACAATAGTATCGATGATAAATGTTAAGCAACATTGCGCCAACACAAAAAAGCGATGATATCAGGGGCAGTGTCTGCTCATGCAAAACACTGCCTTTTGCTGCTGGCGCAAAACGCAAAAAATGTTGATTGTTGATTGCTAATTCATTAGCAGCTGATTATCTGCAAACTTTAAGCATGCGTTGCCAGTGCCTGCTCCTGCAGCGCCAGATGCCGGTTGGCGGCGCTGAGTACCGCCTTGAACGAAGCCGTCACGATATTGCCATCGATGCCGACGCCGAATAGAGTCGGGCCATTATCGAGTCGCAACTCAACGTAGCAAACTGCCTGTGCATGGGCGCCGGAACCAATCGCATGTTCGTGATAATCCATCAACTGGATATCCAGTCCGAGCGCATTAACGAAGGCGTCGATCGGGCCGTTGCCACCGCCCGCCAGCGCCACCTGCTTGCCATTCTGGACAACTTCGATTTCGATTTGCACTGATTCTGCCTTGGCGGAATCTTCTGTCATGCGGTGCGAGCGATAGGCGTAGGGCGTGCTGTGCGTCAGGTATTCTTGTTCGAAAATGGCGTAAATGTCTTCCGCACCGACTTCACGGCCGGTGCTGTCGGTGGTGGCCTGCACCGCGCGGCTGAATTCTATTTGAAGGCGACGCGGCAGCGACAAGCCGTATTCCTGCTCCATGACGTAGGCCATGCCGCCTTTGCCGGACTGGCTGTTGATGCGGATTACTGCATCGTAGCTGCGTCCGAGATCGGCCGGATCGATCGGCAGATACGGCACATCCCACTGGGCTTGTGCGTCTTGCTGGGCCAGACCTTTTTTGATCGCATCCTGATGCGAGCCGGAGAAGGCGGTAAATACCAGATCGCCGACATACGGATGGCGCGGATGTACCTGTAACTGGTTGCACTCTTCGACGCACTGCCGCACGCTTTCGATATCGGAAAAATCGAGTCCCGGATGCACGCCTTGCGTGTACAGATTCATCGCCAGCGTCACTAAATCAACGTTGCCGGTACGCTCGCCATTGCCGAATAAACAACCTTCGACCCGATCTGCTCCGGCCATTTGCGCCAGTTCGGCGGCAGCCACCGCGCTGCCGCGGTCATTGTGCGGATGGACGCTGATGACGATTGCATCGCGCCGCGACAGATTGCGGTGCATCCACTCGATCTGGTCGGCATATACGTTCGGCGTGCTGGATTCGACGGTGGCCGGCAGATTGATGATCATCTTGTTGGCGGGAGTCGGTTGCCAGACTTCGGATACCGCGTCGCATACCTCTTTGGAAAAATCCAGTTCGGTCTGGCTGAATGATTCGGCCGAGTATTCAAAGCGCCAAGCAGTTTCCGGGTGCGTGGCAGTCAAGTCTTTGATGCGCTGGGTGCCGCTGATGGCAAGCGCCTTGATGTCAGCGCGTGACATTTTAAAGACGATGCGGCGAAAGGCGGGCGCCACCGAGTTGTACAGATGCACGATGGCATGTTTGGCGCCGAGCAGGGATTCAATGGTGCGGTCGATCAGTACCTCGCGCGACTGGGTCAAGGCAATGATGCTGACATCGTCGGGAATCCGGTTTTCAGTAATCAACATGCGCACGAAATCGAAATCGGTTTGCGAAGCGGAAGGGAACCCGACTTCAATTTCCTTGAAGCCGATCTTGACCAGCATCTCGAAAAAACGCAGCTTCTTTTCCGGGCTCATCGGCTCGATCAATGCCTGGTTACCGTCGCGCAGGTCGGAGCTCATCCAGATCGGCGCTTTCGTTATGACCTGATCCGGCCAGCTACGGTGGCTTATGTCGACAATGGCGGATGGGCGATATTTGGCTGCAGGGTTGGGCAACATCATGATGAATCCTTTGATTTTTATAAAAATTTGAAAACGGATGTGGCAGCAAGGCTGCCTGACTGCCACTTAACGCGAGGCCAGGCAACCGATCGGTAGCGGTAACAGCAGTCGAAGTCGCAGTAGACCTAGCGAACACGCAGCAACCATCGCAGCGACAAATGTGCCGTGAATAGTGGTTTCTGGATTCGTTGTGGAATACATATTGGTGGTCAGATATATCGTATTTATGTTGCTGAATTGCTGACAGCGCGCTGCCAGCGGGATAAAACGGAAGGTGGGCGTTTTACGCCAGCGGCAGTCGTAGCAAGCCTGCCAGCGGAGCGCCGGCGAGCTGTACAAAGTGCGGAAGAGGGAATTGAGCGAATGACATGGCTTGAATGTAGTTGGCGCAAGAGGGTTTTGTCAAGCCTCTTGCGGTATTTCCCGTATATTAGCCAGCTTGCAATTACGCTACTGTTACGACTATTCCGGCTGTTCCAGTCGTCAATTCGGTCATTTCGCCAACCACCGCCGCATCGGCAAAGCCTTCGCGGGCGAAGAGGGTCAGGATTTCATCCACCGCTGCCGGCTCGCACGAAACCAGCAAACCGCCGGAAGTTTGCGGATCGCATAACAAAGCTTGCTGGCTTGGCGTGATGGCGTCATCAAGGGTTACGTCATGGCCGTAGGCTTCCCAGTTGCGGCCTGATGCGCCGGTGATAAAGCCTTTTTCAGCCAGTTGCTGCACGTTTGGCAGCAGCGGAATCTGCGCCATGTTCAGTTTGGCGGTCAGCTTGGCCCCGCGTGCCAGTTCCAGCAAATGGCCTAGCAGGCCAAAACCGGTGACATCCGTCATCGCATGCACCGTATCGAGGTTGGACAGGGCTATTCCCGGCTTGTTGAGTTTGGTGGTGTTTTCGATCATCGCCGCATAACCTGTGGCGTCCAGCGCATCTTTTTTAAGCGCCGCCGACAAAATTCCGACACCGAGCGGTTTGCCGAGAATCAGCTTGTCGCCGGCTTTGGCGTCAGCATTGCGCTTGACCTTGGAGGGGTGAATCAAACCCATCACGACCAGGCCATAAATCGGTTCGACCGAATCAATAGTGTGGCCGCCCGCAATTGGAATTCCGGCTTCGGCGCAGATGGATTCGCCGCCGCGAATGATTTGCCCGATGACTTCAACCGGCAGCTTGTTGATCGGCATCCCGACCAGCGCCAGCGCCATAATCGGCGTGCCGCCCATCGCATATACGTCGGAGATTGCATTGGTGGCGGCGATGCGGCCGAAGTCGAACGGGTCATCGACGATAGGCATGAAAAAATCGGTGGTGGCAATCAGCGCCTGCTCATCATTGAGCCAGTAGACCGCAGCATCATCGGCGGTTTCAATCCCGACCATCAACTCTTTTGGCACCGGGAAGCCGCTTGAATTTTTCAGGATTTCGGATAGTACGCCCGGCGCAATTTTGCAGCCGCAGCCGCCGCCGTGGGAAAACGCGGTCAGTTTGATTTTTGGGTCGGTCGGTGCATTCATTAGGATTGCCTTAGTAATGGTATTTGTTAATCACAGATGTCATGCATGGGGTTTGCAAGACATAAAAGCTTTGTCCACGAAAGTCACGAAAAGCACGAAAGAGTGCAAACGCCCTCTTTTCGACCGAGGATGAGAAGGTTTTTTCGTGCCTTTCGTGTGTTTCGTGAACCGATTTTTTTGTGCGTCAGTGAATCAGATTATCCATCAACTGCAGCAAAGCTGCTTTTTCCCGTTCCGGCGCAAACAGCGGCGCGCGCGCCGCGCACTGCCTTTGCAGCAACGCGTAAAATGCCGGGTCGGCGATGCTCTGGTCGATCAGGCGCGCCAGTTCCTGGCTGTCGCCCAGCGAAAAATAGCCGGCATAATCGTCGCCCAGCATGCCGCGGTTGCCGGATATGTCGCTGGCCAATACCGGCACACCGCTGGTGACGGCTTCGATGATGACATTGGCGCCGCCTTCCATTTTGGAGCTGATGACCATTAGATGGCTGCGCTTCAAGCGTTGACGAGTGGCCGCATGCGGCAGGCTGCCAAGCCAGCGGTAGCAGGTTTCTGATTGTTCAGTTTGCTCTGCCATGCGTCCGAGTGCGGGTTCCAGCGCGGCACCGATATGGATCAGCCGCGCTTGTGGTGATTGCACCAAATGCGCAGCACGCATGAAAGTGGCGGGGTCTTTTTCGTCCCGCAGGTGTCCTATCATCGTTATGTTCAGGTGGTGTCGCGAGGTCGATGTAGCAGACGTTGCAGGCATGACGGCTTTAAGAGTGCGCGCCGATTGGTGAATTACCTGTGTTTTTGTGTGCAGACCGGCCGTCAATTCCTGCAGTGCCGACGCTTGCAATACCACCAGTTGTGTGGCAAGTTGCAGCGAGCGTTGCGCGTCGGGGTCGGTTTGGATATCGCGATACAGGTCGGTGCCGGTCAGTACTACCACTAAGGGAAATTCTGGGTGGGCGGCGGCAAATGCCGCAATTGCGTCTGCCGAGCGTCGTGCATGCAATGCGATCATTGCATCACAATCGTTGCCATCCCATGTTGCGGCGATGCGTACTTGATAATATTGGCGAAGAAATTGCGACCAGCGCCGGGCGGTTTGCCAGTTGCCGTTGTTGGCTTTTGCCAGCGCGGGACTGATAATGACAATCTGCGGCGTATTCCTTGTTAGCATATTCCTTGATGACGCAAAAAATTACCGACAAATATGAATAGTCCTTCATTTCGAAATGCTTCTGCGGAAGAACTGGCAACTGCCTTGCAAGACGCGAGGCATTATACGCTGCTGCTGTTCGATCGTTTTTCGGCTGCCAGCCTGGATGTATCAGCACATGTGCCGTATTTGCCGATCATCAATCCACCGCTATGGGAGTTGGGGCACACCGCCTGGTTCGCCGAATGGTTCGTGCTGCGCGAGGCCCAGTCGAGCAATCCCACTGCGGCGCAGCGCCCCTGTTTGCTGACCCAGGGTGACGCCTGGTTCGATTCGAGTACCGTGTCGCACCACACGCGCTGGCAGATCGATCTGCCCGGCGCCGGCGCGCTGAAGATGTATTGCAGCGAGGTATTGGATCGGGTACTGGATAAGCTTGCCAACTTGGAAGCCGGCAGCGATCTGGCACCTTATCAACTGGTGTTAGCGCATGAAGACATGCACGGCGAGGCTTTCGCGATGACCTTGCAAACCCTGGGTTTGGAAGCTCCGCCACGGATAAACCAAACGGCGGCAGCACCAACGCCGCAGATTGCGATCGATTTTCCCGGTGGCACGATGCTGCTTGGCAGCGCGCCAGATTCCGGCTTCGTGTTCGATAATGAAAAATGGGCGCATCCGGTGCGGGTGCCGGCCTTCAGCATCGACGCAACATTAGTGTCGAACGCCCAGTACTGCGATTTCATTGCCGATGGCGGTTATCAAAAGGCGGATTTCTGGAGCACTGCCGGCCTGGTTTGGCTGATGCAGCAGGAACGTTCCGCGCCGCGTTACTGGCAGCGTGACGGTTTGCAGTGGTGCACCGAACGTTTTGGCCGGTTGACGGCTTTATCTGCCAATCAAGCGGTGCGCCATGTCAGCCTGTTCGAGGCGCAGGCTTATTGCTGCTGGGCCGGACGCCGCTTACCGAGCGAATCCGAGTGGGAGTACGCGGCACTGTCGGGTCATGCGGCTTTTCAATGGGGCAGTTTGTGGGAATGGACATGTTCGCCGTTGGAGCCTTATCCGGGCTTTATTGCGGGCGCCTATCAAGAGTATTCGGCGCCTTGGTTCGGCACCCATCAAGTCTTGCGCGGCGCATCTTTTGTAACTCGGCCGCGCATGCGCTCACCGAAATTCAGGAATTTCTATATGCCGCAGCGCGACGATATCTTCGTCGGTTTCCGGACATGCGCTGCATAAGGAAAAGGGCTTGGTCCACGAAAATCACGAAAGACACGAAAAAAGCAAGACAAGCAAGAATGCTATTAAACACAGCTAATAATCGAAAGAATCGTGTTTTTCGTCGACCATGTTTTAAATATACATAGCAATGTATTTTTTAAGTTTCTTGTAATATATGCAGAAGTAGACGTGTTTTATGGCATACCTATAGTAAACGCAAAAACGGCCGTCGGATTGCTCCGGCGGCCGTTTTTTATATTTCTAGCTATTTGCTAGCGATTACCTGTCGCCATACGAACGACGTGCACCGCTGGTGTCACTGGTACGGCCTTTGTAGCCGCCGCCATTGCCGTTAGCGCCGCGCGGTGCAGCATTCGGGCTGCTGAAAGTACGCTGGCCTGGTTTGGCGCCGCTACGATTGTCGCCTGGCTTCCAACCACCTGATTTGGATGGTGCACGTGAAGTCGACGCTGTCTTTTTAGGTTCAAAACCTTCAACCACATCGATTGGAATCAATTGCTTGGTGAAGCGTTCGATCCGTTTGACGTTCATGCCTTCAGCATGATTTACCAATGAGACGGCAACGCCGTTACGACCGGCGCGGCCAGTACGACCGATGCGGTGGACGTAGTCTTCTGGGAATTTTGGCAAATCGTAGTTGAATACATGCGTGATCGCAGGTACGTCGATACCGCGAGCGGCAACGTCGGTGGCAACCAATACGCGGACTTGGCCGCGACGCAGCGAGTCCAGAGTACGGTTACGTGCGCCCTGATGCATGTCGCCATGCAGCGCAGCAGCGGAGAAACCGGCGATGTTCAAACGGTCGGCGATAGTGTCGGCGTCACGCTTGGTGGCGGTAAATACAACAGCCTGGTCCATCGTGGTGTCGCGCAACAGATGGTCGAGCAAGCGATTCTTGTGCGACAGATCGTCAACAAAGTGGACTTTCTGGGTGATGTTTTCATGCTTGGTGGCAGAGCCGGCAATTTTGATCACAACAGGATTGTTGGTAATTTGCTGTGCCATGCGACCTACTGTGCCGTCCAGCGTAGCGGAGAACAACATGGTCTGGCGCCCGGCAGGAGTGGCGGCAACGATTTTTTCGATGTCGTCGATGAAGCCCATATCCAGCATGCGGTCGGCTTCGTCCAGCACGAGCATTTGCAATTGGGAGAAGTCGATCTTGCCCGATTCCATATGATCAATCAGACGGCCAGGTGTGGCGACCAGAATTTCTGGATTTTTCGACAGCAATTGCATCTGTTTTGGGTAAGGCATGCCACCCAGAATCGAAATTGTTTTAATGCGCTTCAAATGCGCACTGTATTTTTCAGCGGCATTGGTGATTTGCAGGGCCAATTCACGCGTTGGTGTCAGTACCAGCATTTTTGGCTGAGCTGGCTGAAAACGTGGGCGATCGCCGCGGGCACGGGCAGCCTGGCGTTCCTGGTTGGAGGTCTTGTTTTGTCCCGCATCAGGTGTTGGCTCAGTGGAAGCAAATTTGTGTAGTGCTGGCAACATGAACGCGGCAGTTTTGCCGGAACCTGTTTGCGACGAAACCATCAGGTCGCGGCCTTGCAATGCTGCTGGGATTGCTTGTTGTTGCACCGAAGTTGGTTTGGTGTAGCCGGAATCATTCAATGCCTGGATGACGGACGCGTGTAGGCCTAGAGCTTCAAAAGTCATTCTGTTCTTTCGTAAAAGTCAGCGTTCATGCAAATGCGAGAACGCGAAATAGCAACGCCAACCAACGAAATGACTTGAAATGAATACAAAGAAATTTCGGCACAAAAGCTTTGCGCCGGGACTGTGTCAGAGTGACACATAAGGCGGAAGGGCTTTAAATGCTGCATTCTGATGAATGCGGCATAGGCTTGCGAAGCTGCTAATTTATTGCTGTTTTGTTGTCTGCGCGCCTTGTATTGCAGCGCAAGGACGACATCTTACATTAGTTTTGCTGCACTTGCATACTTGATCTTGCGCAAGGGGCGATATTAAAAGCATTGTCCACGAAAGACACAAAAAGCACGAAAGAATGCGATAAACATCTTTTTAACTACGACAGTAGATAGGTTTTTTCGTGTCTTTCGTGCTTTTCGTGGACTATTTTTTTCGCGCCTAAACATCACCTGCCTAATCTGCGTTAATACCCATTACATGCGAGAAACCGCCATCGACGTAGGTGATTTCACCGGTGATGCCAGCTGCCAAATCAGACAGCAGGAAGGCGGCGACATTGCCGACATCTTCAATTGTTATGTTGCGGCGCAGCGGAGCGTGTTCGGCGACAAAGCCGAGTAATTTTCCGAAATCCTTGATGCCGGAAGCAGCCAACGTTTTGATCGGGCCGGCCGAGATGCCATTGACGCGGATGCCTTTTTTGCCCACTGATTCTGCCAGATAGCGCACGCTGGCTTCCAGCGAAGCCTTGGCCAGACCCATCGTGTTGTAGTGTGGAATTGCGCGCACCGAACCGAGGTAAGACAGCGTCAGCAATGCCGAATTGGGGCGTAGCATTGGCAATGCCGCTTTGGCTAATGCCGGAAAGCTGTAGGCGGAAATGTCATGTGCCACTGCGAACGCTTCGCGCGTGAAGCCGTCGAGGAAATCGCCGGCAATTGATTCGCGCGGTGCGAAGCCAATTGCATGCACCAGTCCATCGAGGTGCTGCCAGGATTGGCCCAGATCAGTGAACAACGCGTTGATCTGATCGTCGCTGCTGACGTCGCAATCAAAAATCAGTGTGCTGTCGAATTCAGCGGCGAAATCGACGGTGCGTTCCTTGAAGCGTTCGCCGACATAGGTGAAGGCCAGTTCGGCGCCTTCGCGTTTGCATGCTTTTGCGATACCGTATGCGATGGAACGGTTTGACAACAAACCGGTAATCAGAATTTTTTTGCCTTGCAAGAATGCCATGTATGTCTCCAGATGCTACCGCAGGGTAGAAGCGGCTTTCAGCGCCAAACGGGCGGGAAGCTGCAAATATATATTCGAATCGGGTTATTTCGGGTTATTTCTTTGTGGCCGAGTTTTTTATAAATAGCTCGGGATTGTAGGTTGTCGCTGACGGGAGGGCAACTGTTGTTGCGATTCTTTCGTGCGGCTTTGTCCCAGTCGATGTTTCGTCCGAAGTATAAATGTTCGCGCCCGCGCCGGGTGCGTTTCGGTAAAATGATGCAAAAAAGAGGGAGTTGTGATGGGTGATTTGCAATTTTATTTCCGGCGCCTGTTCCTGTTCCGGTGTGTCGGATGAGAAAAATTCTGCATGCTGTATTGCTGTGCGCCAGTTACCTGTCCAGCGCTTATGTTTTGGCCGCACCTGCATTTTCGCTGTACGACACGCCGCGCTATGGCGCCGGTTTCACGCATTTCGATTACGTCAATCCGGACGCCCCCAAGGGCGGCGAGCTGTTTCTGGCTAATCCCGACCGCCGCACCAGTTTCGATAAATTTAACCCGTTCTCGATGAAAGGCGTCGCCGCTGCAGGTGTAGGAACTTTGATGTTCGAGACCCTGACCGTGGGTTCCAGCGATGAAGTCGCGACCATGTACGGCTTGCTGGCCGAAGACATGGAGCTAGCGCCAGACCGTATGTCGATGACGTTCCGCCTCAACCCATTGGCCCGCTTCAATAACGGCGATCCGGTGCTGGCAGCCGATGTCAAACATTCTTACGACATGCTGGTGACTAAAGGCGCGCCGCAATTCAAGTCGGTGTTTGCCGATGTCAAACAATGCGTGGTGACGGGCGAACGCAGCGTGCGTTTCGATTTCAAGACGTTAAACCATGAATTGCCACTGATCGTCGGCAGCGTGCCGGTGTTTTCGCGCAAGTGGGGCGCAACAACCGAATTCGACAAGATCCAGCTGGAGCCGCCGATCGCCTCCGGCCCGTATTTGATTGATAAATTTGATATTGGCCGCTCGATCAGCTTCCGGCGCAATCCGTCGTATTGGGGAACGAATGTGCCCTCCCGCAAGGGCATGTTCAATTTCAACCGCATCAATTACCGTTTTTACCAGGACGATGTGGCGCGGCTGGAAGCGTTCAAGGCTGGCGAGTTCGATGTGGTGGTGGAGTACAGCGCAAAGAACTGGGCGCGCAGTTACCACGGGCCGAAGTTCACCAGCGGCGAAATCGTCAAGCGCGAACTGACGCATTCCAACGGCGCCGGCATGCAAGGCTTCGTGATGAACTTGCGGCGCGGGCAATTTCAGGACGTGCGGGTGCGCCGTGCACTGGAATTGGCGCTGGATTTCGAATGGATGAACCGGCAACTGTTCTACGGCCAGTACAAGCGCATTTATTCGTTCTTCAATAATAGCGAGATGGCCGCCACCGGCTTGCCGTCCGAGGATGAGCTGAAGCTGCTGCAACCGTTGCACGACAAGCTCGATCCGGCGGTGTTCGGCCTGGCCCCGCTGCCGCCCAGCACCAATCCGCCGGCGTCGTTGCGCGCCAATTTACTGCAGGCCAAGGCTTTGTTAAAGCAGGCCGGCTGGGAATACCGCGACGGCGCGTTGCGCAATGCCAAGGGCGAACCGTTTGTGTTCGAGATTCTGGACGACCAGTCGGCCATGTCGCGCGTCATCAGCGTGTATGTGCGCAATTTGCAAAAGCTGGGGTTTCAGGTCAAGCAGCGCACTGCCGATTATGCGCTGGTGCAAAAACGCATGGAGGAATTCGATTTCGACATGACCACCACCCGTTTCCCCGACGTTACTAGCCCGGGCAACGAAATGTTCGACATGTTCGGCTCCAAGGCGGCCGATCAGCCTGGTTCGAACAATGCCTGGGGGCTGAAAGATACTGCGGTTGACCGCTTGGTGGAGACGCTGGTGGCGGCCAAGACACGGCGCGAATTGGTGGCGGCGGCGCGGGCGCTGGACCGGGTCTTGCTGCACAAGCATATCGTGGTCACGCACTGGTTTTCTTCCACCCACCGCGTGGCCTATCGGAATCGCTTCGGCATTCCCGCCAAGGCACCGTTGTATTACCAAGCCGATCCGTATGTGATTTCGAGTTGGTGGGAAGAAAAGCCCAGATAATATAAAAATAGGGAGTATGTATAAAAAAGTGATTTTTCCACATATTATATATGCGGTATTTAAAAATACACATTGCGGTATTAATTTACACTGATCTGAATGAGGTAATAATGAACCTGTGGGCTTACATAGCTAAACGCCTGTTGCTGATGCTGCCGACCGTTATCGGCGTGATCAGCATTACCTTTGCGGTGATCCAGTTCGTGCCCGGCGGCCCGGTCGAGCAGGCGTTGATGGAGCTCAAGGGCAGGGCTAGCGCTGGCGAAGCGTCCGGTGGCGGCGCGGCGCAATACCGTGGCCGGCAAGGGATTGATGCCGAGCGCGTGGAAGAGATCAAGGTGCTGTACGGTTTCGATAAGCCGGCACCGGAGCGTTTCTGGCAAATGCTGAAAGGCTTTGCCACTTTCGATCTGGGGCAGAGTTTTTACCATCACAAGGATGTCTGGGAACTGGTCAAATCCAAGCTGCCGGTGTCGATCACGCTCGGCTTGTGGACGTTTTTCCTGACCTATTTCGTCTCGCTGCCGCTCGGAATTGCGAAGGCTATCCGCGAAGGCAGTCGTTTCGACGTGCTGTCGAGCGTGCTGGTGCTGATCGGCTATTCTATTCCAGGCTTCGTGCTGGGCGTGTTCCTGCTGGTGATGTTCGGCGGCGGCAGCTTCCTGCAGTGGTTCCCGCTGCGCGGCCTGACTTCGGATGACTGGGAATCGTTGTCGCTGTTTGGCAAGGTAACGGATTATCTGTGGCACATCACGCTGCCGGTGACAGCGTCGGTGGCCGGCTCGTTTGCGGTAATGACGATGCTGACCAAGAACACCTTTCTGGAAGAAATCCGCAAGCAATACGTGCTGACCGCGCGCGCCAAGGGCTTGAGCGAAAACACGGTGCTGTACAAGCACGTGTTCCGTAATGCGCTGATTCCGCTGGTGACCGGTTTTCCGGCCGCTTTCATCGGCGCTTTCTTTGCCGGTAGTTTGCTGATCGAAACCCTGTTTTCGCTCGACGGCCTGGGCTTGTTGTCGTACGAATCCGTGGTGCGGCGCGATTATCCGGTGGTAATGGGGACGCTGTATTTGTTTACGCTAATTGGCCTAGTGGTCAAGTTGCTGGGCGACCTGTGTTACGTCTGGGCCGACCCGCGGGTGCAGTTTGAAAGTCTGAACAAATGACAACAGCGCCTATTTCCATATCGCCGGGACGCCGCATCTGGTTGCGTTTCAAACAAAACCGTCGCGGTTACTGGAGCCTGATCCTGTTTTCCGTTTTGTTCGGACTCAGCCTGATGGGTGAATTACTGTCCAACGATAAGCCGCTGATTGCCCGTTACAACGGCGAATTAGTGTTTCCGGTGCTGATAACCTATTCGGAAAAAACCTTCGGCGGCGACTTCGATTCGCAGGCCGATTATCTGGACCCGTTCATCCGCGAGCAGTTCAGCAAAAACGGCAACTGGGCGATTTATCCGCCTAACCATTACAGTTTCAACACGCTGAATTATTTTGCTGAGTCGCCCAATCCAGCCCCGCCGTCGAGCGAAAACTGGCTCGGCACCGACGACCGCGGCCGTGATGTGACGGCGCGCCTGCTGTACGGTTTCCGGGTCTCGGTGCTGTTTGCGCTGGCGCTGACGTTTACCGGCGTGCTGTTGGGCATGGTCACCGGCGCGGTGCAGGGCTATTTTGCCGGCAAGACCGATTTGCTGTTCCAGCGCTTCATGGAAATCTGGAGTTCGATGCCGGAACTGTATTTGCTGATCATCTTCTCTTCGATCTTCGAACCCAGCATCGGCCTGCTGTTGATCCTGCTGTCGCTGTTCGGCTGGATGGGCTTGTCGGATTATGTGCGCGCCGATTTCCTGCGCAACCGCAACTTGGAATACGTGCAGGCGGCGCGCGCGCTGGGCTTGTCGAACGGGCAAATCATCTGGCGTCATGTGCTGCCGAACAGCCTGACGCCGGTGGTCACTTTTTTGCCGTTTCGCATGAGCGGCGCAATCCTGGCGCTGACCAGCCTGGATTTCCTCGGGCTGGGCGTGCCGCCATCGACGCCGAGCTTGGGCGAACTGCTTGCCCAGGGCAAGAATAATCTGGATGCCTGGTGGATTGCGCTGTCGACCTTCGCAGTGCTGACTATTACTTTGCTGCTGCTGACGAATATCGGCGACGCCTTGCGCAATGCGCTGGATGTACGGAGGAAGGCATGAGCTTGCTTGAGATACAAAACCTGAGCGTGGCCTTTGGCTTGTCAACCGTGGTCAATGACGTCAGTTTCACGATTGCCGCCGGCGAAAAACTGGCGATAGTCGGAGAATCCGGTTCTGGCAAGACTGTCACCGCCTTGTCGATTTTGCGATTGAATCAGGATGCGCACTATGGCGGGAAAATCCTGTTCGAGGGCCAAGACATCCTACGCCGCTCGGAAGCCGCGATGCGCGCAGTACGCGGCAAGGAGGTGGCGATGATCTTTCAGGAGCCGATGACGGCTTTGAATCCGCTATTTACCATCGGTAACCAGATTGCTGAAGTGCTGATCCAGCATGAAGGCATCAGCACCAAGGCGGCCGCGCTGCGCACCGTCGAACTGCTGAACAAGACCGGCATTCCGGAAGCTGCACGGCGGGCTTTGTCGTATCCGCATCAGCTCTCCGGCGGCCAGCGCCAGCGTGCGATGATCGCGATGGCGCTGGCCTGCAAGCCGAAGCTGCTGATCGCCGACGAGCCGACTACCGCGCTGGACGTGACGATCCAGGTGCAAATTCTGGAGTTGCTGAATCAGTTGCAGCGCGAAGAAAACATGGCGGTGCTGTTTATTTCGCACGACCTGAATCTGGTGCGTCATTTTGCCGACCGGGTCGGCGTGATGGAGCAGGGCCGCCTGGTCGAAATCGCGCCGACTGCAGAATTGTTTGCCCATCCGCGCCAAGCTTACACGCGTCAATTGCTGGCCAGTCGTCCGCAACGCCAGCTCAATCCGGTGGCGACCGACGCGCCGATATTGCTGGCCGCGCAAAAGTTGAGCTGCACCTTCCAGATCAAGCAGGGCTGGTTCAAAAAATCGCAATTTATCGCCGTCGATGACGTTACGCTGACGCTGCAACAGGGCGAAACGCTGGGCATCGTCGGCGAATCCGGCTCCGGCAAATCGACGCTGGGCATGGCTTTGCTGCGGCTGTCGCCGGCGGTGGTCGAAGGCCAGATTCAGTTTGACGGACAACCAGTGAGCGCGATGTCGAGCGCCGCGGTCCGGCCCTTGCGCGCCAAGATGCAGGTGGTGTTCCAGGACCCGGGCGCCTCGCTGTCGCCGCGCCGCACCATCGAGCAAATCGTCGGCGAAGGGCTGGCCCTGCACCAGCCGCAACTAAACGCTGCCGCCTTGCGCGCTGCGGTTATCGGCGGCTTGCTCGAAGTCGGCCTGAGCGCCGACATGCTGATGCGTTATCCGCATGAATTTTCCGGCGGCCAGCGCCAGCGCATCGCGATTGCTCGCGTGCTGGTGTTGAAGCCGGCGCTGATCCTGCTGGACGAGCCGACTTCGTCGCTGGACGTTTCGGTGCAGCAGCAGGTGTTGCTGTTGCTGGCAGAATTGCAACGCAAATACGGTATGGCGTATTTGTTCATAAGCCACGATCTGGCCGTGATCCGCGCGATGGCGCACCGGGTCATGGTGCTGAAAGATGGCAAAGTGCTGGAATCCGGACCGACCGAAGCAGTTATGTTGCAGCCGAGCCACCCTTACACGCAGCGTCTGCTGGCAGCTTCGGCTTATGCGCTGAAGGGACAAGTTGCGAGCGCAGTGGCGTAGGATGGGTGAAACTCATCTTATGCCACTGCGAGTGTGAAAAATATTGACGATTACGCTCATTGGGATAGCATTTTGTCGTAGGTGCGAATTCATTCGCACCAACTCGCATGAAAGCGTTAAAACTGCGAATAAATTCGCAGCTACGAAGCTGTTGTTCCAATGCAAAAAATGCCTGATTTTTAACAGAATATCTACGAAATTGCCGATCAAGGAAACGCAAGATGAAAAATATCCGTATTCGTAAAATTTCCAAGCCGCTCGGGGGGCTGTTGGTGGCACTGGTTCTGGCTTCCTGTAGTCCAGTCCAGACTACTCAAGGCGGCGCGGTCGGCGTTGGTCGCACGCAAAGAATGTCGGTGTCGGAGTCGCAGATAGAACAGGCGGCGCGGCAGCAATACGCGGAAGTGCTGGCCGATGCGCGCAAGAAGGGTACGCTGAACCAGAATGCCGAGCAACTGAACCGGATTCGCAGTATTTCGTCTCGACTGATCGCACAGACTGGCGTATTCCGGCCCGACGCACGCAGCTGGCAATGGGAACAGAACCTAATTACCGCAGCCGAAGTCAATGCCTGGTGTATGCCTGGCGGCAAGATTGCGGTCTACACCGGCCTGATTGAAAAGCTGCGGATTACTGATGATGAGTTGGCTGCGGTGCTCGGCCATGAAATCGCCCACGCGCTGCGCGAGCATGCCCGTGAGCGCGCTTCGCAACAGGTGGGAACCGATCTGGCCTCGGCCGGTGCTGAAATTCTCGGGTCCATTTATGGCATCGGCGGACTGGGTAAGATTGCCAGCACCGGCTTGCAGCTGGGTATAGGCTTGCCGAATTCGCGCCTGCACGAAACCGAAGCCGATCGCATCGGCGTTGAACTGGCTGCCCGTGCCGGTTTTGACCCACGCGCCGCAATCAGCCTGTGGCAAAAAATGGCGCAAGCCAGCAGTAGCGCGCCGCCGGAGTTCCTGTCGACCCATCCTTCGCGTGAAAGCCGGATGAACGATCTGACCGAATATGCGCAGCGCGTGATGCCGCAGTTTGAGCAGGCCAGGAAGGAACGGTGATACAGCGCTGATGGGCGTTCGATCTTGCGCGGTAAATTTCGCAGGCCCGTATTCGCCGTACTCGATTTCGCACTGCGTACAGATATGCCATAATCCAACGCTAATTCACGCATTTGTACGTGTATTTACACCCGAATTCACACCAGAATTTACATTACAGTAGCTTAAAAAATGGCCAATACGCTTTACGACAAACTTTGGGATTCGCATGTTGTACATGCCGGCGAAGACGGCACCACGATACTGTATATCGACCGCCATCTGCTGCACGAAGTCACCAGCCCGCAAGCTTTCGAAGGGCTGAAACTAGCCGGGCGCAAGCCGTGGCGGGTAGCCGCCAATCTGATGGTGGCGGACCACAATGTGCCTACCACCGACCGCATCCATGGCATTGCTGACCCGACTTCGCGTTTGCAAGTCGAGACGCTGGATGCCAACGCTGCTGAATACGGTCTGACCTACTTCAACATGCGCGACAATCGCCAGGGCATCGTCCATGTGATCGGGCCGGAACAGGGCGCAACGCTGCCCGGCATGACGGTAGTCTGCGGCGATTCGCACACTTCCACCCATGGCGCCTTCGGTTGCCTGGCGCACGGCATCGGCACTTCCGAAGTCGAACACGTGCTGGCGACGCAAACTTTGCTGGCGAAAAAATCCAAGGCGATGCTGGTGCAGGTGGACGGCGCGCTGCCGTTAGGCGTCACCGCCAAGGATGTCGTGCTGGCCATCATCGGCAAGATCGGCACCGCCGGCGGCACCGGTTATGCGATTGAGTTTGCCGGCTCGACCATCCGCAGCCTGTCGATGGAAGGCCGGATGACTATCTGTAACATGGCGATCGAAGCCGGTGCCCGCGCCGGCATGATCGGCGTCGACGACATCACGATCAATTACGTCAAGGGACGGCCATTGTCCCCGGTCGGCCCGCATTGGGACCGTGCAGTCGATTACTGGCGCACGCTGCATACCGACGCTGGCGCCCGTTTCGATTTGGTAGTGACCTTAAATGCAACCGAAGTCAAGCCGCAAGTAACCTGGGGCACATCGCCTGAAATGGTAGTTTCGATTGAGGATCGGGTGCCGGACCCGGACCAGGAAAAAGACGCGGTCAAGCGCGATGCAATGGAAAAAGCGCTGGTTTACATGGCTTTGAAGCCGAATACCGCAATTGCCGACATTCGCATCGACAAGGTTTTCATCGGTTCCTGCACCAACTCGCGTATCGAAGATTTGCGTGCAGCCGCAGCTGTAGTGCGCGGCAAATATCGTGCTTCAAATGTGCGGTTGGCAATGGTGGTGCCAGGCTCCGGTCTGGTCAAGGATCAGGCCGAGCGCGAAGGGCTGGACAAGATTTTCCGGGATGCCGGTTTTGAATGGCGTGACCCGGGTTGCTCGATGTGCCTGGCCATGAATGCCGACCGGCTGGAGCCAGGCGAGCGCTGCGCTTCGACCTCGAACCGCAATTTTGAAGGACGCCAAGGGCAGGGCGGTCGTACCCATTTGGTGTCGCCCGAAATGGCGGCTGCTGCCGGCATCGCCGGACATTTTGTAGATGTGCGCTTGTTTCGTTAATTCACGTTAATCCACTTATCTCTAAAAATCAAAATGAAAAAATTATTCGCTCTGGGCTGTATCGTTTTATTTCTGAGCGCTTGCAACACCATGCAAGGGTTTGGTCAGGATGTCCAAAAAGTAGGCAGTAAAGTTGAGGGCGCAGCGAGGAAATAAAGCACATTATGGAAAAATTTACCGTACTCGATGGCCTGGTGGCCCCGTTGGATCGTGCAAATGTCGATACCGATGCCATCATCCCTAAGCAATTTTTGAAATCCATCAAGCGCTCCGGCTTCGGCCCGAACCTGTTTGATGAATGGCGTTATCTGGATCATGGCGAGCCCGGGCAGGATAATTCCCGGCGCCCGATCAATCCCGATTTCATCTTGAATCAACCGCGTTATCAGGACGCTTCCATTCTTTTGACGCGCAAGAATTTCGGTTGCGGTTCCTCGCGCGAACATGCGCCGTGGGCGCTGGAGCAATACGGTTTCCGGGCCGTGATTGCGCCGAGCTTCGCTGATATTTTCTTCAATAACTGCTACAAGAACGGCCTGCTGCCGATTGCTCTGACCGAGTCGCAGGTGGACCACTTGTTTGATGAAGTCAAGGCGTTTCCGGGATTCCGGCTGGTCATCGATCTGGAAAAGCAATTAGTGACGACGACCAATGGCAGCGTCGCGTATCCTTTTGATATTGATACTTTCAGGAAGTATTGCATGCTCAATGGATTGGATGACATTGGGCTGACATTGCGTCAGTCAGACATGATTCACGCTTTCGAAGAACGTCACATTGCCTCCCAACCCTGGTTGGCCAATACTATTTAAAAACAAAGATCCAACATGAAAATTGCAGTCTTGCCGGGCGATGGCATCGGCCCTGAAATTATCGAACAAGCGTTGCTGGTCCTGAATGTGTTGGGAGAATCTTTCGAAATTGAAACTGCCCCGGTTGGCGGAGCCGCTTATGCAGCGCACGGCCATCCGTTGCCGGATAGCACGCTGAAACTGGCGAAAGAAGCTGATGCGATCCTGTTTGGCGCGGTCGGCGACTGGAAATACGACACGTTGGAACGCTCGTTGCGTCCGGAACAAGCAATTCTCGGTTTGCGCAAGAACCTGAATCTGTTTGCCAATTTTCGGCCGGCTATCCTGTATCCGGAACTGGCTGGCGCATCCACATTGAAGCCGGAAGTGGTTTCCGGGCTGGATATTCTGATCATCCGCGAACTGACCGGCGACGTGTATTTCGGCCAACCGCGCGGCGTGCGCGAATGCCCAGATGGTCCTTTCAAGGGTCAGCGCGAAGGTTTCGACACCATGCGCTATGCAGAAGGTGAAATCCGCCGGATTGCCCACGTCGCATTCCAGGCTGCGCAAAAGCGCGACAAACGCCTGACAAGCGTGGACAAGGCCAATGTGCTGGAAACTTTTCAGTTCTGGCGCGACATCGTCACCGACGTCCACAAAGAATATCCGGACGTGACGCTGGACCATATGTATGTCGACAACGCCGCCATGCAACTGGTGCGGGCGCCGAAGAAATTCGACGTCCTAGTTACGGGCAATCTGTTCGGTGATATTTTGTCGGATTGCGCCGCGATGCTGACCGGCTCGATCGGCATGCTGCCGTCGGCTTCGCTGGACGCCAGCAACAAGGGGCTGTATGAGCCGTCGCACGGTTCCGCACCCGATATCGCCGGCCAAGGCGTGGCCAATCCGCTGGCAACGATTTTGTCGGCCGCGATGATGTTGCGCTATTCGCTGAACAAGGCAGAACAGGCGGATCGGATTGAAGCGGCAGTTAAAAAAGTGCTGGCGCAGGGTTTGCGCACGCCGGATATCTATGAAGCAGGCACGCGCAAGGTCGGCACCCAGGAAATGGGCGCGGCAGTCTTGCAAGCATTGGTCTGACGGACCGAGTAAGGTCTGCCTTGCATTGAAATATTTTTAAAAATTGCACGTGAGGAAATTATGAAATTAGTCGGATTAGTAGGTTGGCGTGGCATGGTCGGTTCGGTTCTGATGCAGCGCATGCAGGAAGAGGGCGATTTCGCCTATATCGAACCGGTATTCTTCTCGACTTCGAATGCAGGCGGCACAGCGCCGGCGATGGCGAAGAATGAAACGACGTTGAAAGACGCCAATGACCTTGATGCGCTCAAGAAATGCGACATCATCGTGACTTGCCAAGGTGGCGATTACACCACCGAAATTTTCCCGAAACTGCGTGCAACCGGTTGGAATGGCTACTGGATCGATGCAGCATCGACCTTGCGGATGCAGGGCGATGCCATTATCGTTCTCGATCCCGTCAATCTGGGTGTTATCAGAACTGCGCTCAATAACGGCGTAAAAACCTATGCAGGCGGCAATTGCACCGTGTCTTGCATGCTGATGGGTTTGGGCGGCTTGTTCCAGCACGATCTGGTGGACTGGATGTCTGCGATGACGTATCAGGCGGCCTCGGGCGGCGGCGCTCAGCACATGCGCGAATTGCTGACCCAGTTTGGCACCATCAATTCTTCGGTGAAGGCGTTGCTGGATAATCCGGCTTCCGCCATCCTGGAAATCGACCGTCAAGTACTCGCTACGCAACACGGCATGGGCGCTAATGAAACCCAGCAATTCGGTGCCCCTCTGGCCGGCAACCTGATTCCATGGATAGACAAGGATCTTGGCAATGGCCAGTCGCGCGAAGAGTGGAAAGCTGGTGCCGAAACCAACAAAATTCTCGGCAAAGGCGAAGGGTTTGGTTCCAGAGCGATTCCAGTGGATGGCCTGTGCGTGCGCGTCGGCGCGATGCGCTGTCATTCCCAGGCATTGACCATCAAACTCAAAAAAGATGTGCCGCTGGATGAAATCAATGACATCATCGCGCAGAATAATCAATGGGTAAAAGTGGTGCCGAACAACCGTGAAGCATCGATGCGGGATTTGACGCCAGCTGCAGTCACTGGCAGCCTCAACATCCCGGTCGGGCGCATGCGCAAAATGCAAATGGGTGGCGAATACCTTTCCGCATTCACCGTCGGCGACCAACTGCTGTGGGGTGCCGCAGAACCCTTGCGCAGGATGCTACGGATATTGCTGGAAGCATAAATTGATTGTGGATTTATAAATCCAACCCACCGAATTTTCTTCGCAAGAATATTGGGTGGGTTTTGCGTTTCAAGGACGAGCGGATTGATGGAAAAGGGTTCGCTTGCGCACCAAAGATGGTAGTGATATGTTCATCGCCTTGAGAAAAAATTGCCTGGAAGTATTGATCATGCTTCTTGCAAGTTAAGCTAACCGTAAGCAAATATGCCAATCAATATGCATCGCAAAAAACCGTCCACATTAATGTCGTTTAGCCTGAGAACACTCGGCGCGGCTGTGGCTTCGGCCCTATTGTTTTCTACCGCGCATGCTGCCGGCTTGGGAAAATTGACGGTGTTGTCTTCGCTTGGACAGCCGCTCAGGGCGGAAATTGAATTATCTTCTGTGGATCAAGATGAGGCCGTATCTTTAGTGGCAAAGCTGGCTCCAACCGATGCATATCGACAAGCTAAAATTGATTTCAATCCTGTTTTGCTGTCATTGCGTTTTGCTATTGTGCAGCGTGGAGGGCGGCAAGTCATTAGCCTGACTTCGACGCAGCCCATCAATGAGCCGTTTGTGGACGTATTGCTTGAGCTGGGCGGCAATAAAGGTCGCTTGATTCGCGAATACACATTCTTGCTGGATCCGGTTGACTTGCGCTTGAGTCGGAATACTCAGGTAGTTACGCCGATGGCGGTGCCTGTTGCTGCTGCGCCAGCAGCGGCCGTTGCGGTACCGCAACGGCCAGAGCGGGTGGCGCAGGCTAATAACTCTGTGGCACGTTCTGGTTCCAGGGCAATCGAAGCCAAAAAATCAAACACTTATAAAGTCAAGAGCGGGGATACGCTGACTCTTGTCGCGTTGAAATTTAAGCCGGAAGGTATATCGCTCGATCAAATGTTGGTTGCGTTGTACCGGGCAAATCCTGATGGATTTGCCAGCAACAACATGAACCGGATGCATACTGGCACTGTTTTGTCGGTTCCAGATAGCAATACTACAAGCAAAGTTGCACCATCCGTTGCTTCTGCGGTGGTAGTTGCTCAGGCCGCTGATTTCAATGCATATCGTAACCAATTGGCCGGAAAAGTTGCAAAGGATGCAGCAAAATCCGCTGCAGCAAACGCACAAAATACGCAAAGTGCAGTAGGTAAAATTGAAACTAAGGTAGAAGAAACCCAGGCAAATGTTTCTGAATCAAAAGATAAATTACAACTCTCTAAAGCCGATGCTGTCTCCGGTAGCACAGCCGGCATGGCTAACGGCATTGCGCCTGGTGGCGAAAATACAGTTGCAACCGAAAAAGCGTTAGAGGAAGCGACTGCGCGCATCCAGATACTGGAGAAAAATTTAAGCGACTTGCAACAGCTTCTGGAAATCAAAAATAAAGCACTGACTGAACAGCAGCTGAATGTGCAAACTGCAGAGTCTGCACCGGCTGTGAAAACTGTTCCGCTAGCAAAGCCGATAACGCCTGCCGCAACACCGCTCGCCAAAACAGGTTTCTTCGATCAGTTGCTGGATAATCCTTTATTCTTGCCGGGCGCCGGACTTCTGTTCGCTTTGTTAGGCGGGTTGGGCATTTACAGCACGCGCCGCAGAAAAAAACCGGTTAACAAATTTGGTGACAGCGCTTTTGCTGCAGCGAGTTTGCAAACGAATTCACTTTTTGGCTCAACCGGTGGCCAAAGCGTAGATACCAACAATAGCGTCTTCAATTCCAGTTTTGCACCGTCCGCTAGCCAACTCGACGCAAATGAAGTCGATCCGGTCGCTGAAGCAGATGTGTACATTGCTTATGGGCGCGACGCTCAGGCGGAAGAAATCCTGAAAGAAGCTTTGAGGACGCAACCGGATCGTCACCCAGTACGTTTGAAGCTGCTTGAGATTTATGCGAATCGGAAAGATTTACGCTCATTTGAGATGCTTGCCAGTGAGCTGTATGGAATGACAAAAGGGGAAACTGATGAGTGGCATCAGGCAGCGCGGCTCGGCGCCGTGCTGGACCCGAACAATCCTTTATATGCTGGCGGTGCGCTTCCTGAAGAAGCTGCACCCAAGGCCGCTGTATCAGGCGCAGCTGTGTCTGGCGCAGCTATATTGGGTGCACCAACTTTGCCCCTGGAAGAACTTGATCCAGAAGCCCTGCTGAACAATTCGACATCGGATGTCGGCGTTGATTCGAACGCGGCGGAGTTTGCATTCGAAACTATCGACACTATCGAGGCGGCACCGGCAATTGAACCCAAACCTGATTCTGCCGAATCGACTGATCTGACTGAATTGGTTCCTGATTACCTCGCCGAGGCAGAAAATTCGATTTCCAATGGGCTGGATTTTGATTTAGGCGATATGGATGACTTCGCATCAGCGTCTGACGTTACCGCGACTGAAGATGCAGTCAAGGATGCTAAAAAGAAGGAATCTGACGACAGCAGCCTTGATTTTATAACGACATCCCTGAATGAGCCGGACGTGCTGGAGAAAGCCACAGAAGCCGGGCCAATTTCAATTTTCCCCAAGTTTGATTTGGATGAAATTAATTTTGATCTTCCGGGAAGCACGGCAACTGACAAAGCAGATGCCGCACAGGCTCCGCAGCAATCGTTGGCGGATCCAATTAAAGACGCTTTACCCGAAATAGATATTGCACCTAAAGCAGAACTGGAAGCTGAAATTGCGCCTGAAACTGAAACATTTGAAGAGCCGGCAGCGCCTAGTCTGGAGTTCGATTTGTCCGGCTTCGATCTGGACTTTGATCCTGTTGAATTGCCAGCCGCATCGGCTCCGGATGTATTGGTAGATAACGTGAAGCAATCCGATGTGGCTTTGGGCGATGTGGAAATGTCGACAAAACTCGACCTGGCTGTTGCTTATCAAGAAATTGGCGACAAGGAAGGCGCTCGTGAATTGCTAGAAGAAGTGTTACAAGATGGCTCGTCAGCGCAAATCGAGAAAGCCAAAACCATGCTGGCCGAACTGGTCTGATTACACATTGATGCAAACTGGGATGGATATTAATTGAAGCGCATTGCCCTCGGTATTGAGTACGACGGTTCGCCCTGGTCCGGCTGGCAAACCCAACCGGATGGCAGAACAGTTCAGGATGTGCTGGAATCCGCACTCGGCAAATTTACCCGACACGAAACAGCAACCGTATGCGCCGGCCGCACAGATGCAGGCGTTCACGCGATAGAACAAGTCGTGCATTTTGATACCGATGTCAGCCGGGAAACGGCCTCCTGGGTGCGCGGCGTGAATGCTTTTCTGCCGCCCTCGATTGCAGTGCGCTGGGCCTGTGAAGTCAAACGTGAGGACGACGCGGCAGACAATGCGGCTGAACCCCCGTCGAGCCACGCAACGGAGAAATTTCATGCGCGCTTTGGCGCCACCGCGCGCACTTACCACTACGTCATCTACAACCATCCGGTCCGGTCGCCCTTGTTGACTGGAAAAGTCGGCTGGGTGTTTCGTGCGCTGGATGAAAACAACATGCGCATCGCCGCCCAATCGCTGATTGGCGTGCATGATTTCTCTGCCTTCCGGGCTTCGCAGTGCCAGGCGCAATCTCCGGTGCGGACCATGCATGCGATCGACATTGCGCGCAACGACCATTTGATCGTAATCACCTTGCGTGGCAATGCTTTTTTGCATCACATGGTCAGAAATATCGTCGGCTCGCTGATATTCATCGGTAATGGCAAAAAGCCAGCCGATTGGCTAAAGGAAGTGCTGGAAGGGCGCGACAGGAAGTATGCGGCGCCAACATTCAGTCCAGACGGACTGTATCTGGCGAAAATTGAATACGATCAAAAATGGCGATTGCCGCAGCAGGAGCCGGGCCTTTTGCCTTGGCCCGTAGGTTGGCGCTGAACGCAGCGAAGCCTAACGCGCAGGCCGAGAAGTCGTATCTTAATTAAATATGCTGGAGTATGTTAGATATTGCATCAACGCCCGTAGTAATTCATGGGCGCTTAAAAAATACGGTATTTAGTATATCTTGGCAGGGAATCCAAGATTGGGAAAAGCACCATCATTGATGGAATGGCATCAATGATGGCATTACAGATTAGCCCTTGCAGCCACAACCACCGCCACCACCGCCGCATCCGCCTGCTTGCGGCGCATCATCCGCATTATTTGCACCAGATGCGGCCGCTGCTGCCGGTTGTTTTGGATGAATGGTGAAATCAATCACCACCGCATCCGGGCCATTTTTCACATATTCATGGTGCACTTGGCCAGCGTAGCGCTGCGCAATCTGGCCCAGCAAAGGCAGTGGATCGTGATCGTTGATAAAGCGCATCACATCGCCTTGCTCCAACGATTCCAGCGCACCGAAAATGGCTGCATGGCGCAAGCGCTTTGAAACGCCGCGCACATCGAATTGATAAACTTCAGGAGTTGCTTGGATTGACATGGTAAATTCCAGAAAAGTAATACGTTATCCTATTTATTGCGCTGAGTGATTGCCTTAAGACCGATCAAGTTTTTGGAAATGGCAAGGCGGGATACTTGCTACAGAGTATGTTTTTCTGCCCCGGATTGCGGCGGGATGGGCAAAAATCCCAGGCGCTGCGCCTTGTCGATCGCTTCAAAAACAGCTTGCTTGAAGATTTTTTCCATGGCTGCAGTATCCCGTAATTTTTCATCAATAGGATCGGGCTGCTGATTTAAATTGATTGAATCTTGTTCCATGATGCCTCCTCGTAGATTGTGTCCGGTACGCCAACCGCGCCTGCCGCAACCATATGCGGGTTAATAGATTCAGAGTTATCAAATACCCTCCATCTGTCCGCAATCGGCAAATACAGCGAGCGAAAATTTTGTACGCTGCGTGCATAGCGTCGTTCGATAACATCGGGCGGAATATCATGACCGCCCATCCGCACGCGCAACGCAACCCGTTCTTGCGCCAGCGCCACGCTATTCAGCCAGACATAGCAAAGATCAACCCGATAGCCTTGCGCTTTCAGTTTAGTCAGGAAAACCGAAAAGGTACGACTCGACAAGGTCGATTCAAACGCAAAGCTCTTGCCCGAGCCAGCCAATTCATGCAAACGACGCAACATGATGCGCCCCGCTTCAAACGCAGCGGCTTCCGGATTAAAAGCGGAAAGTCCGGCAGCGATCTGATCCGCATTTACGAAATCCGGAATCGCCAGATAGTCACGCAGGACCAGCGGTGCAATGGTGGATTTGCCTGCGCCATTGGGACCGCCTATGACTATGACGTGGGGTTGGGGCATCTTGGTTTATTCAATTATTGAAGTGGAGTTGAGCTTGAGCGTTGGGCTGGTAACGATTTAATTGAGCAAGGTGCAATTGTAGGGCGTCAATAGCGAAGCGTATTGCGCCGTATGTGGTTCGTGTCATACGGCGCAATACGCTTCGCTATTGACACCCTACGCGTGACGGTGTGCAACATATAGCCTTACGAAAGAACGGAGGCTACGTTTGCTTTTTCAATTTCGTTGTACTCAATATCTTTCAAGGTTTTTCCTGACTTGTCTTTCCATTCTAGTAGTCCGTTCGCGCTTCGACCCATGACGACAGCCGCTGCCGCAGAAGGGCTGTTAAACAAATAGTCGTCCTTAAAAGTGAGTTTATTGTTCACTTCAAGCACAATTTCTCCATCGAGCAATTCTTGCCTCAATTTTGCAACACCGATGGGAAAAGATGCGGCTGGCAAAATAGCAATCTCAGAACCGTTAAGTACCACCAAACCGTCAGATGTGCGCTGACCTTTTGCGTTTGCGCCTCTAGCAGCATGAATATATAAGAAATTTTCTTCTTTGTTATCTTTGGCCTGATTGCTATGAATAGGTTCGAAAACTTTGAATCCCATCACATTTATGAGCATTTTGATGTATTCGGAAAATTCTTCCATCTCAGCTTGATCATTTTCTGAGATGGAAGATTTTGTTGGAGTTACACTATTTTTTATTTCGTACCGATTTGCAAAAACCGCAGCATCATACAATCTTGATTCCAAGTACTTGATGTGGGCTTTGTTAAGATTTTCATCCTTGCTTATGAATACGACAGCTTCATTCCAATAGTCTTTTTCTGCGATGTGTTGGACCAATCGGTTATAGATGTTTTCGGCTTCACCTACATATACAAGAAATTTCCCATCGTTAGACTCGGGCTTGCCAAACAAAAGATAAACGGCGGTACCTTTAAGATCAGACCTGTCAGAGCAGTCTTTGACTCTGTTTCTTGGAATTCTGTACGCTTTGCCCGTCCAGTTCGACAACTCGCAAATCATGCGGCCGTTTGGTTCTGCGTCCATCAGGAACATTTTTATCGTTTTGCCATATTTCTTTGTGAACACAGATCATTCTCCAAACGCATAGACAGAATATTCTTGGAATTTACTTCCCCCAAGAATCCTTCAAAGTCACCACCCGATTAAACACCGGTTTCCCCGCCACCGAATCAACCCGATCCACCACAAAATAGCCTTGGCGTTCGAACTGGTAATGGTCGTTCGGCATGGCTGCGGCCAAGCCGGGTTCCAGGTAGGCGGTTACGACTTCCTTGGCGGTCGGGTTTAGAACAAGTTTAAAGTCTTTGCCGCTGGCGTCGGGCTGCGGGTCTGTGAACAGACGATCAAACAAACGTACTTCGGCTTGCAGCGCTTCGTGGCTGCTGACCCAGTGGATGTTGCCTTTGACTTTGTAATTGGCGCTGCCTTCGGTGCCGCTTTTGCTGTCGGGGAAGTAGTTGCAATGCACGGCGATTACCTTGCCGTCGACGTCCTTGTCGCAGCCGGTGCATTCGATGACATAGCCGTAGCGCAGCCGTACTTTGTTGCCGGCCTTGTCGCCGATCGGCGGATAGAGGCGGAAATAACCTTTGCTCGGTTCTTGCATGAAATCATCTTGCTCGATCCAGAGTTCGCGGCTGATGTTGAAGTGGCGCAGACCGCGTTCCGGGTAATGCGGGTGGATCGGTGAAGTGCAGGCGTCGCGCAACTCTGCGGGGAAATTATCGATGATCAGTTTCAAAGGGCGCAATACGGCGGCAGCGCGCGGGGCTTTCGGGTCGAGGTCTTCGCGCAGGCAGCCTTCGAGCGTGCTCATGTCGATCCAGCCGTCGGATTTGGTGACGCCGATGCGCTCGCAGAACAGTTGGATCGATTCCGGCGTGTAGCCGCGGCGGCGGATGCCGACGATGGTGGGCATGCGCGGATCGTCCCAGCCGTCGACGATGCCTTCGTCCACCAGTTGGCGCAGTTTGCGCTTGCTGGTGACGACGTAGGTCAGGTTCAGGCGCGCGAATTCGTACTGGCGCGGCACCGGTTGCTGGAAGAAGCCGCCTTCAACGCAGCGCTCGATGATCCAGTCGTAGAACGGGCGATGATCTTGAAATTCGAGCGTGCAGACCGAATGTGTGATGTGCTCGATCGCGTCCGACAGCGGATGCGTGAAATCGTACATCGGGTAAATGCACCAAGTGTCGCCGGTGCGGTGATGGTGCGCGTGGCGGATGCGGTAAATTGCCGGGTCGCGCAGGTTCATGTTGGGCGAGGTCATGTCGATCCTGGCGCGAAGGATGTGTTCGCCATCCTTGAATTCGCCGGCCTTCATGCGGCGAAACAGGTCCAGCGATTCGGCGGGCAAGCGCTCGCGGAATGGCGAGTTGACGCCGGGCTTGTTGAAGTCGCCGCGGTTGGCGGCCATGTCTTCGGCGCTTTGGCTGTCGACATACGCGTGGCCGCTGTTGATCAGGTATTCGGCCATGCTGTAGAGCTGGTCGAAGTAGTCGCTGGCGTAATGCAGATATTCGATGTCGTCTTGTTCCCAGTTGAAGCCGAGCCACTTGACGCTGTCGATGATGGTGTCGACGTATTCCTGATCTTCCTTGGCCGGGTTGGTGTCGTCAAAGCGCAGGTGGCAGCGTCCGGAATAATCGCGCGCCAGGCCGAAATTCAGGCAGATCGACTTGGCGTGGCCAATGTGCAGATAGCCGTTCGGCTCGGGTGGAAAGCGAGTGATCACATTCGGCAAACCGGAGCGGTGGTAAGTGCCGGCCTGGAGGTCGGTTTCGACGATGGCGCGCAGGAAGTTGGAGGTGACTGTGGCTGTTGCAGTCATCGATGCAGTTATCGATGCTTTGGCTGAACCTTGCTTCGGTTCGTTGCCTTTTTTGATGTCGGTGCTCATGTGGTTTCTTCGATGAGGTGTTGGATTGATATTGGTTGAAAGCATTCTACCGTAGAGGGTGCGTGGCAGGCAGTCAGAGTGACTGATGCTATGGCGTAACACGTGGTTGCGTCAGGCGTTAAACTGACTGGCATTGATCGGCTGCACACACCCAACCTGCGCCGATTCACCCTGATGCTTCCAAGCCTGCTATTCCAATGACCGAAATACTGTTGCTGTGCCTGTTTGCTTTTTTTGCCGGCTTGATTGATGCGGCAGTCGGTGGCGGTGGCCTGATCCAAATTCCCGCTCTGCTCAATTTGATGCCGGCTACCGCGCCGGCGAGCCTGTTCGGCACTAATAAAGTGGCGGCGATTGCCGGTACTTTTTTCTCTGCGCGCTCTTATTTCAAACGGGTGCGCATCGCCTGGACGCTGGTGTTGCCGGCAACATTTAGCGCGTTCGTGATGGCGTTCGTCGGCGCAGCGACGGTGTCGATGGTGCCGCAATCATTGCTGAAGCCGGTGGTGTTCTTTTTGCTGGTAGTGATCGCAATTTATACGCTGCGGAAGAAAGATTTCGGCACCATTCACAAGCCGGTGCAGGTGGGACGATACGAAAAGATGATCGCGGTATTGATCGGCGGCGCGATCGGTTTTTACGATGGTTTGTTCGGGCCTGGCACCGGCAGTTTTTTGATTTTCCTGTTCATCCGGTTCTTTGCGTTTGATTTTCTGAATGCCTCGGCCGCAGCCAAATTCGTCAATATCGCCACCAATGCAGCCGCGCTGGCTTTCTTCGTGCCGGCCGGTTATGTGCTGTGGCAAGTTGCGTTGCCGATGGCGCTGGCCAATATCGTAGGTGCCGTGTGCGGCACCTGGCTGGCGTTGCACAAGGGCGCCGGTTTTGTGCGGGTGTTGTTTCTGGTGCTGGTGACGGCGCTGATCATGAAGCTCGGCTACGAGATATTCTTTTAGCTACACGCAATTTTATTGCGTAAATTTATAGTGAGTATGAACATAAACATGGCATTTTCCGCATATATTAATTGCGAGCATTAAAAATACGTTGCTTAACTGATGTTACGCAGCCTGCAGAGCCTGTAGTTCGGCATAGGCCTGTCGGGTTGCTTTGATGAAGAGTTTTGCCCTTATCGCGAAATGGTTTGTTTTGAGCTTTATATTCAGGCACTCCAATTTGAATACGGCATAAA